>NZ_LXTT01000148.1 GCF_001683915.1 Allomuricauda sp. CP2A | reverse complement strand
TATCACGAAGATCCAGTGATTTACGGTAAACGACCAAGGAATTAAGAGAGTTTCTCTCCATGTTTTCAAAGCAATTTTGAATTATAAAATTACATATGAAATCAAAATTTCAACTTTTGTTTTAAAATTAAAAAATAGATTATACCTTTAAAATAAAAATTTTTAAGCTTTAATTCTTTAAATATGAAAATAGATGCACTTAATTGGCAAATTTTGGGGCATTTGCAGCAAAATGCAAGGGAATCCTTCACCCATATAGGTCGTGAAGTGGGTCTTACGCCACCCGCTGTTGCGGAGCGGGTTAAGAAAATGGAGGATTTAGGGATTATTGAGGGATACGGGGCCAAGATTTCCTATGTAAAGGCAGGGCATCAGTTTAAGGCGATCATTATGCTACGCGCCTTTATGGGAAAACTCAAACCCTTTCTGGACAAGGTGAAATCCCTTCAGGAAGTGGTCAATTGTTATCGAATAACGGGAAATGAGAACATTATCATGGAGGTGGTGCTTCGGGATCAATCCCATTTGGAAAAATTTATCGACGAGCTCATCGTATATGGTGAGTGCAGAACCCATATTGTGTTGTCCAACGTGGTGGCCCATGCCCCAATAAAAAGTGGAACCCCCGTCACGTAAAATTCCATTAACTTTATAGGACCGAACACTATTTTGTTTTGGCCAGATTTTTGCTATGATAGAATTATGAAAAAAAGACATCTACTATTTTTTCTCTCCCTAGTTTGTTTGACTTCGTCTTCGGCGCAACAAATGGTTCTTAAAAAAGGGGAGATCATGGACTCCATTCCCGTTCAAGATTCCATCCCAAGTTCCTATTCTTTGTATCTGCCCAGGGATTTTTCCACAGAGAAAGAATGGCCCTTGTTGGTGGTTTTTGATTTGGAGGGAAAGGAAAGGCAAGCGTTGTCCATATTTAAGGGACCCGCAGAAAAAGAAGGGTATATTTTGGCGGCCCCCAAAATCAATGACACTGTTTCGTTGACCAGTAATATGATCGCTACCAATACTGTTTTGGAGGATATTGTCAGTCTTTTGCCCATTCAAAGAGAACGGATTTACTCCGCTGGGGCTGCTGCTGGAGGACGTTTTGTCAATCTGGTCCCCATTTTCATCAAAGGGGTAAAGGGCGTAATTTCTATGGGGGCTTCCATGACCAATACAGATTTGTTGAATGTGAGACAGCCCTTTCATTTTATAGGTATCGTCAGTAAAAATGATTACAACTACACCACGATGTTGGAAGATGAGAGTATATTGGACCGCTATAAGTTTCCAAATCAGGTACTGCTTCATGAGGGGATGAGCGAATGGCCGGACATAGAATATCTGGAAAAGGGGCTCCAACTGTTCACCTTGGCCGCCATGGGCCGAAAATTGATTCCCAAAGATTCCAACTATGTTGAAAAAGCGTACCTGGAAGATGTTACCAAAATGAATCGCTTAAAAAATTCTGGCCAATTGATTTGGGCAGAGCAGTATCTGGGGGAAATGATGTCCATGTACGGTGCCCATAAAAATCTGGATTCCCTTCGGGAAGTGCAGAAAGAATTGCGCAGGGACAAGCAGTTTAGGGCCATGCGTCGCGCTGAAAATGCGGCTTTTTCAAAGGAAATATTGCTCAAGGAGAATTATCAGTACGATATGGAGGAAGACATGTTTGCGCATAACTTCAAGAATTTGGGCTGGTGGAATTATCAAATGACGGAGATCGATAAGTTCATCAATGGATCCAACATCCATGAGCAGGAGATGGGCCATCGTCTGGTTGGTTTTTTAAACGCCCTTGCTGAGGATAACATTGAACTTGTGCGATCGGGAGAGATGGTTGATGAGGATGCCCTGGCTTTTTTGTACATGCTCAAGACCATCTTGGAACCTGATAATTTTGAATTTTACTTGAAGACCATTTCGTTGAGCGCCAAGAATGAAGATTTTGGAACGGCGTTGTTTTATCTGGAAGAAGCCTTTAAAAGAGGGTTCAAGGATAAGGATAAATTGTACAATTTGGAAGATACGGCACTGTTGCGCATTACCCCCGAGTTCAACAAAATGGTGGAAAAGTACCTAAACGATGCCCGTTACGACATTATTGAGGATTGAAAATCCAGTATTTTTGCATTAAAGCTTCAAAATGAAATATGTAATACTGGCCTTTGCTTTATTGGCAGTCTCTTGCGGAAGGGGCAAAAAATATCATGATGAGAAAGCTGTTGTGTCGCCTGAATCTCCTTTGGTGGCCGATATTTTGGAATTTCAAAAGGAACTGAACGAAAGTTTTAAGGACCCAGAGACCTCTCCACTGCCCGATAGATATCGAAAAGATTTTGAGACGTTGGATTTTTTTGAACCGGATACTTCGTATGTGGTCAAGGCCAGGTTTGTGCGGACCCCGGATGCGGTGCCTTTTTTAAATCCTACCACAACAGGAAGAAAGACGGAGGAAGTTGTGTATGGTATTGCTCATTTTACATTGAATGGCGAAGAACACCAATTGGAAGTGTACCAAAGTTTGGGTTTGTTGGATCAGGAAGGGTATGAGGATTATCTGTTTTTGCCTTTTTTGGACGATACCAACGGAAATGAGACCTATGGAGGTGGACGTTATATTGATTTGTCCATCCCGGACGGTGATACGTTGATGATCGATTTTAACAAAGCCTATAACCCGTATTGTGTGTATAATAAAAAGTACTCCTGCCCTCTAGTGCCAAGGCAAAATTATTTGAGAACTAATGTGAGAGCAGGAGTGAAAGATTTTAAAAAAGACTAAAAAAGCCTTAATCCCGAGGGAGTAAGGCTTTCTATTAGCATTAAAAATTTAATTTCTTGGGCCTAGAAAGAGTAGATAGCGGCAAACAGTACAGAAGCCAAGCTTCCCGTTGGATCCATGTCGTTGTCAATAAAGGCATCTTCGGAAGCACTATCCAATCTGATTTCTGGTTTTAGGATCAAATCACCAATAGTTGCACTACCTGTTAAAGTGACAGCAAAAACGCTGGAATCACCTTCTGGGTCAGAAGCCCCAATAGCTCCAAAGAAATCTGTTTCCATGAAGTACTCTCCACGAAGACCGATAGTAAAGTTTTCGGAAGTGGCCAATTGCGGATAAAGAGCCACACCTGTAAAGGAACCACCATCATCTTCCATGCTAAAGTGGGCGGCATTGATCCCCAAGAAGAAATCTTCAGAAACATCAAATCCACCGGTATAGTCAACTTCAAACCCACCTTGGCTGTACAAGAAGTTCAAGAATTGTCCGGAGTATCCCAACTGGGCACCTACGGCATAATCGCCGGTTCCGTTCAACTCGGTCAAATCGGTTGGGTTCATTACGGCCAACATGGCAGACCAATCGCTTCCCAAATTAAAATCAGCCTTCAAACCAGTATGGCTAAAAGGTCCGTAAGAGAATAGGTATGAGGTACTGTAGTTGAAGTTGGCCACCGGAGAGATAACCTCATATCCCAAAAAGGTGTTGAAGTTACCGAAAGTCAGTGTGACATCATCACTTACGTTCCAGTATACATACAACTGGTTAAGAATATCACCCGTTGCAGAATACATTGGAGAAGCAAAAATGGCATCAGTACCTCTTGGGCCAAAGACCAAATCAGCAACAAAACCTACTTTTTCACCTTCGTAAGCAGCAATAACATTGGCCATGCCCAAGGCAAAACCATCCAAATTGGCAAAAGAAGACCCAGGCGCTATGGCATCTTCACCATTAGGAGCTGTAAGGTTGGTCCTGTAATAGGCATCCACGGAGCCACTAAAGCTAAATTTTGGTGATTCTTCCTCTTCCTGGGCAAAAGCACTTACTGAAATCAATGCCAATGCGGCGAAAGCTAAATTTTTTACGAAATTTGTTTTTATAATCGTTTTCATATCATAATCATTTTAAGTTGTCCTTTATGTTTATTGGACAGATTTGTTTAATTGTGAGTTGTGTTTGAAAAGGTTATTCAACGGAGCGTTTGGCAGAACGCTCCGTTTCCTTTTATATATGAGTTGTGTTTGAATTTTATTTGTCCTGTGAAATGTGTTCAGGATAGGCCTCCACACCGTGTTCATGCAAATCCAACCCTTCTACTTCTTCTTTCTCAGAAACACGAAGTCCGATGGTTTTCTTCAAGATGAACAATACAACGAATGAAGCTGCAGCGGCCCACAGGATGTATGACAGGGAACCGTAGGTCTGTACCCAAAGGAGTTTTGCTCCTCCTCCGTAGAACATTCCACCATCCAAAGCGAATAATCCTATAAGCACAGTTCCTAAGAAACCACACACACCGTGTACGGAAATGGCACCAACGGGATCATCAATTTTTAATTTTTTATCGATGAACTCAATGGAACATACCACTACAATACCACAAACCAATCCAATGGCAAGTGCGCCCCATGCGTTTACAGCACCGCAACCGGCTGTAATACCTACCAATCCGGCCAAAGCACCGTTCAAGGTCATGGAGATATCGGCTTTACCATATCTAGCCCATGTAAAGAATAGTGCAGCAATGGCACCAATGGCTGCTGCTAGGTTGGTGTTGATGATTACGCTGGTTGCAGCAATAGTGTCACTACCACCCCAAGCTAATTGAGATCCTCCGTTAAATCCGAACCACCCCAGCCAAAGGATGAATACACCCAATGCGCCAAAAGCCATATTGTGACCAGGAATGGCCTTCGCCTCCCCATCAACATATTTTCCGATTCTAGGACCGACCAAAATGGCAGCTACCAAAGCGGCGGCTCCACCAACGGCATGTACTACGGATGAACCGGCAAAATCAACGAAACCAGCTACGTTCAACCAAGCATCGTCGTCAAAAGGCCAGTACCAGCTACCTGAAATTGGGTAGATCAATGTGGTCAATACCGCAGAAAAGATCAGATACGTGGAAAACTTTGTTCTTCCTGCGATGGCCCCGGACACAATGGTTGCGGCAGTAGCACAGAATACGGTCTGGAAGAACAGGTTGTACCAGTCATCGGCACTAAAAAAGAGATAACCTTGCTCGCTTGGACTGGAGCGGAAAAATCCACCGCCAATCAAATCGCTACCATACATAATGGCGTATCCAAATGCCCAAAACATGACGGAACCTACGGCCAGGTCCATTACGTTTTTCATAATAATGTTCCCTGTATTCTTGCTTCGGGTAAATCCTATTTCCAATAAGGTGAACCCCGCCTGCATAAAGAATACCAAAATGGCAGCTAAGGTAATCCACAAAGCGCCCATATCGCCGGTGATCGCTTCAACGGCTTTATCTATTGCTTCTTGTTCTTGTACAATCATAATCTAAGTTTTTAAGTTTTTGGTTATACTTTAGTTGATTCCGGCACTACCGCTTTCCTTGGTCCTGATTCTGTACGCTTGAATCACATCTGAGACGAAAATTTTCCCATCTCCCACATTTCCTGTGGATGCTGTGTCCAATAGAACATTCACGGTCTTGTCCAGAAAGTCATCGGATACCACGATAACCAAATACCTTCTTTGTATATCACTGGTACTATAGGAAATACCACGATACACATGCCCTTGTTTCTCATTTCCAACTCCTGTTACATCCCAGTAACTAAAGAAGTTGACCTCAATCTGATGGAGGGCTTTTTTTACCTCATCAAATTTGGATTTTCTAATAATTGCCTCGACTTTTTTCATAATTAAGTAGTTAATTGATCACCCAAATATATGGTAATTCACACTAGACCATATAAAAATGAGGGGTGATGTGTGAATTTTTATGGTTATAAAAAAAATACCCCATATATTTTAGGGGTATCTGATTTTACACAACTATTTATTAAAATTTTTTTGATTGTTTCTTAATGTTTACATCAT
>NZ_LXTT01000138.1 GCF_001683915.1 Allomuricauda sp. CP2A | reverse complement strand
GTCAACCTGATCAGTGGTGATGCCAACAACAACATAACCGCGGGATCCGATGGTGCGCTGTACCTTAATGTGGCCTCCGTATCGATAGCCGAGACCAACACCGCCTTGTCCTTCAACAGTTCGACAAGTGAATTGACCTATACCAACGAGTTGGGGAACAATCCGGCGGTTGATATTTCAAGTCTTGACGACAGTGCGGGTGTAGCGGCCAATGCAAGCGACATCGCGACAAATGCTTCAAACATTGCAACGAACGCTACGGATATTGCAACCAACACATCCGACATCGCAACGAACACATCCGACATTGCCACCAATACAACTGACATTGCTACCAACACGACCAATATCGCAACCAATACAAGTGATATTGCGACAAATGCCACGGACATCGCGAACCATATCGCCGCCGATGGCGACACGGACGCCGGGAACGAGTACAACACCTCTTTGGGCCTCAATGGCACTGTACTGGAACTTGTTGACGGTGGAGGAACGTTGAGCGATGACCTGGATGCGGTCTTCGCCACCGACGCGGAACTTTTGGCGGCCAGTGACGACGACATCACGGGTGCTTCGCTGGATGCACCGAGCAACGTACTGACCATAAGCGAGGGCACCACGGACGTTACCGTTGACCTGAGCGACCTTGACGACAGTGCCGGGGTTGCGGCCAATGCAAGCGACATCGCGACAAATGCTTCAGACATTGCTGCGAATACTGCTGATATTACCACGAACACAAGCGACATCGCTACTAACACGACCAATATAGCTGACAACACAGCTGATATTGCTGCGAACACGGCTGATATAGCGACAAACACAAGTGGCATCGCCACCAACGCAAGCGACATCGCAACGAACACATCCGATATTGCGACCAATACAAGTGACATTGCCATTAATACGGCCGGCATCGCGACAAATGCTTCTGACATTGCAACGAACGCTACGGATATTGCAACCAACACATCCAATATCGCCACCAACACTTCGGATATTGCGACCAATACAAGCGACATCGCCACCAATACGGCAGATATAGCCACGAACGCAAGTGACATCGCAACGAACACAGCTGATATTGTGACCAACGCATCCAATATCGCAACCAATACAAGTGATATAGCCACTAACACAAGCGACATCGCATCGAACACAACTGACATTGCAACCAATGCCACGGACATCGCGAACCACATCGCCGCCGATGGCGACACGGACGCCGGGAACGAGTACAACACGGGAAGCGGTATCACAGGAGGTAACCTGGAGATCACGGACGGTGGCGGCACCGAGTCGGTCAACCTGATCAGTGGTGATGCCAACAACAATATAACCGCAGGTTCCGATGGAGCACTGTACCTTAATGTGGCCTCCGTATCGATAGCCGAGACCAACACGGCCTTGTCCTTCAACAGTTCCACCGGCGAATTGACCTATACCAACGAGTTGGGGAACAATCCGGCGGTTGATATTTCAAGTCTTGACGACAGTGCGGGTGTAGCGGCCAACGCGAGCGACATCGCGACAAATGCTTCAAACATTGCAACGAACGCTACGGATATTGCAACCAACACTTCGGATATTGCAACCAACACATCCGACATCGCTACTAACACGACCAATATCGCAATCAATACAACTGATATTGCGACCAATACAAGTTACATTGCCACCAACGCAAGCGACATCGCAACGAATACATCCGACATTGCCACCAATACAACTGACATTGCTACCAACACGACCAATATCGCAACCAATACAAGTGATATTGCGACAAATGCCACGGACATCGCGAACCATATCGCCGCCGATGGCGACACGGACGCCGGGAACGAGTACAACACCTCTTTGGGCCTCAATGGTACTGTGCTGGAACTTGTCGACGGGGGCGGAACGTTGAGCGATGACCTAGATGCTGTCTTTGCCACCGACGCGGAACTTTTGGCGGCCACTGACGACGACATCACGGGCGCTTCACTGGATGCACCGAGCAACGTATTGACCATAAGCGAGGGCACCACGGACGTTACCGTTGACCTGAGCGACCTTGACGACAGTGCCGGGGTTGCGGCCAATGCAAGCGACAT
>NZ_LXTT01000126.1 GCF_001683915.1 Allomuricauda sp. CP2A | reverse complement strand
TTTTGGTTAAACGTGGAATAAATATAGCGAATAAGCGGTGTACTGCGTGGCCGTTGGGGGAAAATAGCTCGGGGGGAGGTGCCGCTTGCGGTGCCGGCCGGGCGGCCGCAGGCATTTTTCCCCAACGGTTTGGCTATGCGCAGTGTCCCGAAGGGCATTGCGTATAGGTGTTGTTGTAGCCAGTTTTTATTCTTTTAAATATTCTAAATATCCATTTACGGATTCTTCCATTTCTTTCTTAACCTCTTCATTTTCTATTTCAGGACAAGATTCAGGATTTCGAAGACATTTTTGCCACATATCTTTAATCTCCATTAGGTCTTCTTTCGTAAATTCAAAAATCTGAGTATCCAGAATAGCAATTGCACTCATTTTGCATTCATATGCTTGATAGAACATAATTCTGAATATTTCTGTCAAGTGTTTTGAGCAGTCATGAGATTCTAATGCAAAAACCATTGTCCCTGTATATCCCTCGTTTTCCTTTTTGAAAATCGCTCTTAACAATGGTTCTACTGCTCTGTTATCTCTAATTTCTTCGAGTGCAAGTGCAGCTCTATCTCTAATGCTTGAGTCGCTTTGGTCTAACAGTGTAATTAAAAAGTCGGTGATTTCTTCACCTCCCAACTCACCAAGTTGTCTTGCGGATTCTTTCACAAGATTCCAATCACTTGAAAACATATTAGATTTCAATTTTTCAATCTCCTCTTTGTTCCTTTGATTTTTGATGGTCGTCATTTTTTAATTGGCTACAACGGCCACGCGGCTATGGCGGGCAGCGTTGCGGGCTTGCCCGCAAAAGCTGTCTGGAGCCATTAGGCGCTGATTCGCTATAGCCGCTTGTTGGGAAAAGTGCACTTTTTTCCGCTGCGGCGCGCGGGCCGATTTTGGTTAAACGTGGAATAAATATAGCGAATAAGCGGTGTACTGCGTGGCCGTTGGGGGAAAATAGCTCGGGGGGAGGTGCCGCTTGCGGTGCCGGCCGGGCGGCCGCAGGCATTTTTCCCCAACGGTTTCGGCTATGAGTAGTTGCGTGGTTTAGCACGGAACTTAGCAAGTACACACCAAACTGAAAATCCGCTAGGATTTTCAGAAGTAGGCGAGAACAAGCAATTACTTATAGCCATTGTGCCTGTTGCACAAGTTAGCGAAAAAAGTCGTTGATGATCATTGCCGATCGGGAAAGGGATCGTACCTTAAAGGGATGCAAGGCAAGAAGGACTATCAGGAAAAGCTGTTCGCCCGGTTCCAACTCAGCGAACGAGTGCCAAGGGACAATTTTTACAGGAAGTTGAAGGGTGTGTTGGACCTGGATTTCCTATATCCGCTCACCAAGGGGTATTATGGGCAAAGCGGGCAGAAGAGCATCGACCCGGTGGTCTTCTTCAAGCTTTGCCTTGTCGGCTATCTGGAGAACATCATCAGCGACCGCAAGCTCATGGAGCACTGTTCGATGCGGCTCGACATCCTGTTCTTCATAGGATATGAT
>NZ_LXTT01000097.1 GCF_001683915.1 Allomuricauda sp. CP2A | reverse complement strand
CTTTTTATTCTTTGAATTTCTTGTTATTGTATTAGACAATGAGAATCCTTGACAAGGAGGGCCTCCAAAAAGAACAAATGGATTGCTGGAAATTAATTCAGTAGGATTGACCTTTTGAATATCATTCAAAATAATTTGAGAATTAGGATGGTTTTGCTTAAATGTCTCCGATGCATATTTATCATTCTCCACTGCAAATGATATATTAATCCCTGCCATTTCAGCACCAAGACTCATGCCCCCCGCTCCACTAAAGATATCGCATCCAACAAAATCGTTTTTATGGGCCCTTGTTTGAAGTTCAGTTTCCTCTAAAGTTTCTTGCATTTTAATTACTAATAGGAGAGTAC
>NZ_LXTT01000084.1 GCF_001683915.1 Allomuricauda sp. CP2A | reverse complement strand
GTGGAATAAATATAGCGAATAAGCGGTGTACTGCGTGGCCGTTGGGGGAAAATAGCTCGGACAGGGGGTGCCGCTTGCGGTGCCGGCCGGGCGGCCGCAGGCATTTTTCCCCAACGGTCCCGTATAACCGTCAGTTACGGGTTAATATGCGTTAATTTTCGGTTTAGCACAGACGTTAGCAATTCCGAGTGGATTCGGACGTAGTCGAATCCGCCGTAATTGCGGTTATACATTGTTAGCATACGTTTTTTTCTATCAGTATAAATATAGCTGTAATTATAAAAATCGGAAAGCTTACAATATTTGTAGTGTACCAACCATAATACCCTCTATATTTTAAATCTCCTTTATTCTTTATCCAAATTCCATCAGATAATTTTCCCCATTGCATTTGGAAAGCTTCTCTTTTGAATACTTTTTTATAAAACTCAATAACTCCTTTTGAGATTAATAAAGTCAGAAAAGGCGAGAAGGTCAGTAGAGTGCAATTAAATAGACAGAAATAATTCCAATTCAACAATTCCATTACAATTCCAAGTAATCCGATTAAGAAGGTTATTTTCAAATATCTTTTATAATATTTATCC
>NZ_LXTT01000061.1 GCF_001683915.1 Allomuricauda sp. CP2A | reverse complement strand
ATAGGTTTCCTCGGCACTTTGCGAGGTCACCTTGCCCCCTTTGCGCAATTCCTGGATGGCAGCGTTCAGGTCTTTTTCCGTAACGCCTTGATCCTTCAGAATCTGCGCTATTTTACTTTTTGATTTAAAAATGGCAAGCAGCAAATGTTCCACGGATACGAATTCATCGCCCATGTTTTTTGCAACGATGCTAGCCTCGTTCACAGTTTTGCCAGCCTCTCTGGAAAGCATGATCTCACCTCCGGAGACTTTTGAAAAGCTCTGGAGCTCCTTGTCCAAGATTTGGTTGAGCAGTGCGACGTTGACGTTCAATTTTTTCAAGATGAAAGGCAGCACGTTTTCATCCACCTCTGCAATGGCCTTGAACAGGTGTTCGTTTTCTATTTGTTGATGGCCAAACTCCTGGGCCAATTGTTGTGCCCTTTGAATGGCCTCCTGTGATTTTATCGTAAAATTATTAAAGTTCATAGGCGTTGTTTTTCTCTATTATGTCAACAATCCTACCAATACAAACATACCGCCAAAATGTCTGTAAAACCCTAGAAATAAAGGACATTTCGTCAGTCTGTAAGCTTTTCTGTGGTTCCCGACATATCCCTTAAATTTGCGTTATGGGAATATTTGACAGTGTTTTTGGAAAGAAGGAAAAATCAGTAGAGGAAAAGAAACAAGTGCCTTGGGTACATTTGGAGTCTTTGGATCAGTTGGAAGGGATTGTGGAGAAATCAAAACATCGGCCCCAAATCATTTACAAGCACTCCATGACTTGTGGAATCAGTGGGATGACCTTAAGAATGTTCAATGGTTCCTATGAACAGGATACGGAGTGTGATTTCTATTTTTTGACCATTCAGTCGCACAGGGATATTTCGAATGCGGTGGCATCCCAATTTGGTGTACGGCACGAGTCACCCCAATTACTGGTCATAAAGGATGGAAAGGTGACCTTTCACACTTCGCACGGGGCTATTTCCGACATTAATCTAAAAAATCATCTATAAAGAAGTGAATATTGTCACATCGAGCCTGCCTTTGTCGGCAGACAGGCGCAGTCTAGATGTATTTTGTACTCGACTACCCTTGAACTGACATATTTTTTTAGTTGAACTAATATTCACCAATAGCATTTCGAGAGATTTTTCCTTAAAGAAAAGCCCCAGAATTTTTAAGGTTTTTCTGCAATGGTGTTAAAATGGAATTTTTTAGTTTGCGGGTGCAGCATCCCCAATCGAACATTTTAAAACCTACTTATTATGAAAAAGCAATTTTTTCAAAGGCTTGCTGCAACCTCTTTTTTAATTTTCTTATTTCTTTTTTCCTGTGAAAAGGAGGAGCCCTTGCCCTTGGATACTGACCAAGATGCCAGTGCCGATGAGGGTCCCTATACCCTGAACTCCGTTGACATGGAGGGCATTCCAAAGATTACTGATTTCCTGAGTTCTAGGGCGGGCAAGGATATTTTCAAGGCCACAGCCACAGGAAAAGATGATGGCGCCGTTATCAATGAGGAGGTGATCAGGGTCAATGATTCCCTTGGGCATTCCAATTATTCTTTCCATTTTACCTTACCGGACAGTGCCGAGAACGAGTTCTACAATCTGGTAGTGGGCGAATCTGAGGACGGACAGCCACAGGAACCAACGGTTTTCCACTATGTCTGCGACCCGGAATATTATGAAGCGTTTGAGCAGAGTGGTTTTGACCCTATAGCCTTTGTAGGGACCATTAGCATGTACCCCTTTGACCAAATTTTCAGGGATGGTTCCCTTTCCAAGGATACCTGTGCGGAACATGACCAATATGGTGATCCCATTCCGTGCATCAGGACAAATGTGACAAACGGTTCCAGTAGCAGTGGTGCGGGTGGTAGTATGGGCGGTGCACAAAGCAGTGGAGGTCTTCCCAGTCCAACTACCTCCTCTTATTCCATTTCGGTAACCGTGTACCATGTGGTGCCCGATGGCAGGACCTTTACCTATGGCAGCGGCAGTAGATGTGAGCACCCCGGGGAGTGCCAGATTATTTATGAAGTATCCACCAAAGCGAACAACAAGGCCACAGACAGGGGCTGTGACAAATGCCCTAGTGCTCCGGGAGGGGTGGCCGCCAATATGGCCAGCCGGACAAAGTTGCTTGTGGATGGGCTTAGGACTAAATTGGTTCTTTCCACCAATGAAATAAACTTTCTTCTCAATAATAGGGGATTAACTGAGGATATTGCTGCCTATCTCAGACAGCATACCGGTTCTACAGCCAAAGAGTTTGCCAGTTGGGTCGTGGATTTCAGTATGTTGCCCGATAACCCTTGTGGGGTTGGGCATGATTGTGTTGAATCCATAATAGTAATAGCAGATGGATTACGAAAATTTCATGGGGAGGATGGACTGTTAATGGCGCAGTACCTTGAAAGCCTTATTTCTGATTTTGATTCGTTTACGAAGAATGATCTACAGGCTTTTTATGATACCGCCAAAGCAATTATGGAAGATTATAATAACAGAATGTTCGATTCCATAGCGGGTGGCTTTGTCGCAGGAGTAACCCCAATTTTGGAAATCGCACTATTTGAAGTTGGTGCTCCCGTAGCCATAAAACTACTCCAAAAAATCCCTGTTTCTTGGGTGTATCGGGGCACAAGGCTCAATGAAATGGTCAAGAAAGTTGGACTTCTGGGTAAAATGGGATACAATAATACAATAAGGGAAGTAGCGACGAACACACCAGTGGCGAAAGCATCGGAACTTTTTAAGACACTAACAAAACATGCAATATCAAAAACAAATAAAACAGATGGAGTAATTTTGGCTGATATGGGAGGAGGAAACTTTATAACTTATAGACCAATAACTGCATCCAGTAGTAATATTCCTGCTACAATATCTTTAGATTTTAGGGCTGCGGGAATTTGGTCAAATGTGAGGGACGTTAAATTCGTTTTACAATGATAAAAGAAAATATTTTTGCTAAAGAAAACTTAAATCTTTTTGCGCCTAACGATGGTGTTGAATTCATTTATTCAATTCTTCAAAATCTAGGATACCGTGATTTCACTACGAAGAGAGCAAGGAGTCATGGACTAGCAGTAATAAAACAACTTTTTGAATTAGATCTCATAGAAGTATTTAGCTGGGGAGAGAACAAAAAGTTATTTGACAATATAATTTTAACAAAGAACCAAACATTGGCATTAATTGATAATATTTGGTTCATCGGTGCAGATTTTTCAGACTTCATAAGTATGCCAATGTTCAAACATAAAGAGTGGTATATTGAAGCTTTAAAAAAAGAAGGGCTTAATTCTACTACAAATTGGAAAACATTTGTAAAGGAAAAAATAGGAGATTTGGAACAATGGATAGAAAAAAACAGGCCTAAGGAATAAATGAGTCCCTTTTTGGCCATCTGTGCTTATTGTAATAAAATTAAGTGTTAATTTGTAACTATTCCCAGCAGCATACCCCAAATTTTTACGGTTTTAATCTAACGACTCTAGTTTTGTTCATGAAACCTTTTTAGGATTTTCAAACAAAAATGAGTTGTAACAAGTACTACTTATGCAAAGTAAATATGGACGTTATATCACAACGGTTTGGGTTCTTTTTATTCTTGGGGTATTCCAAACCACTATATATTCCCAAGACAAGGGGCAATTGATCAAAGGCAGGGTAACCGATGGAGTGGATCCCTTGCCCAGGGTCAATATTATTATAAAGGATGCCGATAGGGGAACACAGACCAATGCATTAGGAAACTACTCCATTTTGGCCTATCCACGTGATGTTCTGATTTTCAGTCATGTGGGAATGAAACCCGTTGAAATCATTGTTGAGGATGTCACCTCGGTTTTAAATATTGAATTGATGCCCATTATTCAGGAGTTGGATGAGGTAGTGGTAGAAAAAAGAAGAAAGAAAACCCGAGAGGAACTGGAGTTGGAGTATGCATCCAACAAGCGTTTGGTAAAATCGACCTTCGGTATTTTGGATGGGGAGCGCTCGGGATTTTCAATGAGGGTGATTGATGGATCTGAAATAAACCTGGTTACGGGCAGTATTGTAAATGTAATACAAACGGAATTTCCCGGAGTTCGGACACAGAATTGGACCAATCCAAGAACGGGGACTTCGGGTCCTGCCATTTTCTTGAACAGGACGGCATCTTTTGGGAACGCAAAACCGGTCATATATGATGTTGATGGGGTGATATTCGAGGACACTCCACCAATTCCTATTGAAAACATTAAACGAATCGCTTTAATATCAGGAGTTTCTGGCACTACCCGATACGGAGGCATAGCCTCTGGTGGGGTGGTTATCATCAACACAAACCAAGGGGTTTATGTCAGGGAACCAGGAACAGATAAGCCCTACGACTTGGCTAAATTGAGGAACAATTTTTTTGAGGAATCCAACGCCAAGGAGTACCAAAGGAATGCCCTTCCAAAATATTTGGAAGAATTGTTGGCATCCAACAATTTTGAAGAGGCCAAGAGTATTTTTGAGAACTATCGGAAAGTCTACAAAGGCTCACCTTATTTTTACTTAGATGCATTTTCCTATTTCTTGGATGTTTGGCAGGATAAAGAGGTAACGTGGGAGATTAATGACCATATCCGTTCAAGTTTTGGGAACAATGCGTTAATTCTCAAAACATTGGCCTATATGCTGGAAAAAGCCGGCATGAAAAATTTAGCTTTGGAAGTATATCTTAAGGTTTTTAGGTTAAGACCGGCTTACGGGCAGTCCTATAGGGACTTGGCCAATGCCTATTACGAAATGGGTGATTACAACAATTCGTTGAAGTTTTATGCCCGGTATGTTGAATCAAGAAAATTAAGTAAAATGACTGCTCCATCCATGGGTATAGATTCCATTGTGCTGACGGAATTGAATCAATTGCTCAAGAAAAGGTCTACCGAATTGGAGGAGGCCCATATTCTCTCTGATGAAAGTACCATATATGGAACACGACTATTATTTGAATGGTCCAATACTGAGGCAGAATTTAAAATTCAGTTTGTAAATCCACAGAAACAATACTTCATTTGGAACCATACTTTGGAAGAGAACCAGGATAGGATAAAAGATGAAAAAATAAAGGGATACTCCTCGGAGCAGTTTTTTATGGATGAAAACCTTATAGGAAACTGGCAAGTGAACCTCGATTATTTAGGAAATAAGTCCTTTGACCCTACATATATGAAGGCAACGGTTTGGACCAACTACGGTACACCTTTTGAAAACAAAAAACTGTACTTTTTTAGATTATCTGAACAAAATGTAAACCAAAAAATATTCTCTGTTAAAAATAACCCTACACTGGAAAGTGCAAGCAAAAGATGAGGAAATTACGATTTCTAGATGGTTCTATTTGATATTTTTGACCTTAGAAGACAGACAATAATCTTCATAAAAAACCCCCGGCAACTGCCGGGGATTTTCATTTTAATTAAACTGATATTGTGAGACTATACCTTTCAGCCTCGCTTTAAGGTCTTCCCCGGCATCGTAGACCATTTGCTCGTTGGATGGGAAAGGAACTTCTCTGGCGTTCAAATAAATCAAAAGGTCGTCTTCCAATGCTCTTTTATCACCTTGAAAGTTGGCAAAAATATGTTCAAACACAAATTGACTGGATAGGGGATAGGCGTTGATTTCCTGTCCACTTCTTAAATCGGTGAACCTGACCTTGGCACCAATTTGGGCACTTTTGCTCTGTGTAAACTGAAAGAATTTACACGTAACCGTGCGCATTTTGTCCACTTTTATCTTGTTGCCCAAACTGTCCTTTACCACATTTCCTTCTCTGTCCAACAAGTATTCCCAACCGTCTTTGATCTGTCTTTCCTTAATGATCTGGGTCTCGTTGACACGCTCTGGGGAAACATTGATTTCCATAAAATCCAAGTTCATGGCATAATCATATTTTACATTGGCCAAAGGGTTGGTGTGGTATTGCAACCAAAAATTATCAATTCCGAAGGCGTTGAAATCCAGCAACTCTTCTTCCAACCGTTCTGGGATGATCTGTTCGGTTTGATTGGCGATTTCCACCCGTACAAACTCCAATCCTTTGTTATAGGCCTCGTCCATTTTGGCGACAGTTTCCTTGTATCCGGGATTGATTTCCTGCAAATACTTCAAATCATCATAAGCGGCCCTATAATCGGCTTTGTATTTGGCAGCGGCCAAAAGATTTGAGGCATTCTCATACAAATGCTCGGACAAGTCATCTTTGGTGTTCAAAATTTTATTGTCGTAGTTGACAAAGCTGAACCTTGCGTCCCTTCCTTCATCATAAATAGTAAGGGGCAGCAATGGTCTAATGCGTTGTTGGATGTTCTTCAGTTGCAAATACTTGTTATAAATGGTCTCCAAATTGGCCGGGTTGCCATCATTTTGCAAAAAAGCGATTTCTTGTTGCTCTCTTTCCGCATTTTTGGCAAAAGCCTCTTCCAAAAGGGTAATGTATTCTTGGTTTCCCTTTTTGGTTTTGTTCTCAGCCAAATTTTTGATGGCCTTGTTCATGGCGGTAAGATAGTTTCCGCTGTTGAGGGCCTCTTGGGTTTTTTTGACGCCGCCACAGGCAAAAAGTAGGGCAAATACTGTGGTGATAAGTAGAATTTTTTTCATGGTTTTTTGATTTATTGGTTATGGATGGTTTTTCAATTGCTGTGCCAAAAACCAATAGTATACTAACGAAAAAGGTTGAACGGTAGTATATTATCGATGAAATACACAAAATAAACTGGTTTTTAGGCTATTGGAGCAGTATCCTGAATTGTTAATTGCCATTTGATAAAATCCGTTCCGGGCTGCTTTTTTATGCATAGAATTCAATATGCAATTCGTAATTTTGGCCTTTCTTTTAATTAAAGGCAAGATGCAAAGAGACCACAAGATTTTTGAACTGATAGCGCAAGAAAAGGATAGACAGATTGAAGGTATTGAACTGATAGCTTCGGAAAATTTTACCAGCCCGCAGGTCATGGAGGCCGCTGGTTCCGTGTTGACCAATAAATATGCGGAGGGCTATCCCGGAAAGCGTTATTATGGTGGTTGTGAAGTGGTGGACGAAGTGGAACAGCTTGCCATTGACCGGGCCAAGGAATTGTTTGGAGCCGTTTATGCCAATGTGCAACCGCATTCAGGTTCGCAAGCGAATGCTTCGGTATATCATGCTTGTTTAAACCCCGGTGATACCATTTTGGGGTTCGATTTGTCCCACGGAGGACATTTGACCCACGGTTCCCCTGTGAATTTTTCCGGAAAATTGTACCGCCCTGTTTTTTATGGGGTGGATGAAGAGACCGGAACCTTGAACTATGACAAGATCCAAGAGATTGCCGATAAGGAAAAGCCCAAGTTGATCATTGCGGGAGCTTCCGCCTATTCCCGTGATATGGATTTTAAGCGGTTCCGGGAGATTGCCGATAGTGTAGGGGCCATCTTGGTCGCAGATATTTCGCATCCCGCCGGATTGATTGCCAAGGGCATTTTAAATGATCCCATCCCGCATTGCCATATTGTTACCACCACTACCCATAAAACGCTTCGTGGCCCAAGGGGAGGTCTTATTTTGATGGGAGAGAACTTTGACAACCCTTTCGGGATCAAACTAAAGAACGGCAAACTGAGAAAAATGTCAGCTTTGTTGGATTTGGCTGTTTTTCCAGGGAATCAAGGAGGGCCTTTGGAGCATATCATCGCTGCCAAGGCCATTGCTTTTGGTGAGGCCCTTTCGGATGAGTATTTGCACTACATCATTCAAGTGAAGAAAAATGCTGAGGCCATGGCCAAAGCATTCATGGCCCGGGATTACAAAGTGATTTCCGGTGGCACGGACAACCACATGATGCTCATCGACCTTAGAAATAAGGGAATAACCGGAAAAGATGCGGAAAAAGCACTTGAAAAAGCAGCCATTACGGCCAATAAGAACATGGTGCCTTTTGATGATCAATCACCCTTCATTACTTCAGGTATTCGTTTTGGCACCTCTGCCATTACCACTAGGGGACTGAAGGAAGCAGATATGGAAACCATTGTTGAATTTATTGATGAAGTGCTTACGGATTCTGAAAATGAGGCACATATTTCTGAAATAAAACAAAAGGTCAAAGATTTAATGAAATCCAGGCCTTTGTTCAACTCGTAATGGTTGGGTTGTTGGTTGTAAGATTTTGAAATTGCCCCTTAAAAAAACCTCTTTATTCCAAGAGAAAAAGGTCCTCGTGGCAGAGTTCCTTGTTGTTTAGGGAGTATATCATTACCCGATGGTGTACATTGTCCTCAAAATACAACCCCCAAAAATCAAAATAGCTGGTCTGGCTTTTCTTCGGCTCAAAAACATTTTGCGTCTTTCCCTCATACACTGGGACAAAAACCTCATAGGGCATCTCTGTTAGGCCTTTGGTAAAATATACAAAGTGTTCGCTTATTTTGGAGAGGATGGCCCCTATTTGTTTAGGGATACTGTACTCACTTGTCCTGGAAATAACGATGGATGTGTCGGAATAATGAAAGGAAGCCTCAATGATATCCAATGTATGACTGTTCTCAGCGTTCAATTTTTGCAATGCTTTGGTAAAGCAAGACGACATGTGCAACTGACTTTCCTTGGGATAGGCAAAATTGCCCCAATTGCCCTCATTAAAGTGGCGGAGGATCTCCGTAAGCCCAAAATTGAAATTCAGATCAAGGATTAAGTCGGCTTTATTATTGGCACTGTTAAAATGACATTGCAGCTTAGCTTCTCCAAAAAATTCTCTTTCCAAGGTTTTGAGAAACTCATCCACTCCATTGACGGCCTCAAAAATCTTTGTGCCGCTAAAGTGGGAATTAGAGTTATTTTTTTTTCGGGATGACATATTTTTTCAGCATTGTGGTTTCGTATCCTTAAAGTTAGGATGATTCTTTTTTTTTGGATTGGAGGAAATCCTTAAAAATTTTGTGGTTTTCCCATTGTTTGTAGGGATTTTACCTCAAAAAGAAGTGATATGAATTACGGTAACGCCTTGTGGGGGAGCGGAATGGAAGAAATTTTAAATAAAGCCTCTATTTTTTGCGGCAAGGATAAGCGCCAAATCGTTTTCGTTTTCGGTGCCAAAAAGTGTTTTTAAATGACGTTTTCGGTTTTCAATGGAGGAGGGGGAAAGCCGAATGAATTTTTCCAGGTCCTTGTTTTTGGTGCCTTTGGAGAGGTGGTACAAAATCTGTCGGTCTTTTTCATCCAAATCAATGTCGTTGGACATTTTTTTACGGATGGCACCGAGCGCTTTTGAAGAATAATAAGGGGGATTCAACACAATGGTCTTAACGGCATCTTCCAAGGTTTTTGAGTCAATATCCGTTTTCACCAAATAGCCATCGGGGTCTACAGTTTTAAGGATGCTGTTGATGCGATAATTGTCACTAAAGCTGGACATGTAGACAATTTTGCTTTCAGGCACTATTTTCCGTGCCAGAATCCCCAGATCTTCTCCGGTGAAAGGCTGGTCCTCATTGGGCGCAAAAAGTTGAACATCCAAAAACAAGATGTCATATTTAAAGGAGTTGGCGGAATCTTCAATAAGTTTTTTACCGGATTCATACGAATTGGCGGTATCTACAATAATGGTGTACCCATCAAAGGCAATGCGTTCAAGGATAAATTTGTATCCAAGCATTGTCATTTCATGATCATCTATGGCCAATATCCGAAGCGTACTCATATTCTGGTTTTATATTAATAAGATTTAGGCATTTAAAACTTGCTTCTGCGCAATATCGTTCAACGTACTCTCCAGCCCAATATATTTACTGGGAATGGTTACGGTTATGGTTGTGCCCTTGCCCTTAACACTGTCAATGGAAAAAGTGCCCTTTATTTTCTTGACCCTTGAAATAATGTTCCGTAGGCCAATGCCCCGTTTTCCTTTGTTGGTATCAAAACCGATTCCGTCGTCCGAAATGGTCAGCTTCAGCTTTCCACCACTCATGCCAAAAGCAATATCAACATGCTCACATTGGGCATGTTTGACACAATTTTTAAGAGATTCCTGAACAATTCTATAGGCATTTATTTTAATGTCGCCCAAGAGGTTGTCCCAGCTCACTTTGTTGTCATACGTAAAAGAACATGCAATCCCGGAAGACTTTTCAATACCCTTGATCAGGTCTTCCAGCGATACAATAAAGTTATGAAATTTTTCATAAGAGGCATGGTTCAACTCGTGGGAAATGGTTCGTATTTCCTCTTCCACCTCCTGTAAACGCTCAATCAGACCGGCGCGTTGCTCCACAGAGGCATCATCATCCCGTTCATTTAAGCCGCTCAAAATGAGCCTAATGCCCAACATTTCGCCCAATACCCCATCGTGCAGCTCTTCCGATATGCGTTTTTGCTCCAACTGCCGCCCCTCCTCAAACTTGCCCTGTTGGGAAAGCATAAGGTTATAGATTTCATGGTTGCTCTCTTGTTGCTTTTGTTTGTATTTGAGCTTGTTGTTGTTGATGTACTGGGCCAAGATGATGATCACGGCCATACCAAATAGGATAAGCCCCAGTATGGTGCCGATCCAGATTTGTTTTTCACGGGATAGCACCTGATTTTCATGAATGACCTGATCGGTCTCCAGACGGATACGCGCAAACTTGTCCCGTTTGGTGCGCTCTTCTTCCTGTATGGTCTCGTTAAGGTCATAGTACGCATTGGAGTAGGCCAGGGCGTTCTCGCTGTCCAACTTGGTGAGCAACCGCAGCACCTCGGACAAGCGTTCGTTGTTATAGGTTTCTTGGGCCAGGACCCGGGATTCTTTGGCATACTCAAGAGCTTGTGCGGTATCTCCCTGTTCCGCCAAAAGCTCAGCGTAGTATTGCTTTGCCCTGGGTTGATCCGCGGAGTAACCAATGCTATCGTTCAATTTAATGGCCTCATCCAACAACTGGGCCACTGTATCATAATTTTTTTCTGATTTAAAGATGGAATAGGCTTGGCTGGTGAGGGCTAGCGAGTGTAGTTCTAAATCTTCACCTTCAGTCTTGAGCAACTCGCTGAAAGCTTTCTTGGCTTCTTCATAGTCCTCTTTTTTTAAGAGTTCATGGGCAATGTTGTTTTGGTTTTGTTGCACATATCTTGCTTTCTCTGTTCCATCAAATTCATCTAAATAGGAACTAGCCTTTGCAAAATATTCCAAAGCCTGCTCGCTATTGTCCATACCACTGGCAATGATACCTAAAACGTTATAACAGTTATAGGTTCGCTTTGTGTCTTCTAAATCATCAAATATTTTTAGTGCTGCTGTGATGCTACTTTCTGCTCCTAGGTAATCTTTATAAGATTCCTGTATTCTCCCCATGTTGTACAACATCCTTCCTTTAAGAGAATTGGAAGTTGAATTCGTGGGCAGTTGCTCAAAACTTCTTAATGCTTTTTGATAGTGGTAAAATGCACTGTCCAAAACACCGTGGGAACTAAATAGATAGGCCATATCCCAATGAGAATTTCCCAAAGCATCATGAATATTTGCTTCTTCAGCTAATTTCATTACCTGTTGATTGGTCTGCCTAAATTCCAGTGAATCTGATAATTCCTTGTAGACTAGTGAAATCTTGGAAAGCTTTTGGATACCAATACTATCATTGGCCAGGGCAAACGCCCTGTCTTTTGCCTGTTGCAATAAGTTTTTTCGTTCCTGCATGGGGAGTCCCACACTGTCCAGCGCAGTATTGATCCAAGCATCTATCAATTCTACGTTAGGGTCAACGGTAACTGCTTCCTTTTGGGGCTGTTTGGCACAGCCCAAAAGAATGATGAACAAGACTATAAGAAATCGCTTTTTCAATATATAGTAGGTTATTATGGAGTTACTCCTAATACAAGGTAACAAAAAAGCCCCAAATCTTGGTTGAAATGGGGCTGATTGTACTTTTATTATTCTGAATTAGAGTTCTCTGTCTTCATCTGCAAAGGACTTTAATTTATGCGTCTTGCTGCGTATCTTGTTCATTAAGTACAGCTTTTTGTGCATTTCACTTTCCTTGTAGGTCAGTGTTTCAACATTGATACCTTCCTTGTCTTTACAGGATATCATCCCAATTAATGAAAGTACAAAGACAAAAAGAACATTTTTTTTCATTTTGGTAAGGTTAACTAGAACGAAAACGAAATATTATCCGTTGCCGCGTCCTTCATCGCCATCAGAATGCTTCCCATCGCCAGCTTCTTGATCCATAGTCTTCATAAGGGCTTCGGTTTCCTGTACATCGGTTTCAGGTTCGCAAGAATACATTCCAACTGCTAGTAGTGCAAGGGCAAAAATACTTAGTGCTCTTCTCATAATATTAGGTTTATGGTTTAATAAATAGGTTTATGCAGCTAAGATATTTAGCCGCCCTAGGGCACTGTGCTTTGCAACAAATGTTTTAGTGGATGACACATTTCTGCTAGAATTCTGCAGAAAAGCGTTAGAATTTTACTAATTAGTGGCCTTAACCGCTGTTTTGGAGAGCATTTCCTTTAAGGCATCTATTTTATCCTTGTACGTTTTGGAGAAAGGAAGTTCTTCTTCCCGATCATGGTTTAGGGTGCAGATGGACTTACCATAATTGATACGGGACACGTACCTGCTGTTCAATATATAACTCTGGTGTATCCTGATAAAGCCTTTGGGAAGTTTGTCCTCAAAAGACTTCAGGGTTTTGAATGCACTGACCACGTTACCATCGCGCATATAAAAATCCGTAGTGTTGTTATCGGATTTTAGATACAGGATATCCTTGGTGTCCAAATACCGATAATCATTGTACGATTTTAAACAAATGGTAGAGGGCATGTGATGTTTTGGGTGCAGTTTGCGAAGCCGCATAATGGTCTTGCGGACGTCAAACTCGTTGTGTGGAAGTATCCAATAGTCGAAAAAGCCGCTTTTTATGGCGTTGTATGCATATTTTTTGGTTTTGGAGTATCCTATAATAATAGGAAGCGAGGGCATGTACTGGTTTAACTCCGTAACCATCTGAAAATAATCCATGCCATCTTCGCCAAGGTTGATCAAGACCATATCAGGGGTAAACTTCAGGATGGTGTTCAGTCCCTCCGATGAGTTGGTGGCCACACCGGCACATACAAAATCATCATACTCTTGCAAGTAGAGTTGCAATTGCAGTTTTGAGGCTGCACTGGAATCGATTATGGCGTAGGTGTAATCCATATGCAATTTACTGATTGCAAGTTACTAACGCATAAAAAAAACTCGTTGCAGTTTTCCCTTAAAAAAATTAGGGGTTTTCTCCTGAAATGGTTGTTTTTCCTACAATTCTCCTTAAAAATTCGTTAAGAACTAATTATTTGTAATGAATTGGTAGGCACCTATGTCCGGATTTTGGAGTCTATCGGTTCCTAAAATGTCGATGGGAACGGCAAGTGAAACATCGGGGTCGGCAAGGTCAATAGCAGCGGAGTTTTCATTAATGTTCAGTTGGTTTTTGGTTTGGTTTACAAATTCAGGGTCTTCGTTGAACACTATTTTACGGTAAAAACTGCTATTATCAAAATTATACAGTGAATTTTCGTTGACCGTATCGTCACTTAAATCGAACTTTATGAGGCAACTATTGAAGCTAAAATTAAAATCTGAGCTGGAATCTTGCTGTAGTATAAGTTCGGTGGGTGCACTTCCAAAAATGATGCTGTTCGCAAAATCTGCACTTTCAAGAGGCGCGGTTGTCCTATCTCCCGAAGGGAGCAGTGTAAAATTCTTGAGCGAAAGTGCCGCACCATTTCTAAAGCCCTTGTTCCAATAATTGGCCAAGGTGCAATGGATAAAACTATATTTTCCGCCCAGTTCCCCATGGAAGGATGAGCCTCCCGCACTTCCCAAAACCGTATTTTCTGCAATAATGTGGCCCCCAGTGCTCCATACATTGTGGTTTTGGCTGTTGTAAACCTGGCTATTGCCAATGGTCAGGGTAGGGGAATCCAACATTCCGTCCCCCTCAATGCGCAAGCCGACTGTGGCATTTTTAAGGGTCAGGTGGTTTATCTGGTTGTTGTTGCTTCCTTCCCGAATCCAAATGGTGCCCCATTGCCCGGGCTGGTCGGCATAACTTGGTTCCAAACGATCTTCTTCAAAAATGACCTCGTTTTCCAAGAGTTCTTGATCTTCGCTCAGTTCCCCATTTATGGAAAGGGAGGCACCTGCATCCACCAAAATACCGGAATTTTTATGAAAATGGACTCGTGTACCCGGTTGCATGCTGAGTGTGTTGCCTTCGGGTATGGCGGCATAGCCATAAACCACGTAGGGCTTTTCATTGGTAAAGGTTAATTCGTCCGGTTCCAGATAAAATCCCTCAACCTTGATTTCCTCTCCATTTTCGTCCATGCCCAACAGAAGGGATTCCTTGGTGCCATCGGACAAGGTTTTGGGATACAGAAAAACAGCATCCCGCACCAAAGTGACCAACTCCACTTTTTGGGTGGAAGGGCCACTCCCAAACAAGAGACTTTCGGCATACAGAAATTCATTTTCCGAAGTCTGGGAGACATCAAAAGTAGTTTCAATAAAAACATAGAGGCTGTCCTTGGCCAAAAGGGGCACATCATCGAATTCTTTGCCAGGGAGACCGTCAACATTCAACCGATAACTACTGTTTTGGCCTGTTTCCAACCCCACATAGGGAATAAGGATATCTTCATTGGAGCGATTATATACTTTTAAGGCATACGTACTGCTGCCAATAGTGGTAAAAACCGTATCCAGAAACACGGTATCCTTGGAGAATTCCAGATTGCCCGTACTGGGGACATATTCAAAATCCTCACGGCAGGAGGCTGCCATAATGACCAGAAAGGTTCCTAGGATGGTAAAAGTCCATTTGATGTACCAGCGATGCACTACTTAAATAGGTTTTGAACGGATTCCGGGACACGTTTGGGCCGAAAGGTTTTCGCATCCAAAAGACACCACTCCGTATGGGCATTAACCAAAAGTTGCCCTGTTTTATTGTCCTTGATCTCCACAACCCGGGTGGATATGGGGCCTTTGTTGCTCTTAATATAGGTGTTCATTTGAATAGTGTCTCCCAGTACAGCGGACTTGTGATAGGAAATATTGTGGTTTTTCACTACCCATACCATTTCATCGCGCATCTCTTGCGTAGTGAGTTTCTGCCAGTGGTTTTTTGAGACTTCCTGAATCCACTCCACGTAGCGGACGTTGTTCACGTGGTTCAGGTCGTCCAAGTCTTCCACAACCACATCAAAGGTCTCCGTGTAGGTCTGCATCAATCTTTTTTACGGATTTTCACCTCAAACAGCTTGTCCCAGTTTTTTCCGGTCACAAAAAAGGTTTCTTTTTCCTTGTGGTAGGCCACCCCGTTCAGCACGGAGTTGGTGTCATCCCATTCCGGCCCTCTGTTCACCTTGTTTTTGAGTCCTCCAAAATTCACCACGCCCTCAATGGCCCCCGAAGTGGCATCAATGATCATCATGCTCTCTTTTTGGTAGACATTGGCATAAATTTTACCATTTACATATTCCAGTTCGTTGGCCTTGTTGAAAATGGATTTGTTGGTAACGGTTTCTATATACCCCTGTTCCTCTAGGGTTTCGGGGTCCAAAAACCAGATTTTTTCCGTTCCATCGCTTTTGTAAAGTTTTTCTCCATCATTACAAAGTCCCCAACCTTCCCGACTTTCACCATAGGTGAAGGTTTTGATTTGCTCCAGATTTTCAGGGTTGTAGACAAAACCCATTCTGCTTTGCCATGTAAGTTGGTAGAGCTTATTGTTGAGTATGGTGATGCCCTCACCAAAAAATGTATTTTCCAGATCAATTTTCTTAAGGATTTCCCCGGTTTCAAAATTGATTTTACGTACCGTGGAAGCTCCCCGTTTTCCTGTACTCTCATAAAGGACCCCGTTGTTGAATTCCAACCCCTGGGTATATGCCATGGGATCGTGCGGGTAGGTGTTTATGACGTCATAGGTGTAGATTTCTGGGGTGGAAGCCGCCAACAATCGAATCTTTTCTTCAACCTCAATGGGTTGTTCCTCAATATTGAATTTGGCCACCAATGTTTTATTGCCCAAGGTTTTTACGTTCATGGTAAGTTTGCCATCCTCCAGGGGGAGTTCCTCGCCATCCATATAATAGTGGACTTCCGAAATTTCAATATCCTTCTTGTTTTTAAGGGCAACGCCCACCTTTTGGTTTTGCTGCAGTTTATTGTCTTCCAGTTGAATGGAAAAATACTTGGATGGGTCGGCATCCCCTCCACAACCAAGAAAAAAAAGTAAAAAGCCAATAAAAGAAAGCAGTTTTACCATGGTTTTTAATTCATGCTTCATGATGTAATGATCCTTGATCTTCGAAATTAAGAATGAATTAGGATTGTGACAAATTTAAAAGGTCGTATATTTGCATCTGGCAAGTCCTACACGACCAGCTCCTGTAGAATCCCCCAGGGCGGGAACGCAGCAAGGGTATACGGTCGTAGCGGTGCGATGTAGGTAGCTTGCCTTTTTTTGTTCCCTGAACTCAGCTATCATGGATAAAAAAATTGTACTCATCACTGGTGGTTCTTCTGGCATTGGCAAGTCCATTGGAACATTTCTGACTTCAAAGGGCTATGTGGTGTACGGCACTACCAGAACCCCAAAAAATTATCCCGATTTTAATGCTTTTGAATTGGTCCAGTTGGATGTTAAGGATGTCGAAAGTATCCAAAAAGCGGTTTCCCATGTTATTTTAAAAGAAGGACGCTTGGATGTGTTGATCAACAATGCAGGAATGGGCATTACCGGTCCCATTGAAGAAACGCCCCATGAAGAAATCCTGAATGTTTTTGAGACCAATTTATACGGTCCCGTACACATGATGAAGGCCGTTTTGCCGCAAATGCGCAAACAGGGTGGGGGAGCCATTGTGAACATTACCTCCATTGCAGGCTATATGGGATTGCCCTTCCGTGGATTTTACTCGGCCACCAAAGGTGCGTTGGGCATCATCACCGAAGCCATTAGGATGGAAACCAAAGATTTTGGCGTAACGGTAACCAATGTGGCTCCTGGCGATTTCGCCACCAATATTGCGGCAGGAAGGTACCATGCCCCGGTTTTGGACGGATCGCCCTATGAGGATAAATACGCTCAGACCATTGATGCCATCAACAACGATGTGGACAGTGGGGGAGACCCCATAAAAGTGGCTGAGGCCGTATACAGGATCATCAACCAAAAACGACCCAAAGTACACAATCCGGTCGGGGCTTTTTTACAAAAGTTTTCCCTTAACTTAAAGAAAATATTACCAGATAAAGTCTACGAAAAACTATTGATCAACCATTATAAGTTGTAATTTTACACTTGTCAGTACTAATCAAATCGAAAATAAATAAGAATGAAGTTTTTTATCGATACCGCAAATCTAGATCAGATTAAAGAGGCCCAGGAACTGGGGGTTTTGGATGGTGTTACCACCAATCCCTCATTAATGGCCAAAGAAGGCATTACAGGAAAGGACAATATTTTAAAACACTATGTGGACATCTGCAACATTGTTGATGGGGACGTTTCCGCCGAGGTTGTCGGCACGGAGTTCGATGTCATGGTAAAGGAAGGCGAGGAATTGGCCGAATTGCACGAACAGATAGTGGTAAAGGTGCCCATGATCAGAGATGGTGTAAAGGCATTGAAATATTTTTCGGATAAAGGCATCCGTACCAACTGCACCCTGGTGTTTTCTCCAGGACAGGCCTTATTGGCCGCCAAGGCTGGCGCCACCTATGTTTCCCCATTTTTGGGACGTTTGGACGACATCTCCACAGATGGACTCAATCTTATCTCAGAAATCAGGTTGATTTATGACAACTATGGATTTGAGACCCAAATCTTGGCCGCTTCCATCCGACATACGATGCACGTGATCGATTGTGCCAAAATAGGCGCTGATGTCATGACGGGTCCATTGTCATCCATTGAAGGGTTGCTGAATCATCCACTTACGGATATTGGATTGGAAAAATTCTTGGCAGATTATCGAAAGGGAAATTCCTAAGAAAAAAAGGCAAGAAACAAAATAAGAAAGACCCTGAAAATTAAGTTTTCGGGGTTTTTTGTTTACAGGGAGGTGTAGAGGTCTGCAAAGGCATCAACAATGACCGTATCCTTGGTAATGACACATTTGTTGATCTTGTCAATGATCATGGCCATTTGGATCTCCTTAAAATTTTCACCGTGGAACTGGTTGTTCTTGTCCAACTTGTATTCTTCCACAAGAACTTTCCATTGCGGGTAGCTCGTTTTAAGGCTGATACCTACAAAATTATAGTGGGGATGCTTCTTTTTCAGTTCAGCCACATGCAGCGTTACATCTCTAAAATGCTTTTTTTGGGTAGCCGTCCAAAAGTAGATGACAGTGTTCTTTTTTCTGCCCACAATTTCTTTTAGGGAAATGTTTTGGTTGTCCGCATCCTTCAAATTAAAATCGGGAAGGACATTATTGGGTTGTAAGTGCTTGATCCCTTTGTAAAGCTGGTCTATCTCCTCTTTGTGCTCTTCATTGGAGGATAGTGTATGGAACTTATCAATAAAGACTTGGCATTCTTGGCTGGGGTTGTGCTCTTTCAACAAATAGTCCACAGCAATGTTCCTAAATAGGATGTCCCTGATTTCTTTTTCTGCCACCAAACTGTCTACCAGATAAAGTTTGTGCTTGTTGAAATGAAGACGGTCACTTACCGCCTCTTGGTCACCACCACAATCCTTTAAACAGGTCATGTAGGAGATGTTCCCAAAATGCCATTTCATAAAATCAAAATAGGGCCTAAAATAGGTAAGGTCCCTATTGTTGAGGTCTATATTTTTCCTATAGCCATAAAAAGAACCTGTAAGATCGTGTATGGTCTCCTCACCGGTTTTCCGTTTATGATAAAATGGATATTTTTCCTTTGAAATGTAACTGTTGTAATCAATGGAAGCCTTGGCCATGTTCAGGGCGCGGTCAGATAGTTGGTTGTCCGCCACCAATTCATTCAGGTGATTGATTTTTATGGCTCTGAGCGAATCTATTTTTTTGCTGAACGAATCCGGGTCAAGAGCATAATAGCTGTAGATCTGCGGTTCCTCATTTTCGTAGGTCAGGAACATTTCAACCAAAAAGTTGTTCACTTCGCTCCCTTTGCCGGAAAAGACCAGGGATTCGTCAAACTCAACGGTATTCAAACGCGCCAAAAGGCTATCGCCTTCCTGTAGATAGATGTATTGGAGTTCGGGAGCATGGTCAAAATGATAAAGTCCCTCATCAATTCCTTGAAGCGTAAAGGAAAAACGGTTATTGTCATCCAGCTTTACCGAGTCTATATAAGCATCGTCCCGGTACAGTACAACATAGTCGCTGGTAGGATTGACAATCTCACCGCCAAAGAAAACGGAAGCACATTCTCCGCTTTTATTTGAACAACCCAAAGTTGACAATACGATGAGACCGAGTAGAATTCTAACCATATAGGGAACCATACATTTATCAAACAAAATTAAGGATACCTGTTAGCTGAGCTTGTTAATGGGTAGTTAAATGTTGTAAAACTGTGTTTTTGTGACGTTTAATTAAGTGCTCTTAAATTGGAATTACGGATAGGTTTTAGCTACTTTTGCAAAAAAATAATAGTTGCATGTTATCAGTATCCAATTTATCCGTACAGTTTGGAAAACGCATATTGTTCGATGAGGTAAACGTTACCTTTACCGATGGAAATTGCTATGGTATCATTGGGGCCAATGGTGCGGGAAAATCCACATTTTTAAAGGTATTGTCAGGACAGCAGGACCCTACTTCGGGGCATGTGCACCTAGAGCCCGGCAAACGGATGTCCATATTGGAACAAAACCACAATGCGTATGATGAATTCACCGTATTGGAGTCCGTGGTCATGGGCAACAAACCCCTCTACAAGATCAAAAAGCAAATAGACGCCCTTTATGCCGACTATACGGATGAGAATGCGGAAAAAATTGGGGAACTTCAGGTGGAGTTTGAGGAAATGAACGGCTGGAATGCCGATAGCGATGCAGCGGCACTATTGTCAAACTTGGGCATTACCGAAGATTTGCATTATACCACCATGGCCGACATGGATTCCAAACTAAAGGTACGGGTGTTGTTGGCCCAGGCCTTGTTCGGAAACCCCGATGTGTTGATCATGGATGAGCCTACCAACGATTTGGACTACGAAACCATCAATTGGCTGGAAAATTTCTTGGCGAATTACGAAAACACCGTAATTGTGGTTTCCCACGACAGGCACTTTTTGGATGCCGTTTGTACCAGCATAGCTGATATCGATTTTGGAAAAATCAATCTGTATTCCGGAAACTATACATTTTGGTACGAAAGCAGCCAACTGGCAGCACGCCAACGGGCCCAACAGAACAAAAAGGCAGAGGAAAAGGCCAAAGAACTCAATGAGTTCATTCAACGGTTTAGTGCAAACGTGGCCAAGAGCAAACAGGCCACTTCCCGAAAAAAGATGTTGGACAAACTAAAGGTGGAAGATATAAAACCATCCAGCAGAAGATACCCGGCCATCATTTTTGACCGTGAACGCGAAGCGGGGGACCAAATCCTGAATGTGGAAAAACTTTCCGCCACTTCTGAAGATGGCGATGTCTTGTTCCAGAATGTGAACATCAACCTGGCAAAAGGGGACAAGGTGGCCATTCTGTCCAAAGACTCCAGAGCCACTACGGCGTTTTATGATATCATTGCAGGAAAGACAAAGGCCGATTCAGGTTCTTACCAGTGGGGGGTGACCACAACCCAATCCTATTTGCCTGCGGACAATTCCGATTTTTTTAAAGAAGACATCAATTTGGTGGACTGGCTGCGCCAGTGGGCCAAGACCGAGGAGGAGCGTGAGGAAGTTTACATCCGTGGATTCTTGGGGAAAATGTTGTTCAGTGGGGAAGAGGCCCTAAAAAAATGCACCGTGCTTTCTGGAGGGGAAAAGGTTCGCTGTATGTTGAGCCGCATGATGATGCTTCGGGCCAACGTGCTGCTATTGGATGAGCCCACCAATCACTTGGACTTGGAAAGCATTACCGCCTTCAACAATTCCTTGAAAAACTTTAAGGGTACGGTACTTTTGACCACACACGATCACGAATTTGTGCATACTGTTGCCAATAGAATCATTGAACTGACCCCAAAAGGCACCATTGACCGTTACTTGACCTTTGACGACTATATGTCTGACAAGTCCATCAAAGAGCAACGGGAAAAGATGTACGCCGTTACGGTCTAGGCATTAAAATACTTGCTGTTCCAAATGGCGGGGTTAAAGTTCTTGCCCAATGCAAATCCGTAGAAAATAACCACGGAAGCCATACATTTGAACATAAAAAAGAAGATAATCCAAAACTCGGCAGTGGTGTTGTTTTTTGAAAACAATCCATCGGGCACCATGAGCGTCACCAAATAACTCAGCAGCACCACAAGAAGGGTGAGGTTGACAATATTTTTAAAGGGCCATGCCAGAAGCTTTCGAAATGGGTGCAGGTCGTTGCCCCACTTGTGGACCAAATAAAAATAGTCGTTGCCGATGGGCGCAAAGAGTAGGGGGTCGTCCTTGTCCTCCAGCTTGAAGAGTTTGGAGGGCGCCATGATTTTATACCCCTTTATTTCTGTGTTATGCGAAGCCTCCAATTGTTTTATTTTGGATAGGGCACTTTGTGGAATCTTTCCTTTAAAATAAGAACTGTCCAAAAAACGGAGTCTGTAGTCAATACAGATTTCCTTGATTTGGTCGATATGGAAGATTTTATCCGTGTCCAAAAGGTCAAAAACAAAATCATTGGAGCTTGATGTGGTTTTTGAGGCGAGTTCTTTGGAAATTTTCGCATCCTTCAAGGCATCTTTCCGGAGGATTTCCTGGACTTCATTCAAAATTTGCGCTTCTTTTTTCTGCTTGCCCCTGATTTTTTGGAGCTTATGCTCAATGTCCGTTCCTTTTAAAATCATACCTGTTTTCTTAGCAATTCATTCAAAGTTAATGAATTGAACCATTGATTGGGAACGAGTCTTGGAAAAACACAACGTTAACATTTCGTTAAATCAAATTTGGGGTCAAAAAAATGCCCTTTTTTCTCTTAAAAAAATGTATCTTATCGAAGTTTTTGGTAGTTAATCGTAAAACTATACTAATTAAATAGCCCCAAACTTGAAAACCAACCCATGAAAGCCCCCCTTCCAAACCTTCTGCTAGGTCTTTGCTTGGCCCTTAGCGTATCTGCTTTTGCACAAAATACCGACTCCTTTGCTTCAAACACCAACGGGCTAGACCACCTAAAAACCATTTTTGCTGCCGTTGAGGCCACTCAGTTGGATGATATTCTGGCCAACTCAGGACCATTTACCATCTTTGCGCCTTCGGATGCTGCTTTTGAGCGATTTTCAAATGAAAAAATGACTCAGTTGATCAATTCCAAGGACAAAAGTGAGTTGAAATCATTGGTTGCCTACCATATCGTTGCGGGTCACTTGACCGCTTCCCGAATTCTTAGGGCCATGTGCCGAGGCAATGGGAAAGCCAGTTTCACCACCATTCAGGGGAAAAAATTATTGGCCCACATGGATGGGTATGATATTGTTTTGACCGATCCCATGGGCAATACAGCTCGGATTACCACTGCGGATGGCAACCTCAAAAACGGGGTCATTCATGAAATTGATAGCGTGATTCTTCCCACACAAATGTAGACTTCTAGCGTAGTTCTGCTCCCAATTCTTTTTGGTACTGGGCCAACAGTTTGCCCATAATCTTATCGATTTGCTTGTCGGTCAAGGTCTTTTTTTCATCCATAAGCGTAAAACTCACGGCATAGGATTTTTTACCTTCGGGTAGGTTTTTGCCCGTGTATACATCAAACAAATTCACCTTTCTCAAGAGCTTTTTTTCAGTGTTCCAAGCAATGTCGTACACTTTTTGGAATGAGGCCGATTCATCCAACAACAGCGCAAAATCCCGAGTTACCTCCGGGAATTTTGGAATATCCTGGAAAACTACGTTTTGGGTGCTCACCAATGACAAAATGGAATCCCAATGGAAATCGGCGAACAAAACGTCTTGCTTTATATCAAACTTCTTTAAAATGGTCTTGTTGACCAATCCGTAAGAAGCCAATACCTTACCATCCTTGCTGCAAGACAGTCCTTCCGCATAAACAGAATCTGAATGAGGCTTTGTTTCAATGTCCTTCAGTCCCAATCGTTCAAACAGGGTCTCAACGATACCTTTAAGGAAAAAGAAATCGGTTTTCTTTGAGGGCACAGCCCAACTATCATCCGTGCGGTCTCCCGAAACGAAAAGGGATAAATGTCGCTTCTCAAGGTTTTCCCCATCAGCTTTATGGTAGGTTTTGCCAAATTCAAAGAATTTGAGATTGGTTTTCTGTCTATTGTGGTTGAAACTTACCGTTTGCAATCCAGAAAGCAACATGGAAGTCCGCAGGACCGAAAGATCGGCACTAAGTGGATTCAACATCTTTACAGCTTCATCTTCGCTGCCAATCCCTTCGGTTTCCGAAGCAACCAAGCTATTGGTCATAATCTCATAAAAACCTTGGGCTGCCAACATATTGCCTACCACATCCTGTATTTTATGGTTTTCAAATCGGGATGTTTTGGCAATGGAAGCGTTCAACTTCTCCTTGTAATCAATGTTGTTGTAGCCATACACCCTCAATATTTCCTCAATCACATCCACTTCGCGGGTCACGTCCACGCGGTACGTAGGTATGGTCAGTCCAAGACCGGATTCCGTTACGTTGTTTATCCTGATTTCCAAAGAAGATAATATGGACTTAATGGTATCCCTTGGAATTTCTTGCCCGATCAAGGAATTGATTTTGTCAAAGGTCAAGAACACCTGTCGTTCCTGTGGTTTTTTGGGATAGAGATCAACCAATTCTGAACTGATATACCCTCCTGCAATCTCACGAATCAATAATGCGGCCCTTTTCAAGGCATATTCGGTCATGTTGATGTCAATACCCCGTTCAAAACGGAATGATGCATCAGTGTTCAGACCATGTCGTTTTGCTGTTTTTCGGATGGAAACCGGGTCAAAATAGGCGCTCTCCAAGAAAATGGCCGAAGTATGCTCTGTTACTCCTGAATGAATTCCTCCGAAAACCCCGGCAATGCACATGGGTTTTTCCGTGTCACAGATCATAAGGTCATCCTCATGAAGTTCACGATCCACTTCATCCAAGGTTTTAAACTTGGTGCCAGCCGGAAGGGTTTTTACCTCAATTTTATTGCCCTTTATTTTTGAGGCATCAAAAGCATGCAGGGGTTGTCCCAGTTCATGGAGCACATAATTGGTCACATCCACCACATTGTTTTTAGGGGACAGGCCAATGGCTTTCAAGCGATTCTTCAACCAATCTGGGGAATCCTGCACGATAAGGTTGCTGATGGTAACGCCACAATATCTTGGGGCAAGCTTGCTGTCCTTTACCTCCACATCAATTTTCAACGATCGGTTGTCAATGGAAAAGTTGCTGGTGGACGGGGTCACCAATTCTTTTTGTATCTCTTTTTGTTCCAGACCGGCCTTGAGGTCACGGGCCACTCCGAAATGGCTCATGGCATCAGCACGATTGGGGGTGAGTCCAATTTCAAAAACCTCGTCGTTCTCAATTTCAAAGACTTTGGAGCAGGGGGTTCCGGGTTCCAGGGCCTCGTTCAGCACCATGATGCCATCATGACTGTTGCCCAGTCCAAGTTCATCCTCCGCGCAGATCATGCCTTGGCTTTCCTCACCTCGAATCTTTCCTTTTTTAATTTGCCAAGCTTCCCCTTCCTTGGTGTAAAGTGTGGTGCCAATGGTGGCCACGGGAACCTTTTGACCAGCCGCAACGTTAGGAGCCCCACAAACAATCTGCAAAGGGGTTTCCTGGCCCACATCAACGGTGGTCAATTTTAAGCGATCCGCGTTGGGGTGCTGTTCACAGGTCAGAACATGCCCAACCACGATTCCCTTCAATCCACCTTTCACGGATTCAAAACTGGAAATGCCCTCAACCTCAAGTCCCAGATCGGTCAACAATTCCCCGGTTTTCTGTGAGTCCCAATCAATCTGCAAAAACTGCTTCAGCCAGTTGTAAGAAATCTTCATACCCCAATTTTAGAATCGACAAATATAAAACAATGGGTGGACAGATTCAACGTAAATAGCGTCCATAAGTCGAATGGAGTTGTAAGTTTCGGATTGTATTTGCTACATTTAGGAAAAATCTTTCAGGTAATGAGGAGAATTTGTGTGCTGTTACTTGCTGTTGCACTGTTGATTGCGTCTTGTGAAAAGGAGGAGAAAAAGTTGGCCTTGGGGGATTGGTTGGCTAAAATGGAGGTTTCCGATTCGCAAAAGTTACCGTTCAATTTTACACTTTCCTTGGATGAAGATGGGGAGTACGTGATGAAAATGTACAATGCCGAAGAGGAAATCACGGTGGATGAAATTACCATTGATGGAGACTCCCTCCATATACGAATGCCTATTTTTGATGGGCACTTTACCGGCACGTTTACAGAGACCGGGATGCAAGGAAATTTTATTGAGGAGAGCAAGGAGCGAAGTGTTCCTTTTAGTGCAGTTCATGGCAAGAAAGATCGTTTTGAGGTAACTGAGGATGCCACCGTAAACATTTCTGGAATTTGGGAAACCTATTTTGATATCAACACCCAAAATGAATATCCGGCCAAAGGCATATTTATGCAAAATGGCAATAAGCTTAAAGGTACTTTTAGAACAAAAACAGGGGATTATCGCTATTTGGATGGTGTGGTCACCGGGGATAGCATGAAGCTTTCCGCTTTTGATGGCTCCCACGTATATCTGTTCATGGCGCAAGTGACCGATAGTACTTTGGATGGCACATTTTATTCGGGCAGGCATGCCGTTCAAGAGTTTTTAGGTGCCCGAAATGAAGCCTTTGAACTTCCAGACGCCGACTCATTGACTTATCTTCGGGAAGGATATGACAAATTTGATTTTTCCTTTCCCGACCCTTCCGGGAAAATGGTAAGTCTTTCAGACCCACAATTTAAGGATAAAGTGGTTTTGGTTCAGATTATGGGGACGTGGTGCACCAATTGCTTGGACGAAACCCGATTTTATGTGGATTTTATGGAGAAAAATCCAGATTTGAATCTGGAACTGGTGGCATTGGCCTTTGAATATGCAAAGACCCAAGAAAAAGCGTTTGAAGGCATTTCCCGACTCAAAGACAGGACCGGTGCGGATTACCCCATTCTTTTGGCGCAATACGGTACGTCCAACAAACAAAAAGCCAATGAAAAGCTACCCATGTTGAACCATATTTTATCCTATCCCACAACCATTTATATCGATAAAAACGGAGAGGTAAAGAAGATACACACAGGCTTTAACGGCCCAGCAACGGGTGAAAAGTATGAGCAGTTTAAAAAACAGTTTGCGGAGACAATCCAAGAACTGACCCGTGGGGAAAGCTAGTTCGGGGTTATTGGGTTCGTTGGTTATTTTGTTATTGGGTTATTCAGTTATTCAGTTACTGGGTTACTGGGTTACTGGGTTACTGGGTTACTGCATACTGAATTACTGAGTTACTGGAAGTCGGAAGTCGCCTGCCCGCCGCAGGCAGGGAAGTCGGGAGTCGCCTGCCCGCCGCAGGCGGGGAAGTCGGGAGTCGGGAGTTTGGACTTGTGCTTTTACTTGATGGACGGTTTCTAGTCTCTATTCTCTAGTTTCATGTTTCTTGTCTCTTGTAATAGGTTATTCAGTTATTTTGTTACTGTGTTATTTGAACTTGATACTTGGGCTTGAATTTGCTCTTGTAATGTGTTATTCAGTTATTCTGTTACTGAGTTACTGTGTTATTGCCTGCCCGCCGCAGGCGGGGAAGTCGGGAGTCGCCTGCCCGCCGCAGGCGGGGAAGTCAGGAGTCGGGAGTTTGGACTTGAACTTTTACTTTTGGTTGACGGAGGGTATCTAGTCTCTAGTTTCTAGTTTCTTGTAATGGGTTACTAGGTTATTTTGTTACTGTGTTATTGGGATTTGGGATTTGGGATTTGGTGCTTGAAACTTGCGCCATGCTTACTGCCCACTGTTTATTGTTTCCTGACACGGATTTCACGAATGCACACGAAGCTAGTTGGAACTTTCTCTTGTCTCTTGCTCTTGATGTTGTCAGGTCGAGTGTTGCAAACGGAGTTTGGAATGTATCGAGACCTGCTTTGGCGGTATGCAAAAAATAGATTAGCTACGCTGAATCTTTGATTTCTAGATACCTGCCGCCTTTAGGCAGGAATTTTCACGAAGGCTTGTTTGTTCATAACTCATAACTCTTATCTCTTATCTCTTGTCTCTTTTCTCTTGTCTGAATAAACCAAAAACACCGGAAGACAAAATCTCCCGGTGTTCTTTATAGATAAATAGGTATTTGGGCGGCCTTTGGCCGTATTGATCAATTGCAATTGACAGAGCCTTCATCGCTAATGTACCAGCCTTCGGTCGTTAGATAGATTCTGCCACCGCTCTCATCATCACAATATTGAAGCCCATCTGCACCCAACCCAATATTTGAGGGGCCATTATTGTTGAGCACATAGTTTGCCCATCCCGTCAATGTATTGGTATAGTTCTCAGAGCTAAGCCCTGAATAACTCAACATAAATAACATATTGGAAACACTGCCGATGTTCCATGCCCCAAGATTTGCGTTGAAAGAGGGGGCACTATCAAACATACTTTCCATATCAGTGACATTGCTTACATCCCAGCCACTGAGGTCCCCGTTGAAGATATCGGCAGATAGGAACATATGGCTCATATCGGTGACACTTCCTGTGTTCCAACCGCTGATGTCCCCGTTAAAAGCATCGGCATCTTGGAACATACCATTCATAGTGGTGACATTGCCTACCTTCCAGCTGCTGAGGTCCCCGTTAAAGGCAGTGGCACCCTTGAACATAAATCTCATATCAGTGACATTGCTCACATCCCAGCCACTGAGGTCCCCGTTGAAGGCACCAGCATTATAGAACATATAACTCATATTGGTGACACTGCTCACATTCCAGCCACTGAGGTCCCCGTTGAAGCTATCAGCATAAGAAAACATATAACTCATATTGGTGACATTGCTCACATCCCAGTCACTAAGGTCCCCGTTGAAGGCTTCGGCACCACTGAACATCCCAATCATATCGATCACCTGGGAGAGATCTGGTACGTCCGTGGCGTTGTACACCATGTTCCCACAATCTTTGAAGGCTGTATACATGGTGGTCCACGGGTTGGTGCCCCATTGCTCTATGCTTGCCAATTTAAGTGCGTCAGCTTGAATGACAAGGCCACCATTAAAATCCATAGATATTGCAGGAAAGATGCCCTTTATGGCCACGGTATGGGTGCCCGGATCGGCGTACTCATGCTGCGCGGCGACGGTGCCATCGGTGATGTCCTCCACCGTGCCATCGCCCCAGTCTATGGTATAGTCGTAGGTAAGGGCAGCATCCACCCCGATCTTAATGGTCTCATTGCTTACCGTGGTCACCCATGTGGTGACAAAGGAGGCGGGATCCTCGGCCAAGGTTTCGTAGACATTGGTCACGGTGATGGTGATCTCTGCGGAGACAGGGTCGTTTACACCGTCGGTCACCGCAACGGTAATGGTGTGCCCTTCGGCAGTCTCAAAGTCCAGGGTCTTGCCCTCGGCAAGGCTCAGCTCGCCCGAGGATGCGTCGATCTCAAAAATATCGTCGTCGTTCACACTTATGGAGAAGGTAAGGGCATCCTGTTCCGGGTCGGTGGCCGCAACGGTGCCGATCACATCGGTGTCGGCAATGTCCTCCGCCGCCTCAAAGCTCTGGGCCTCGATCACGGGGGGCTGGTTCTGTGCAACGACCTCCGTTACCTTTATGGTGACATCGGCCTTTGCGGTGGCCTTTCCGTCGCTCACGCTCACGCTGAGCACATGCTGTTTTTTGGTGTCAAAGTCCAGTGTCTTGCCGGTGGCCAGGCTCAGGGCTCCGGCATTGGTGATCTCGAACAGGTCGCCGCTGTTGGTGGCGATGCTGAAGGTGAGCTTGTCACCCTTGTCGGCATCACTGGCGGTGACCGTTCCGATGATGGTTGCATCGGATATGTTCTCTACGGCATTGAAGGTCTGCGCCTTGATCACGGGTGCGGTGTTCGGCGGGGTACTTGGCCCATCGTCCTTGCTACATGAAATTACAAGGCCCAAAGCGAGAAGGGCCAGGAAAAACAATTTTTTTTGTGACATAATTTCTAAAGTTTTATCATTAAAACCACAATTTCCCAAAACCCGGGCAAACTTTTCGGTGCGATCTGACGGATGGCGTTTTTGGGTTGATGTAGGCCGCTTTTGTATTGTTACTGCCTGCCTGCCGTAGGCAGGGGTTATTCAGTTATTCAGTTATTTTGTTATTGGTTATTCAGTTATTGGAAGTCGGAAGTCGGAAGTCGCCTGCCCGCCGCAGGCGGGGAAGTCGGGAGTTTGAACTTGTACTTTTACTTGATGGACGGTATCTAGTTTCTTGACTCTTGTTTCTTGTAATGGGTTACTAGGTTATTTTGTTACTGTGTTATTGGGATTTGGGATTTGGTGCTTGAAACTTGCGCCATGCTTACTGCCTACTGTTTATTGTTTCCTGACACGAATTTCACGAATGCACACGAAGCTAGCTGGAACTTGCTCTTGCTCTTGATTTTGTCAGGTCGAGTGTTGCAAACGTAGTTTGGAATGTATCGAGACCTGCTTTGGCGGTATGCAAAAAATCGATTAGCTACGCTGAATCTTTGATTTCTCGATACCTGCCGCCTTTAGGCAGGAATTTTCACGAAGGCTTGTTTGTTCTTAACTCATAATTCATAACACATAACTCTTGATTCTTGTCTCTTGTCTCTTGTCTCTTGTAATGGGTTACTAGGTTATTTTGTTACTGTGTTATTGGGATTTGGGATTTGGTGCTTGAAACTTGCGCCATGCTTACTGCCCACTGTTTATTGTTTCCTGACACGAATTTCACGAATGCACACGAAGCTAGCTGGAACTTGCTCTTGCTCTTGATTTTGTCAGGTCGAGTGTTGCAAACGCAGTTTGGAATGTATCGAGACCTGCTTTGGCGGTATGCAAAAAATCGATTAGCTACGCTGAATCTTTGATTTCTCGATACCTGCTGCCTTTAGGCAGGAATTTTCACGAAGGCTTGTTTGTTCTTGACTCTTACACTTAACTCATAACTCATAACTCATAACTCTTGATTCTTGATTCTTGATTCTTGTCTCTTGTCTCTTGTAATGGGTTATTCAGTTATTTTGTTACTGAGTTACTGAGTTACTGAGTTACTGAGTTACTGAGTTACTGCCCACTGTTTATTGTTTCCTGACACGAATTTCACGAATGCACACGATGCTAGCTGGAACTTGTCTCGTCTCTTTTCTCTTTTCTCTCCTCTCCTATCTGAATAAACCAAAAAACACCGGAAGACAAAATCTCCCGGCGTTCTTTATAGATAAGTAGGTAATTGGGCCTTGGCCTAAATGCTCAATCAGGGATAGGGATCAAGGACAGGTTTGATCGGGACCAGCGTCATCGATATACCAACCATACACCACTGCAAGGACAGAACGTTTGTTCGAGGCACTATTGCAGTATAGAAGTCCAGATGCGCCCAAGGTGATGATATCTACGGGGGCACCGTTTGCTTCTACATAATCGTGCCAGCCCACCAGTGTAGCGGAATAGTTTGTCGAGCTAAGCCCCGATCCTTCCAACATACCAGTCATATCGATGACATTGCCGATCTTCCATGCTCCAAGATTACTGTTGAAAACATCGGCTTGATAGAACATTTCTCTCATACTGGTTACATTGCTTACATCCCAACCACTGAGGTCCGCATTGAAGGAAACGGCATAATTGAACATACCACTCATGTTGGTGACATTGCTTACATTCCAACTGCTGAGACCAGTTCCTTCAAAGGCATCGGCATCAGCGAACATATTACTCATATTGGTGACATTACTTACATCCCAGTCACTAAGGTCCCCGTTGAAGGCACTGGCATCATCGAACATAAAACTCATATCGGTGACCTTGCTCACATCCCAACCGCTGATGTCCCCGTTGAAGGTGCTGACACCAATGAACAAACCACTCATATTGGTCACTTGGGAGAGGTCCGGCTCGTCCGTGGCATTGTACACCATATTCCCACAACTTGCGAAGGCATTGTTCATGCTGGCCCAAGGGTTGGTGCCCCATTGCTCTATGCTTGCCAATTTATCCCGGTCTGCATTAACGAGATTGCCATTGTTCATCCGTATTGCCGGAAAAGTGCCTATTATGGCCACGGTATAAGTGCCCACCTCGGCGTACTCGTGCTGGGGGTCGTTGCTGTCGGTGATGTCCTCCACCGTGCCATCTCCCCAGTCTATGGTATAGTCGTAGTCATCATAGTCCGGATCCACCCCGATCTTAATGGTCTCATTGTTGGCCGTGGTCACCCATGTTGTGACAAAGGAGGCGGGATCCTCGGCCAGGCTCTCGTAGACATTGGTCACGGTGATGGTGATCTCTGCGGAGACAGGGTCGTTTACACCGTCGGTCACCGCAACGGTAATGGTGTGCCCTTCGTCGGTCTCAAAGTCCAGGGCCTTGCCCTCTGCAAGGCTCAGCTCGCCATTGGCGGTGATCTCAAACAGATCGTTGTCGTTTGTGCTTATGGAAAAGG
>NZ_LXTT01000042.1 GCF_001683915.1 Allomuricauda sp. CP2A | reverse complement strand
TATTGATATTGATAAGACCTGATTCCATATAGTACCTTTTATTGGTAATTGAACTTTTTTAAAGAACTAAATGAAAGAGTCTTGAAAAGACTTTTACTGCCTGGTCTTAGCTTATTCTTCCAACCCTCGGAATTTGATGTTTGAAATTTTATAGTGTTTGCCTTTCTAATAGCATTACCTGCCATTACGTGTTCAATGACAAAATCATCGTTTGATTCAATTTTATTAATAATACTCGAAAAATCAACTTCAGACATCAACCCTATCTGTTTCAAAATTATTCCGGGGTTCTCAATGAAATCCTCATATCTTACCACAATTTTATGTTGAACCTTTGACCGCACCAAATTTGTCAATCTATTTATTACCACCCAAAACATTGCAGCTCTCCATGTTGGTCTTTTTCGGTTCTGCTCCTTGGCATTCTTTTTTAGAGACCACGCCACAGCCCTACCGTCCCTAACAAGGTGAACCATCCTTAAATCAATATTGGGATTTTTTTCAAGAGCCCATGCCCGGAGAGGATTTTTGGATATATCAACCACAATTTCTTTATTGCTATGATACTGAAGAGAGCGATAAAATTCAGTTGTGCTATTCAAATACTCCTTAAATTCTTTGCTTTTTTGCCCAATACCAAAATACATCTTCAACCAAGATTTCAAAGAAAAAACTCCTTCAACATTCCCCCATTTTTTTAACCCAGAGTCTATATTATCATCATCAACTTTGGAAAGCCAATCATTCATCACAGATGACCAAAACTTACAGTTAATCAAAGGGGCTTGACATGAACAGATTTTAGTCGCATTGTAAACCTCACACATGTTTTGCAATTCCCCTCCTCCAAAAATTTGGGGATGGTTTCCTAAAATTATATTTAAAATTGTAGAACCAGACCTTCCTGATCCAGCGAAATAAAGAACTTTTATTTTTTTATTCTTATCCATACAAAGGCTTTATCTTGATTAACCTCAAAATTATTTAGCTATACAATAC
>NZ_LXTT01000010.1 GCF_001683915.1 Allomuricauda sp. CP2A | reverse complement strand
GGTACAAAAGGAAATTTTATGCTTGAATAAGTTGGATTCTTGTTTCATCATCCCAATAGAAAGGTGTTTTTCACAAATAAATTATTATTTAACATATTATCCTAAAAATATTAAAGTTTTTTCTTACATTAAATTTAATATTTTTCTATATTTATGGAGAAAACAGTATTAATCTAAATTCAGTATCATGAAAGAAACAGCATTACCGCCGTTGAAATTGAACAAAGAAGTAGTATCCAATCTTACCAATATGGAGAGTATAAAGGGAGGATTTGGATTTGACACTTACGTTGAGGACACATGCACTTGTTGCAATTATTCCTGTTCCTGTTAAATGGGTTGTTTAATGCAAGAATTTGTTAGATGATGAGGGCCAAACATGTTTGGCCTTCTTTATTTGTTGACTAACTGTATATACATTTCTACATCTGACAAATAATGCAATGATTTTTCAAATCAGCCTCGTTTAAAGTAATTATTTATTCAAGGAAAGTAATCAAATGGACAAACAACTATTGTGGGAAAAGCTAATAGAAATTAATGAAGATATAGACAATCACTATGACTTGTATAATCAAGTTGGGGGATTGGCTGGGCTTTCTGGTTTGGCGCTTTTTAAATTTTACTATTCAAAGTTAATTGACAATTCAAATGAAAAGAAAAAAGGGGAGGAAATTCTTAAAAGATGTATCGAAAACATAAATAATGGCTTTTCATATCCTACTTATTGTGCGGGCTTAGCTGGTATGGGATGGGTTCTTGATCATTTGAAGGAGAGTGGTTTTATATATAATGAATGTGATGATATGTTGTTTCAACTGGATGGGTATTTGAATCAAATAATGACAACTAATATCAAAGATGGGAAGTTTGATTTTTTGCACGAGGCTCTTGGTTATGCATTTTATTTTTTAAATCGATATAAAACCACTTCAAACACACATATGAAGTTGTTCTACCAATCTTCATTATTGGATTTTGTAAAAAATCTGAAAGAACAATCGAAGAGAAATAAACTCTCAAATTCTGTTGAATGGATTTCCGTCCTTGATTACCAAGGTAAAACAAGAGGCTATAATTTGAGCCTATCACATGGGATTTCAAGTATTATTGGATTTTTGGCTAGATTACATAGACAAGATTTCTTTACGGATGAATGTGAAGACTTGTTAAATGGCTCTGTAGAGTTTGTGCTTTCCTATATGGGTCGAAGTGCAAATGGAATTTCTGTATTTCCTGATTGGATAAGCCTAAAAGGACAACCACTGAATGTGCCCAGCCGGTTAGGTTGGTGCTATGGAGATTTGGGTATTGGTATATCATTGTGGAGTGCATATAAAAGCACGGGGCAGCAGAAGATAAAGGATGCATCCATCCATGTGTTTAAAGAATCATCAAAACGAAAATCATATGAACAAAACTTGGTTGTAGATGCTGGACTTTGTCATGGTTCCTTCGGTATTTCACAAATATATAATCGAATGTATCATGAAATGAAGTCAATTTCTGATGATGATATGGAAATAGATTTCTTCTTACAGGAAGCAAATTTTTGGGCATATGATGGTCTGACAAGAGCAAACCATAATGGAGGATTTGCTGGGTTCAAAGAGTGGAAGGGGACTGATAAAAGATGGGTTGGTTCTCACTTTGTGCTTACTGGAACTGCTGGTATTGGTTTAGCAATAATAAGTAACCTGTCAACTTCATCTGAATTTGAACCGAATTGGGATGCCTGTTTAATGATTGCGTAAGCTATTTTCAAAGAATAAGAATATGGCAAAGAACCCCTATTTACATTTCGAGAAATTTATTCTCAGAACACCACTGTACCCCTTAGATTTTTTTTTCTCCATCATGGAGAATGATGAAGTTGATGATGCACAATTAAAAAAGCATTTTATTAATCCCGAAATTTCTGAAGCTATCTACTTAGCATCTCCAGAATTACATAGGCAATTAAAGCATTGGTCAGTAGGAGACACACCTATTGAGAAAAGGGAAAGATTGAAGTACTCTTTTTTAAAATACTTAATTAGAATGTCCACACGTCCAACACCTTTTGGCCTTTTCGCTGGTTGCTCAACTGGGCAATTTGGAAATGAAACCTGTATTAAAAGTGATTTACCGACCAAAAACAAAAGAAATACAAGATTGGACATGAATTATTTGGTTGCTTTATCTCAAGATTTGGCAAATAAATCAATAATTCGCGAGCAGTTACATTTTTACCCTAATACCAGCATATATGAGGTGGGTGGCCAATTGAGATATGTTGAGTATAGCTATAACAAGGGAAAGAGAACTCATCTCATGATTTCGGTTGAAAGAGACAAATATTTGGAGAAAATATTAACAAATGCTGAAAAAGGTAAAAAGCTAAATAGCCTGACAAAGATATTAAAAGACGATGGTATCGATGAAGGAGTTGCTTCCAATTATATTAATGAATTAGTTGATAGTCAACTTCTTGTAAGTGAGCTGGAACCAACAGTGTCTGGTCCAGAGTTTTTAGACCAAATTTGTTCTGTATTGAAAAATCTGGAGAACACAAGCCACGTCATTGATTTAATCATGAAAATGAAGGAAAATCTACGTTTGGTAGATGCTTCCATTGGCAATAAAATAGAAAGATATAAAGAGTTTGAAAATCTTGCATATAAGCTAGGAACTGATTTTGAGAGAAAATTTCTTGTCCAAACAAATTTAATTCTAAATCCAAAAAAAAATCAAATAGATGCTAGTATTACAGAATCAATTAAAAAAGGAATAACTCTCTTGAATAAGATTAGCTTGCCTCCGGTAGATACAGACTTGATTAGGTTTAAAGAAGCATATATAAATCGATATGATGGCAATGAGATGCCACTTGCTACTGTGCTTGATGTTGAATTAGGTTTAGGTTATAAACAGAATAATATATCGGGAGTAGTTAACCCCTTAGTTGATGATATTTCTTTTCCGGAAAAGGAAACAGAAACCAGACCCGTAAGATGGTCCAAAATAAATGAGATTTTCCACCGTAAGATATTTAATGCTGGATTGAATAAGGAGTACTGCATTAAATTGAATGAATCAGAGTTTGGTATATATGAAGAGGATTGGGAAGACTTGCCAGATACAATTTCGGTCATGATTGAGATTCTGGAATTTAATGAAAAGAACAAGATAAGGTTTGCAGGATTTTATGGTTCTAGCGCAGCAAATTTTATGGGACGATTTTGTCATGGAGACAAGAAAATAATGGATCATGTTAAATCAATTTTAACCAAAGAGAAAGAAATTCATACAGAAGGAATACTAGCTGAAATAGTACATCTTCCCGAATCTAGAGTTGGAAATGTATTGAGTCGCCCATCCTTCAGAGATTATGAAATACCATACTTATGTAAATCCATCCAAAATGAAGAGAATCAGATCACGATTGATGAATTAGCAATTTATCTTGATGATGGTAAGCTGAAACTTAAATGCCCAAGGTTGAAACAAGAAATTGTTCCTCGACTAACAAATGCCCATAATTATTCTTCTCGTCAATTGCCGATTTATCATTTCTTGTGCGATATGCAATTTCAGCAAGGGAGAAAGGGTTTAGGGCTCGACCTTGGGCCTTTTATGGATGAATATGATTTTATACCAAGAATCGAATTTCAAAATTTGATACTATTTGAAGCTACCTGGAATATTAAAGTTGATGATATATCATATATGTATAAAATTGATAACAAACCTGATTTATTAAATTCAGTTTTACTTTTTCAAGAGAAAAAAAACATGCCAGATTTTGTTATGTTGGTGGATGGTGATAATCGATTGGCAATAAATTTAAAAAATTTCACATCTGTGAAAATGTTATTGGAAACGATAAAAAAACGAGAACGCATAACATTAAAAGAATTCTTATATGGTTGTACCAATACACAAATAAATTGCGCAAACGAAGTAATAGTTTCCTTTTATAAACAGCCAACAGTATAACAATGCAGAGTTTTTTTTTTCTTGGGGATAAATGGATTTATTACAAAATTTTCACAGGGGAGAAATTTGCGGACAGGTTTTTAACCAAAGTCATTAAACCCGTAGTAATTGATCTTAAGGCTGAACAGGTCATCAAAACATTTTTTTTCATCCGATACGGAAGCCCTGATTTTCATCTTAGACTGAGATTTGAAATCTATAAAAGAAAAGATTTATTTATAGTGATTCAAAGGCTTCATGAAGTTTTGAAAGGTTTCGTTGAGGATAAAATCATTTGGAAAGTTGAAACAGATACTTATCATAGAGAATTATGG
>NZ_LXTT01000075.1 GCF_001683915.1 Allomuricauda sp. CP2A | reverse complement strand
ATAACTGCCAGTGCACAAATCGATTTCGTTTTCATTTCTGTATTTTTTTTGGTTTATTTATATTAGTTTATCGCAATAAAACAATTAATAAGGTCAAAAAAACACTAGCAGCACTCTTGGTCCAGCTTAATTTCTTGGTCAAGGAATGCCTTAAATTTCTCCTTCATGCGGTTCCAGTTCGCCACATTGACACAATAGCAGACACTGGTTCCCTCAACATCGCCCTTGATCAATCCCATATTTCTCAATTCCTTGAGGTGCTGGGAAACGGTGGGTTGTGCAAGTCCAATCTCGTCTACGAGATCACCGCAGACACATGACTTGACCTTAAAGAGATGCTGTAAGATGGCAACTCTGGCCGGGTGCGCAAATACCTTCCCAATGAGTGCAAGCTCATTTTGGTTATCGGTAAAGATTTCGGTTTTGGTCAGGCCCATCTGTATTAATTTATCGCAATATTACGATTAATATCTTAATCGGGAAAAAATGAAATGAAAAAACCTCACTTATTTACTTTGGTGCCCCTTTTCCAAAGTTTCTTTACAAGTGGCCAATGCCCTGTAGTTGTGGTAGGCACTTTTCCAAATATGCCCTTTGTTATCGTTCTTGGTCTCTGGTCTGGTGTCTTGCCCCCATGCGTACCAACCTCCATGCTCTTTGTCCATGAGATAGGTGTTGGTGTATTCCCAGAGTTTATCAAAATGGGCCCTGTAATCCAATGAATCATTTGGAAAATAGGAATCCATCAGCAACAGACTGTTCAATCCCTCGGCTTGGGTCCACCAATTTTTATGGTGATTTACAATACTCATGGTATCCACTCCCTTAAAATAATAGCCGCCATCATAGAATCCGCCCAAATCTTTGTCCCATCCAGTTTTGAGGGAATGATCGACCATTTTTTTGCCTTTTACCAAAGTCTCGTCAAACTGCCAACCCCCAAGTACATGCGAGGCTTCCAACATCAAAAATGCAGTTTCCACATCATGTCCGAAGGTAACATGGTCCAAATGAAAATGTTTGAGAATGGTATCTTTTGGGGAATCCTTGAAGGATATCGGCGTCCAATCCCCTTCAAAATAGAGATTCATATAGCCCTTTTCCGTGGTGAAGGTATCCCGGATCAGGGTCAACATTTCCTTGACACGTTCCTCCACGATGGCATCGGGCCATACCTCATACAGTGTGGTCAAGGCTTCCAACAAGTGAATGGAACTGTTATAATCTTTATACCCCACATTGGAGGTCGATGGCGTGTCCTCGGTTCGTTCAACGGGCGTGCCATCTATTTGCAAAATTTGATAATAGCCTTTGTGGATGCTATCATGGCTGTGCTCTTCCAACCAATTGAACGTTTTTTTGGCCAAATCCAAGGCTTCTTCATTTTTAGAGGCACCGTAATAGGCCGCCAGTCCATAGATGGCAAACGAGTTTCCATACGCTGTTTTGTTGCCTTCCATGGGTTCACCCTCTTTGGTAACCATGGTGTGGAACCCTCCATTTTCCTCGTCCCACATATAATCTCGTAAAAATTGAAACCCGTGTTCGGAGTATGAGAGGTACTCTTTTTTTCTTTCCGGGTTGTGTTCTGCGGCCACAGCGTTGGTCCAAACGTGCCTAGCTTGGGTAACGATCATTTTATTCTGATTTTCGCCTATTTTAAAATCATAGGTAAGGTCACTGTAATAGCCACCATTAACCGTATCCAAGGTCAAAGGATACCATTTGTGCAATAATTGCTCATTGGCGGCGGTTTCCAGTGCTGCAATTAAATTTTCGTTATCGGTGTTTTTTTTCTCCTTTGTGGAGCATCCAATGAGCAGTGCAATTAATAGAAAAGAAAGAGTAAAGCTATTTTTCATGTTTATAGTCAATATGTGCACACTAAAGATATAATAATCTCAATGTTTTTGGCATTGGCAGGAGAATTCTCAAATATTTGGATCAAAAAGTGAAAAATTTTTTGGCCTCTGTTGAAAGGATGTTGCACCTCTTGGGACTAAAAACCAAAATTCAACAGATTTTCCTACGGTTAAACGGAATGAAATCTTCAATCCATTGCTAATGAAAAAATTGATATTGGGCCTGTTCATACTCACAGGAACCTTTCTGCAAGCACAAGCTATAGATTATAATACCAAAAGAGGATATGCCGCCCACGGTTATGATGTGGTTTCCTATTTTGAGGGAAAACCTAAAGAAGGGATTAAGGAAATCTCCACAGAATATGATGGCATCAACTATAAATTTTCCAATCAGGAAAACTTGAATAAGTTCAAGGCCAATCCTGTGAAATACATTCCCCAATACGGCGGGTACTGTGCTTATGCGGTGGCAGTTTCTGGCAAAAAGGTGAGCATCAACCCTGAAACGTATGAGATTCGTGACGGTAAACTCTATCTTTTCTACAACGCTGGAAAAACAAATACGCTGGAACTTTGGCTAAATGAGTCTCCCAACAAGTTAATGTCAAAAGCTGATACCAATTGGGAAAAGATTAAAAACCAGTAACGTTTTAAGCGTTTCGTAGTCTAAAATATATGAGGGATGTTGTGTCAACACATTTGATATTCCTATTTTAGAATGAGTTATGTGGTCTGTTTCCTAATATGATGGGAGTGTGCTGCGCCATAATTATACTATGCAGAACTATTTAAAAGTATGTTTTTCGGGTCTTCTGATAAGTTTTTTGGGCGCTTTGCCCTTGGGAACCTTGAACTTGACTGCTTTTGATATTGCTGCCTCGCAAGGTTTGGTTTCGGCCATTTGGTTTTCACTGGCGGTGGTCTTGGTGGAGCTGGTAATAGTTCGATTGACCTTATTCGGAAATGAGCGTTTACATTTAAGCGACAAACTGATGATGTACCTGCTCCCATTGGGGACTCTCCTGTTGTTGTACCTATCCATAACCAGTTTTTTGGATGCCGCTAGTGTGTCCAAAGTCAGTTCCAAGGTTGATTTATTACCGAAACTCCGATCCACCTTTGTATTAGGGCTTCTGTTGAGTGCCTTGAACCCCTTACAAATTCCTTTTTGGATGACATGGAACAAGGTGTTGGAAAAAAAGGATATCCTTACGGCCTCAAAAAGTTCATACACCTTTTATTTAGGGGGAATCGGTTTGGGCACCATGTTCGGGCTGTCCGTTTTTATGGTGTTGGGCAAATATATCTTTACCAACTACGGTAATTATGGCTTGATTACAAATCTATTGTTGGGATTGCTATACCTTGGATTTTCTTTCTATCTTATGTTCCTATTTATCAAAAAACGACCTAATTATAAAACACCTTAAGCATCATGTTCAAATCTTCCATAGATACCCTTGAGCAGTTTATGCAAATCCTTCGGCAACTTCCAGAGGATTGCTATGCACAGACGTGCAAAGTACTTTCAAATTCCACTATTGGCCAGCACACAAGACATATCATCGAACTTTACCTTTGTTTGATCCACGGGTACGATACTGCGGATGTCTCCTACGATCGTAGGGAGCGCAACCATCGGATTGAGAACGAGCTTCCTTATGCCATTGAGCAGTTAAAATTGATACAGACCCAATTGGAACGCCCCAACAAACCCGTAAAGGTTACCTATGAACTGGGCGATTCTGAAACTTGTTTGGACTCGAATTACTATCGCGAAGTAATGTACAATCTGGAGCATACCATACATCACCATGCCCTGATCAAAGTGGGCATTGAACATTTTACGACCCTGCAACTCCCAGAATCATTTGGGGTGGCCCCCTCCACCATGCAACACCGACAGGCATGTGCACAGTAAGTTTTATTTCACGCAACAACCGTTATTTCATCACATCCAATCGTGATGAACACATTTCCCGTCCGTTGGCCTATAGACCCCAAGAGGATATGGTTAATGGCGTAAAAGTGTTGTTTCCAAAAGACCCAAAAGCTGGGGGCACATGGTTTGCCCTTAACGAATATGGAGTAGTCTCTGTCTTGTTGAACGGGGCTTATGTGCGGCATCAATCAAAACGAAATTATGCCAAGAGCAGGGGATTGGTGTTGCTGGATGTGATAAGTTCGCTGAATCCCGAAGAGACCCTTCAACACATGGATTTGTACAGCATAGAACCGTTTACCTTGGTAATGCTCAATGGAAGTTTGTTGGAATTTCGTTGGGATGGCAACCAAAAATACTTTACGCCCTTGGACAAGACCCAGGACCATATTTGGTCTTCCGTAACCTTGTATGATGATGATGTCATTGCCCAAAGAGCGTCCTTGTTCAATTCATTTTTGAGGAAAACAGACCGTATTGAAGCTTCGGATGTGGTGGATTTTCATTCCAACAATCATGAAGACTATGAAAATGGCTTTGTCATTGACCGGGAAACAGGGCTAAAAACCTTTAGCGTAACCCAGGCGGTCATTGAACCGGAAGAAACCTTGATGCGCCATATCGACTTGTTGAATGATGCCACCTATGAGGTGCCTTTTTCACCCAACGATTCACTTTCAGTATCGGTAAAATGAGTTCGTTGAAATTAAAATGGCACAAACTCACCCATTGGGAATACTGGCCATTGTGGGCCATTTACTACCCCTTGTTTCCGGTGTGGCTGTACTATTCCATAAAAGCGCGTTCCTTTTTCTTCTTTAATGCCGCAAACCCATCCATGAAAAATGGGGGCATGGCCATGGAATCCAAAATGTCCATATATAATATGATTCCCCAACAGTATATACCGAAAACAGTGTTCATTGCCAAGGACGAGACACCTGAACGGGCTTTGGAACGCATTTTGTCCTCGGATATTGGTTTTCCCTTTATCGCCAAGCCAGATATTGGCATGAAGGCCTTTGGGGTGGACAAAATCCACAATAAAGACGAGTTTAAAAAGTATCTGCTCAGAACACCTTCCCATTTTCTGGTGCAGGAACTCATTCCCTTTACCAAAGAGGTGGGCATTTTTTATGTACGCAAACCCGGGGAGGAAAAAGGCAGGATTACAGGTATTGTCTCCAAAGAGTTTCTTTCGGTTATTGGAGATGGGGAAAGTACGCTAGTGGAATTGATCAAAAAAAATCCACGAAGCCATTTGCAGTTAAAGGCACTTGAGCAAAAGTTTGGTGATGCACTCAACCAAGTGGTGCCCGAAGGTGAGGAATTTATTCTGGTGCCTTACGGAAGCCATACCCGGGGGGCCAAGTTTGTGGACATTACCCATAAGCTGAATGCTGATTTGGAACAGGTCGTAAATGGAATTTGTTCCCAGATGGATGGATTTCATTACGGTCGTTTGGATGTGCTCCACAACTCTTTTGAAGAATTGTGCCAAGGCAAAAATTTTAGTGTGATCGAGATCAATGGGGCAGGGGGCGAGGCCACCCATATCTACGACCCCAAACATTCCCTCTTTTTTGCATGGCGTGAAATCACCAAACATTGGGGCTTTATGAATGAAGTGAGTATCCTCAACCACAAAAAAGGGCACTCCTATTTGAGTTTTAGGGGAGGTAGGGCCATGCTTCGGGAACATCATGCCTTGGAAGCCCAGATTCGGATGGTCTGATGGGTCATTTTTGTCATTTCAACAGACGAAGGAATGAGCCACGAGAAATCTGAAAGAGGGGATTCCTACACATGCTTCGTTACGAATGGGATGGCTTAAAAAAAATTATTTTTTATAGGCCCCCAACGCCTCCCTAAAAAACTGCAACCCTATTTCTTCGGTGATTTTGGAAACAGGCAAAACCGCCCCCTTAAAGCCGTTGTTGTGCCATTTCCCATGGGACAGAGGCTCAAAAGCCCAAGTGCGTAAGCTGGTATTGCCGCGGTAACCGCTAATGTAAAAGTAAAAATCGTCTACCATACCATCTGGAATGGCCAACCCCAAACCTACGGATTTTCCAGAACCATCGTGCAGATGGGCAAAGGCTCCCGTGTCAAAATGGTGGGGCCACACCCGTATGTCAGACTTCAAATTTTCGGCTGCCAAAAAAGTGGTCAATACGTTTTGGGCCAAAGTGCGAATGCGAATCAGCTCCTGTGCTTCATTTTTGCTGACCAATTCAAAGGTATCTTCTTTGGCCATCTTGTAGGGGAGTCCATAATGAAGGTTGTATTTGTAGGGCCTTGTAAAATGGGAGGATTTGGCCATTGTTTTCAGCCATTGCACAATTTCATCGTGGGTTTTTCCCTTTAGGGAAAGGAATTGGGGCGTGGTGGTTTTCCATTCCAAGGCAAAGGTGTCATAGTTTAGTCCCAATTGCGTTCCCGAATCATCCAAAGGCAAGGTCAAGAGACTTTTTTCTGCAATGGAAAACCCCAAATTGGTATGGCTGTCATCTTCCAAATGATCCAGAAAACTTTTTCCGGCCATGGCCAAATATTGAGATGCTAAATGGAATTGTTGAATCATTTTCATGGTGACCGTTGTGTGTCCCCTGAAAATACGAAATTTAAGTGGTTTTAGGAATCCTTCCCCACCAATTGCATCTTCTGTTTTATGGTTTTGATAATGATGGGCGCATGGATTCGGGAATTTTCAATAAACCATTTATGGGTTTCCATCCCGCCACAGATCACACCAGCCAAGAAAAGCCCCGGAATGTTGGTTTCCATGGTCTCTGGGTTGTAGGAGGGCAGTCGTTTTTCATCCTCCGAAAGTTGAATGCCGAGTTTTTCCAGAAATTCAAAATTGGGCATATACCCCGTTAGCGCAAGTACAAAATCATTGGCAAGGGTCACTTCACCTTCTGGGGTGTCCACAACAATTTCATGTGGCTTGATTTCTTTTAAAGTGGAATTGTAATAGGCCTTGATGCTGCCTTCCTCAATTCGGTTGATGATATCGGGACGTACCCAATATTTGACCCGTTGGCCCACTTCGGGACCGCGGATGATCAGCGTGACCTCCGCACCTTTCCGCCAGCACTCCAAGGCGGCATCAATGGCAGAATTGCTGGCACCGACCACGGCCAATTTTTGACTGGCATAAAAATGGGGGTCTTTATAGTAGTGCGAAACCTTGGGCAAATCCTCTCCGGGCACATTGATTTTGTTGGGCAGATCGTAAAATCCAGTGGCCACAATCACATTTTTGGCTTGGTATTGGTCTTTGTCCGTTTCCACGGTAAAGGATTCGGCTTCTTTTTCTACATCCAATACCTTTTCAAAAAGGTGAATGTTCAAATCGTTGGAAGTTACTATTCGGCGATAATACTCCAAAGCCTCATTGCGTTTGGGTTTGGCCTCCTTACTGATAAAGGGAATGTCGTCAATCTCCAGCTTTTCCGAGGAGGAGAAAAACTGCATGTTAATGGGGTAGTTGAACAAGGAATTTACAATGGGCCCTTTTTCGATGATTACATAGGATACCCCTTGTTTTTTTGCCTCTAGTCCACAAGCAATGCCAATAGGCCCCCCTCCAATGATGACAACGTCAAATTCTTGCATTACGCAATCTCTTCTTTTAAATCTTTAATGGTTTGGGTTGGATTCCCACTTGAAAAAACAAAATTGCCCGCTACCAAAACATCCACACCCGCATCCACCAACTTTTTGGCATTGGTCGCATTTACCCCACCATCAATTTCAATCAGGGCATTAGATTTTTTTTGCTCAATGAGGTTTTTCAGGTCTTTCACCTTTTTGTAAGTGTTCTCAATGAAGGATTGCCCTCCAAAACCGGGATTTACGCTCATCAAATTCACAATATCAACATCTTGGATAATATCTTCCAAGAGGTCAATAGAGGTATGCGGATTCATTGCCACCCCAGCTTTCATGCCTTCGGCCTTTATGGCCTGAAGCGTCCTGTGCAAATGGGGACAGGCTTCATAATGCACTGTTAAGTTATTCACCCCAAGATCTGCAAATGTTTTAATGTACCGATCGGGATCAACGATCATGAGGTGCATGTCCAAGGTTTTTTTGGCATGCTTGGCAATGGCCTTCACCACGGGCATTCCGAAGGAAATATTGGGTACAAAGACCCCATCCATGATGTCCAAGTGAAACCAATCGGCTTCACTTTGGTTCACCATTTCAATATCGCGCTGTAAATTGGCAAAGTCCGATGCCAGTAGGGAAGGTGCAATTATCTTTTTGCTCATGTAAGAATCAACTAATTCACCACAAAGGTAGTGAAATGTTGCGCTATACCCTACGGTTAGGCCTATTCAGCTATGCTTTCTTCCAGAGTGACGGCCCCGTAAACGGCATCCCTGAATCTTTTGTGCAAGGTGCCATCATGTGGGAACACCTGAACAAAGAAAACAGCCGTAAGCTCGTTGACTGGATCTACCCAAAATAAGGTAGTGGCGGCTCCATCCCAAAAGAATTCGCCCACAACGCCATTGTTTTCCTCCACGGAGGCTGGTGGGCGCAACCTCACGGCAAAGTCAATGCCAAAGCCTACCTGACCTTTGTTGGGCAACCATGAACGCTCTTCAATGCTTTCATCCAAATGATTGGTGGCCATGAGTTTAACGGTACTTGAATCGAGGACCTGAACGCCTTCCAGGGTACCTTTGTTGATCAACATTTGAGCAAAGCGCATGTAATCGTCCAAAGAGGATGTAAGCCCCCAACCGCCAGCAGTCAATGGCCATTTTTTGTAGTTGTAGGCATGGGCTTCCTCATTGGGCAATTGAATCAAGGAGTCGCCCTCATGCCTATATGCTGATGACATTCTACCTCGGTCCGATTCAGGAACAACATATCGTGTATCGTTCATTTTTAAAGGGCCCAAGACATGTTCTTGTACATATTCGGCATAGGGCTGACCTGAAAGAAGTTCTACCAAATAAGCCTGCACATCCACAGAAATACCATATTCCCAGTGCTCCCCTGGTTGATATCCTAAAGGAACACTACTCAATTTTTTGGCCATTTCAGCGAGGGTGTTCTCGCGGTTCAAAGCGTCTGCTTCTGCGATGGCTTCACCCAACCCGGGAAGATCCCTTTGGCCCGAAAAACCGGCGGTATGCCGGGTAATATCGCGAATGGTAATGGGACGTTTGGCAGGTTCCAAGATCATTTCACCAGCAATGGAATCGTAGCCAGCGTAGACCTGCATGTTGGCAAATTCAGGGGCATATTTTTCCAAGGGATCATCCAACTGGAACTTGCCTTCTTCGTACAGGGTCATCAAGGCCGTGCCGGTAATGGGCTTGGTCATGGAATAGATCTGCACCAAGGTGTTGCGCTCCATGGGCTTTTTGTTCTTCAAGTCGGCGTAACCGAACGCATTGTAGTAGACCTCTTCACCTTTTTCAAAGATCAAGGCTGAGGCTCCGGCCACATCGCCCAAGTCCACAAAACTTTGCAATGTGGAGTCAATTCGTGTTTTTACGGTTTCATCAACCAGGTACTGAACTTCTGGTTCTTGCTTTTTGCAGGAGGATAAGACCAAGAAGGATAGTACAAATAAGTATGCAATCCGTTTCATTAGATTTGATGATTAATTTTTATAAAATTTCAATAAAGAGCGAGAAGGTAGTCAAATAATCAACAACAATTAAATGTAAGGGGTTTAAAGCTAAATAAATAGAATATTTTCAACACTTTTATTACGATAATAACAATATGAAACAGTTTTGTTTTGGTATCATCTCAGCTATTTTTATCTCAATCGATTGAGTATATTTAACTAATCTATTCAATTTATGAAGAAACAAAAGGACGATTTACGTAGTAAAGAGTGGTTTGGAAGCAATGACAAGATGGGTTTTGTGCACCGTTCTTGGCTACGGAATCAAGGCTATCCCGATGACATGTTCAGGGGAAAGCCAGTGATTGGAATTTGCAATACGTGGTCCGAGTTGACCCCTTGCAACGGGCATTTAAGGGAGTTCGCGGAAATTGTAAAAAAGGGGGTTTTGGAAGCTGGGGGATTTCCTTTGGAGTTCCCTGTGATGTCGCTCGGAGAGACCATTATGCGACCAACTACCATGCTCTTCAGGAACTTGGCCAGTATGGATGTCGAGGAATCCATCAGGGCCAACCCTTTGGATGGTATTGTATTGTTGACAGGTTGCGATAAAACCACACCATCCACCATTATGGGCGCCTGCAGTGTGGATCTTCCCACGATCGTGGTGCCCGGAGGACCCATGTTAAACGGAAAATTTAGGGGCGGAGAAATAGGTTCCGGGTCGTTCAATTGGATGATCAAGGAAAAACAGAAAAAGGACAAGTTCACCGATGAGGATTTTCTGGAGGCCGAAATATGTGCCGCACGTAGTGCAGGACACTGCAATACCATGGGTACGGCCTCAACCATGGCCACTATGGCCGAAGCCTTGGGACTGACCTTGCCGGGGGCATCGGCAATTCCTGCGGTTGATGCACGCAAAAAAGTAATGGCCCAACTTTCAGGCAGGCGGATTGTGGAGATGGTGAATGAAGATTTGAAAATGTCCAAAATATTGACCCGCGAAGCTTTTGAAAATGCCATTGTGGTCAACGCAGCCGTAGGTGGTTCCACCAACCTTATCATCCATTTGATAGCCATTGCCGGTAGAATGGGGGTTCCCTTAAAATTGGAGGATTTTGACGATTTGGGAAGCAAAATCCCTTTGTTGGTGAACCTAATGCCCTCTGGAAAACATTTAATGGAGGATTATTTTTATGCAGGCGGACTTTCCGTGGTCTTGAAAGAATTAAAATCCAAACTCCATAAAACAGTAACTGCAAATGGCAAATCCCATCATGAAAACTGTGAAAAGGCGATTTGCTATAATGAAGAAGTGATTTCCAAACTGGAGACCCCCTTCCAAGAAGAAGCGGGTATAGCCGTCCTAAAGGGCAATTTGTGTGAGAATGGCGCGGTTATAAAACCTTCAGCGGCCACTCCTGAACTGATGAAACATCGGGGAAAGGCCGTGGTCTTTACCAGTATGGACGATTACCATGCGCGGGTGGATGACCCTGATTTGGACATCGATGCAGACAGTGTGATAGTGCTTCAAAATGTAGGGCCCAAAGGTTATCCCGGTATGCCAGAGGTTGGTAATGTGGACCTCCCTGAAAAATTGATTATGCAGGGCGTAAAGGATATGGTCCGTATTTCGGATGGTAGAATGAGCGGTACAGCTTATGGAACGGTTGTTTTGCATGTATCACCAGAGTCGGCCATAGGAGGTAACCTTGCTTTGGTCAGAAATGGGGACTTTATAGAGCTCGATGTTGAGAATAGACGCCTTCACCTTGACGTTTCCCCGGAGGAACTGGAAAAAAGAAGGGCAGCATGGTCGCCACCAGCACCCCATACAGATCGGGGCTATGTGAAAATCTACCTCAACCATGTGGAACAAGCGGAAAAAGGGGCTGACCTCGATATTTTGGTAGGAGGATCGGGCAGTGAAGTAAAAGGGGACCTCCATTGATAACCACCAAAATATAACCATCCATCTATGTTAGTAGTTTATTTATTATTGAGTATTGCCTTTATAATTTTAATGGTCAATTACTTGCGACTCCATCCTTTTTTGGCCCTTTTTATGGTGGCCGTTTTTTTTGGTTTTGCTGCAGGTATGGACTATGCGCTCATTCTGGATACCATCAATGAAGGTTTTGGAGGTACCTTGGGCAAGATAGGATTGGTCATCATATTTGGGGTGATCATTGGTGCCTTTTTGGAGAATACGGGGGGAGCCTATGCCTTGGCGGAAGCGGTCATAAAGATTGTGGGAAAAAAGCGGGTTTCCACAGCAATGGGAATCTTGGGGTATTTTGTATCCATTCCCGTATATGCGGACAGTGGGTTTATCCTGCTTTCCCCATTGAACAAAAGTTTGTCCAAAAAGGCTGGTATCAGTTTGGCGGGTTCTGCGGTTGCCTTGGCCTTGGGGTTGACGGTAACGCATAATTTGGTTCCACCAACACCCGGCCCCATAGCGGCGGCAGGTATTTTAAATGCCGATTTGGGCTTGGTTTTGGCCTTGGCCATTCCAATTAGTATATTGGCCTTGGTCATGGGCTTGGTTTTTGCCACCAAGTTTGCGGCCAGAACCTATATTGAGCCCAATCCTGATATTTCACAGGAAAGCATCGATCTTAAAATGAAGACAGCCCCGTCTGCTTTTAAGGCTTCGCTGCCCATTGTGGTGCCCATTATCTTGATAATGATCAATTCAAGAATGAAAGCCATTGATGCTCAGGACATTGCTGGTTGGCAATCCTTTCTTCAATTTTTGGGAGAACCGGTAATTGCCCTGGTCATAGGCATGTTTTTGGCTTTTTCACTACCCAAAAAGCTAAAAAAAGAATTAATATCTACAGAGGGGTGGGTTGGCAAGGCCCTAAAAGAATCGGCCAATATTTTATTGATAACCGGAGCTGGGGGTGTTTTTGGAAAAATGCTCCAAAATTCAGGCATAGCAAATGTTATGGGAGACGCTTTGAGTGATTTGAATCTTAGCTTTTTTCTGCCTTTTTTAATAGCTTCGGCCATAAAACTGGCCCAAGGCTCATCAACGGTGGCACTGATTACAACAGCCTCCATTATGCTGCCCATGATGCCCAGTTTGGGTATGGAAAGTGAAATGGACAAAGCTTTGTTGGTCGTCTCCATTGGTGCTGGTTCCATGGTGGTATCCCATGCCAATGACAGTTTTTTCTGGGTGATGACCCAAATGAGCGGAATGAATGTTGGTCAAGGGTACAAGTTTCATAGCTTAGGTACCTTGGTCATTGGAGTGACCTCAATAATCGCAGTATTAATCATAAGTTTATTTGTAAATTAAGGACATGAAAGTTTATCGAACATCAAAAGGGATTGTGCTTCATTCAGAAGGAAAATACTTCTTAAGTGACACAAATTGGGATGAATTCATCAATGATGATTCCCTTTTTCAGAAGTGCAAATCCATAGTTAGTCAAAATCAACCCATTGAAAATGGTCCGGAACTGATTTCCGATCACTTGTTGAAACCTATCGAAAATCAGGAGATTTGGGCCACAGGCGTTACCTATTACAACAGTAAAATGGGGCGCCAGGAAGAGGCCAAGGAAGCTGGTGGAGGCGATTTTTATGAACGCGTCTACAATGCAGAGCGACCAGAACTGTTTTTCAAGTCAACAGCGGCCAGGGCCGTTGGGCATTTGGACAAAGTAGCCATCCGGACGGATTCCACTTGGGACGTGCCAGAGCCTGAACTTACGCTTTGCATCACCTCGTCAGGAAAGATTGTGGGATACACCATAGGCAACGACATGAGCAGTAGAAGTATTGAAGGTGAAAATCCCTTATATCTTCCACAGGCAAAAAATTATGACAGGAGTGCCGCTATTGGCCCCTGTATTTTGGTCACCGATGGCCCTTTTCCGCTAGATTCCAAGATTTATTTGGATATCGTGAGAAATGGAAGCAAGGTTTTTTCCGGTGAAATCGGAGTAGATCAAATTGTACGGAAGTTTGAGGATATTGTTCAGTATCTTTACAAACATACCACCTATCCTCACGGAAGTTTTTTAATGACAGGAACTGGTATTGTGCCTGGAACAGATTTTACATTGGCACAGAATGATGAAATCAATATCACTATTGATAATATAGGAACATTAACAAACACAATCGGATAAAATAATCCCAAAACATGCAATTACAAGGCAAGAATTACCTAGGAAACGAGAAATCGGCTTTAGGAGCCAACATTTTTTATGGAATTGATCCCAGCACAGGAGAAAATCTGGAAACAGCCTTTACAGAGGCCATTGAAGGAGAAATAAATATTGCTGTGGAAAAGGCTGAAAAAGCCTTCAAGGTCTATAAAAATAAATCTGGAGCGGAAAAAGCTGCCTTTTTGGATGCCATTGCTGATGAAATATTGGCACTTGGCGATTCATTGGTAGAGCGTGCCTGTGCAGAAACCGGCCTTCCGGAAGGTAGAATCACAGGTGAAAGAGGCAGGACCATGGGACAAATGAAGTTGTTCGCTACCGTTTTGCGTGAAGGTTCTTGGGTTGATGCAAGAATTGATGAGGCCATCCCGGACAGAGAACCCCTTCCAAGGATTGATATCAGGAGTATGCTTCGTCCATTGGGCCCTGTGGCAGTATTTGGAGCCAGTAACTTTCCATTGGCATTTTCTGTGGCAGGTGGTGATACGGCCAGTGCTTTGGCGGCGGGTTGCCCCGTTGTGGTCAAGGCGCACCCAGCACACCCCGGTACCTGTGAATTGGTGGCCGAAGCCATTATAAATGCAGCCAAAAAAACTGGAATGCCCGATGGTGTATTTTCCATGGTGCACGGTATCTCCCACGAAGTGGGAATGGGCTTGGTAGGACATAGCGGTATCCATGCGGTAGGATTTACAGGTTCACTGCGAGGCGGTAGGGCATTGTTCGATGCTGCTTCAAAACGCGCAAACCCCATACCCGTATATGCCGAAATGGGCAGTACCAACCCTGTGTTCATTTTGCCCGGAGCCATGGCAGAAAAGGGCGAGGAGCTTAGTAAGCAACTTCACGGTTCCTTTACGTTGGGTGTTGGTCAGTTTTGTACCAATCCTGGGGTGGTCATTGCCCAAGAATCTGAAAAAACCAAGGCTTTTAAGCAATCACTGACCAGTTTGGTGGCGGAATCCGGTTCTGCACCCATGCTTACGGAAGGCATTCACAATGCTTTTGATGGTGGGGTTAAGGAGTTGTCTTCCCAACAAGGTGTGGAATATTTGGCCAAAGGCACTGATGCCGGAGGAAATCAAGGCAATGCCAATTTGTTTGCCACGGAGGGAAAAAACTTTTTATCCAACACTTTATTGGAAGAGGAGGTTTTTGGTCCATCTACCTTATTGGTGAATACTTCGGATAATAGTGAAATGCTTGAAATAGCCCGAAACCTTCATGGTCATTTAACGGCGACTATTCATGGTACGGAAGAAGATTTATTGAACAACAAGGAGCTCATCGACATTTTGGAAGAAAAAGTAGGCCGTTTGTTGATCAATGGATTTCCAACTGGAGTTGAGGTATGCCATGCCATGGTGCACGGTGGGCCATATCCTGCAACAACGGATTCACGATCTACTTCTGTGGGAACAAAGGCCATTGACCGCTTTGTACGACAAGTATGCTACCAAAACTTCCCGGATGCCTTATTGCCCGCTGAATTAAAACAGGACAATCCATTGAAAATAATGCGATTGGTAAATGGGGAGAAAAAGAGATAGATTCCTCAATATTTGATTGTATAAAATGAAAAAACTCCGGTAATCAGCCGGAGTTTATTCATCAATCAAAAAACGAACAGTCATGATAAACTGTTGTAGGTATCCAAATTACAACTTTCCTGCCAAAAAAACAATTTAAGACTAGTTTAACTGTAATTTGTGGGTGTAAATTTTACAATTTATCCCAAATATGTCTTTAAAATCTTACTTCTGGACGTATGTTTTAAACGTCTGATGGCCTTTTCCTTGATTTGACGAACGCGTTCCCTGGTCAAGTCAAAAGTCTCACCGATTTCCTCCAAGGTCATGGAATGCTGTCCGGCCAAACCGAAGTAAAGCCTGATAACATCAGCTTCCCGAGGGGTCAAGGTCTCCAAGGCACGTTCAATTTCAGTGCGCAAGGATTCGTGCAACAACTCTTTATCTGGATTAGGGGATTCCCCACTTCGCAATACATCATACAAGTTGGAATCCTCACCATCAATCAAAGGAGCATCCATGGATACATGACGACCTGAGTTTTTCAAGGATTGCTTGACATCTTCCACCGTCATGTCCAATTCTTTGGCAATTTCCTCTGCGGAAGGCACACGTTCATGGGCTTGCTCCAAGAAAGCAAACGTCTTGTTGATTTTGTTAATGGAACCGATTTTGTTCAACGGCAAACGCACAATACGGGACTGTTCGGCCAATGCCTGCAGAATGGATTGACGAATCCACCAAACGGCATAGGAAATGAACTTAAATCCACGGGTCTCATCAAAACGCTGTGCGGCCTTGATCAATCCCAAGTTCCCCTCATTGATCAAATCGGGGAGGGTCAATCCTTGGTTTTGGTACTGTTTTGCAACAGAAACCACGAATCTGAGGTTGGCTTTGGTTAATTTTTCCAAGGCTACCTGGTCTCCCGCTTTAATACGCTGGGCCAATTCAACTTCCTCATCGGCAGTGATCAAATCCACCTTACCGATTTCCTGCAAGTATTTGTCCAACGATGCGGTTTCCCTGTTGGTAACCTGTTTTGTAATTTTTAACTGTCTCATCTAAATTTTCCCTTCAAATTAAGTTTTGAACCGAAGCTCATTAGGTTATACGTAGAAAAAACCAAAATGTTACAATTTGGTAAAATTTATTTGAAAATAATTCCCCAAAATCAGAAAACCCCAGGATTTCCTAGGGTTTTCAGTATATAAACTTAAAAGGCTTTTAATCCCTTCTCGGCTTTCTATCTCTATCTCTATCTCTATTTCCGCCTCTGCGATCACCGCTACCTCTGCGGTCACCACCTCGGTCATTGCTGCGAGATCTTTCTTGATACCCTTCTGGTTTTGGCAACAAGGCCTTTCTTGAAACCTTTTCCTTTCGGGTCTTGGGATCGATACCGAAGTATTTTACATCAAGAACATCCCCCAAATTGACCACATCGGTCACATTGTCCGTGCGTTCCCAAGCCAGTTCAGAAACGTGCAACAATACTTCGTTCCCCGGAGCATCCACGTATTCCACTACAGCACCAAAATCCAATACTTTGATGACCTTTACTTCGTAAACACTACCTACTTCCGGCTTGAACATCAAGGCATCAATTTTGGCCAATACGGCATCAATACCATCTTGATCGGTACCCAAGATTTCCACAATACCTTCTTCGGTATCGGGATCCTCGTTGATGACAATAGTGGTTTTTGTTGTTTTTTGAAGTTCTTGGATGACTTCTCCGCCTTTTCCAATAAGTGCTCCAATATATTCTCCAGGAATGATTTTGGTAACAATTTTTGGTGCATAGGATTTCACCTCAGGTCTTGGTTCGGCAATGGTGTCGGTCAATTCTTTTAGGATGTGCATCCTACCGTCTTTGGCCTGCATCAGGGCTTTTACCAAAATTTCATAGGAAAGTCCCTTTACTTTAATGTCCATTTGGCAGGCCGTGATACCGTCTGCCGTACCCGTTACCTTAAAGTCCATATCGCCCAAGTGGTCCTCATCACCCAAAATATCCGAAAGCACGGCATATTTGCCAGTTTCGGTATTGGTGATCAATCCCATGGCAATACCAGAGACTGGTTTTTTCAATTGAACCCCGGCATCCATCAAGGCCATGGTACCGGAACAAACGGTGGCCATGGAAGAGGAACCGTTGGATTCCAATACTTCAGAGACCACACGAACGGTATACGGACAATCTTCTGGAATCATCTTTTTCAAGGCACGCTGTGCCAAGTTTCCGTGACCCACTTCCCTACGGGAAGTACCACGGATGGGTCTTGCTTCACCAGTTGAAAAAGGAGGGAAGTTATAATGCAAATAGAAAGTTTCCTCACCTTCAAAAGAGGGCATGTCTATTTGATTGGCTTCTCTTGAGGTGCCTAAAGTCACCGTTGCCAATGCTTGGGTTTCACCTCTTGTAAAGATGGCAGAACCATGCACAGAGGGCAAATAATCCACTTCGCACCAAATAGGGCGAATGTCGGTGGTTTTACGACCATCCAAACGCAAACCTTCTTCCAAAGTAAGGTTTCGGACAGCCTCTTTTTCGGCTTTGTGGTAGTATTTGGAAACCATTTCACCAATTTCCTCCAATTCTTCTTCGGAGAAAGTGGCCTTGATTTCTTCTTTGATTTCTTCAAAAGCCGCACTGCGCTCATGTTTTGCAGAACCAGCCTTGGCCACGGCATATACTTTATCGTATGCCATGTCATAGATCTTTTTCTCAAGTGCTTCGTCCTCTTTCTCAGACTCGTATTCGCGAACCTCTTTTCGTCCGAAAGCCTCGGCCAATTTTAGTTGGGCGGCCACCTGAACTTTAATGGCCTCGTGTGCGAACTTGATGGCCTCTACCATTTCCTCTTCGGAAATCTCGGACATCTCACCCTCAACCATCATTACGGAATCAGCAGATGCGCCAATCACCATATCAATGTCGGATTCTAGCAGTTGCGCTCTTGTAGGGTTGATGATGAACTTGCCATCCACTCGGCCTACACGAACTTCCGAAATTGCACATTCAAATGGAAAATCTGAAAGTTGAATGGCGGCAGAAGCGGCCAATCCAGCCATTGCATCGGGCATGACCTCTTCGTCGTGGGACATCAATTGGATCATTACCTGTGTTTCGGCATGATAGTCTTTTGGGAACAATGGGCGCAATACCCTGTCCACCAAACGCATGGTAAGCACTTCGCCATCGCTGGGTCTGGCTTCACGCTTAAAGAATCCGCCAGGATAACGCCCTGCTGCGGCAAATTTTTCGCGATAATCCACCGTAAGCGGGAGAAAATCAACATCGCTTTGTTTGTAATTGGAGACAACGGTACATAATAGCATGCACTTGCCCGATTGGACAACCACAGAACCATGGGCCTGTTTTGCCAATTTACCGGTTTCGATAGAGATTTCCCTACCGTCACCAAGGTCAATGACCTCTTTAAAAGTTTTTGGAATCATAAAAATTGTCTTACCCGCTAATAAGATACGGGTTGTTAAACATTTGGTCTACCGCCATCCGGACGGTCGGGTTGTGTTGTTGTGTTTGCCTTTCGGCACTGACCAATGAAAAACTATATGAAGCTTTTTGTGTTCGCCCAATTTGCAGCTTGGGACTTTTGGTTGTTGGAAAACGTCCAACTAAAACAAAGGGGAAGCCAAAGCCTCCCCTTTATTTTTATTTTCTAATATTCAATTCCTTAATTAGGGAACGATATTTTTCAATGTCTTTTTTCTTTAGGTAATCCAAAAGACTACGTCTTTTACCTACCAATGCCACCAAAGAACGCTCGGTGTTGTAATCCTTATGGTTCTTTTTTAGGTGATCCGTCAAGTGGTTGATACGGTGGGTGAACAATGCAATTTGCCCTTCCGTAGAACCGGTGTTGCTCTCAGAGCCGCCGTGCTTCTTGAAAATCTCGGCTTTTACTTCTTTGGTTAAATACATTCCAATATTTATTTAAATGATTTTTATGTATTGATTGAGAGTTCCTTAGACTTTCCAAGGACAAGCAATCAGCGTGCAAAGATAATTCTTTTTTTGGATCTATAAATTTTTTGGGCCAAATTAAACCTTTTGGTTACCCTACCGTCAAAGTACCAAAGTCAAGGAAAAGGTTGGCTAAAAAGCCATGAAAAGCGTCATTTTGAATTCCTATATGGGAACCTGAAACGAGTTCAGGTTGACAAGAGACACAATTTTTTTATGCCCTTATAGGCTGATTGCTGATCAAATCGATGTAGAGATTGACTTTCTTTTTCAAATCTCTTCGATGGACGATAAAATCCAGAAACCCGTGCTCTTTCAAAAATTCCGAGGTCTGAAAACCTTCGGGAAGATCCTTTCCAACGGTGTCCTTTACAATCCGTGGACCCGCAAAACCAATCAAGGCTCCGGGTTCTCCAATATTGATGTCCCCCAACATGGCGTAGGAGGCCGTTGTTCCCCCGGTGGTGGGATCGGTACACAATGAAATGTACGGGATTTTGGCCTCTGCCAATTGGGCCAGTTTAGCGGATGTTTTTGCCAATTGCATCAGGGAAAGCGCAGCTTCCATCATTCGGGCCCCTCCTGATTTTGAGATCATCAAAAATGGAACCTTTTTCTTTTTGGCCATATCAATGGCGCGGGAGATCTTTTCACCGACCACACTTCCCATGGAGCCGCCAATAAAATTAAAGTCCATACAAGCAATGACGATTTCCTTTCCCATGGATTTTCCCACGGCGGTACGGACAGCATCCTTCAATCCAGTTTTTTGCTGTACGGTCTTTAGGCGATCTGAATATTTTTTGGTGTCCACAAATTTCAAGGGGTCCTTGGAGGTCATGTTTTCATCCAGTTCCTTGAACTTGTTGTCATCAAAAAGGATTTCAAAGTATTCCTTACTGCCAATTCTAACGTGGTAATCATCTTCTGGGCTTACGTAGTAATTTTTGGCAAGATCCTCAGATTCAACAATTTTTCCGGTGGGGGATTTGTACCATAACCCCTTGGGGGTGTCTTTTTTCTCCTCCGTGGCGGTCTGTATTCCTTTTTCCTTTCTTTTAAACCAAGACGACATACAATCAAAATTTAATTAAATGAAGGTTTATAAGGTGTTGACGTTATTTAGATCTTCAAAGGCCTTTTTTAAACGGGCCACAAAAGTTTTTTCACCTTCTCTGAGCCAAACTCTTGGGTCGTAGAATTTTTTGTTGGGTTTGTCATCCCCATCAGGGTTTCCTATTTGGGCTTGAAGATAATCCGCTTTTCCTTGGATGTAATCACGAACACCTTCCAAGAATGCGTATTGCAAATCGGTATCGATGTTCATTTTAATGACACCATAGCCAATGGCTTCCCTGATTTCTTCCAAAGTGGAACCTGAACCTCCGTGGAACACAAAATCGATATGGTTGTAACCCACGCCGTATTTCTCTGAGATGAATTCTTGGGAATTTTTCAGGATTTTTGGGGTTAATTTTACGTTTCCAGGTTTGTAAACCCCGTGAACGTTTCCAAAAGCGGCGGCCACGGTGAACCTATGGCTAATTTTTGAAAGTTCCTCATAGGCATAGGCGACTTCTTCGGGCTGGGTGTACAGTTTGGAATCGTCAATATCGGTATTGTCCACACCGTCTTCTTCACCTCCGGTGACCCCCAATTCAATTTCCAAGGTCATGCCCATTTTGCTCATGCGCTCCAAATAGGTCTTGCAAATCTCAATGTTCTCCTCAATGGGTTCTTCGGATAAATCGATCATATGGGAACTGAACAACGGTTTTCCAGCGGCCTTAAAATGTGCTTCGCTGGCATCCAAAAGTCCATCGATCCAAGGCAATAATTTTTTGGCACAGTGGTCTGTATGCAAAATTACGGTAGCTCCATAGGCCTCTGCCAATTGGTGTACGTGCTTGGCTCCTGCCACTGCTCCCAAGATGGCGGCATTTTGGTTTTCGTTGGAGAGTCCCTTTCCTGCATTGAACTGCGCTCCTCCGTTTGAAAATTGAATGATAACGGGAGAATTTAATGAGGCAGCGGTCTCCAGTACGCCATTTATGGTATTGGATCCTACCACGTTTACGGCTGGAAGGGCATATCCATTTTCCTTTGCATGTTTAAAGATAGCTTGAACTTCATCGCCCGTGGCAACGCCTGGCTTAATATTGTGGGACATAGTTTAAGATGGTTTTTGAGTTAAAGTAGGCCACAAAAGTAATAAAATAATTCCTCTAGAAAGGATAATTGATTCCGATATTAAAGACGGCATCCCTAAAGTTGTAACCACTGAACCAACGATCAGAACCTTCCTTTGCAGGATTGTGGGTCTTAAACCCTACATCCACCCTAAAGACAAAATAGGTGAAATCGTAACGTAGTCCCAAGCCTGTGCCCAAGGCTAAATCGGCCAAGGAGGAAAAGTCGGTAAAAATGGCATCGGGATTGTTTTCGTTGTCAAACACGTTCCAAATGTTACCTGCATCGGCAAAAAGTGCCCCTTTTACGTCTCCGGCTATGGGGAAACGATACTCTACGTTAAAGGCGAGCTTGAGGTTGGCCTCGTTGAAATCATTGATGTTATTGGTTTTTCCGGGGCCCAATTCGTAGGCGTTCCAGGCCCGGTTATCGTTGGATCCCCCAGCAAAGTAACTCCGTACAAAGGGAATGTTATTGGAGTTCCCGTAGGGAACGGCCATACCCATGAAGCTCCTAAAGGCGATTACTTGGGAATCTCCCACCTGCCAATGCCTTATATAGTCAAATTCGGTTTTGATGTATTGAGAAAAAGGTACGCCAAAGACCAAGAGTTGTCCATTATCATTCTCGTTATAGGGAACTACATTGGCCATTAGGGAAAGAAGGTTCCCGGCACCTTCCAATTTTATTCGGTACTGATAAAAATCAAGGTCATTAATGTCGGACTTACTGTTTTTAGTGTGGGTAAAGTTTGTGGCAAAGATGAGGTTGTTTTCAGTAAGTCGCTGCCTTCTTTCTTCAATACTGTTGACCTCATCATATTGATCATCCGTAACCGGGATTTCGTTGTTTAAAATGGCTTGGGAAAAACCATTGGCACCTTCTGGAATAATAAGGCGTAGAGAATCTATGGGATTGTCAATTTTCTCATAAAAGGAAGCATATTGGGGGTCATCCTGAAAACCATCTGCTACGTCATCCAAATTGGCAAAGGTATTACGGTAGACATTATAGAAGTTATCTGGGTTTACATTCCGCACAAATTCCACATTTAACAGCTCAATGTTGTTTTTATGTCGTGTTGTGGGAGACCAGTTATAGGAGAGGATGGAGTTCAATGATTGTTTGTCCAAACCAATGTTCCGTTGAAAGTTGGTACCCACTAACAGCCTACTTTGGGGCAACATATAATAGGGAATGATTTTTTCCGTATTGAAGGGAAACCAGATTCTGGGAAAGGTAATGTTGACATCCCCCCCAAGTTCTGAAGTAAAGGTTTCGTTGGACAAGGAAGCATCACTCAATAGGCCAATGGATCCCCTGGCAGAAATGTTCAAGGTTTCAGCGCCGCCAAAGACATTTCGGGTAATTACGGATGTGCTAAAAGCCGTTCCCACTTGCTGAATATTGGAGTGGGTCACATCAAAATTCATGTTCAACGAAAACTTTGGTCTTGGCACCAAATAAATATTGGATATCAGTTGCGCCTGGGTTGTATCTGGAATAAACTCAATATTCGGATATTTAAAGGTGTTCAGGTTAGTGATCTGGCGGTAGGTTCGGATTCTATCCAAATCCCTGTAAACACTGTCTTTTTCAAAGAAAATAGCATCTGTAAGTGCCTTGGGCTTGTATTTTAATTTGTCTTTGTAGTAAATGGTGTAGTTCTCGTGCTCAATAGAATTTAAGGTATCCACTTGATCACCGAACATATAATCGGTGTAGATATTTATTTTTTTATGGCGATAGATTCGGTATGGGTCTGCAGTATCTGTGGTATCCGCGGAACTCCTAAACTTTCTTATGTTCAGTTGCACATCCATCAACTGGTCATCCGCTGCCAAGGTGGTATCCCGTAAAATATTATAGTTAATGGAACTTTCCTGAAAATTGTACACTCCTGAATTTCGGAATAATGTGGTCAGCCGTTCCCGCTCCAGTGTAAAGTTGTCCAAATCAAACTGCTCTCCCTGTTTCACAAAGGAACTTCTGGATGAAATAGTGTAAATGGAATCCAACTCTGGGGAGGTTATATTTTTTTGTATCGTGTCTATGATAAAGGGTTTTCCCAGTGTCACCTCATAGTCCACTTCGGCTCTTTTCCTTCTTTTTCCGTCAACAATGGTGTACGAAGCTGAGTTATTGAAATAACCCTTGCTGTTGTAATAGGCTTCCAATCTACTCGCCGATTTATTGGTAAGGGCGGTGTCAATGATCACGGGAGGTTCGCCAATTCGTTTCAAAAATTCACTGTATCCCTTCACCATGAAGGACTCTTGTAATCTGTTGACCTGTTTTTTGGAAAGTAAGTTGTTGAGTCTCTTTTTGCGCTTTTCCCTTCGATGTAACCAATTCTGAAAAGAAGAATCTGGATCTTCCTTGGCCAGATTGTACAAATTGAGTCGCAGGGGATATCCCAGAACGCTACTATTGGGTTTTTGTGAAATAAGGCCTTTGATTTCACTGTTGGTGACCTTCTCATCATCCACATGGATGCTGTTTTTTGTAAGCAATAATTCCTCCTCACCAACCTTTTTCAGGGTGTTGCAACCAGCAATGACCAATATAAGCAACAATAATCCTATTTTTGCCCAGTTGCACAATAGACGTAAAGAACCCTTCATAGACGCCAAAAATACACGATTTAGATGGTTACGAAAAACCAAATTAAACTAGTTGTAAGCCTAAAGCAAAAAAAGTACCGATCTCAACATGGGCTGTTTGTGGTGGAGGGTGAAAAGACGGTCAATGAGTTGTTACAATGGGGGATGAAACCTTATAAATTATTTGTTGATAATTCCCAAAGAACACAAGGTTTTGAAGAGGCTGAACTTGTTCCCAAGGCTGCCTTGAAACAAATGAGCAGTTTAACCAACCCCAGTGGGGTATTGGGGGTGTTTTATATACCCGAGGCAAAAAAAATGGACGATTCCGATTGGGTAGTGGCCTTGGATGCGGTTCGAGATCCCGGAAACTTGGGCACTATAATCCGGCTTTGCGATTGGTTTGGAATAAAACATTTGATATGTTCAGAGGATACGGTGGACTGCTACAATCCCAAAGTGCTCCAAGCCACCATGGGATCCATTGCCCGGGTAAACATGGTTTATATGGATCTTGAGGATTTTTTAAAAAATACAGCATTGCCTGTTTATGGTGCTTTTATGGATGGAGAGGCTGTGTATGGAAAAGAACTTCCGCCCAATGGTATTTTGGTGATGGGCAATGAGGCCAATGGCATATCAACAGCGGTTGCTGAACAGGTCGCTGAACGGGTTTCAATTCCGCAATTTGGAGAAAATACAACGGAGAGTCTTAATGTGGCCACCGCCACCGCCATTCTTCTGAATGAAATCAGAAGAAAATGATTACTCAAAAGTAAAGTTGATAAAAATGCCCCGGGTACGCATGGCATTGATGTTTCCGGTCCAAGGACTGTTGGGGTTCTCATCAGGAACCAACTCATCCGAAAGGGCAAAAACCCCCCTTATGGAAGGCGTAAACTTAAAGTATTCCGTATAAAAGTCGATGCCAAAACCCAATTCATAACCGTACACGTTCTTTTTCATCCTGAATTCGCCGCTACTGTTGTCATCCAAACTGTCTTCCTTACTTCCCAAATTCAATGAAGTGTACACGCCGCCCGTGATAAATGGTCTCCAGTTTCCAAACCGTTTGGCACTGACCTTTAGGAGCAAAGGAAATCGAATGTAGGTGGAGCGCACTTCCCTAAGGGCATCTACTTGGTCGGTGAAGCCTGGAAAACCCAAAGTTCTGGCAGTATAGAGCAGTCCAGGTTCAAAACGGGCATCCAAAAATTCATTGATGCGCATTTCTCCGATCAATCCCACATTGAACCCAAAACTTTTATCGACCAAAATGTCCCTGCCAATATCGTTCTTGTATTCAAATTGAAAATCGTATTGGTTAAAACCGAGATAATATCCCCAATTCAAGAACTTCTTGTCCTCGTTCTGAAGATTAAGGATACGGTCATCGGATAACTGTGCCAAGGAAGTTGAGCATGCCAATATAAGCAGGCCGAACAGAAGAAAGACGTTTTTCATTAAACTATTTTGTCGCAACATATATGGAGGCAACTCCAAATGTCTGGGGTTTGTTCTCTATTCCTATAAACCCAATTTTGGCCAAAATATTGTTGAAGGCCTCTCCATGGGGGAAAACTGATGCAGATTCACTCAAATACGTGTAGGCCGAACGGTCTTTGGAGAAAATTTTCCCAATAGTGGGAAGAATGTAGTTGCAATACAAACGGTAGCCTTGTTTAAAAGGGAACTTTGTGGGCACCGAAGTCTCCAAAACCATGAAAGTGCCATTTGGTTTTAACACCCTATGGATTTCTGCGAGCCCTTTTTCTAGGTTTTCAAAGTTACGAACCCCAAAGCCCACGGTAATGGCATCAAAGGTGTTGTCCTCAAAAGGAAGATCTTCACTGTCCCCAACCATCATTTCTATGGTCTCTTGCAGGTTTTTTTCCGAAATTTTTTCTTTTCCCACTTCCAGCATGCCGGGTGAGATGTCCAGCCCAATGATTTTTTCAGCGCCGGTCTGGGTCATGGCAATGGCCAAATCACCTGTTCCGGTAGCAATGTCCAAGATGGTTTTGGGCGCTTTTGCCTTGAGTAGTTTCACCATCCGCTTACGCCATTTAAGGTCTATTCCAAAGGAAATGACCCTATTGAGCCCATCATAATTTTTGGAAATGGTATCGAACATCTGGCGAACCTGTTCCTTTTTCCCAAGTTGGGATTCCTTGTAGGGCGTAACTTTTTTTGACATCTATTCAATTTGGTGGCAAATATACAATTTAGCAATATGGCAGGTGGACAAAAATATTTGTGTAATTTTGCCCAGCGACGGGGGAATCTTTCCGTATGTTGTTAAAAATATGTCATTTAGACCACGGTCACTATTCTTTTTATCAATTGTAGCGTACATATTGAATCTATTCAAGAACACATCTTATTTTAATCGATGAAGATTATAATTGCAGGAGCTGGTGAGGTAGGCTTTCATTTGGCAAAACTTTTGTCTTATGAAGCACAGGATATTACATTGATCGATACGGATAAAGAAAGCCTTTCCTATGCGGACACGCATTTGGACATTAGGGTGCTGCGGGGCGATGCCACTTCCATACAAGTGCTTAGGGATGCCCAAGTGGAATCCTCGGAGCTGGTTATTGGGGTAACCGCCTCAGAAACCACCAATCTTACCCTTTGCTTTTTGGCCAAGCAGTTGGGATGCAAACAAACCATCGCCAGAATTTCCAACACCGAGTTCATGGACAATCGGGAATCCATACGGTTTCAAGATTTGGGCGTGGATGAACTGATTTCCCCAGAACGATTGGCCGCTATGGAAATCCAATTGATGCTCAACCAATCCGCATTTAATGACACCTATGAATTTGAAGGGGGACTGTTGACCATGTTCGGGGTCATCCTGCCCAGAACCGCCCCGTTTGTGGGCAAGATGGTAAAGGAGGCTGCACAGATTTTCCCAGAATTGCACTTTATGCCCATAGCCCTACAGCGAATGGGAACACAATACACTTTAATACCAAGGGGGGATACTGTTTTTAAGGAAGGCGATCAGGTGTATTTCATTACTTCGGATAAAGGAGTGGAAGAATTGTACAAGCTCACGGGCATGCAGAAGCAGGACATTAAAAATGTGATGATCCTTGGTGGGAGCAAGGTCGGTTTCAAGACCGCGCGGGACCTGTGCAGCAAAAAATTCAATGTAAAACTAATAGAAATAAACAAGGAAAAGGCCTTTGATATTGCCGACGAACTTCCCCACGCCCTGGTCATCAATGGAGATGGACGGAATGTGGAACTGCTTGAGGAAGAAAACCTGGAGTCCATGGATGCCTTCATTGCCGTTACCGGAAATTCAGAGACCAATATCATGTCCTGTTTGGTGGCAAAGTCCAAAAAGATAAAAAAGACCATAGCCTTGGTGGAGAACATGGACTATTTTCAGTTATCGCATTCCATTGGGGTGGATACGCTCATCAATAAAAAACTACTTGCCGCAAACAGTATCTTCCGATACATCCGAAAAGGAGAGGTGTTGGCCTTGACCCGATTGAACAACCTCAATGCCGAGATTTTGGAGTTTGAGGTGAAGGCCTCCTCCCTGGTCAATGGGGAGCTCATCAAAGAATTGAATTTTCCAAGGGAAGCAAGTATTGGAGGGGTCATCCGAAATGGAAAAGGAATCATTGCCCTGGGGAATTTTAGAATCGCCGAGGGAGATAAAGTGGTGGTCTGCTGTTTGCCCAAGGCCATCCCAAGGATCGAAAAGTTGTTCCTGTAATGAGACTCAACACACGAATCATCATCCATATTATGGGACTGTTGCTGTTGTGCAATGGTTCTTTTATGCTTTTGGCCGCATTTGCCAGTGGCATGTATAAGGATGGTGCTACCTTGGATATTGCTCTTGCGGCCATAGTGACCATGCTTTTTGGGATAATGGCCATGTTCTACACACGGGGCCATAAAAAGGAAGTAAAACGCAGGGAAGGCTATATTGTGGTGACCTTTGGGTGGATTGTGATGTCCATCTCCGGGATGTTGCCCTACCTGTTTTCTGGAACCATTCCCTCCATTACCGATGCCTTTTTTGAGACTATTTCCGGATATACCACCACCGGAGCCTCCATTTTAAACGATATAGAATCCCTTCCTGAAGGTATATTGCTCTGGCGAAGCCTTACCCATTGGATCGGGGGAATGGGAATTATTGTGCTGGCCATTGCCATACTGCCATTATTGGGTATTGGGGGGATGCAGTTGTTTGCCGCCGAAGCACCCGGGCCTGGAGGGGATAAATTGCACCCCAGGATTACGGACACAGCAAAACGGTTGTGGTTGATTTACTTTGGATACACTGTGGCGGAGACTATTTTGCTGAAAGTGGCCGGTATGACATTTTTTGATGCCATCAACCATTCGCTGGCTACCATGTCAACCGGAGGTTTTTCCACCAAGAATGCCAGTTTGGCCCATTGGAACAACCAACCCATTATTCAATACATCACCATTCTTTTTATGTTCTTGGCAGGGAGCAATTTTGTTCTTAGCTATTTTGCTTTCACAAAAAGGGTGCAACGAATACTGAAAGATGAAGAATTCAAGTATTATTTTGGGTTTATAGTCATTTTTTCTGCACTTGCCGCCTTGGGTATCTATTTTAGGGCTGATGTGGCCGTATCCGAATTTCATCCCATGGTCTGGGGAAAAGCGGAAAGTGCTTTTAGACATGCCCTTTTTCAAGTGGTGGCAGTAATCACCACAACGGGTTTTGTAACAGCGGATTTTACCTCGTGGACACCTTTTTTGACCGTATTTTTCTTTGGGCTGATGTTTTTGGGAGGCTCGGCGGGGTCAACTGCGGGTGGAATAAAGGTGATGCGGCACTTGATCATTATCAAAAATGGTATTTTGGAATTTAAACGAACCTTGCACCCGAACGCTGTTATTCCTGTTCGATACAATCAAAAGACCGTTACCGAACATATCGTGTACAACGTAATCGCTTTTTTTGTGCTCTACATGCTCTTGTTCATTATTGGTTCCTTGGTATTGGGTTTCTTGGGACTGGATTTTATTTCAGCGGTGGGAGGAGCCGCCTCGTCTTTGGGCAATGTTGGTCCGGCCTTTGGCAGTTTAAACCCGGTGAGCAATTATGACAGTCTTCCTGATGCTGGAAAGTGGTGGTGCGGATTCCTTATGTTGTTGGGACGTTTGGAACTGTTTACCGTGCTGATTCTCCTCTCCCCATATTTTTGGAGAAAGAGATAAAAAAACCTCCCGAAGTTGGACTTCAAGAGGGTTTTTCCATTTGCTTTATTGCTTTTGAACCGTCACCCTGAACTTGTTTCAGGGTCACATCTAATCTTTCTCTTAAAGAAGAAGTGCTGAACTTGTTTCAGCATGGCATCATTCTTAAACCACTGCCTTAATTTGTGCAATGGCGTCTCTCAACTCTTTCTCCGATGCAGCATACGAAATTCGGATGCAATTGGGATTTCCAAATGCTTCTCCGGTAACCGTGGCCACATTGGCGTGCTCCAAAAGGTAGAGTGCAAAATCCGATGCATTATTGATGGTGGTTCCCTTCAAGGTCTTTCCAAAGAAAGCTGAAATATCAGGGAAGACATAGAACGCTCCTTCAGGAACGTTGAGGTTAAACCCTTCGATCTCTCCCAAAAGTTGCAGTACCAAGTCCCTTCTTTCGTGGAACTTATCGATCATGTATTGAATTTTGCTCACGGGTGCCTCCAAAGCGGTAATGACAGCACGTTGCGCAATGGCGTTGGCACCGCTGGTCACCTGTCCCTGTAGTTTGGTACATCCCTTTGCAATCCATTCGGGAGCACCGATATACCCAATACGCCAACCGGTCATGGCAAAAGCTTTGGATACACCATTTACGGTAATGGTCCTATCGTACATGCCATCAATTCCGGCAATGCTGGTGTGTCCACTTTTTGTAAAATTGATATGCTCGTAGATTTCATCGGAAACCACAAAAATATCTGGGTGTTTTTTCAAGACCTCGGCCAAACCTTCCAACTCAGCTTTGCTGTACACCGAACCACTGGGGTTGCAGGGTGAACTGAACCAAATCATACGGGTCTTGGGGGTAATGGCTGCCTCCAATTGTTCCGGGGTCATCTTAAAATCGGTATCAATACTGGTCTTGACTTCAACTGGAACACCTTCGGCCAATTTCACAATATCGCTATAGCTCACCCAATACGGTGCGGGCAGAATAACCTCATCACCCGGGTTCAATACCACCATGGCCACATTAAAAAGGGATTGTTTGGCCCCAGTGGACACCACAATTTGATTGGGACCATAGTCCAGATTATTGTCTCTTTTGAACTTAAGGGAGATGGCCTTCTTCAACTCGGCATAACCATCAACAGGGGTGTAGCTGCTATAATTTTCATCAATGGCCTGCTTGGCGGCCTCTTTGATGAAATCTGGAATATTGAAGTCGGGCTCGCCCAAACTCAATCCAATAATATCCTTTCCTTCATTCCGTAACTCCCTGGCCTTTGCAGCCATAGCCAGTGTGGCTGACGTGGACATGTTCTGAATCCTGTCAGATAAATGGTTGCTCATCGATTTTGCTATTTTACTAGTACTGAAGTGTGGGGTTTTTCCCCAATTCCTTCAAATGTTTGAAGTGCGAAATTATAGCTTTTCTGGTAGTTTTATACTCGTTGTAGGGTAAATTAAATTCCTTGGCCGTCTGTTTCACAATTTTTGAAATTTTTGTGTAGTGGATGTGGCTGATGTTCGGGAAAATATGATGTTCCACCTGATGGTTCAAACCACCGGTAAACCAGTTTACAATCTTGTTTCTTGTGCCAAAGTTCACTGTGGTGAAAAGTTGGTGGATGGCCCAAGTGTTTTTCATGTTGCCACTCTCGTCGGGCAGCGGAGTTTCTGCTTCATCTACAATATGCGCCAATTGGAACACCACGCTAAGGATTACTCCGGCAACATAATGCATAATAAAGAAGCCAAGAAGTACCTGCCACCATGCAACGCCTCCAAAAATCATGGGAAGGGCAATCCAAATGGTCAAGTAAATAACCTTGGTAATGACCAAAGTACTCCAGTTGATTACTGGGTTGGGCAGCTTTCCATAGCTCAATTTACGCTTCATATAGCGGTACATTTGCTGGAAATCTGTGGTAATGGCCCAATTGAATGTGAGCAATCCATAGAGAAAAATGGAGTAATAGTGTTGAAATCTATGATGTTTTTTCCATTCCGCATGTTTTGAGAAACGCAGGATCCTTCCAGCCTCCATATCCTCATCATGTTCGTGGATGTTGGTATAGGTATGGTGCAGGACATTGTGCTGTACCTGCCAGTTATACACATTGCCAGCCAAGATATAGATACTGCTTCCCATAAGCTTGTTCACCCATTTTTTGTTGGAATAGGCTCCGTGGTTTCCATCGTGCATCACGTTCATGCCCACACCAGCCATACCTACACCCATAACAATGGATAATAGCAGATATGCCCAAAAGGGAAGGTTAAGGGTTAAAATTAAAAAATAGGGGGTCAAAAAAACGGCGAACATCACTATGGTTTTCAAGTGAAGTTTCCAGTTCCCGGTTTTCTTTATCTCATTTTCGTTGAAGTATTCATTTACTCTTTTGTTCAGTGTCCTAAAAAACTGTGCAGAATCCTTTCTTGAAAACCGGATGGTACTTTTATCCATATATAAAAAAATTTTTACAAAGGTAGCCAAATTGCACCTTTTATGGTTACACCTTCATGTTAGAACGGTGTTAACATGTTCAAAAGTATTAATTTTGCTAAAATTAACAGCCCGCAGATGAATGCCGATTTGATTTTCAATTATTTTACAACGCTCACCGAGGTGCAAAAACAGCATTTTCGGGATTTGGAGGCCTTTTACCAGGATTGGAACAAGAAAATAAATGTGGTTTCCAGAAAGGATATTGACGAGCTTTATTTAAGGCATGTGCTTCATTCTTTGGGTATTGCAAAAATACAGTCGTTCAACGAAGGTGCGGAAATCCTTGATGTGGGCACAGGAGGCGGTTTTCCGGGAATTCCGTTGGCCATACTATTTCCAGAGGTGCAATTTACCCTTGTGGATGCCATCGGAAAAAAAATAAAAGTGGTACAAGAAGTTGTGGACGGACTGCAACTGGAAAATGTGACGGCCATCCATTCCCGGGTCGAGGACATTGATGGGCAGTTTGATTTTATCGTGAGCCGAGCCGTTGCTGCCATGCCCACTTTTGTGCATTGGACCAGGGGAAAAATAAAAAAGGACCCCGCCCATGAACGTAAAAATGGTATTTTTTACCTAAAAGGCGGCGACCTTACCGAAGAATTGAAAGATTATAAAACCGTTCAGATCTTCGATTTAAAAGACTATTTTCAGGAGGATTTCTTCAAGACCAAAAAGGTGGTCTATCTGCCCCAGAAATTTCGGGGTTGATCTAGATCTAGGTGTTCAACATCCTATAGTAGACCCCTCTGCACTTTCTGGAATAGGTTTTGGCATATTGCCATTTATCGTTCAACCACTTGGTCAATTTCCCCCAAACATTTACTCGCTCTTTCATCTTAATTGGGTTTTAATGTGTAAAAATAAGCAGATTACGTTCAGTTTACAATTAATTAACGTTAAATTTACATTGAAAGTATGTTAATTTCATCTTTCTAGCCCTGATTTAAATAAAAAATAGTGTAATTAACTGAAAATAAAACGGTTAAGATTGTGTAGTAGAATGACTATTTGTAAAGATCATCAGTATCTGCTTGGGCAATATCAATGAACAATTGCCCCATTTTCTCACAAACTGCCTTAAAGAATTGCTTTCCCTTTTCTTTGTTGGCATTGTGGGGATTTCCAACTCCTGTGTCTTCACTTATTTTTGACCACGGCCGTTCGGTCCAGGCCCAACCTTCCCTAAATGCCCTGATTTTGTTCTTCTTTTCTGCCCCATCACCCCAATCTTTTTTGGGGAGGACCAGTTCAGGGGCCAGATGCATGATGAGACTGGTTTCCATTTCATCGGCATGGTCTCCTGGAATGTCAAAAAATTGCTTCCGATCTAATGTAGCAGGCCATAACGTGGAGCAAATGAACATTTTTGGAAAAAGCAGGCCCAATTCCCTTATAATCGACTTCCAATTATTGCCGCCATGACTGTTTAAAATCATGAATTTGTGGATGCCCTGTCTATCCAATACGGTAATAAGATCCTTTAGAATGGCAAATTGCGTACTGGGATTCAGGTTCATGTCCAGATAAATATCGGGCTGACCTGTATTTACTCCAAACGGGATAGTGGGCAAGACCACTACTTTGGCACCTTGCTCCCAAGCAATTCTGGCTGATTCTTCCGCTATCGCTGTCCCCTCAATAGTATCAGTGGCATATGGAAGATGGTAGTTGTGCGCTTCTGTGGCAGCCCAAGGTAGCACAGCTAGATCAAAGGATTCGTCTTTTAGGTGCTTCCAGTTGGTTTCGGCCAATACGTAGGGTCTAGGCATGCGGAATAGATATTTGTGATACCATAAAAATAGCCGTTATCTCCCCAATTTTGGAAATAACGGCTATCAATTTAGGTTTATATGGGACTATCCCATGAAAGGATATCGGTAATCCTCTGGGGTTACAAAGGTCTCCTTGATCAATCGTGGGGAAACCCATCGCAATAGGTTCTGGGCAGAACCTGCTTTATCGTTGGTACCCGAAGCTCTTGCGCCACCAAAAGGTTGTTGGCCCACAACGGCCCCAGTGGGCTTGTCATTGATATAGAAATTACCCGCACAGTTTTGCAACGCTTTGGTAGCTTCATCAATGGCATAGCGGTCAGCCGATAGAACAGCGCCCGTTAAGGCATATTCCGAAGTACCATCCACTAATTTTAAGGTATCGGCCCAATCCTTGTCCTCATAAATATAAATGGTGACCACGGGACCGAAAAGCTCGGTGCACATGGTGGTGTATTTTGGGTCTGTCGTCAAAATCACGGTAGGTTCAACAAAATACCCTACTGATTTATCATAATTACCACCTGCAATGATTTCCGCATTGTCATCCGCTTTGGCTTGATCAATGTATTTGGCCAATTTGTCAAAAGAACCTTCATGGATCACTGCGGTGATAAAATTGCTCATATCAGCAGGTGAACCGGGTTTGTTGAAGGATGCCAAGTCGGCCTTTACCAAATCCAAAATTTCATTGGCGGTGGATTTTGGCAGATAAACTCGGGATGCGGCACTACATTTTTGTCCTTGAAGTTCAAAAGCACCTCGAACAATGGCCGTGGCCACTTGTTTTGGTTTTGCCGTGGGATGCGCAATGATAAAATCCTTACCTCCGGTTTCCCCAACAATTCTTGGATAGGTTTTATAGTTATGTATGTTATTTCCGATTTGTTTCCAAAGTTCCTTAAACACAAAAGTGGAACCTGTAAAATGCAATCCAGCAAAGTCTGGGCTGGAAAGCAAGGTGTTTGAAATCATAACGGGATCTCCGGTCACCATATTGATGACACCATCAGGCAGACCAGCTTCCTTAAAGACATCCATGATTACTTTGGCAGAGTACACCTGACTGTCACTGGGTTTCCAAACCACAACATTGCCCATTAGGGCCATACACGATGGCAAATTTCCGGCAATGGCCGTAAAGTTGAACGGGGTAATGGCATAGGTGAAACCTTCCAATGGCCTATATTCCACGCGGTTCCAGATGCCTTCGGAGGATTCTGGCTGTTCTGCGTAGATCTGGGCCATGTATTCCACATTGAACCGCAAAAAATCGATAAGCTCACAGGCAGAGTCTATTTCAGCTTGATGGATGGTCTTGGACTGCGCCATCATGGTAGCTGCGTTTATTTTTGCTCTATAAGGGCCTGCAATTAGATCAGCAGCCTTCAAAAAAACGGCGGCACGTTGCTCCCAGGTTAAATTGGCCCATGCCTCCCTGGCATCAAGACAAGTGGAAATGGCTTCTTCAACATGTTGTTTTTCGGCCAATTGGTAATGCCCTACCACATGTTGGTGTTCGTGCGGTGGAGACATCGGCTTGGTTTTGTTTGTTGTGATTTCCTTGGAACCGATATAAAGCGGAACCTCAACGTTTCCATTGTAATAGGTGTTGTACTGTTCCAGTACTTCTTCACGTTCTGGAGTGCCGGGGGCATAACTTTTTACGGGTTCGTTATATGCAGTCGGAACTTGAAAAAAACCTTTTCCCATATAGATGCGCTATTTTGATGTTAGAAATTCCATCAAAGGTAAGGAAACAAAGGCCGAATAGAAAATGATATGGATTTAGTTTATGGCAAATGGGGCGGCAAATTTGAAGGCTGGAATCTCCACTTCAAATTCTTGGGAGGTGGCCAAGTTTACCATATTGTAATAGCCGTGCATGGCCCCAATGGGGGAAGCCAGCAAACAACCGGAACTGTAGGTGTGTGATTTTCCAGGCTTGATGACTGGTTTTCTGCCAATTACACCTTCGCCGTCAATCGTCTCAATGTCCTTGAGGGCATCAAAAACATCCCAATGCCTTGCTGTAAGCTGAACAACGTCCTTACTTAAGTTTTCAATGGTAATGGTATATCCAAAGGCATAGTGCATTTTGTAATTTTTAAAAAATGTGCCTTCAAAAGTGGTTTGCACCGAAACTTTGATCCCTTTTGTAACCTGAGTGAACATAGACTAATAAGTAAAAACGCTTCCTGTTAACAACATGATTACCGTAAATACTGCCAAAAAGGTAAATATAGTGTTCAGAAAGAGATATTTGACAATGGTTTTAAATGTTCCTTGCCCGTAAAACTTCTTCATGGCCAAAAACAGATACACACTAAAAATAGTAATGAATATAACTGCACTTGTGACATCAAAAATCGAATCTATTATCAAGCTAAGGATGAGCAAGATAAATAATAACGATTGGTTGTGAAAGCTAAAAATAAGATGATCGGTGTAGGTGTATTTTTTTCTGATGTACACCAACCAAATGAATACAGTGAACACCGGCAAAAAGAAAAAGATGACAAATGGCAGCTTGGAAATAGTTGAATTTATGAAATCACTAGGGTGGTCAACTATCCGTAAAAAGCTATTGGAGACTTGAAAGGCCATTTTGTTTGAAAATGAGCTTTTGATGTTGTATTTGTCCTGCGCCTGTTGAAAACTGTAGAGGGTATCCGATTGGATCATGCGGCCAAAGAATTCCATTTTGGATGAAAACGTATTGGAACCGGACCTGTCTTCTTCCAGACTTTTAAAATAGCCTGTAGGGTCTGCAGCCATTAGAGAGTCCCGATTGATTTTTTTAAGGTTTACCGCCACCATTAGGGAATCCAAAATGTCAGCGCCTTCCTTTATTTCCTTTGTTCCGGGATCTGTTGGGTCCAATTCTGCCAGAACTTTGGCGGTTTCTTCCTTGACCAGAGCATTGTCGGTTTTAAAAGTACCTGAATCAACATCATAGGCTAGGGGTGTCCCCGCAGAAATGTTGCCATCAAACTTAGAGGCGACCTGATCCAAACTGGCAAAACGGTTATTGAAGGTGACCATTAAAAAATATAGAAAGGCCAAACTCAACAAAAAACGAAATGGATTGGTATACGTTATCCGTTTACCGTTGATGTAATCCTTGGTAATGCTTCCCGGTCTTACCAATAAACCAGATAGCGTTTTCAGGAGTTTTGAATCGTAATTGATCAGGCCGGAGAAAAATTCATCCAAAAAGTCCTTCAAAGTCAACTTTTTGGTGCTGTTGGCCTGTGAACAATTTGGGCAATATTTGTCGCTGGCATCCAACGGATGTCCACAATTCAAACATTCGGTGCCCCTATACCTAAGCTCATAGCGGCCCTTACTGACCAAGCTGTCTTTTTTGCCCATGCCCCTTTAGGATTTGGAGCTAAGATAATTAATTGCTGATAGTTCTGGAGTTCACTGAACCTATACCTATTATACTATCATACAGTTCTCCAAAATTTCTGTAATATACTAAAATGAGATAGTTGTTTTCGGTAAAATGAAAATTACCGCTCACATAATTTGGCTCCAAGGTGCCATCAGCCCGTTCCACAACATATTTATAGTTGTAGAAGCCTTGTTTCATCATCAGGGTGAGTTCAAACTTTCCCGTATCTTGATTAAAAGTCATTTTATTTTCATCAGAAAGAGCATAATTGTTGAACTTTCCCACCACAAATACATTGTCCAACCCTATTTCATTGGTGTAGGGGAGGCTAAAATGCACTTTGGTGTATTCGGCTTCGCGGGAAACATCCTCGCCCTGCAACGTTCTCACCACAAAATCCCCATTGATATCCGGGAAATAGGTGTACTGCCTATCATACCGAAACTCATTGGTGAACAGGTAATGGTTGTAAACCTCGCCAAATTCCACCCGTGATATGGCAAATGAAGGAGATCGCAAATCTTTGGTGTCGAAATTCAGAAATTCATTGCCTCCAAAAAAACTGGTCTCCTGATCGTATTTGTAGACCAGTTCGGATCCAATGGTGTACTGTGGTTTGATGTTGTACAAGGCCGTAGGCCAAAAATGGTTCTGCAAAATGGCGACCTTCACTTCATTTTTGGGGTTCACCACGGGAAATCCTGCCGTGTTGATGTTGAACTGCACCACCTGTTTTTCATTGAGAAAATTGAAATCACGGGAGCGTTTTACCGTGCCGCCCACGGCAACAGCATCCCGATATACCACAAACCTTCGTGAAAATTGAAGCTCCCCATAGCTGTTGTAAATTTCCAGCACGTAGTTCCCGCTGACCTTCAAGCGGACATTTTCATTGGGGATGGTCAACCTGTAGTTGGAATAGGGCTGTAGGGTGGTATAGCTGTTCTCGTAGTCTATGATCCGTTGGTTGTCATTCCCTACCAAATATTGGGATTTTAGAAGTTGGGATGGGGTCCAGTCATAATCGCAATGAATAATTTTATAGTAGTAATCCTGCTCCCTGGCCGTTAGGTCATCAAACTCAAGAGTCGTGGATTCACCCAATTGGATCACGGGAAATTGGTCTTCCGTTGGGCCCCTAAATATGATGGTCTTTATGTTTTCCGGGGGATTTACCTCTTCCTGTACCTGGGCAAAAATGCCGGAAACAAAGAAGCAAAGAAATAATTGTTTGATCAAAAAGCGCATTTAGGGCTTATTTTTTGGGTAAAGGTAAACAAAAAGTGTGCCTTGGGAATTTAGCTCGATGTAATCCCATTTTTATGGTTAATTATTATGAAAACATCCCTTTTAGTGCTAAATTTGCCACCGATTTTGATAACAATAAGGTCTACAACAATATGTCTAAAGACATCCGGATTAGAAAGGGGTTGGATATCAACCTCATCGGGGCAGCAGAACAGACTACTTCCAAAGCCGTTTTAAGTAACGTGTATGCCCTAAACCTAAATGATTTTCACGGAATCACCCCCAAAATGTTGATAAAGCAAGGGGAAGAGGTAAAAGCGGGAGAACCCCTTTTTTATAACAAGAACAAGGAGGAAATGCACTTTGTCTCTCCAGTAAGTGGAGAGTTGGTGGAGATTGTTCGTGGGGCTAGAAGAAAAATCTTGACGCTCAAGATTCTTGCCGACAAAACCCAAAAGTATACCCAGAGTAAGGTCCCTGACCTTGATACGGCAGATGCGGCGACCATCAAAACCTTCTTGTTGCAAAATGGAGGTTGGCCCTTTATCAAGCAGCGCCCCTACGACATTATTGCTAATCCAGATGTGACCCCCAAGGCCATATTTGTGTCAGCCTATACCACTGCGCCTTTGGCGGCCAATGCGGACTATGTGTTAAGGGATAAGGAACAGGAGTTGCAAGCTGCCGTGATGGCATTGCGCAAAATGACGCCCGGAAAGATCCATGTAACGGTTGGAAAGTCCGGAAGGTCCCCTTTTGTACATGTGGAAGGAATTGAGCTCCATAAAATATCGGGGCCACACCCAGCAGGATTGGTGGGAACCCAGATCAATAAAATTGATCCCATCAATAAAGGGGAGACGGTTTGGACCATTTCGCCCCAAGATATGGTGTTGATAGGTGAGTTGCTGTTGACCGGAAAGTTCAATGCGGAACGTATTGTTGCGTTGGCGGGCTCCATCATAAAAGCACCTCAATATTACACCACCAAGATAGGAGCGGAAATTTCCACTTTTCTCTATGCCAGTGGTGTAAATAAGGATAGGTTCAGGCTGATCAACGGTGATGTGCTTACCGGTAGCAAGACCAATACCGAAGGTCATTTGGGGTACTACAACAATACCGTTACGGCAATCCCCGAAGGGGATGATTATGATTTCTTCGGATGGAACAGACCTATTTTCAATAAGGTTTCAACCACCAGGGCACTTACCTTTTCTTGGCTACAGCCCAAGAAAAAATACAATTTGGATACCAATACCAATGGTGAACACCGGGCTTTTGTGGTCACAGGTCAATATGAGCAGGTATTCCCCATGGACATCTACCCGCTTCAATTGTTGAAGGCCTGTATGGTAGGGGATTTGGATGACATGGAGCAATTGGGACTCTACGAAGTGGCTCCGGAGGACTTTTCACTCACAGAATTCATATGCATATCAAAACAACCGCACCAGCAGATAATCAGGGAAGGATTGGATTTGTTGCAAAAAGAACTAGGATAATATGGGAATGAAAGAAAAATTACATCAGCTGAAGTTAAAGTATCAGGGCAAAAAAATGGCTCCGGCCTTCAATGCACTGCACACTTTTCTATATACACCCAACGAAACAACGCATTCCGGTGGGCACATTCGTGGAGCGGATGACCTAAAGCGCACCATGAACACGGTGATCATGGCCTTGGTGCCCTGTTTGCTGTTCGGAATGTTCAATGCAGGATATCAGCATTACTCCGCCATCAACGGTTTTCCAGAGAATTTTGATTTGTTCCAACACTTTTTGACATGGGATAACTTTTTGGTGGGAATCACCACTGTTTTGCCTTTGGTGATCGTTTCCTACGGAGTAGGTCTTGCCATCGAATTTTTGTTTGCCGTGATCAAGGGCCACGAAGTGGAAGAGGGCTATTTGGTAACCGGAATGCTGGTTCCTTTGATTGTCCCTGTGGACACACCCCTTTGGATGTTGGCCGTAGCCGTTGTTTTTGGTGTGGTCATCGGAAAAGAAGTTTTTGGGGGAACCGGAATGAACATATTGAACCCGGCCCTTACCATTCGTGCCTTCCTGTTCTTTGCCTATCCCACTTGGATGAGCGGGGATAAGGTATGGGTGCACGGTGCAAAGGATGGGTTGACCCAGGCAGGTTCCACCGATGCCATTTCCGGGGAAACCGTTTTGGGATATTTGGCGCAGGGAAATACAGACACGGGTTACTCCCTAGCTGATATGTTCTATGGATTTATCCCGGGCTCTGTGGGGGAAACATCCACCTTATTGATTGTTTTGGGTGGTCTTTTCTTGATTTTCTCCAAAATAGCCTCATGGCGCATCATGTTGAGTGCCGTGTTGGGCTCCTTGGCCATGGGATTGATTTTTAATGGTATTGTGGATGCAGGTTGGTTGCCTGAGTACAGTAAATTCTACACCTTGATGAGCTTCCCGTATTGGCAGCATTTGTTGGTGGGCGGTCTCATCTTTGGTATTGTGTTCATGGCCACGGATCCCGTGACCGGTTCGCAGACCAACAAGGGAAAATGGATTTACGGATTCCTGATCGGATTCATGTCCGTCATGATTCGTGTGTTCAATCCGGGATATCCGGAAGGGGTGTTCTTGGCCATACTGTTGATGAACGTATTTGCCCCAACCATTGATCACTACGTGATAAAGGGCAACATCAAAAAGAGAATGAAACGATTGAAGACAGCAACCATTTATCCCAAAACATCGGATGAAGAAGTTGATACATTAAAAACGGAAACAGCTTAATTATGGCAATCAATACAGAAAAAAATAGCTACACTGTGGTTTTCGCGGTTGTGATGGTAATCGTTGTAGGTTCCGTTCTTGCCTTCTTGGCATCGGCACTAAAGCCAAAGGTCGATGAGAACCAGCGATTTGAAAAGCAGCAGAACATCCTCTATGCCATGGGGGTCAATGACAATGAAGGAGAAGGAAGCGTAAGTTTTATTCCTACTTCTGAAGTGGAAAGTGAGTTTTCCAAATACATCAAAAAACAATTGGTCATAGAAGGCACTGAAGTGAAAGAAAAGCAAGATGCCTATCTGATTGACATGAAAAAACAGCTCAGCACCATTAAAAGCGGTGGTAGTGCAGAATTACCTTTGCTGATTGGTGAGAAAGATGGGAAGGAGTATTACATCATCCCACTTTACGGAAAAGGATTGTGGGATGCCATTTGGGGCTTTATGTCCGTAGATGCCAATATGGTGGTGCAAGGTGTTTTCTTTGATCACAAGGGAGAGACACCCGGACTTGGAGCAAACATTAACCAGCGTTTCTTTATGGATGATTTTGAGGGAGAATCCATTTTGGATGGCAACAGCTATGCTGGGATTGCCGTGGCCAAAGGCAATGGCGACCCATTGAACGAGAACAAGGACGATAATGAAGTGGATGCATTGGCAGGGGCTACCATCACGGGAAATGGAATTTCTGCAATGATCAAAGATGCCCTAAAGCTCTACAAACCTTATTTAGAAACCATTAGAAAAAAATAATATGGCGCTACTATCAAAAAAAGATTCAAATCTGATATTAGATCCTTTGGCGGACAACAACCCCATAACCATACAGGTATTGGGAATTTGCTCGGCCCTGGCAATTACTGCAGAACTAAAAGCTTCAGTGGTAATGGCAATTTCGGTGCTGTTTGTACTTGGAGTGGGCAACGTGGTCATTTCGCTATTGCGTAACGTTATACCGGCAAAGATCAGGATTATTGTGCAGTTGGTCGTTGTGGCCGCTTTGGTGATTATTGTGGATCAGGTATTGAAGGCCTTTGCGTATGAATTGAGCAAAACACTGTCGGTATTTGTGGGATTGATCATTACCAACTGTATCATCATGGGTAGATTTGAGGCCTTTGCCCTGGGCAACGGACCTTGGAAATCCTTTTTGGACGGTATTGGAAATGCCTTGGGATATGGAGTTATTTTGATCATTGTTGGATTTTTCAGGGAACTTTTGGGTTCGGGAACCTTATTTGGGATCAAGGTCTTGGGAGACCCTGTGGCCAAAACCGGATTGTATGCCTTGGGGTATGAGAACAATGGATTTATGATCATACCTCCAGCAGCATTGATCGTAGTGGGAATCATTATCTGGGTACAACGTTCCAGAAATAGAGCATTGATAGAAGAAGCATAAACTGGGAAGATATGGAGCATTTAGAACTGTTTTTTAAGTCAATTTTTATAGATAATATGGTGTTTTCGGTCTTTTTGGGAATGTGTTCCTATTTGGCCGTATCCAAGAAAGTATCTACAGCCGTTGGTCTGGGAGCTGCTGTAATCTTCGTTTTGGGGGTTACGGTTCCGCTGAACTGGTTGTTGGATCAATATTTATTGAAAGATGGGGCTTTGGCCTGGTTGGGACCAGAGTACGCCGAATATGATTTGGGATTCCTTTCCTTCATCCTGTTTATCGCAACCATTGCCACCATGGTACAATTGGTAGAGATCGTGGTCGAGAAATTCTCTCCAGCACTGTATAATTCCTTGGGTATCTTTTTGCCGCTGATTGCCGTAAACTGTGCCATCTTGGGTGGATCTTTGTTTATGCAGACCCGTGAGATTCCAAATATTGGACTCGCATTCAATTATGGGATAAGCTCAGGTATCGGTTGGTTCTTGGCCATTTTGGCGATTGCGGCCATCCGTGAGAAGATTCGCTATTCCAACGTTCCGGCCCCATTGCGCGGGTTGGGCATTACCTTCATCATCACTGGATTGATGGGAATAGGGTTCCAGAGTTTTGGTGGAATGCTGACCGGCGACAATGAACCGCCAGAAGGGACAGAAACTACCACGGTAAAAGCAGAGAACAAAGAGGAAAAAGAAATTAAAAAGGAGATTGAGGACAAAGAAAAAGCAGTTTCCTATAACGAAGTTATAAACAAATAAAGATGATATTAGCCGCAAGTACTGGAGGTACTATTTTAATTACCGTAGTAGCTTTTCTTATTTTGTTGTTATTGTTGGTGGCCTTGTTGCTGTTCACCAAGGAAAAATTGACCCCTTCCGGTCCGGTGACCATTACCATTAACGGTGAAAAGGAGTTGGAAGTAGGGTCAGGAGGATCATTGCTGTCCACCTTGGGGAACCAAAAAATATTCTTGCCTTCCGCTTGTGGTGGTGGTGGAACCTGTATCCAGTGCGAATGTCATGTGCTTTCTGGTGGAGGTGAGGCCTTGCCCACGGAAACCCCGCATTTCTCAAAAAAGGAATTGCGTGAAGGGGCCCGTTTGGCCTGTCAGGTGAAGGTGAAACAAGACATGGAAATCACCATTCCAGAAGAGGTCTTTGGCATCAAAAAATGGGATGCCAAGGTGGTGCGTAACTACAACGTGGCCTCTTTTATCAAGGAATTTGTGGTTGAGATTCCTGAGGATATGAACTATAAAGCCGGGGGGTATATCCAAATCGAAATTCCACCTTGCGAAATAAAGTATTCAGATATTGACATTACTGCACACCCAGAGGAACATGAAACTCCGGATAAATTCCAGGCGGAGTGGGACAAGTTCAATCTGTGGCCCTTGGTGATGAAGAATCCTGAGACCGTGGAGCGTGCTTATTCCATGGCCTCTTACCCAGCTGAAGGACGGGAAATCATGTTGAACGTACGTATTGCAACCCCACCATGGGATCGTTCCAAAAACGGTTGGATGGATGTAAATCCCGGGATTGCTTCGTCTTACATCTTTAGCTTGAAAAAGGGTGATCCAGTGACCATTTCAGGTCCATTTGGTGAATTTTTCATCAACGAATCCGAAGCTGAAATGCTCTATGTTGGTGGTGGAGCCGGAATGGCGCCCATGCGTTCACACTTATACCACTTGTTCAGGACCTTAAAGACCAATAGAAAGGTGACCTATTGGTATGGAGGACGTTCCAAAAGAGAGTTGTTCTACATTGACCATTTCAAGCAATTGGAAAAAGAATTCCCCAACTTTAAGTTCTACATGGCTCTTTCAGAACCCTTGGAAGAAGACAATTGGAAGGTCAAAAAAGATATTAATGATGAAGAAGGAGATGGCTTTGTTGGATTTATCCATAACTGTGTGATTGATAATTACTTGAATCACCACGAAACTCCGGAAGATATTGAACTGTATTTCTGTGGTCCACCATTGATGAACAAGGCCGTTCAGAAAATGGGAGAGGACTTCGGTATTCCAGATGAGAATATCAGGTTCGATGACTTTGGAGGATAGAAAATGCGTATAATGTTGCCTCAAATTGTCATCCTGAGCGCCCGCCTGCCGATCGGGTAGGCAGTCGAAGGAGACATTGAGGTGTAAATAAAAAACCAACCGATGCCAACGCATCGGTTTTTTTATCCATATGGGAAGAGAATTAACGGAACAGGAACTTCATAATTTGGCCATGAACATTGTGGGCCACGAACTGGAAGCCGATGGTTTTGAGTTTATGGCCATCAATAGTAAGCTCAAGAAAAACCCTCAGTATGTTTGTCTCAAAGAAAAAGTGTTGCATTTCATTGTGGTTCGGAATGTGGAGTTTCCATTGGACCCAAGGGAGTATGACAAAGAATTGATGCAAACGGTGAAGGACCACGCGGAAAAGTTTGAGGCCAAGACCTATTTTGCCGGGGTTGGACTTTCCAACGCCGCCGACCAGGAACTTCCATTGTGTTTGGATGAAGAGTATATTGTGGACTATCAAGGACTGATTGAGATCTAAATGTTGAAAAGCGCACTTCTTTTAGCGGTTACCGTATTGTTTTTGGGATGTAACTCCCCAAAATGGATTAAAAATCAGAATAGTGGTGGTGCATTGGGCACTTCCTATTCCATTATTTACATTTCCAAAGAACCATTGGACTACCAAAAAGAGATTGACTCCGTTTTTCAGGTCATGAACCAATCCATGTCCACCTATATTCCCACTTCCGATATTTCAAAGATCAATGAAGGGGATTCCACAGTGGTGGTGGATGATATGTTCAAGGAAGTTTTTGATATTTCCACCGAAGTACACCGAGCCTCAAACGGCTATTTTGATCCCACAATTGGTGTTTTGGCCAATGCATGGGGGTTTGGACCGGGTGAACAGATGCAGCTCGACAGCCTTAAAGTGGACAGTCTATTGCGCTATGTTGGATGGGACAAGGTACAGTTGAACAGCGATAATACCATTACCAAGACAAATCCGGCCATCCGTTTTGACTTTAATGCCGTGGCCAAAGGATACGCCATAGACCGTTTGGGAGCCCTGCTCGATGCCAAAGGCATTGAAAATTATTTGGTGGAAGTAGGGGGAGAGGTGTTGGCCAAGGGCACAAATCTTGTTTCCGGAAAGCAATGGACCGTAGGTATTGACGATCCCCAAGTGGAAACTGGTCGTCAGCTAAAATTGATTGTGAGTTTGGAAGATAAGGCGATGGCTTCATCCGGAAACTACCGCAAATTCAGGATTGATCCTGAAACTGGTGAAAAATATGTCCATACCATTGATCCTAAGACCGGATATACAAAAAATGCCTATGTTTTGGCCACCAGTGTGGTGGCAAACACCTGTGCCGTGGCTGATGCTTTTGCCACAACGTTTATGGCGATGGATTTGGCTGAATCCAAAAAGGTATTGGAAAACCATGGGGAATTGGAGGCCTACATCATCTACTTGGATGAAAATGGGGAGACTCAAGAGTTTTTTACTTCTGGTTTTGAAGCTTTAATTAAAAATTGATTTTTTTTGAATATCTGCTAAGAGTAATAATGTTGCCAACGTCACCCTGAACTTGTTTCAGGGTCACATAAAGGTGTTCATGTTCAGTAGGATGAGATGCTGAAACAAGTTCAGCATGACACCAAAAGCACCGTTATGACAATAAACGGGCAATCAGTTTATTTTTTGACCAGTGGAATAATCTCCCCCTTGGCCAATCGATATCTCTCAACTTCTTCCTTTGGAAGTGTGTTGGTGTAATCCACTTCTTTAACGGTAAATCCAACGCTTCGGAGTTTATCAAAATAATCCCTTCCGTAGATGCGCACATGATCGTACTGGCCAAAGATGCGGGCACGCTCCTTTTTGTCGGTAATGGAATCGTCTTCAAAGGTCTTTTCCCGCCTCAAATCCTGCGGAATCTGAAAAATGCCCCATCCCCCCGGTTTCATAACCCGATGGAGTTCTTGCATGGCTTTGGTGTCATTGGGGATATGCTCCAAGACATGGTTGCAGAGAATCACATCAAAACTGTTATCTGCAAAGGGAAGATTACAGATATCGGCTTTCACTTCTGCCAACGGAGAATTCAAATCGGTTGTAGTGTACTGGATGTTGCTTAATTTTTTGAATCGTTTATGAAAAGCCTGTTCCGGAGCAAAGTGGAGCACCTTGTGGGTTTTGCTGAAGAAATCCGTTTCATTTTTTAGATAGAGCCACAACAGCCGGTGCCGTTCCAAGGAAAGGGTGGAGGGGGAGAGCACATTTTCCCTTGGATTTTCATAACCGTAAGGCAAAAACGTTCTAAAACTTTTACCATCAATGGGGTCTGTGAAGGTGTTTCCCTTAAGGGAAAAGGCAATCAGCGGACGTACCCAATAGCTTAGTCTAATGAGCAATGGCCTTGGGATTAAATTGAGGAAAAACTTAAATATGTTCGACACGAATTACACTAATTTTCACTAATGACTTAAAGTAATACTCTCTTGTAAGTAAGTTGATCCTCGCCAAAATTTACAATTATTCCCAGCTTTAATTTTGATGCAGCCAAATAGTTCAATGTTTGTTTTATGTGACTGCTGGACTGCTGCCAATCTTTTCTACGGCTTTGGAGACAAAATTATTTTATTGTTGTCAGGTCGAGCCTGCCTTTGTCGGCAGACAGGCGCAGTCGAGACCTCAGTCGTTGGATTTAATTACCTCTCGACTGCCTGCCCGTCCCTGCCTAGCTGACAGGCAGGCGGGAGTGTCAAATTTTTGCACTAAAGTACCAATTTCTTGCTTCTGAACTCATCCTCTTCATCACTGGTGATGCCCAATGCATCATAAATATATTGATAGGTTGAGAGCAGCTCCGGTTTTCCATCCACCAAGGCAACATCATGCTCAAAATGGGCACTGGGTTTGCCATCTGCGGTTAAAATGGTCCAACCATCCTTCAATTGCTTGATTCGTTTGGTTCCCATATTGATCATGGGCTCGATGGCAACGACCATACCGTTGACAAATTTTTTCCCTCGACCGCGTTTTCCATAATTTGGCATTTGGGGGTCTTCATGCAATTCTTTTCCCAAACCATGGCCCACCAATTCACGAACCACACCATACCCATGGTCCTCACAATACTTTTGGATGGCATAACCAACATCTCCAACACGGTTTCCTTCCTTAAACTGCCTGATTCCAATATAAAGGGATTCTTTGGTGACCTTGAGCAGTTTTTTGGTCTCTTCGGCAACTTCGCCCACTTCAAACGTATAGGCATGATCTCCGTAGAACCCATTTTTTAAGGCACCGCAATCCACAGAAACAATATCGCCTTCCTTTAATGGTTCATTATTGGGAATGCCATGGACCACTTGTGCGTTGGGACTCCAGTTAAGGGTGTTGGGAAAATCGTACATACCCAAAAAACCGGGTTCTGCACCTTGTTCCCGAATAAATTCCTCGGCCATTTTATCCAATTTCAAGGGAATGGCCCCTGGTTTGATTTCCTTGGCCAATAGGCCCAAAGTTTTGGAAACGACCAAAGCGCTTTCGCGCATCAATTCAATCTCCTCTGCTGTCTTTACGTGAATCATAGCCGCAAAGATAAATTGAATCTATGGATTTTGGCGAATTTTGCCCTAAACCAATGGTTTTTGGGTCATAAGTTCGGGTTGGGGAATGCCCATCAATTTAAGAATGGTCGGGGCAATATCCCCCAGAACACCACCTTTTATCTCTTTGATATCGTTATCCACAAGAATCAGTGGAACCGGATTGGTGGTATGTGCCGTATTGGGACTTCCGTCCGGGTTGACCATGGTGTCGCAATTTCCGTGGTCTGCAATAACGATGGTGGAATACCCGTTTTCCAATCCTGCGGTAATAACATCCTTGGCGCATTCATCAACCGTTTCGCAGGCTTTGATGGCAGCTTCCATAACCCCGGTATGGCCTACCATGTCTGGATTGGCAAAGTTGAGACAGACAAAATCGGCCTCCCCTTTTTTAAGCTCGGGGATTATGGCATCCCGAATATCATAAGCACTCATTTCGGGTTGCAGGTCGTAGGTGGCCACTTTTGGTGATGGGCAGAGTATACGCTGCTCGCCCTGAAAAGGTTCTTCACGCCCTCCGTTAAAGAAAAAAGTGACGTGGGGGTATTTTTCAGTTTCCGCAATACGAATCTGCTTTTTACCATTTTTGGCCAGCACTTCGCCCAAGGTGTCCTTGATGTTCTCTTTGTCATAGACCACTTTTATGCCCTTAAAGGAGTCGTCATAATTGGTCATGGTAACATAGTACAGGTCCATCTTGTGCATGTTTTGCTCGTGAAAATCCTGCTGATTCAGGGCCAAGGTCAATTCACGGCCGCGGTCTGTCCTAAAATTGAAGAAGATGATCACATCTCCCTCTGTTATTTTTGTAAGCGGTTGGTTATCGGAATCGGTCAGAACCAAAGGTTTTATAAATTCATCGGTAACACCGTCATTATAACTTTTTTGCATGGCATTGCCAATGTCCTGCACTTTTTCCCCTTCGGCATTCACCATAACATCATACGCCAATTTTACGCGCTCCCATCGTTTATCCCGATCCATGGCATAATATCTTCCTACCACGGTGGCCAGTTTGGTGTTCTTATCTGAACAGAAATGGGTAAGATCAATGAGAAAACCTTTTCCGCTTTTGGGATCCACGTCACGTCCATCGGTAAAGGCATGGATAAAGGATTTTTCCACGCCACTGTCATTTGCGGCCTTGATCAGGGCCTTTAAATGATCTATATGGCTGTGCACTCCACCATCACTCACCAAACCCAAAAAGTGTACGGCTTTGTTGTTGGTCTTTGCATATTCAAAGGCATCCTTTAACACTTTTTCTTGTTTTAGGGTGTCTTCTTTGACCGCTTTGTTGATTTTGGCCAAATCTTGATATACAATCCTACCGGCACCCAAATTCATGTGGCCTACCTCGCTGTTTCCCATTTGCCCTTCAGGAAGGCCAACGTTCATTCCATCGGTAAGAAGATTGGCATTTGGGTATTGGGTATAGAGGGAGTCAACAAAGGGGGTATTGGCCTGTGCTATGGCGGAAACTTTTGGATCTGGAGATTTTCCCCAGCCATCCAAAATCATTAGGATTGTCTTTTTGTTCATGGCGTAAAATTGTACTTCAAAAATAAAATGATCTGGTTGGATGCCCTAGCTTTTCACGAGTTTTTATAGTTGCAGAATTGATAATTTTCAGGCGGTTAAATTGAAGCGTTGTTAAAATTTAGTTATTTAACTGTTAATGCTGTAACATTCGCCCTGGAAGGCAGTCTATTTTTGTAACAGTTTAATCTATAAACAAAAACAATTCATCATGAAAAAAACAATCCTAACAGTAGCTGCATTTTGCATGCTAGTAGCAACTGGCGTATCGGCCAATGAACCTTCATCAGACATCGCTCGGAGTGTGTCGTCACTACCTGTGGAGCCCAGTACTTTTTGTAAAGCCATTATACAGGGAGATGTGGATACTGTTAAAAAACTCATCGATTTGGGTGAGGACGTCAATGAAAAATCCCTTGGAATGGCCCCTGTGCATTTTGCAGCACGGTACAACCAAGCAGAAATCTTGAAACTGCTCATTGAAAACGGAGCGAATTTTAAAAGACGTTCCGATCAGGGCTATACCGCAAAGAAATATGCCGAAATGTCCAATGCTGCTGAGGCACTGGCTGTTTTGGAAGATGCTATGAAAAAATAAAAGGAGTTTATTCATTCAAAGCAAAAAAGCCCATCCTTTGGATGGGCTTTTTTTTCTCATTTACTTCTAGTGTCCTGTAAAAGAGTATATGTTGGCTTAGAATTCAAAGCCTGTAAAAGCTCTATAAAAAAACGCATACAACGCCATCATCAACATGATGCCACAAAATACGGAATACCCTTTTAAAAAAAGTACAATAAAGCTCGGTTTACAATCGTCAAATGCCTCTACGTAGAGGTTTTTAAAGTGTACTAGTGTTCCCATGTGTTCTCATTTTTGGATAGCACAAATGGGATAAGGAAACAATTGTAGGATTTGGGGTTACTTCAAAGATAAGCAAATCTTGTCAAAGCTCTTTTTTTATCGATAAACGTGCCGAATCTATCGACCTGAATATTTTTTGATGGCCTCCTTTATTTTTTCAATCCGATTTTCTGGATCTGGGTGGGTGCTTTGAAATTCCGGTACCCGGTTTGGACCAGCGACCGCTTTTAATATTTCCATGACCGTGATCATCTCATAGGGATCATACCCGGATTGAATCATGAACTGGACGCCGAGTTCATCACTTTCCAGTTCATCATCCCTGCCGTTGGTCAATAAGGTGTTCTGACCAATACTAGCCACCACACTTCCCATATCGCCACCTACGGAGGCTCCCGTGGCCAGCGTCTGCCAAAAATTACTTTCCGCGATGCGTTCGGCGGAGTGCCTGCCGATCACATGGCCTATTTCATGCCCCAACACCCCGGCCAGTTGGGCCTCAGTGAGTTGGGAGAACAGGGCATAGGTGATAAAACACTGCCCACCGGGCAAGGCAAAGGCATTTATGGTTTGGTCATCGGCCAACAAATGAAAATCATATTCATACGGTGTCTCACCGGCAATACTGCTATTGACCAGTTTTTTGCCCACGGCATCCACCAAGGCCTGCATGCGTTCATCAGGATAAAGACCACCGTGCTGTTGTGCCACTTCCGGGGCACTTTGCAGCCCAATGGCAATCTCCTGTTCTGTGGTCATGTTGATGTTTTGGACCCTTCCGGTATAGGGATTTTCTTCTTGGTTGCTGCAGCGGCGGATAAAAGCGAAAGCCACAATGGCCAGTCCGATCAGGATGCGGATTCTCCAACTACCTCTTCTCATGGTGTTCGTGTTCTAGACAATTGAAGATACGAAAAAAAGCACTACAGCAAGGCCGGATTTATGTCCAGGATATTGTCTTGAATGTAGGTTCTCACAAAGCCTGTGGTGAAGTGTTCCGAACCATAAAATTCCTCTTTCTGGAGCAACCGTAGAACATTGATTCTCCGGTAGGCTGTTAACATGGGAATGGAGAGGGGGGCGTAGCTATAATGCCACGGTTCATATTTGAACCCCCTTCGTTTGGGCTCGTTGGTGTAGACGAGATGGTACCCAAATTTTTCCGAGTTTTCATCCAGCCAGAGCTTAAAATCTTCAAAGGGACCGCCTTTTTCAAATTTTTCAGTGAGCAGCACATCGCCTGAAACTTTCGGATACCCATCAATAATGTCGATATCGGTGCCCCAATGGTGCCTGCTGGTCCCGGGAATGGTGGAATATTCAATGATCTTGTCTATGGCCTGAAGGGGTTCCATGCCCTCATCTTCGGTATAGCTGATATATTTTCGCTCCCAAATGCTCGCTTGGTGATAAAAATCCCTGAAACTGGAGACCATTTTAATATCAAAACCATCGGCATAGGCGGCTTTTTTCATTTCCACAAAGGACTCATATGCCTCTTTTCTAAGGTTGATGCCCTCACCAAAAAGATCTATAACGGCCTTGCCCATCAATTCCTCCGTGGAATACTCAGTGGGAATAAAATGGGGAAAAACAGGAGGGATGGCACAGGCCAAACTGGAAACCGATGCTGTTTTCACAAAAGTCCTTCGTTTCATGGAATTGATTTTTGTGCCAAGTTAAGAAGTATTTTTTTGTCGAAGAAGCAGTAGTGTAGGCTCGTGATGGGTTGAAGTTTATCGGTCCAAAAACAAAAAACCGGTGTATTCCAGTCCTAGATCGTCCAAGCTCACCAGATAATAGTAGACGCCTTCGGGCAGACCAATTTCCCGGCTGGTGTAGAGACTTCCCGCATTGGCCATCCCATCAAATTCATTGACATAGTTGACTTTTTCATACACTTTTTGGCCATGTCGGTTATAGATGATCAAACTGTTGTTGGGGGATTCCTCCATACCATCGATCACCAAAAAATCGTTGGTTCCATCGCCATTGGGACTCAAAAAATAGTTGCCCAAGGTAGGGTTTTCCACGGCAAATGTATCTGTGGGCACGGGAATGGTCCCTAAAGTAATGGCAGCAAAATCATTGGGGACAAAGGTGATTGATGTTAAAAAACCTTCCGTAATATCACCGCTAATGGCTGCATTGCCAATAATCACCCATTGACTGGAAGTTCTGTCCCAACCAATTAATCTAACCGACTCAATGGTGGCGTTGGGGATAAGACCCAATCCGCTTCGGGCGTTCCAGCTTATGGTAACCTGAGCAGGCACCTCGCTTTGCACGATCCAGAATTCCGTATCGCTTACGGTACCGATGTCCCGTACCTTTTCATCGGTATCAAAGCTTTGGGTAATGGATATGGGTGAAGCGGGATTTTCAAAAAAATAAGCACAAACGGCCAAAGGGGTCGCTCCCTGCGAATCCAAGGTCAAGGACCGGAGCTGGGTTTCGTCCCCTACGGGGAATTGGAAAACATCCCGGTTGGTAATGGCAGCAAACCCGGTTATTTTTCTGGGATTGGCCTCTTCGGTATAAGTGCCTTGGTCCATAAAATTAAGATAGACCGATGGATCGTTGAGGGTGCTGAGGATGTTGCCCTCAATAAAATTGAGATTGTTCCGCACATTTACCGAATTCCGCAAAAATATATTGTTGGGCACCATTACCTCCATATCCCAAAGGGTAGGGGGAATATTGCCCGATACCTGAATAACGTTGCTCTCGTAAAAGCCTACCAGGCCTTGGGTCTGGTCAAAGGAAGAATCGTTGATAAAACTGGTATGAAAGCCCAAATTGCCATGCACCTGCATATTGCCCGCATGGTACAGGCCGGTTTGGGCGTGTAAAACACAGCCCAATAGCAAAATGGATATGTGGAGGAGGGGTTTCAAGGGTTAAAAGTCTGTTACGGTGAAATACCATTGAGCATCTGTTGGTGTTCCACCTATATCTGAAATTTGGACTGTGAAAGCAGTTGCTGTTGGGGTTCCTGATACTTCAATAGTAACATCAGGTCCAGCATTAAGCAATGTGAGTTGTACAATGTAATCTGCATCTGATGTTACACCAGCACCAAAAGTGACCGTATAATTTCCAGAGCCAGCACCATTTCTTATTACCGCTGCACCTGTTATATTGGCTGGAGAACCATCAAAGTTTACTTTCCCCATGGCGACAACGGCTGGAGCTTTCCAGACAACTGCTCCACCTACGGTGGTAAGAACATCACCATCTGTTAGAGAAGGCGAAGGTTCAATTTTCAATGGGGTAACATCACCATCGGCTATTTTATCAGTGGTCACGTTAGCATCCAATATTTTGTTCGTAGTGACTGCATCGTCAACAATTTCATTGGTGTCTATTGCATCATCCGTCATCATGGCATTGGTGATGGCATCATTTGCTATGGTGAGTTCCCCTAGGCTATTGATGGTCGCATCACCGCCCATGGTCACGCCAATGGCATTGTTGGTTGCGTCCCCGACAAAAATGTCTCCATTGCTCAGTGTTGATGAGGCAAAAATGTTTTTGTTCTCCCATTGCGGGTCACCTAATCCATCCGTTGTCAACACACTGTTTGCGTCAGCTGCTCCGGCAGTTCCTATCCTTGTTACATCCACGGCATCAATGGCTATGTCACTTGATTCTACAGCCCCAGCGGCTATTTTACCTGTTGTAATAGCATCATTTGCGATTTTGACCGTGGTGATGGCATCGTTTTCAATTGTGAGAAGCCCTGTGTTATTAATGGTGGCATCACCATTCATTGTTACCCCAACGGCACTATTAGCTGCATCCCCAACAAAAATGTCCCCATTGCTCAGTGTTGATGAGGCAAAAATGTTTTTGTCCTCCCATTGCGGGTCACCCAATCCATCCGTTGTCAACACACTGTTTGCGTCAGCTGCTCCCAATGTTCCTATTTTGTCGACGTCAACGGCATCGTCTGCAATCTTGGCGTTGGTTACGTTTGCGTCGAGAATCTTTACAGTGGTGATGGCGTCATTGGCAATTTTTGGAGTTGTCACTGCATTATCTATAATTTCTAATGTGTTGACTGAATTGTCGGCCATTTTAGTATTTGTGATGGCATTATCCGCAATTTTGGCATTGGTAACATTGGCATCAAGAATTTTTACAGTGGTTATTGAATTATTAACAATTTCAGCAGTATTGATTGCATTGTCAGCCATCTTTGCATTGGTGATGGCATTGTCTTCAATTGTTAAAGCACCTGCATTGTCAATGGTCGCATCACCGCTCATGTTCACACCAATGGCATTGTTTGTTGCATCCCCGACAAAAATCTGTCCATTGTTCAAGGTGGAGACCGTTCCAATGGCATTATCCACATAATTCATTGTAGCAGCATCTGTAGCTACTGTCGGTTCACCAACATTGGTCAATTTATTTAAACCAAGGTCAACATCTGCATTAGCGGCTCCAAATCCACTTAGCGGTATGTTGGTCTTATCCAACTTGTCATCGGTAATATTTCCATTTAGTATTTTATCTGTGGTAACCGCATTATCTGCCAATTCAGGAGTTCCAATCCCCATAGGTGAAACATCAAGGGTGTAAGGCTCTATCTCACTTCCGTTTCCATCCAAAATTAATGTGGTATCTGTTGGTCCCACAACCTCATTTCCTATTTCACCATCCCCTTCGGTGATGTTAAGGTCAGTGTCTGTAATTAGTTCCCAACTATTGCCGTCCCACTGTATCAGTTGACCCGCAATGGTGCCATCTTCCAATTTTTTCAATTCAACTGCACTATCTTGTATTTCTCTTGAACCGATAGCTCCACTTGCGAAGTCACTGCCAAACAAGGTGCCGTTGTATATATTGTCGCCCGTAATCTGGTTCACCTCAAAATTGTAGTTGATGCCATCCGGAGTTTCGGTTTGGGTCACAACAATGGTACTGTCCCTAGCATCAGGTAAGGTGTTAAAAACAGCTTCGCTGCTCACGGTAAACGAGTTGTCCAACGCCTCACAGATGTTGATCCATTCCACCCCATTGTAGTAGTGGATGCATTCTTCGTCCGTATTGTAGACCAAGGCACCCCGTAACGGGTTTATGGTGCTCATTTGGGCCGTGGTGACCCGTGTAATGACGAGCACACGATTGTTGCTTTCCAATTCCAGAACAGAGGCTGGGTCCAAGTTTTGCGGATTATCACCAATTTTTACCTGGGCTTTCAGGGAAGTGATCATCAGTAGGGCAACGATCAAAAAGACAATTTGCGTTTTCACAGTGTTTGTTATTTGAGGTTTCCAAACGGAATCCACAAAACTAATCTTATGATTTGATTATACTAATAAATCCCGTTCAAAAGGCGAAGTTCACGGGTGAACGGATGCCCTTTTTCAATAGCACGCCCCAGATAATTAACAAAAGTTTAGAACAGCATTTCTTTTTTATATGGGCTTCAAGAGTTTTCTTTAACTTGGGCTAAATGCTTTCTTATGAAAAATATAGTTTTGATTTTGTTTTCGTTGCTCATCACCAGTCTGTCCACGGCACAGGACGATCGACAATTATTGCGCGGAAAAGTGCTGTACCGAAGCACCAATGTGCCCAATGAGAACGTGATCAATTCTACTTCTGCAAATGCTACGATCACCAATGATGATGGGGAATTTGCCATAATGGTCAAGGCTGGCGACCAGTTGGTCTTTACGGCGGTGAACTACCAATTGGAGGTAGTTACCATTACCGAAGAAATTTTGCGCAACAACCGCTTGGTGGTGGAGGTGACCGAAAAGGTGCGGGAACTGGACGAGGTGGTGGTGACCCCGGAAAACCAAGAACGGTTTTTGGAGGTGAAGAATGAGGATTTTAAACAGTTTGACTACGAAATTGACAGAAGTACGGAGGTTGAAAATGTGGCCGAGTCCAGAACGGTGCGTGGCATGCGGGATGGTCTTAACTTTGTGAATATTTTCAAGGCGCTTTTTAAACCCAATGAAGCAGAGGGCGTGCAAAGGGCCCCGCTCAAGGTGAGTGAGGTGCTTCGGCATGTGTATGACGATGAGTTTTTTGTGGTGGACCTAAAACTGCCGCAGGACAAGATAGATGCTTTTTTATTGTATTGTGATGATAAAATTCCTTCCCAGACCTTGTTGCGCAAGGAAAACGAATTTCAGCTGATTGATTTCTTGGTGACCCAGAGCAAGGCCTTTTTGACCGAGTTGAATGAGGAATGAAGAAACTTTTTTCCCCATTACTATGTTTATGCGCCCTTTGGACCTCGGCCCAAGATGGTAACAGAAAAATATTGAGGGGAGCGGTTACCAGTGCCACTGAGGACGTTGTGGGGGTTGTGGTCCAGAACATTTCTTCGGATGAGGCCGTGATCACGGATATTGACGGGAATTTTACCATTAGGGTGCAGGTGAACGACACTTTGGTGTTTTCGGCAGTGCATTTTCAGCGAAAGTTGCTTCCCGTGACAGACGCGCTGTACAATTCCAATTTTGTGACCGTTCCCATGGAAGAATTTGTAAATCAGTTGCGGGAAGTGGTGGTCAGTCCGTACAACCTTTCGGGTATTTTGGACAAGGATCTGGAAAAACTTCCCGAGCAACGGGTAGTAGATGCCGAAGCGTTGGGGCTGCCCAATGCCAATGCCAAGGATTTTACCCAAAGTGAACGATTGCTGAAAGAGGCGTCTGGCATGAGCATTATGGGTGGCGGTGGACTTGGAGGTGCAGGAGGGGCCGTGTCCCTCAACCCAATCATCAATGCCATTACCGGTCGCACCAAAATGCTGAAAAATCGGCTAAAGGTGGACAACACCTACGCCCGTACCCAAAGGGTACAAGATTTTTATGTGGACTCCCTTTTTGTGACCACCTTGAAGATTCCCATGGAGAAAATAGAGGATTTCATGTACTTCTGTGAGGTGGATGAAACCTTTCAGGCCACGGTTGATTCGCAGGACAAGTTGAAAATATGGGATTTTATGGTGGAAAAAAGCCGGGTGTATCGGGAGAACAACAATTTGGATTGAAGTTTTTATGGAGTCGGAAGTCGGAAGTCGGAAGTCGGAAGTCCGAAGTTGGGAGTCGGGAGTGAGCAGTAGGCAGTCAAAAAAGTTCAAGGGTCAAGATCAATAACCCAGTAGGCAGTAGGCAGTGGGCAGGGGGCAAGTTTCAAGTATCAAATCCCAAATTCCAAGCACCAAATTCCAATAACCCAATAACCCAATAACCTAATAACTGAATAACAGAGTAACTGAATAACCCAGTAGGCAGTACCGCTATGGAATTTTTTTTTCTTTTTTCTAATGTCTAAAATCCAGTATTCCCATATCTCAAGTGTAGTGTCCAAAAAGTATATTTTGGCAAGTATTTTGCATAAAAATCCCATGAAATCCTGTAACATTGCCCCAGTATTGGAGTCTAACACCTATATGATGAAAATGAAAACAGCACGGAATCTGCTATTGCCATTTTTGGCAGTGCTTTTTTTGTCTTTCGCATCAGCCCATAAATTCTATGTAAGCGTCACCAATGTAGTTTATGCCGAGGAGGAGGATGCCTTTCAGATTACCAGCCGTGTTTTTATAGATGATCTGGATGACCTCTTGGAAGAACGTTATGGCATCAAAGCCAAACTGGCCACCCCAAATGAGGCGAAAGTGGCCGATGAATACATCGAAAAATATTTTAGGGCCAAATTTGCCGTGGAACTCAATGGCGAACCGGCCAAATACACCTTTTTGGGGAAACGCTATGACAATGATGTGGTTATCTGCTACCTTGAAATTCCCAAAGTTGGTTTCTCGGGATTAAAATCCATAGCCATCCAAAATGAGATTCTCACCGATTTATTTGAGGAACAACAAAACGTGGTCCACCTAAAATGGAAGGGCCACAAGAAGAGTTTTGTGCTCATCAAGGAAAATAATAAAGGAATGTTAAACTTGTAACGGATTGTTAACAATTGGTTAAAAAAAGCTATTTTTCACCGTTTTAAAATCAAATAGAAAAATGAACAGAGTCAAGTATTATTTTGCTTCCGTGCTGTTTCTTTTTGGTGCTGTGTTGATGGCACAGGAAGAAGGAGAAGCCAAACAGGAGCGGGAGCCAGGTCACTACAACCAAAGTAAGTTTAAACAGTTGTACGAAGAATTTTCCACCCCCAACACCTATCGTTCCGCATCTGGGGCGCCAGGGCCGGATTATTACCAACAACAGGCAGATTATGTGATCAACGTGCAGTTGGATGACAAAAATGCCAGGATCTATGGTGAGGAAACCATTACCTACCACAATAATTCTCCGGAAGATTTGGAGTTTCTTTGGGTACAGTTGGATCAAAATGTCCGTTCCAAGGATTCCAAATCCCCGCTTCGTGATGGGAATGGGGTAAACATCGCCTATACAGCGGGCAATTTTGCTGAAACGTATATGAGCGAACCCTTTGATGGTGGTTTTAATATAGAGTGGGTCAAGGATGCCAGTGGAAAACCATTGTCGCACACCATCAACCAGACCATGATGCGGGTGAACATCCCCGAACCCCTTAAAAGTGGGGAAAAAGTTTCCTTTTCCATTAAATGGTGGTACAATGTTCCAGATCATACTGTAAATAGGGCCCGTTCCGGATTTGAATATTTCCCTGAAGATGGCAACCGTGCCTACGTTATTGCCCAGTTCTTTCCAAGAATGGCAGTATACAGCGATGTGGAAGGATGGCAGAACCACCAGTTCTGGGGCAGTGGAGAGTTTGCGCTTCCCTTTGGGAACTATGATGTAAGCATTACCGTTCCCGCAGATCATATTTTGGATGCTACTGGGGAATTGCAGAACAGGGATGAGGTCTTCACCAAAGAAATGATGAAGCGGTATAAGGATGCCAAAAAATCCTATGACAAACCGGTGATCATTGTAACCCAAGAGGAAGCAGAAGCCGCCGAAAAAGGATTTTCTACAGATACCAAGACCTGGAAGTTCAAAGCGACCAATGTTAGGGACTACGCCTTTGCTTCATCCCGTAAGTTTATTTGGGACATGCAGGCCGTCAACATTGGCGGTAAGGACGTAATGGCTGTTTCCCTATATCCAAAAGAAGGAAATCCACTTTGGGAAGATATGTCCACTAAAGCTGTGGTTCAGACCCTAAAGACCTATTCCAAACATACATTTGATTATCCGTATCACAAGGCCATTTCCGTACATGCCAAGAACCAGGGGATGGAATATCCCATGATCTGCTGGAACTATGGTCGTCCCAACGAGGATGGTACCTATTCCGATAGGGTGAAATTCGGAATGATCAGTGTGATCATCCACGAAGTGGGCCATAACTTCTTCCCTATGATCGTAAACTCAGATGAGCGTCAATGGGGATGGATGGATGAAGGTCTGGATACCTTTATGCAGTATTTGGCAGAGCAGGAATTCGGGAAAAATAACCCTTCTGTGATCGCTCCCAATGAAAAATACCCGTCCCGTAGAGGGAATCCGGCTGATATTGTACCGTACATGGCCGGAGATCAAAGTTATATTTCACCCATTATGTCCAACCCGGAAAATGTGTACCAATTGGGGCCAAACGCCTATGGTAAACCAGCCACTGCGTTGAACATCCTAAGAGAGACCGTTATGGGTGAGGAATTGTTCGATCATGCTTTCAAAACCTATGCCCAACGTTGGATGTTCAAGCACCCAACCCCAGAAGATTTCTTCCGTACCATGGAAGATGCTTCCGCGGTGGATTTGGATTGGTTCTGGAGAAGCTGGTTCTACACTACCGATTATGTGGATATTGGCGTTAAAGGAGTGAAAAAATATTACGTCACCAGCAAGCCTACCAAAGAAATGGAAAAATATATGGCCGATAGAAATATCACCGAGGCCGATTTGCCACCTTTGGTGTATTTGGCAGAAGAGGACAGTGAGGATTACATGCCCGAGCTTAAAGGGAAATCCCCAACCGAAACGTCCCAAAACCTTAAGGAGTTTATGATGGACAACATGACCGAGGCCGAAAGGTCGCAGGTCAAGGAGCCCAAATTCTTCTATGAAGTCACTTTTGACAAGCCAGGGGGAATCCCCATGCCATTGATCGTGGAGTATACCTACGCCGATGGCACCACGGAGAACGTTACCTATCCACCGGAAATCTGGAGAAAGAACGATGCCGAGGTAAAAAGGGTGATTTCATCCCAAAAGGAATTGGTGGGTATTGTGGTAGATCCAAAGTTGGAAACCGCTGATATTGACACTACCAACAACGCTTGGCCCAAGAAAGAGGAGAAATCAGACTTTGATAAGTTCAAGGATGACATCAAAGGAAAATAAAAGTTACAAAATAGCTGTTAAAAGCCTCGTGATTTCACGGGGCTTTTTTTATTTTCCTACCAACTTCTGATTATATTTGTTGCATGTATTTTCTATTCATAAGTGGCGCAGAGATTTTTTTCATCCTATTTATAGTGGTGATGGTCTTTGGTGCCGATAAGATTCCTGGGATTGCCAAAGGACTTGGCAAGGGAATGCGCCAACTTCGGGACGCAACGGACGACATTAAGCGGGAAATCCAAAAAAGTGCCGACAAACAGGGCATTGATACCAATTTCACCAAAGATATCCGAAAGGAGATTGATGACGTCAAAAAAAATGTGGACGATGTTACAGGCTCCGTAAAAAGAAACCTCAAATAATCCATGTTGAAAAGATTGCTCGAATGGGATAGGGACACGTTTATCTATCTCAATAGTTTGGGCATTGAAGAATACGATGGGTTTTGGTCCGCCATTACCAATATTGCCACATGGATCCCTCTTTTTATCCTATTTCTCGTATTGCTGTTCCTTAAATTCCCAAAAAGGGAGGCTTGGTTTAAATTTTTGACTATTGTTGGATTGGTCATTTTTATCACGTCCATTACCCATTGGACCAAAATATCCGTGGCCCGTTTGCGTCCCAACAATGCCGAGGAAATCAATGCCCTGATCCGTGTTCTAAAAAGCCCCACCGATTACAGCTTTTTTTCCGGACATGCGTCAAGTTCCTTTTCCATAACCACCTTAGTGTTTCTTTTTTTTAAAAAGAAAATGAAATGGGCTGTACTGTTTTTCATCTGGCCAATTTTGTTTGCCATCAGTAGAATTTATGTGGGCGTACATTTTCCCATCGATATTTTGGTGGGAGCGGTGGTGGGAATACTCTCGGGCCTATTGTTTTATAAGCTCTACAACCGCTTTATTTTACCCTACTCAAGGTCAGTCCATCCCTGATCGGCAACAATACCGTTTCAACCCTAGGGTCATTTTGAAGCTTTTTATTGTATTCCTTCAAAGCTAGGGTGGCCTTGTCTGATTTTGGAACCGGTTCCACCACTTTCCCCGACCACAGCACATTGTCCGATAAAATGACACTGCCCGATTTGGTTTTTTGAATGGCGGCCTCAAAATAGGCATCGTAGTTCACCTTTTGCGCATCGATAAAGACCAAATCAAAACAAAGATGTAGTCTTGGGATGATGTCAAAGGCGTCCCCAGTATGTTGAACAATCTGTGCACCAAATCCACTTTTGTCGAAATACTTACGTTGAAAACTGTGCAGTTCCTCATTGATCTCAATGGTATGCAATTCCCCGGTTTTTTGGAGCCCTTCCGCCAAACAAATGGCCGAATAGCCAGTATACGTGCCAATTTCAAGAATATGCTGTGGAGCAATGATTTTGGACAGCAAACTCAACACCCGACCTTGATAATGTCCCGTGATCATGCGTGGCTGTACCACTTTTAGGTGGGTTTCGCGTGTCAGTTCGGTCAATAGTTCGGGTTCTGCCTGTGAATGATCGGCAATATAGTCTTCCAGGATGTTGGACAAAAAATGCATGGGTTATTTGAACTTTACTTAAGGTGTTGAGGAAAATCCATACGACCGCCCAAAACCCTTACAATGAATATTTTGCCATTTTCCACATAATAGAATATGACATGTGCTTTGTACCTGAAGCGTAGCAACATTTTGTCCTTTACTGCCACATATCTCCTTCCGAGTTCAGGGTTGTCTCCCAAATCTGCCAAAACAGTCTTGATACCTTGGGCATATTTTAACGGTTGCACCTCCCCGAACTTTTTTATTGTGTATTTGGCAATGGCCTTGAAATCTGCTCTAGCCTTTGCACTAATGACGTATTTATTTTCCGGCATTGTGCTCGTTTATTGCTTCTTCCCAAATACTATCTATAGTAGCATCGGATGGACCACTCTCAATTCCTTCAATTAGGGCTTCGTTCAAATCAACGATACGTTTTCTGCGCTCCTGATCTTTTCTGATTATATCCCTGATATATTCACTGTCGTTGGTATAAAAGCCCTGCTCGATCAAACTTTTGACAAAGGCATCTTGCTGTTCGGTAAATGTTATGGATTTCCTTATAACCCCCATGATGAACCAATAGTATTAATTATGGTTCAATTTAGCGATAAATCATGAACAAAGCAATCTTTTATTTGAACTTTAAGGTTCTAACTAAAAATTTCAATTAACGCATATATTCCTCATAGAATCATGATTACTGCATAAAAATAACCTCTCTTCGCATAACCAACCCCCTATTTTATCCTTTTTGCCAATGCTAAGTCTCTACCAGACCATATCATAAATGCAATCCTAATTAAACCAATCACAATAAGTGCTATCCCTTTCCACATCGATTATTTAAAATTTAGTTACTCGGATTGAGCTGTCTATTATCTTTCATAGCAATGACAGTGACCTTA
>NZ_LXTT01000173.1 GCF_001683915.1 Allomuricauda sp. CP2A | reverse complement strand
TTCCATTTTTAAGTAAATTTTCATAATCCATCTTTTATTGGTATCGATTATTTAAAATTTAAGATGATTATTGCCATGACCAAAATGACAACAAAAATTAATGCCACAACATAACTAGCCTTTGAGCCACCATGAAAAAATTCTGCCATTAATTTTAGTAGTTGCTCGATCAATGTTTATTTTTTCAAAAATATAGAAAAGAACTACATTCGGAGACAACTTATACGCCTTGAATGAAATGACTTCAGACGAAATAACAATTCGTAAAGCCACTTTGGACGACCTGCCCATCTTGCTCAATTTTGAACAGGAGATTATTAAAGCAGAACGTCCGTTTGATGTGACGATTAAAGAAGACCCGATTAGTTATTATGACCTCAAACAGATGGTTTTGGATGAGGATGCCTGTGTTCTGGTCGCCGAATCGGAAGGAAAAGTTGTGGCCTCAGGCTATGCCATTTCAAAAAGAGCCAGACATTACCTAGATCATGAATATTATGCCTATTTGGGGTTTATGTACACTGATCCGGCGTACAGGGGCAAAGGAATCAATGCCATGATTGTGGAAGCCTTGAAAAACTGGTCTACGGAAAAAGGCCTTCAGGAAATCAGGTTAACGGTCTATAGCGATAACCTTCCGGCCATTAAAGCCTATGAAAAAGTGGGCTTTAAAAAGCATATCATAGAAATGCGCTTGGAGTGATTTCCTGAGTCAAAATAAGTTCACAAATCGTATTTTTGGAGCAAATCAAAAAGGCATGACATTCCAAAACACCCTTGAGTTTGCGCAGCAGTTGGATGCCAAGGACAAACTGTTTAAATATCGACAAGAATTCCACTATCCAAAGGTGAACGGAAAGGAAGTCATCTATTTTACGGGCAATTCCTTGGGATTGCAGCCCAAGCGCACCCAAAGATTTGTTGACGAGGTCATGAAGGATTGGCGCGAGCTTGCCGTTGAAGGACATTTTTATGCGGACAAACCTTGGTGGGATTACCACGAACGATTGGCTTCGGGTTTGGCAAAGGTTGTTGGCGCAACCCCAGAGGAGGTTTCAGTGATGAACACCCTTACGGTGAATTTACATCTCTTGATGGTGTCCTTTTATCGCCCTACCGAAAAACGATATAAAATTCTTTGCGAGGAAAAAGCATTTCCATCCGATCAATATATGTTGCAGAGTCAGTTGCGGTTCCATGGTCTGGACCCCAATGATGCCCTAGTTGAAGTTAAAAAACGCAAAGGGGAAAATTTTTGGAGAACGGAGGACATCATCCAAAAAATCAATGAAGTAGGCGGGGAGTTGGCCTTGGTACTGATAGGTGGAGTGAATTACTACAACGGTCAAGTGTTGGATATGGAGACCATCACCAAAGCTGGGAAATCCGTAGGGGCTTTTGTGGGATGGGATTTGGCCCATGCCGTGGGCAATGTTAAATTGGATTTGCACAGATGGAATGCCGATTTTGCGGCCTGGTGCAGTTATAAATATATGAACAGCGGGCCTGGAAATGCTTCAGGTATTTTTGTGCATGAAAGACATTTGGCCAAAAAGGATATTCCTCGCTTTGAAGGATGGTGGGGCACCAAAAAGGAAACCCGTTTTTTAATGGAACCCGAATTTGACCCCATTGAAACCGCAGATGCGTGGCAATTGAGCAATCCGCCCATATTATCGCTTGCACCCTATTTGGCATCCTTGGAACTTTTTGATGAAGTGGGCATGGATGCCCTTATTGAAAAGCAGCAAACCCTAGTGGCCTATTTGGAGTTTATTCTGCATGAAATTGATAAACAGGTGGACAGCTCGTTTGAAATTATTACCCCAAAAGAACGCGGCTGCCAGCTCTCTGTCTTTTTGCATGGTGAAGGCCGGCCTTTGTTCGATTATCTCATGAAAAATGGGGTCATCACCGATTGGCGGGAACCCAATGTCATCCGGTTGGCCCCAGCACCCTTCTATTGCTCATACACCGATATGTACAATTTTGGTCAGATTTTAAAGCAGGGCATCCTGCAAAAATAACCCCCATGTTTTTAGGTCATCCAAGGCTATGAGATCATTGTTGCTCATTTTTTCCAATCCAAGATATTTTGCCCCTGCTTGGGTGTTTGCCAGTCTAAACCTGTGGTTTGGAACCTGGGCGGTGTACATTCCAACCGTAAAGGAAAAGCTGCACATAGATAAGGCAGATTTGGGCATAGCTATTTTTTGTCTCTCGCTGGGCGTTTTTACCATTTTTCCCGTGGCCTCCAAGATCATTAACAAGTTGGGAGTAGGAAAAGCCACATGGGTGGGGGTACTTTTAAGCAGTCTTACGGCTCTTTTCCCATTGTTGGCTCCCAATTATTATCTTTTAATGGGAAGTCTTTTTCTTTTTGGGGCATCCAATGGACTCACTGATATTGCAATGAACACCTTGGTCACTGAAATAGAAAAAGAGGACAAACAGAATTTTATGTCGGCAGCACACGGGTTTTTTAGTTTGGGCGGTGTTTTGGTGGGATTGGGCAGTTTTTTGATTCCGATACTGGACAACCCCGTATTGCACATGGGTATTACCGTGGCCATTGTGTTGATCATAAACCTTATCTTTTATAAAAACTATCTACATATAGTTGCAGCTCCGGTTGAAAAAGAGCCATTCAGCATAAAACTGTTTAAGCCGTTACTGTTGTTGGGCATCATTGGTTTTGTGGCCATGGGCAGTGAAGGTGCTATTATTGATTGGAGCGGCCTGTATTTAAAAGAAGTGACCTTGGCACCTGAGATTTTAATAGGCTCTGGATTTTTGGCCTTTTCCGTTACCATGACCTTGGGACGATTTTTGGGCGACGGTATCAGTGCCCGGATTGGTTCAGTGAATATTGTGGCACTGGGGGCCATTGTCTCTCTTCTGGGCTATATGCTTGTATTGTCTGGCCATACCTATTTGGCCATATTGGGCTTTGCCCTAAATGGATTGGGTTTTTCGGTCATGGTCCCTGAATTGTTCCGAATAGGGGGCAATGTTAAAGGTGTGGATTCTTCCCAAGGCGTTGCTTTTATTGCCGGAACCGGATATTCTGGCTTCTTGGTTGGTCCTGTAATCCTTGGGTTTATTGCGGAATCTGCTTCACTCACTTATAGCTTTTCAGTACTGTTGGGCTGTGTGGTAGTGGTATTGGGCATTACATTTTTCCTGCGCAAGAACCGAAAATAGGGGCATCACTCCCTAGAAACGGACAATCCTGTAAAATAAAGATGGAAATCACTATCGGGCCTTTTATGGCCTTGGGCAATCTCCAAACCACCCACATTGGCATAATCTTCCCAAGTGGAAACCAAGTTGGGCTCAGGTTGGTTGGATTTGCGATAGGCCCATTCCCGAAGGATAAAATCATCCTTAAAATAAAAATCATACGCATCACCAGGGGTGTAGCCACCATCATCACTGTACACAATGGTCAATTTATGCATGGTATCGCCGCTTATGGGCGCATTTACTTGCTCGGAATGTTCAAAAGTGTAATTGTTGGCGTCCCACATCAAATTAAAAGGAGCCATGAGCCAATAACGGTCATTGATAAAGCCTCCATTGGTTTTGTGGGCAATGCTATCCATGCTCTTACGATTGTAGGTCAAGGTATCAACCCCAGAAATAGAGGTAACCTCATCCATCTTGGGTTTCCAGACCCAGCTCCGCTCAAAATGGGTACTGTCCCTGTCCACATTAAAAGTGAAGGTGATCTTGGAAACAGATTCCCAGTTTTCGTATCCATGCGCATCGGCAATTTTTTCTGGAATGCTCTTTTCAGCTTCAGGTTGCGTCTCGGTTGTTGATGCCTTGGGCTCGGTTTTGCAACTGAGTACTAGGAAAAAAGAGAAAAGTGCAGCTATTGAAAAATACTTCATGTCTGTTTTTTTTCAAAGATAGAGCCCATTTGATTGACCTAGCTATCTCATTTCTTTAAAAT
>NZ_LXTT01000147.1 GCF_001683915.1 Allomuricauda sp. CP2A | reverse complement strand
GCCGTTATGGAGGCCATCGATTACGGCCCTGGAAGGAACATCGACAGGAACAGGATACAACGCTACGCCTCCTGTGGATTTATACACAAGGGTGAAAATATGCTCATTACCGGGAGCACCGGGGTGGGCAAGAGCTATCTGGCCTCGGCCATTGGGCACCAGGCCTGCTCAATGGGGTACAGGACCATGTACTTCAACACGGCCAAGCTCTTTACCCTGCTCAAAACCTCAAAGGCGGACGGGTCCTTTCTAAAATTCATTGGAAAACTTGAAAAACAGGACCTGCTCATACTGGATGACTTTGGCCTAAAACCATTGGACAACATCAACAGGCACTCTTTGATGGAGATCATAGAGGACAGGCACGGCAAAAAGTCCACTATTATAGCCTCACAACTGCCCGTGGAGGCATGGCACGATGTCATCGGTGAAAAAACAATCGCTGACGCCATCCTTGACCGTCTGGTGCACTCAGCGCACAGGGTGGACATTAAAGGGGAATCTATGAGGAAAAAAATTAAAAATAAACATTAACTTCACCACCAAAATGAGTCGATCTCGTGCACTTGATTTGCACTGCTCACTTTCATCCGCCGCAGGTGGTATACATTGACCGCCCTATCCATGATAAACTCATAATCTATCTTTTTAAGCGGATAATCCTTTTTTTGGTACTTGTGTGCTATGTAATCGGAGATATGTGATTTGGCAGCTTTATACCGTTGAAGTGTTCCTGCGGAATATTCCTTGCCCACCAAACTTTCCATTTCATCATTGTGATCTTGGAATATTTCCAAGATCAGATATTGTTTCTGACCCTTGCCCAAAAAGATGTTCTTCACGGTATCCGCATCCACGTATTCACCGGTACGGACAAGCTCATCATAGATAGAAATACACTTCGCCTTTAAGGTGTCAAAAAATCGATTGAGCACCAGTATTTCTGGGCCTTTGCCGCGAACCCTACAGTTGTCGGCGTCCCATCTGGAAAGTTCAATTTGCTTGCCCGTACTGAACTCCGCACGTTTCCCATCGAGGGTAATTCGGGCATAGATGATGGATTTTTTTGGTTGCTTTACAACCTTTCTCTTTGGGTAAAAAATGACGTTGACTGTAGAAAACATAAGAATAGGATTGAATTAACACTTTGAAGGTACAAAAAAAGGTCTTAAATAAATGTTAACGAATCCTTGCAATAAGTTGCAAAACAGCTGATTATAGCGATGGAGGTGCCTCTGAAATAAGAGTCTTGAGAGGCACCGAATTAGGCACCTTTTATATGGTATTTTTTGCTATTTTTTGGCACCAATGGAAATGAAAAAAGCCTGTAAACATTTCATTTACAGGCTTTTGCATAAATTTGGAAATATTCCAAGCGGTCTGGACGGGACTCGAACCCGCGACCCCCTGCGTGACAGGCAGGTATTCTAACCAACTGAACTACCAGACCAATGATTTTATCTTTGTGAGACTCCGGCAACAGCCAGATTCAAATCTTGTTCATTTGCTTTTTTAAAGCGAGTGCAAATATACACTCTCATTTCGGATTCAACAAAACATTTTTTAAAATTAATGGCTAAACAAATTTCTGCCGTTCTATCATAAATGTGTTCAGCACTTGCGAGAAATTTTGCCGCACATCAACCCCCACATATTTAATTCGGTACTGGGCGCATTTCATTTGTAGATTTTCCTGATATTCCCGCACTTTTTTGGAATAGGCTTTTTTAATATTGTCCGCATACAAATCGATATGTGCACCGGTCTCCACGTCCACATAACGCTTGGGGGTATTTTCAAATTCAAAGCCGAGTTCATGTTGTTCATCCAGCAAATGAAAAAGAACCACAGCATGTTTGTTGTATTTTAAATGGCGGAGTGCCTCAAAGAGTCTGTCCTCTTCCGTTTCGGTCTGAAACATGTCCGAAAACAAAAATATAAGACTACGCCTATGGATTTTTTCCGCAATCTGATGCAAAAACGTATAGGTTTTTGTGGTCTGTGAGGTGTTCTTGATTTCCGAAACCTCATTTAATTTGGAGTACAGCATCTGAAAATGGCGCTCACTGCTTTTCTCATTCGCATGAAAATTGTAAGTGTCAGAGTAGATGCTCAAACCCACAGCGTCCCGTTGTTTTTTTAAGATTTGCATCAATGCGGCAATGGACAAAACCCCAAAACCAATCTTGTTGAGATTGTCAATGGAGAGGTTTTTCAACTCGGGGTAGTACATGGAGGCCGAGTTGTCCAAGATCATATGGCATCGTAAGTTGGTCTCGTCCTCGTATCGTTTTGTATACAGCCGGTCCGTTTTGGCATACAATTTCCAATCTATGTGTTTGGTGCTCTCTCCGGGATTGTAGATTTTATGTTCGGCAAATTCTGCGGAAAAACCATGGAACGGGCTTTTGTGGATGCCACTGATAAAACCTTCCACAATCTGATTGGCCAAGAGTTCCAGATTTTGAAAAAGTTGTGCCTTATGAAGTTCCGATCTAATGTCCATACACTGATTCTGGCTTCAAGATAAAACAAAAAAGGCTTGACAATTGCCAAACCTTTTTTAAAATCGGTATTCAAATATTGTTATAACGCTGCATCTATAGCATCAGTATAGACTTTTTTAGGGGAAACGCCCACTTGGCGATTTACAATCTCACCATTTTTAAAGACCAATACCGTAGGAATGTTACGCACCCCATATTTGGCTGCAAACTGCTGATTGGCATCAACATCCACTTTTCCCACTACGGCCTTTCCCTCATATTCTTGGCTTACTTCCTCAATGATAGGGCCTACCATTCTACAGGGGCCGCACCATGCTGCCCAAAAGTCCACTACGACAGGTTTGTCGCTTTTTAAAACTACTTCGTCAAAAGTTGCATCTGTTATTTCTAGTGCCATCTTATTTATTTTAATATTCGCAAAGTTAGTCAAATATTGCCCATCTACCTTACGCACAGAGCATTCGTTTTAATTATTGCGCCATCAGCATTACCTATGTGGGTTAGTTTAACTTATAATGAATCTCATTGGCCTCCAAGGCCGATAGCAATTCACTGCTTATTTTTACCTTCTGTTTTCTGCTGGACAGTTTGAGCTTTATCTCGTCCTGCATCTCATAGACCACAAAATTGAGTGGATGCTCACCCTTGTATGATCGCAGCGTATCTTTCAGGGTCTGAATGCGTTGCTCTTGCAGTCGGGCTATGTCCAATTTGATGGTCAGCTTTCGCGCATAGGCATCCATTACATCCTGAAGCTGTTTAAAATCATTGAACTGCAATCGGGGATCTCCCTTTTTGCCCGTTTCACGATTGACCCATCCTTCGCGAACAAAGGCCTTGACATAGACAAAGGAGTTGATCATTAAAAAATGCCTGAATTTGAGGTATTCCTCACCAAAAATCCGGAATTCGTGGGAATCGGTGTAGTCTTCCAAGGTAAAAAGCCCCCAACCTTTTCCATTTTTGGAAATACGGTGTTGCACATCGGTGATCACACCGGCCACGGACAGTTCCCGGTTCACGTATTCCTCTAAATTCGTAAAGGCGGAAACACTGGTATTGCAGAAAGCGGTAATCTCTTTTTTGAAATCATCCAAAGGATGACCCGAAATATAGATGCCCACCACTTCTTTTTCCCGACGGAGTTTTTCCATGGTGCCCCAATCCTCGCAGGGAGGAACAACAGGCTCCGGAATTTGTACCTCACTGGCTTCCCCAAAGAGGCTTACCTGTGACGAATTCTCATTTTCCTGGAATTTTGCCCCGTATTTGATCGCCTTTTCCAAAAAGGTGATTTCATCCCCATCATGATGAAAATATTGCGCACGATGGGTGTCCGTAAACGAATCAAAACCACCGGCCAAGGCCAAATTCTCAAAGGACTTTTTGTTGGCGGCCCTAAGATCTACCCGTTTGGCCAAATCAAAAACAGATTTGTATGGGCCGTCTTTCTTCCGGTTTTCCACAATGGTCTCCACTGCAGAGCGTCCCACACCTTTAATGGCTCCCATGCCAAAGCGAACGGCGTTGTCCTTGTTCACTGCAAATTTGTAGTACGATTCATTGACATCCGGGCCTAATACTTCCAATCCCATTCGCTTACATTCCTCCATAAAGAAAGTCACCTGCTTGATGTCGTTCATGTTGTTGGACAGCACAGCGGCCATATATTCGGCAGGGTAGTGGGCCTTTAAATAGGCTGTTTGGTATGCAATGTAGGCGTAACATGTGGAGTGACTTTTATTGAAGGCATACGAAGCGAATGCTTCCCAGTCCTTCCAAATTTTTTCGAGAACATCTCGCGGATGTCCATTTTTTTCACCACCATCCAAAAACTGTGGCTTCAATTTTTGGAGCAGGGCAAAAATCTTTTTTCCCATGGCCTTCCGCAGGACATCCGCATCACCTTTGGAAAATCCGGCCAGCTTTTGGGAAAGCAACATCACCTGCTCTTGATACACCGTTATGCCATAGGTTTCCTGAAGGAATTCCTCCATTTCGGGGAGGTCATAAGTGATTTCTTCCTCACCATGTTTCCGGGCAATAAAACTGGGGATGTATTCCATGGGCCCCGGACGGTAGAGGGCATTCATGGCGATGAGATCATCAAAAACCGTAGGTTTTAGGTTTTTCATGTGCTTTTGCATCCCGGGCGATTCGTATTGGAATATCCCCACCGTGTCACCGCGTTGGAAAAGTTCGTATGTTTTTTCGTCATCCAACGGAAAATCATCGGGAACCAAATCGATACCGGTGCGGGCTTTCACAATTCTCACCGTATCCTTGATGAGGGTCAATGTCTTCAATCCCAAGAAATCCATCTTTAGGAGACCCGCACTTTCCACCACGGAGTTGTCGAATTGGGTCACGTACAGATCAGAGTCCTTGGCTGTGGAAACGGGGACAAAATTGGTGATGTCATCTGGGGTGATGATGACCCCACAGGCATGGATTCCCGTATTCCGCAATGACCCTTCCAAGACCCGGGCCATGTTCACGGTCTGTCCTTCCAAGTCATCTCCTTCGGAGATGTTCAACAATTCGTTGACCTTTTCCAATTCATCGGAGCGGAATTTTTTTCGCAGCTCTGCCTCATCAACCCCAAATATTTTGCCCAGTTTGGACATGTTGGGAATGAGCTTGGCAATGCGGTCCGCATCGCCCAAAGGCAAATCCAAAACCCGCGCCGTATCCCTGATGGAAGATTTGGCTGCCATGGTTCCGTAGGTGATGATCTGGGCCACCTGATTGGCACCATACTTATTGATCACATAATCCATGACCCTGCTACGGCCTTCATCATCAAAGTCGATGTCAATATCGGGCATGGATACCCTATCCGGATTCAGGAACCGCTCAAAAAGAAGGTCATATTTCAATGGGTCGATGTTGGTGATGCCCAAACAATAGGCCACCACGGATCCTGCGGCAGAGCCCCGCCCCGGTCCCACGGAAACATCCATGTTTCGCGCTTCGCGGATAAAATCTTCAACAATCAGAAAATAGCCAGGGTAGCCCGAGTTTTTGATGGTCTCCAACTCAAAATCCACGCGTTCGCTTATCTCTGGGGTGATTTCACCGTAGCGTTTTTTGGCACCTTCGTAGGTGATGTGCCGCAAATAGGCATTTTCACCCCGCTTGCCACCATCCTCATCATCTTCCCTGACCTTGAATTCTTCTGGAATGGTGAATTTGGGCAGAAGAATATCACTGGCCAGATCATATGGTTCAATCTTGTCAATGATTTGCTTGATGTTAAGAATGGCTTCAGGAACATCCTTGAAGAGTTCCTTCATCTCATCCGAAGACTTAAAGTAGTACTCTTGGTTGGGCAATCCGTAGCGGTAACCCCGACCCCTGCCGATGGGAGTGGCCTGTTTTTCGCCATCTTTTACACAGAGCAAAATATCATGCGCCTCGGCATCTTTTTTATCGCAGTAATACGTATTATTGGTGGCCACCAACTTAATATTGTGGTCCTTTGCCATTTGTAGCAACACCTGGTTCACGCGGTCTTCATCTTCTTGGCCATGGCGCATCATTTCAATATACAGATCATCCCCAAACTGTTCTTTCCACCACAAAAGGGCTTCTTCGGCCTGTTTTTCGCCCACGTTCAGAATTTTACCGGGCACTTCACCATAAAGGTTTCCGGTTAGGGCAATGACATCTTCCTTGTATTGTTCCACCACCTTTTTATCGATACGGGGCACATAGTAGAAACCATTGGTGTAGGCAATGGAAGACATCTTGGCCAAATTGTGATACCCTTTTTTGTTTTTGGCCAACAAGACGATTTGATGGCCGTAATCCTTCACATTTTTATTGGTGTGGTCTTCACAGACAAAGAATTCGCAACCTACAATGGGGATAATTTCTTTTTCGGTGGGTTGCTCACCTTTTTCCACTAGTTCAGCATTTTTTTCCTTGACCACTTTGTTGTGCGCCATGATTTCTTTCACAAAGTGAAAGGCACCCATCATATTGGCATGGTCCGTAAGTGCTACGGCGGGCATGGAATTCTGGGCAGTGGCCTTTACCAAATCCTTGATGTTGATGGTGGACTGCAACACCGAAAATTGGGAATGGTTGTGCAAATGGGCAAAAGGCGCATCCTCGAGGGTCTCGATGTTTTCTTGGATCTCTTTTTCCGAAATTTCCCCAGTATCTTTTGCCCAGAGCGCATCGGCTATTTTCTTGGACGCTTCCTTTAGATTGATGTGCTTTAATCCAATGAGCTGGATTTCTTGTGGGTTGGCTTCGGAAAACCGCTCAAAATAATCGGGTTGTACATCCAGTTGCTCTGAAGTGAACTGTTTTTTTCGAACCAATTCCAAAAAACAACGGGTGGTGGCCTCAACATCTGCCGTGGCGTTGTGCGCTTCGGCAAAGGTTTCCCCAAAAAGAAATTCGTGCAGCTCGGTTAAGGTGGGCAGTTTGAATTTGCCGCCCCGGCCCCCGGGAAGTTTACACAGCTCTGCGGTATGTTCCGTACAAGTGTCCAAAACGGGGAGTTGTGTCAAAGGACTTTCCATCCCTTTTCGGTGAAATTCACACCCCATTATGTTGATGTCAAAATCCACATTTTGCCCCACTACAAACTTGGTCTGCTCCAAAGCTTTGTTGAAGGCTTCAAGAACTTCTCCCAGTGGCACGCCATTTTGTTCTGCCAAGGCTGTGGAAATACCATGGATTTGTTCAGCTTCGTAGGGGACATTGAACCCTTCTGGCTGTACCAAAAAATCTTGTTGCTCCACCAAGTTCCCCAATTCATCGTGCAGTTGCCAAGCAATCTGAACACATCTTGGCCAGTTGTCGGTATCGGTAATGGGAGCATCCCAACGCTTGGGGAGTCCTGTGGTTTCGGTATCAAAGATTAAGTACATAGATTCAATTGTAGGTCAAAAAAAGCAATGAATAAAAGTACGAAGGAAGCCCGTTTTGGGAAAATAGAGTTTTTACGACTTATCAACTAAAAAAAGCCGGGAATCTCCCAGCTTCTTTTGCTTTTATATTGAACCTCTTGATTATGAAATTGCGGCTTCAAAGATATTGGCGGTTTCCAAGGTTTTTCTGATTGCGTTTCTGTGGCGCATCAGAAGACTTTCAGTAGATGGTGGCAATACAAAATCTTTGTCCTGCAAGATGTCATTGTATGTGGCAATGGCCTCTTTCTCACCTCTGTGCACTTCTTCCAGCATTACTTCCTCGGTATTGGAAGAAATCAATGCCTTGAAGTCAATCCAAGAGCGGTGCAGGGTTGCTTTGGCGCTTCCACTTGTATCGGGCGCCTGTCCAAAAGAAATGATTTCTGCCTTTAGTTCTTTTCCAAAGTTATATCGCTGATTGGCGCTATTCTCGAAAAATTCTTTTATGGTTTTATTATCTACCTTTTCAGCCGCTTGTCTGAAACCTTTTTCGGCGTCATAAGTTCTTTTTAATAATTCATTTAGTTTGTTCGACATTTCTACGGTGTACTTCATGGGTTTTCATCTTCATTTAGGTTATTGGCTGTTGGCTCTCAACAGCTCCTATATATAAGATACAGGTAATGGGCGCAATTGCAAGTATTTGTGGTGGTTTAAGATGGGTTTAACGGGATTTGGGATATGTGTTAAAGAGGCTTAACTTTTTTATACTTCAATAGCTGTGTAATAAACAAATAAATGTATATTTGCACCCGCTTTTCGGTTCGACTACGTTCACTGATTGCAAAAAAGAATTAATAACCAGGGTCGGGCACCCTACAAATTAATGTGATATGCCAGTTAGAATTAGACTACAAAGACACGGTAAAAAAGGTAAACCATTTTATTGGGTGGTTGCCGCAGATTCCAGAGCAAAAAGAGACGGTAAATTTTTGGAAAAATTGGGAATCTATAACCCCAATACCAATCCCGCAACCATAGACCTTGATATAGATAGTTCGGTAAAGTGGCTGCAAAACGGTGCGCAACCCACCGATACTGCAAGGGCCATTCTTTCCTACAAGGGAGTTATGTTGAAGCACCATTTAATGGGCGGTGTTGCCAAAGGCGCACATACCGTAGAGCAGGTTGAGGAAAAGTTCAAGGCTTGGTTGGAAGAAAAAGAACATGCTGTTCAGGCCAAAAAAGATGGATTGAGCAAAGCCGAAGCTGAAGCCAGGGCAAAAGCATTGGCAGCCGAGAAAGAAGCCAATGAAAAACGAATTGCCGCTATGGCTCCCGAGGTTGAAGAAACCCCTGAGACCGAAGTAGCCGGTGATGCATCTGAAGAAGTTGCCGCTGTGGAAGCTGCACCAGAAGTCCCAGAAGAAGCTCCTGCTGCTGAAGAGATGAAGGAGGAAGCTGCGGAAGAGCCAAAGGCTGAAGAAGCTTCCAAAGAAGAAGAGTAAATCCAAAGACGATGCGCAAGGAAGATTGCTTCTACCTGGGCAAAGTCGTTTCAAAATATAGTTTTAAGGGTGAGGTATTGGTGAAATTGGACACCGACGAACCCGAAATCTACGAAAACATGGAATCAGTTTTTGTTCAATTGGGGCAAAATCTGGTTCCATTTTTTATTGACCGCTGCCGACTTCATAAATCCGCCTTGCTCCGTATAGATTTTGAAGAGGTGAAAGATGAACCTACTGCGGATAAGCTCATCGGTTCTGAGTTGTATCTACCTTTGACCATGCTTCCCAAACTTAGTGGGGACAAGTTTTATTTTCACGAAGTGATTGGCTTTACACTCATGGATGAGGTGCATGGCGATATCGGAATCATACAATCCGTGAACGACAGCACTTCACAAAACCTTTTTGAGGTAGAAAAAGACGGGAAGCAACTTTTGATTCCCATAAGTGATGAGATTATTACCAAGTTGGATCGTAAAAACAAGACCATTCATGTGAAGACGCCGGAAGGGCTGGTGGACCTTTATCTGAACTAAAAAAGGAAGCCAATAGGCCTCCTTTTTTTGGTAAAAACTGAAAATTTTATTTTTTCCATTTCCCACCACCTATGTAGAAACCAAGGGAGATGCCAATGTAGGAGTTTTTTACTTCTGCACCCCCACCGAAGTCGGTTTTGCCTATAAGGTTGTATGTTGCCGCCACCCTAAATTTGCCAGCTTCAAACCCGGCTCTTACGAGTCCGCCAAATTTTCCGTCGACTTCAAGTTCCGCGGAAGCCTGAAATCCTTCAGATTCTACACTGGAACTAAGACTGCCAAGAGAGCTGTAACCAACCCCACCACCAATAAATGGAGCAAAGGAGGAACTACCAGAATTAAAATAATAATCAAAGGTACCTGAGTAGGATACGCTTGCTGTTAGGTCAGCTTCTGTTGCACCAACATTCTTGGCCATAGCAGCAGATTCAAAACGCAAACCAATGTTCATATTGTCGGCAATATTGTACTTGGGTTCAATGGCCAATATAATTCCACCTCCACCATCGGGCATGGCGTACCCAAAGTCAAGCCCTACACGAAATTTGTTTTGTTCTTGTGCATGCGCCCATTGCGCCAAAGATGCCATAACAATACATACATAAATAAGTTTTTTCATAATAATAATGTTTAATTGGTAATTTGATTTTATTACATAAGCGCCGAAAGTAACCCATATACAGAGTTTGGGTTGCCTCAATCTAATGGATGGGCTGTTTGACTTTATGAATGCTTGGGTTGAGTTGGTGGACTACATTCAGGTATGTCTTATATAGTTACATTTGAATAATGAAACCATTTGTTTTTAAACAATTCACCATTCACCAAGATCAGTGCGCCATGAAAGTGGGCACAGACGGGGTCTTGCTGGGCGCATGGACATCTTTGGAACACCGGCCCAATTTAATTTTGGATATTGGTGCCGGAACAGGATTGATTGCTTTGCAATTGGCCCAACGATCATCAGCGGAAACTATTGATGCCATTGAGTTGGATGATGATGCGTATGAACAATGTGTGGCCAATTTTGAGGCCTCGCCATGGGCAGACCGACTGTTCTGTTACCATGCCGGTTTTGATGAGTTTGTGGATGAGATGGATGAAACCTATGATTTGATCGTTTCCAATCCGCCATTCTATTCCGAAGATGTGACAAGTGGGAGTGAATCGCGGGACAAGGCAAGACAGAGTGGCTCGTTGCCTTTTGAAGAATTGGTTGAGGGTGCGGCAAAACTTTTGAATGAAGATGGAATTTTTACGGTGATCGTTCCCTTTAAAGAAGAATCTGATTTTATCAATCTTGCCAAAAAAGAAGGGTTATTTCCAAACCGAATCACTAGGGTTAAGGGTAATCCCAATACCAATTTTAAAAGGAGTTTGATGGAATTTAGTTTTCATGCCGTTGAACAGGACATTGATAATCTGGTCATTGAGGAGGGAAGACATCAATACACCAAAGAATACATTGAATTGACCCAAGCATTTTATTTAAAAATGTAACATTGAATAGACTAAATGTTATATTTGACAAGTAAAATTTTATTCTGAATGAAGCCCGATTTATTTGAAGCCCCAGATTACTACAATCTCGATGATTTGCTTTCCGAGGAACATAAACTCGTTCGCGATGCTGCCCGTCAATGGGTAAAGCGTGATATTTCCCCCATCATTGAGGAATATGCCCAAAAAGCGGAATTTCCCAAACAGATTATCGGTGGATTGGCTGAAATCGGTGCGTTTGGCCCATACATCCCTGAAGAATATGGCGGGGCTGGCTTAGATCAGATCAGCTATGGATTGATCATGCAGGAAATAGAACGGGGAGATAGTGGGGTGCGTTCCACCGCTTCCGTACAATCATCCTTGGTAATGTATCCCATTTTTGCCTATGGCACGGAAGAGCAACGCAAAAAATACCTGCCCAAACTCGCAACAGGGGAGTGGATGGGCTGTTTTGGGCTGACCGAACCCAACCATGGATCCAATCCAGGGGGGATGGAGACCAAATTCAAGGATGCTGGGGACCATTACCTTTTGAACGGTGCCAAATTGTGGATTTCCAATTCACCCTTTGCCGATGTAGCCGTGGTGTGGGCCAAAAATGAAGAAGGCAGGATTCACGGACTTATCGTGGAACGTGGCATGGAAGGTTTTTCCACACCTGAGACGCACAACAAATGGTCGTTGCGGGCATCGGCCACAGGCGAACTTATTTTTGATAATGTAAAAGTGCCCAAAGAAAATTTGTTGCCGGGTAAAAGTGGACTCGGTGCACCATTGGGTTGTTTGGATTCCGCCCGGTACGGCATTGCATGGGGCGCCATTGGTGCTGCCATGGATTGTTATGATACCGCACTCCGATATGCCAAGGAACGGATTCAGTTTGGAAAACCCATTGCCGCATACCAGCTTCAGCAGAAAAAATTGGCCGAGATGATCACCGAAATCACCAAAGCCCAGTTGCTGGCTTTTCGTTTGGGTCAGTTAAAAAATGAGGGGAGGGCCACTACGGCACAAATTTCCATGGCCAAGCGCAACAATGTGGACATGGCAATCAAGATTGCCCGAGAAGCACGACAAGTTTTGGGCGGAATGGGCATTACAGGCGAATATAGCATTATGCGCCACATGATGAACCTTGAAAGCGTGATCACTTACGAAGGCACACACGACATCCATCTCTTGATTACCGGAGCGGATATTACCGGAATTCAGGCGTTTAAATAGTTAAAATTTAGAAACTTTTTCTACGGTTACCTTAATCGATTTGCTGATAGGCGTCTGGCTCTTGTCCGCAAAATGATTGTAGGGAACCAATAAATTGGTTTCTGGAAAATAGGCAGCCATGTTCCCTTTGGGAATTTTATAGGGAACGACCAGAAATTTTTCTGCAGAACGTTTGATCCCGTCATAATTGCTGTATAGATTGACTACATCCAATTTGGTCAAACCCTTTTCAGCCATATCCTCTTCATTCATAAAAACAATACGGCGCTCGTTGTGAATACCCCGATACCGATCATTCAATCCATAAATGGTGGTGTTGAACTGATCATGGGAACGAATGGTCATCAACAGCAGTTCATCAGGATTCAGCTGGTGGTCGGGCAAAGAATTAATTGATAATTGAGCCATGCCATTGGGAAGCATCCGAAAATCACGATCCCGAACATTGTTCGGGAGGTAATACCCAAACCCTTTGGACTGTTCACTCGTTTTTTCAAACCCTTTTACGGTCTTATCGATAAGATTTCGGATGAGATTGTAGTCCTGTCCCAACGCATACCAATTCATGGAATGGTCGCCCCTAAAATACGTATGGGCCAAGAGCGAAATGATTTCAGGTTCACTTTTAATGTATTCCGAAGCAGGCCTCAACAGACCTTTGCTCTGCCGAACCTTGCCCGTACTGCTTTCCATGGTCAAAAATTGAAGCTTTCCGTTTTTCTCATCTTTTTCGGAACGCCCAAAAGTGGGAAGTAGGAGTGCTGTCTTGCCCGTCACCAAATGACTTCGATTCAGTTTGGTACTGATTTGAACCGTTAAATCACAATTTTGTAAGGCCTCCGCAGTATATTTTGTATCCGATGCGGCCATTAAAAAATTACCACCCAAACAAATGAATACCTTGGCCTTTTTCTCGTGCATGGCCTCAATGGTCTCCACGGTATCATATCCCTGTTCGGTAGGTGGGTCAAAATTGAGATGCTCCCGGATTTTCTCGTTCAAAGTCTTGTTCACGAAATGCATTATCCCCACACTTCGATCACCTTGCACATTGCTGTGACCCCTAACCGGACAGGTTCCCGCAAAGGGCTTGCCCACAGCACCCTTCAACAATAAAATATTCACATATTCCTTAATGCACTCCACAGCATTTTTGTGCTGGGTGATTCCCATGGCCCAACAAATCACGATTTTGGAATTTTCGGCCAACAGCTGAACCGTTTTGTCAATTTTTCGCATGGAAACGCCAGTACGCTGCTGCAATGTTTCCATGTCATATTGCTCCAAATCCTTCAATAGCTCGTCATAACCATCCACATATTCCACAATAAATTCATGGTCGAGAATATTGGAATTTTTAGCATCGAGAGCGACCAGTTTCTTCAAGATCAGTTTCGCCAAAGCAATATCCTCATTGATTTTGACTGGAAGGTGAATGTCGGCAATCGGCTGTCCGTTGCCCAACATATCCGAAATATTTTGGGGATTTTTAAAGTTGACCAGTCCCGTTTCGGCCAATGGGTTTATGCTGATGATCTTGCCGCCATTTTTTTTGCACTTTTCCAGGGCCGATAGCATTCTTGGGTGATTGGTGCCTGGGTTTTGTCCCACCACCAAAATCACTTCCGCCCCATACAGATCATCAAGCTTTACGGAACCCTTTCCGATGCCCAAGGTTTCGGAAAGTGCCACCCCAGATGATTCGTGGCACATATTGGAGCAATCAGGCATGTTGTTGGTGCCAAAAGCACGGGCAAACATACCGTAGAGATAAGCGGCTTCGTTGCTGGATCGGCCCGAGGTATAAAAAATGGCCTCATTTGGATTTTTCAAGCGGTGCAATTCCTCCGAGATCAATTCAAAAGCATCCTGCCAAGAAATGGGCTCGTAGTGAACACTGTTCGGTTTAAGGACCATCGGTTCAACCACACGTCCCAATTTGTTGAGTTCAAAATCGCTGAGTTGGGATAGTTCTTCCACGGAATGCGCTGCAAAAAATTCCGCGCCAATATGTTCTTTGGTGGCTTCGTCTGCCAGTGCTTTGGCTCCATTTTCGCAGTATTCTGCAATTTTTGAGGGGTGTTCGGGAACGGGCCAAGCACAACTGGGACAGCGAAAGCCATCCTCTTGGTTCATTTCCAAGAGACTACGCATGGAACGGACAATGCCCATTTCCTTAAAAGTATGTCGTAAGGCTTCTTTAACCCCCAAAAGACCTGCTGAGGTTTGCATGGGTTCTTTTAGGCGCAGTCCCGTAAATTTGATGTCCCCAGTGAGGGAAACCTTGCGCTTTATCTCTTTTTCCATGCTCTAATATAGGATTTTGGGGCGGGATAATTATTTTTCATCACTTCGGGCAATTCTATGTTGAGCGTAGTTACCTTTGATTTGAATTGCAATGGATTTCCTATGTAATTTAGCAAAAATCGAGTATTTTAAAGCATGTTTGCCTTAGTAGATTGCAATAACTTCTATGCCTCATGTGAACGGGCCTTTCAGCCCCAGTTCAACAATGTTCCCGTGGCCATTTTATCCAATAACGATGGTTGTTTCATCTCGCGCAGCGATGAAGCAAAGGCACTTGGACTGCCCATGGGTGCCCCGGAATTTAAGTACAGACAATTTTGCAAGGAGAACAAGATCAAGGTCTTTTCGTCCAATTATCCCCTGTACGGAGATATGAGTGCCAGAGTGATGAATATTCTAGGAACATTCACGCCAGATATGGAGGTCTACAGTGTGGATGAGGCTTTTTTAAGGTTTGATGGTTTCAAGAACCATGATTTTGATGCTTACGGTAGGGAAATCCAAAGAAGTGTGGAAAAGTGTACGGGCATCCCCATCAGCATAGGAATTGCCCCAACGAAAGCCTTGGCAAAGGTCGCCAATAAAATTGCCAAAAAGCTGAAATCAAAAACTGGCGGTGTGTATGTCATTCAATCTGAGGAAAGACGGGTAAAAGCATTAAAATGGACCAAGATTGAAAGTGTTTGGGGGGTAGGGCGTGGAAACCTGAGACGGCTTGAGAGCAGAAACATAAAAACGGCTTATGATTTCACCCAATTGTCGGATGAATGGGTGCGGAAACAAATGGGCATAATTGGCCTTAGACTGAAAAAAGATTTGGAGGGAAGCCCGACATTGGATCTGGATGATGACACCCGCGATAAAAAGGCCATAGCCACCACACGAAGCTTTGAAAGTACCTATTCCGATATTGAAAACATTAAAGAACGAATATCCACCTTCGCGACCAGTTGTGCCGAAAAATTGCGGAGCCAAGGAAGCAGTTGCAACTATCTTGTTGTACTTTTAAGAAGTGACAGGCATAAAAAGGATGAGCCACAGGATAGGGGAAGTCTTATTGTTACCTTGCCCTATGCTACGGATTCCAGCCTGACCATAAGCAACTACGCCGTAAAAGCAGCCGTTACACTTTTTAAACCAGGGATCAAATACAAAAAGGCAGGAGTGATCGTATCGGGACTGGTGCCCACCCATGAAAGACAATTGGACCTATTTCTGTCCGAAAACCCAAAACACCACAGACTTATGCAGGTGATGGACGGCATAAACAACAAATATGGCATCAATAAAATGAAAATAGCCAATCAAGATTTGGAAAGGACTTGGAAGATGCGTCAAGAACACCTTTCCCCAAGATATACCACAAACATCAATGATATCATAAAAGTGAAATGACCTCAAAAAAATCGCCAGAAACAGATTCACTTACTTTTTTTGCCCCAAATGAAGAGCAGGGTTTGGGGATGCCATTGTCCAGAAATGTCATCTCAGCAGGATTTCCTTCACCAGCAGATGATTTTAAGGAAAAGCGCATCAGTTTGGACAAAACTTTGATCAAAAACAAAGAAGCGACTTTCTACGCACGCGTGAGCGGAGAATCCATGATTGGGGCCGGACTGGATGATGGAGACCTCTTGGTCATCGATAGAAGTTTGGAAGCGGAGCATGGCAAAATAGCCGTTTGTTTTTTGGACGGGGAATTCACCGTAAAACGGTTGAGCATTGAAAAAGACACTATTACATTGATGCCCGAGAATAAAAATTACAAACCCATCAAGGTTTCCAAGGACAGTGACCTATTGATTTGGGGAGTGGTCACTTATGTGATCAAGGCGGTGTAAGAGATAGATTTCTCAATCGTCACTATGTTCCTCATTTCGAAATGACATATTGTTTTTATTCTTGGACTAAGAATCTTTCCTCCGTGTCATTTCGAACGAATGTGAGAAATCTTGAGTCTATCTGTCCTAAACTTGGGTCTCGACTGCCTGACCGTCCGGCAGGCGGGCGCTCGACCTGACACCAACTAGTTTTCAATGATTAGTGAAAATTCGTGCCATTAGTGTCAAACCATTAACGCTGCCCCGAATGCCAAGTATGTTCCTTTGGAATGGTTTTACCCTGATTTTTTTTGAAAAGACGGCAAGTTCAAAAAGCTTTGCTATCTTTGTACCGTTGTGTTGGATTCCAGTCGCGATGATTGGAATCAGGTTGAAGCATCAAACCGATGCTCGCCAATGAAAGGCTTTCCATTTGGAAGGCTTTTTTTGTTTGTGAGACTGATAGGTCGAACAAATTCCGCTGCAGAGCGGAATCTTTTCCTAATAAATTATAAAGTTGTCACCTCGAGCGCAGTCGAGAGGTCTTACTGTCAAAGGTCTCGACTGCCTGACCGTCCGGCAGGCGAGCACTCGACCTGACAAATACTATCAACCTCCAGAAACAGCATGTGCCACATGGTGCACCAGCGAAGCAGCGAGTTTTGCTGTTTGTCCGTCAATATCATGTTTCGGGTTCATCTCGGCAATGTCCATACTGATCAATTTTCCAGAACCAATAATGGTTTTCAAGCATTCCAAAACCATGTGGGGCGTAAAACCCATAGGCGAAGCCGCACTTACCCCGGGAGCATAGGCAGACGAGAATCCATCCAAATCGATGGTCACATAAATATGGTCCACATTTTTAGCAAAGGCATTGATCCAAGTCGTGATTTCATTCAACAAAGGAATTTGAAAGGTGTCGTTCATTACATAGATGACATCGAGGTCCTTGGCCATTTGGAAAAGGTTTCTATCATTGGCGTCCTTTCGGATGCCCAGACAGAGATAGTTAAAATCAACACCCTCTTTTTCACAGTCTTTGGCAATTTGATAAAAAGGGGTCCCCGAATTGCTCTGCTCTGTGTTTTTCCGCAAATCAAAATGTGCATCAAAATTGATGATACCGATGGTTTGTCCTTCTTTTTTGAAATCCAGATATTTTTTGATACCGTTATAGTGACCATAAGCCATATCGTGCCCACCGCCCAAAACAATGGGGAATTGTTTTCTTTCTAAAAGTAAATTGACAGCTTCGGTAAGCTGATTTTGGGCAGCTTCCATATCTCCCTCATCACAGATAATCGAACCCACATCGTGCAACCGTACATTGCTCCCCAGATGGTTGGGCATCTTGGCAAAACTGCTTTTGATGACATCGGGGCCATCCAGGGCACCAACACGACCTTGATTACGCCGAACTCCTTCATCGCAGGCATAGCCCAAAAGGGATATGGATTTCTTTTGGGCTTCGGGAAGTTCATCCAAGGGTGTGCAATGCACTTTTTCATGCAGATACAGCCATTTATTGGAGATTCTGCCTGTCCAGAGGTCTTGTTTCGGGGGTTGGTAATGTTTCATGGTATTAAAAAAGATTGTCCAAAATATCGGATTTCACCAGATGGGGCAAAGTTACCTTTAAATCTGGAGTGCGTAGCATTTCCCGTTCAATGGCAAAACGGGCTTCCTTGTTCCGTGCCCAACTTCTGCGAGAAATGCCATTGTTCACATCAAAAAACAACATTTTTTTCAACCGGTTGGAGGCTTCTTTGGAACCATCGAGCACCATTCCAAATCCGCCGTTGATGACTTCGCCCCAGCCAACGCCTCCACCATTATGGATGGAAACCCAAGTGGCGCCCCTAAAACTATCGCCAATCACATTTTGAATTGCCATATCAGCGGTGAACCTGCTTCCGTCATAAATATTGCTGGTCTCCCTAAAGGGGGAATCCGTACCGCTAACATCGTGATGGTCCCTTCCCAAGACCACGGGTGCACTAATTTCTCCCATGGCAATGGCGGTGTTGAAGGCATCGGCAATCTTGCTTCGTCCCTCGGCATCGGCATAGAGGATTCGTGCTTGCGAACCCACCACCAATTTGTTCTGTTCCGCTTCGGAAATCCATTTGATGTTGTCTTGCATCTGCTGTTGGATTTCTTCCGGTGCTTCGGATTTGATTTTTTTCATCACTTCCAAGGCAATGGCATCGGTTTTTTGAAGGTCTTTGGGGTCGCCCGATGTGCAAACCCATCGGAACGGACCAAAACCGTAGTCAAAACACATGGGCCCCAAAATATCCTGCACGTAGGACGGATATCTGAAATCGATATTGTTTTCGGCCATTACATCGCCGCCCGCTCGCGAGACTTCCAGTAAAAAGGCATTGCCATAATCAAAAAAGTAGGTGCCTTTTGCGGTGTGTTTATTGATGGAATCGATTTGTCTTCGCAGCGATTCTTGCACTTTTTCCTTGAATGCTTCAGGATTTTCCACCATCATGATGTTGGATTCTTCAAAAGAAAGCCCCACGGGGTAATAACCACCCGCCCAAGGATTGTGCAATGAGGTTTGGTCAGAACCTAAATGAATGAAAATGTCCTCTTCAAAAAAACGTTCCCAAACATCCACCACGTTACCGATATAGGCCAACGAAACCACTTCCTTATTTTTTACAGCTTCTTTGGTTCTCACTACCAATAGATCCAAATCCACCAAAAGCTCATCCACCCAACCTTGGTCGTGGCGTTTTTTGGCAGCTTCGGGGTTGACCTCGGCACAAATGGTAATGCCCCCCGCGATGTTTCCTGCTTTGGGCTGTGCGCCGCTCATGCCTCCCAACCCAGCAGTCAAGAAAATCTTGCCTTCGGGCGATTCGTTTTTCTGTAATACTTTTCGGAACGCATTCATGACTGTGATGGCCGTTCCGTGAACAATACCTTGTGGACCGATGTACATATAGGAACCCGCTGTCATTTGCCCGTATTGGGTAACGCCCAATGCGTTGAAGCGTTCCCAATCGTCGGGTTTGGAGTAGTTGGGAATCATCATCCCATTAGTGACCACCACTCTTGGCGCTTCTTTGGATGATGGAAAAAGTCCCATCGGATGCCCGGAATACATATTGAGGGTCTGCTCCTCGGTCATTTCCGCCAAATATTTCATCGTGAGCAGGTATTGCGCCCAGTTTTGAAATACCGCCCCATTGCCGCCGTAGGTAATCAATTCTTCGGGATGCTGTGCCACGGCAGGGTCCAAATTGTTCTGAATCATGAGCATAATGGCCGCAGCCTGATGCGTTTTAGCTGGGTATTCCGAAATGGGCCGTGCATACATCTCATAATCGGGCTTAAACCGATGCATGTAGATACGGCCAAACGTTTTTAGCTCCTCGGCAAATTCAGGGGCAAGTTCCTTGTGCCAATCCTCGGGAAAATAGCGTAGCGCATTCTGTACGGCCAATTTTTTCTCTTCTTTGGAAAGAATATCCTTCCGTTTTGGGGCTGGGTTCCCGTTTTTGGGATATGCTTTGGTGGCGGGTAATTCCGAAGGGATTCCTTGAAGAATTTGTGATTTGAAATGATCTTTTTCCATTAGTAATAAAGAATGATTTGTCATTCCTGCGAAAGCAGGAATCCAAAATAGGGTAGTGGATTCCGCATCTCACTTCGACTACCTGCCCGTCCGGCAGGCGGGCGCTCAGCAACCGTGCGGAATGACAAAGTTATTTGCAAACGTTAATTCCTTTTTTCCATACTTCACTGGGCTTTAATTGCCCTTGGTGATAGGTGATTTCTTGATAGTTGTCCGTTGGAAAAACCACAAAGTCTGCTAGTGCCCCTGCTTCCAATTTTCCTCGGTCTTTCAAACGCAAAGCCGCTGCAGCCCTAAACGTGATGCCGGCCAAAACTTCGGTGTTTGAGAGTTTTTCAAAGGTTCCCAAAATACTGGCTTGCGTTAATAGGTCGCCCATGGGAGCAGATCCCGGATTGTGGTCGCTGGCAATGGACAAAGCACCGCCAGCATCCAAAATTTTCCGTGCTGGGGTGTAGGCGCATCCCAAACCAATGGATGCTCCGGGCAATGCCGTCGCAATGGTGTTGCTCTTGGCCAAGAGTTGAATTTCTTTTTCGGTACTGGCCTCCAAATGGTCGGCACTCACCGCATTAAAATCCACGGCAACTTGACTGCCACCTGTGGTGAATTGGTCGGCGTGTACCGTAATATCAAATCCCATTTCCTTTGCTTTTTGAAAATAGGGTTTGATTTCCTCCGGGGAAAAAGCACTTTCTTCCACAAAGGCATCCACACGGCGGGCCAAGTTTTCCTTTTTTAGGATGGGAAACAACGTGGAAATAATTTCATCCAAATATGCCTTGTCCTGATTCCAATCTTTGGGTTTCATGTGGGCTGCCAAACAGGTAGGAACCAATGTAGCATTCGAAGTTTCATTGGCCTGTTTGATGGCACGTAGCATTTTCAATTCTTCATCCACGGAAAGACCGTAACCGCTTTTTACCTCGATGGTGGTGACCCCGTTTTTGAGATGTTTTTTACTTCTGGAAAGTATCCCTTCAACCAATTGTTCTTGTGATGCTTTTCGGGTTTGGGTCACTGTGTCCCAGATACCTCCTCCTGCCTTGGCGATTTCCAAATAGGTTTTTCCGGCATTTCGGTAGGCATAATCGCGAGCTCGGGTGCCTCCAAAACAGATATGGGTGTGCGAGTCCACAAATCCGGGTAGGCAAACATGTTGGCCTTCGATAGGGTGCACATCGACATCATCGGATTTCAACTCGTCAAAAACACCAACTTTGAAAATTTTTCCTTCGGAAACCAAAATACCCCCGTTTTCAATGATGGTCAATTGCTCGTCTTTGAGCGCTCCTTTTAAGGGGAGCCCCGTCATCGGAAGTAATTGGGTGAATGGTCCTATTAATAGTGGTCTGCTCATGTTAATATGTTTCAAATTCATCAAGATGTGGTGTGTTCCACTTCAGTTGTTTCTCATCCATCACACGGTCTACCAAATCGATAATTTCCCCGTTTTGGATGATTTCGATTCCTTTCTCGATATCGTCAGCAAATACACGGTCGTTTTCGGCAAAAGCGACTTTAGTTCTCAGGAATGTATGGATTTCATCCAACAGAATGCCCGATTTTAAGGGTTTTCTGTATTCGAAGGCCTGCGCTGAGGTCAACAATTCGATGGCCAGTATTTTCTCCACATTTTCAATAATGTTAAGCGCTTTTCTACCGCTGATGGAGCCCATGCTTACATGGTCTTCCTGTCCCAATGAGGTGGGGATGCTATCGGCACTAGCTGGAAAACACAGGCTTTTGTTTTCACTGGCCAATGCTGCGGAGGTGTATTGTAAAATCATGTAGCCGGAATTGATGCCCGTATTGTTCATCAATAATTTGGGGACGCCAGGACTGTTGCCCTCAAGGGCGAGATAGATACGGCGGTCGGAGATGTTGCCAATTTCTGATGCTGCCAAGGCGGCATAATCCAAGGCCATGGCCAAGGGTTGCCCGTGAAAATTTCCACCACTGATGGTCAATTCATCATTTATGATGACAGGATTGTCCGTTACCGAATTGAGTTCGATTTCCAACAATTCTTTAAGATGAAGCCATGCATTACGGGATGCACCGTGCACTTGCGGCATACAGCGCAAAGAGTAGGGGTCTTGCACCCGTTCGCAATCAATGTGATCTTCCAAAATCTCGGAACCTTGCAGCAATGTACGAATCCTTCCTGCCACATGTTGGTTCCCTTTGAACGGACGAAGTTGGTGTAATTCCTCAAAAAAAGGCTTCATGGAACCTTGTAGCCCTTCGAGCATCATCGCACCGATAATATCTGCGTGTCGCAAACAATGCTGTAATTTATGAACGACCATCACCCCGTGCGCGGCGATAAATTGGGTGCCATTGATCAGGGCAAGTCCTTCTTTTGGGCCCAATTCCAAGGGTTGTAATCCTGTTTGTTCAAATAACGCTTGGGTCGGGATGGTCTTTCCCTGATATTCTACTTTGCCCAAACCTATTAGTGGCAAAAATAAATGGGATAGCGGAGCCAAATCCCCTGATGCCCCTACCGAACCTTGCGAGGGAACCACAGGAATGGCATCGTTTTCCATATGCCAAAGCATACGTTCCAAAGTAGTTTCGGCAATTCCGGAATAACCCTTCGCCAAGGCATGGATTTTCAGAATCAACATGATTTTTGCCAATTCGGTGGAAATGGGCTCGCCCACCCCCACGCTGTGGCTTTTCAATATGTTGGATTGAAGGATTTTGGTATCAGCTTTGGAAATCTTGGTATTGCACAAAGGACCAAACCCCGTATTGATGCCATACACCGTATCGCCTTTTTCCACGATGCGTTGCACACGTTCGTAACTGGCATTTACATGTTGCAGGCATTCATTGGAGAAAATACCTCTTATGGTACCATGGGCCAAGCCCAAAGCTATGCTTGCGGTCAAATGACCCTCACCAAATTGAAATGTTCGGTCTGTTGCCATGCTTTTGAATTAATTTACTAACTGATTGTCCGTAATCAATCATGGTGAACTGTCACTTCGAGTCTTTCGACTACGCTCAAGATGAACTTAAGTCGAGAAGTTATTGGACTCAAAGTCTTAAAAATGAGGTCTCGACTGCGCTCGACCTGACAACTTTTTGTTTTATGATTAATCACGGCTATTCAAAGTTACCGATTAGGTTTAATAATTACCAATACTTATTTTTGTAACAATCAATAAGTATGAATTATCAAATAGAGCTTCGACATTTTATTTATTTTTTGGCCGTGGCCGAAGAGCTGCACTATAGAAAGGCCGCGGAAAAACTCTTTATTTCCCAACCGGGTTTGAGCACGCAAATCAAACAGATGGAGGAGATTTTGGAAACCCAACTTTTTGTGAGGGACAAGAAAAAGGTTAGCCTTACTCCTGCGGGTGAGTTTTTAAAGAAGGAGGTGGAATTCATTTTGAACCACTTGGAGCAGACCAAAAAGCAGGTGAAACTTATCGGCGATGGACAATTGGGGGAGGTACGCATCGGTTTTTTGGGTTCGGCCATGCAAAATGTGGTGCCCAATTTGCTGTTGGGCTTGAAGGAAAAGTATCCAACGGTCCACACTACTTTGGAAGAACTTTCCAACCGAGCGCAGATCAATGCGATATTGGCAGATCGTTTGGATTTGGGTTTTGTGCGATTATCTCGAGTACCCAAAGGATTGGATGTGAAGCCCGTTTTTGAGGACACCTTTTCCTTGGTGCTGCCAGCGGAGCATCCTTTGGATGAGGTGAACTTCAATAACATTAATCAAGTGGCGGATGAAGATTTTATCCTGTTTTCCCAAGATTACAGTCCCATGTACTACGATACAGTACTCAGTATTTGTGAGGATAGTGGGTTTGTACCTCATGTTTCGCATAAATCGGTACATGCCCAGACCATTTTTAAACTGGTGGAGAACAAATTGGGCATTGCCATTGTACCAACTACCCTTCAACATGGGTTTCAAATGAAGGTAAAGTTCATCGAAATGAAAAACATAAAACAACGTGCCGTATTGAGTATGGTCTGGAAAACCGACAATCGGAATCCTGCGCTACATAAATGTATGGATTTGCTCATGGAATTATGACGGCAATGTTTTCGAGTGTAACTTTGGAATTCAACTTAATACACAACTATGATTTTTGACTTGATCAAGGAGCGAAGAAGCATTTTTCCTCCGCAATATATTGATAAGCCCATCGCCAAAGAAACCATTGAAAAGATTTTGGAAGCGGCCAATTGGGCCCCTACCCATAAAAAAACAGAACCTTGGCGCTTTAAGGTGTTGACAGGTGAAAAGAAACAGGAACTGGGGATTTTCCTTTCCAATAAGTATGAGGAAACGGACCCAAGACCAAAGCAGATGAAAATCAAAAAACTACAGTTTAACCCATCCAATTCAGCCGCGGTGATTGCGATTTGTATGCAACGGGACCCGAAGGAGAGTTTGCCCGAATGGGAGGAAATTGCTTCAATGGCCATGGCGGTGCAAAATATGTGGTTGTGCTGCACCGAACTCGGTATTGGCAGTTATTGGTCTTCCCCCGGACTCATAAAATACATGGATGAGTTCTTTGATTTGAAAGAAGGCGAAAAATGCTTGGGCTTTTTCTATATGGGCTATTTTGATGGTGAGGTAATCCCATCCACCAGAACCCCTATTTCCGAAAAAGTGGAGTGGCTGGATTAACTAAAGGTAAACAGGTCGCCCGCATATTTGATGGAAATGTACACGTAGAAGATGGCATACACAACGGTGACCAACAATTTCATAAAGGTACCGGTCAAAAAACCTAAAAACGAACCGAAAGCCGCCTTCATGGCGGTTTCTTTGTTGGCTTTGTTCAGCAATTCGCCGACCAAGGCACCAATAAAAGGCCAAATAATAATCCCGAATGGGCCAAAAATAGGAACAAAGATAGCCACAAGTAATCCTACAATGGTGCCCCACATTCCTGCTTTGCTGCCACCAAACCGTTTGGTGCCCATGGCGGGGATCACATAATCCAAAACTGTTATGGTTATGGCTATCACAAAGGTAACCCCCAAAACCCACCAATTATCGGGTACGGCTTTGGTCAGATAAAGCAGTAGCAGTCCAACCCAACTTATAGGCGGACCGGGCAATACGGGCAAAAAACTACCCAGTATCCCGACGAGCATCAAAATGAACCCCAAAATGAGCAAAGCAATGTCCATGGTTGTGTTTTTCTGTTAGACAAAAGTAGCTGACAATTGTTACAATCAAAATCAAAATAAAACCCTACCCTTAAAAACTTCGTAGGTAAATTTGAAACCAATTGCGAAGCGATCTTGAAAACGAGCAAAACATATACAAAACCAAGGTTCATTCATATAGGGTGTGCCGTAATGTGCATGTTTTATTTGCTTGGACTTTTTAATGGTTTGGTACTGGAAGCCCTGCACGAAGTGTCGCACGTTTTGGCTCCAAAAGCACACCACCATAACTTTGCCTCGGACCACGAAGCTATCGATTATTCTTCTTTGGAGGCTATGGCAGGTCACTCGCACGAAGCTTTGGAAACCTTAAAGGATTTGTTGGAGGCCAATCAACCAGATGAGCACGAATCCAAGGATAACATCAGCCTAAAATTGGATAAACATTTCGTTGAAGAAACTCATATTGTGCCCGAAATCAATACTTTAATAGACAGCAATCGTCTTTGGGCATACCAAAACATAACTTCTTTTTGGTGCCAAGGGGTAACCACGCCCCCTCCCCAGCATAGCTGAAATTAATTTATCGGAAAAGTTCTGAATTCGTCACCCTGAACTTGTTTCAGGGTCACACCATTGAACAGAACATTGGTTGTGAGATGCTGAAACGAGTTCAGCATGACACTTCATGTGCTTTTTTGATGTACAAGAGGCATAAGTTTTTACACAAATCAAATTAAAAGACAACGACATGAAATATTTTATGGCGGCATTGTCCATGCTGTTCATGGGCACCATTGCTGCGCAAAACGTAAGGGGAAAACTGGTGGATGAATCTGGTTCTCCCATTGAAGATGCTGGGATTTTTAACAAGACCAGCGGCCAACACAGCCACACCGATGGCACAGGACATTTTGTTCTGGATAGGACCTCGGTCAACGATACCATTTATTTTTCCAGATTGGGATATGCCACACAGACCCGAGTGGCAAATCAGGCTGATTTACAGAATCCGCTTACCATAATTCTTGTAGAAAGCTCCATTTCTTTAGATCAAGTAGTTTTGGTATCCGAAGTGGATGCTTTGAGCAGAGTGGTGGATGTGGATGTGAAAACGAATCCCGTAAAATCATCGCAAGAAATTTTAAGAAAGGTGCCGGGCCTGATCATAGGCCAACATGCTGGAGGCGGAAAGGCTGAGCAGATATTTTTGCGCGGTTTTGACGTGGATCACGGTACCGATGTGGCCATCAACGTGGACGGTATGCCAGTGAATATGGTGTCCCACGCCCACGGGCAGGGATATGCCGATCTTCACTTTGTGATTCCGGAAACCATTGAAAATGTAAACTTTGGAAAAGGGCCTTACTATGCTGATCAAGGCAATTTTAATACGGCGGGCTACGTCAATCTAAAATTGAGAAAAAGCTTGGACAAGAGCATGTTGTCCACCGAAGTTGGACAGTTTGGCGCCCGTAGGTTTATGGGGATGTTCAATGTGATGGACAACCAGAACAGCAATGCCTATTTGGCCTCCGAACTGTATTTGACGGATGGCCCGTTTGAATCGCCACAGAACTTTAATCGTATCAATATTTTGGGAAGATACCGCTATGCATTACCGGGTAATCAAGAGTTGCTATTGACCGCATCTCATTTTTCAAGCAAATGGGATGCATCGGGACAAATACCACAACGAGCCGTGGACCAGGGTTTGATCAGTCGATTTGGAGCCATTGACGATACCGAGGGTGGGCAAACCAGCAGAACCAACCTTGTATTGAATCACAACAAAAATATGGGAACGGGGAAATCGCTCAACACAATGGCTTTTGTTTCCCATTATGATTTTGAACTGTACTCCAACTTTACCTTTTTCTTGGAAGATCCCGTGAACGGAGATCAGATCAGACAATTTGAAGACCGAATGTTGGCAGGGGCGAAAACCGTTTTTCAGCACAATTCGGCCAATTTGGGCGGTATGGATTTCAAATACAATGCAGGGTTTGGTTTTAGGTACGACAATGTGGACGATAACCAATTGTCCCGAACGCTAAACCGACAGGAATTGCTGGAGCGTTTGGCTTATGGTGATGTGGATGAGGTAAATGGGCATGCTTTTGCTGGAGCCGAGTTCAAATCGGGCAGATTTACCTTTGAGCCGGCCGTTCGCTTGGATTATTTTAGGTTCGACTACATTAATAAGATGAGTGAGCTATACGATAGCCGAAGCGAGGAAAAAGTCGCTTTTAGCCCAAAGTTCAATACCATTTACAGTCCAACAGAAAACACTCAGCTTTTCTTGAAAACGGGCATTGGGTTTCACTCCAACGACAGCCGAGTGGTGGTGGCAAACGGTGGCGAAGAAATTCTACCTGCCGCCTATGGTGTTGATTTGGGAACCATCATAAAACCAATAAATAAGTTGGTCTTGAACGCCACGTTGTGGACTTTGTTCCTAGATCAAGAATTTGTCTACGTAGGGGATGCAGGCATTGTGGAGCCCAGTGGAAAAACCCGAAGAATGGGAGTTGAAGTAGGGGCGAGGTATCAGCCTTTGGATTGGGTTTATATTTATTCTGATGCGAATTATACCCATGCTAGAAGCACCGAAGCCGCCGATGGGGAAGATTATATTCCGCTGGCGCCCGATTTTACGATGGCAGGAGGAGTTACCTTGGGGGGCAATCAAGGTTTTTCGGGCGGAATCAATTATCGATATATTGATGACAGGCCTGCCAATGAGGACAATTCCATTGTGGCCGAAGGCTATTTTGTCACTGATGCAACACTTAATTATAGTGTAAACAACTGGACCTTTGGCCTGATTGTGGAGAATCTTTTCGACACGGAGTGGAACGAGACACAGTTCGCCACGGAAAGCCGTTTGTTCAATGAGCCGAATTCGTTTGAAGAGATTCATTTTACACCCGGCACACCTTTTTATTTGAGAGGAAAGGTTATGGTTACGTTTTAACGTTTTTAGATAAGTTCAATGTAATAATTAGGGGCCTGGAACATTTTCAGGTCTCTTTGCGTTTTGTAGTTCTTCGTGAAAATATCGTAATTTCAGCCAAATTCTAGGGGCTGTCATGCAGAAGTTTGTTTTGTTAATCATTTTTATGGGTTTGCTCGTATCCTGCGAGCTGTTCGAGTCCAAGGAGGACAAGACCCAAAAATTGGTCAATGAGGAACTTTTGGCCATAGATTGGAACGATGTGGACCAATATCCCCTTTTTGAGGATTGTGATGAAACGGCCAACAAACCTGATCAAAGGGATTGCTTTCAGGCTGTGATGCTGGATTCATTTTCCAAGGCATTGCATGGATTGGAATTTCAAGTGGACCAAGATCTCAACGATACGGTTTACATCGATTTTGTGATTGATGAACACGGTTTCATTTCTGTATTGAATGTGGAGGAAAAAACAGACGTGCTCAATGCAATTGCTGATTTCAACACCAAAATCTCCGAACGTTTGAACGATTTAACCACCGTTGCGCCCGCATTGAAAAGAGGAAACCCGGTAAGCTTGCGCTTTAGGCTCCCACTGGTACTAAACACCTACTAATTTGGCAACAGAGAAAATCATATTGGGAATCGACCCGGGAACCACTGTAATGGGTTTCGGAATCATAAAGGTGGTCAATAAACAGATGCACTTTGTACAGATGAACGAGTTGCTTCTCCGAAAATATGATGACCCCTACACCAAACTCAAGCTTATTTTTGAACGTACCTTGGAGCTTATCGACACCTATCACCCCGATGAAATTGCCATTGAAGCCCCTTTTTACGGGAAAAATGTGCAATCCATGCTAAAATTGGGACGAGCACAGGGGGTGGCGATGGCAGCCGGACTGTCAAGGGAAGTACCCATAACCGAATATATGCCCAAAAAGATAAAGATGGCCATTACGGGAAACGGAAGTGCCAGTAAGGAACAAGTGGCGAAAATGTTGCAAAGTGTTTTAAAATTGAAATCCTTGCCCAAAAATTTGGATAGCACCGATGGTTTGGCCGCCGCTGTTTGCCATTTCTACAACGAGGGCAGGGTTGAAGTTGGAAAAAGCTACACGGGTTGGGAGGCTTTTATCAAACAGAACCCGGATAAAATCAAGTGATAATGTTCAACAAACAATAATCAATTTACAATTACCAAATTACTTAAATGAACCTACATTATGAAAAAGGAGAATCCTTTGATAATGAAATCTTATGATTTCGCTTTGGAAACCGTTAGTTTATACAAGAGTATTGTGTCTTCAAAACGGGAATATGTGTTGTCCAAACAGATGCTCCGTTCAGGGACATCAATCGGCGCAAATATCAGTGAAGCAAATGGAGCTATTTCAACGGCTGATTTCTCGGCCAAAATTTCAATAGCGTACAAGGAGAGTTTGGAGGTAAAATACTGGCTGGCACTTCTTAAAGATTCCAACTATGTTCCAAATGACATTGCCCAATCCTTAATTTCTAAAGCGGATGAGCTTTCCAAGATTATGTTCTCCATCCTAAAAACCACAAAAAGAGCCAAATGATAATTGTACATTGTTAATTGATAATTGTCAACTGAGTGAGCGGGATTTATATTCATATACCATTTTGCAAGCAAGCTTGCCATTACTGTGATTTTCATTTTTCCACGCAATTGGGAAAAAAGGAAGCCATGGTCAATGCCATTGCCAAAGAACTTGTTTTGCGCAAATCGGAGGTGGACGATGAAGTGGAAACCATCTATTTTGGAGGAGGAACACCATCGGTTCTTACTGCCGAGGAAATCGAGCAACTTATTAAAGCCGTTTACGACAATTACAACGTAATTGACCATCCAGAAATCACTTTGGAAGCAAATCCAGATGATTTGGTGTCATCTCGAGCGCCTGCCTGCCGAACGGGTAGGGAGTCGAGAGACCTCTTTTCGAATTATAAAAATGCAGGCATTAACCGTCTCAGCATTGGCATTCAATCTTTTTTTGATGAAGATCTAAAGCTGATGAACCGTGCCCACAATGCCGGGGAAGCAGAACGATGCATTGAAGAAGCTACTGCACATTTTGACAACATTACCATTGATTTGATCTACGGTATTCCCGGAATGGGCCACGAACGCTGGAAATCGAACATCCAAAAGGCCTTGGATTTCGGCTTATCTCATATTTCGAGCTATGCGTTGACGGTGGAACCCCGAACAGCCCTTAAAAAATTCATTGAAAAAGGCGTTGTCCCCGATGTGGACGATGAACAGGCCCAAGAACAGTTTCATATTTTGGTGGATATGTTGGAAGCACAGGGTTTTGTGAATTATGAAATCTCTAATTTTGGGAAACCCGGTTTTTTCTCCAAAAACAATACAGCGTACTGGTTGGGGAAGAAATATTTGGGTGTGGGGCCATCGGCACACTCTTTTGATGGTAAGCACAGAAGCTGGAATATTCGAAACAACCCGACCTACATCAAAAAAATAAACGAAGGTGAATTGCCTTCGGAAATTGAAACCCTTTCCAAAACGGACAGGTACAACGAATATGTGATGACAGGTCTGCGAACCATTTGGGGTGTTGATTTGGACAGGATAACTACCGAATTCGGGGAGAGTTACCTAAAATATCTCACCCAACAAACGGCTAAATTTTTGGAGCAGGATTTACTGGTTCTGGAAGATGGAAAACTGCTCACGACCCAAAAAGGCAAGTTTTTGGCGGATGGGATTGCGAGTGATTTGTTTTATGTGGATTAGTTCTGAACTAACATTTTACTTGTGTAAAAAAAACTTCGTTTTAAGAAGTCCTGATTTACCAAAACCCATAATCTTCAAATAGAATCTTTCCAAAGTCTTTTTGAGTAGTTTTATTTTCAGTAGGATTACCTTCCGTGAAATACCTATGAAAGAACTTTGAGTCTTGTCTGTGCAATAACCAATTTTTATTTTTGTCCGAGTATTTAAATGTTATTATCTCATAGCTGCCAGATGTATTGCCATATCCTATATATTCAAGTGAAAAGTAGCCGTTTTTTATAACAATCTTATCAAAAATAGTACCGTCGACATCATCCAATTCAAGAGAATCATTTTTTGCTGCTAGCTTATAGTTACCGTTTTTTTGCCCTATGAAAAGGTAAAAATGTTCTCGGTACTCAGGTTCGTTACTCATTTTGAATCGTAGAATAATATCTTCAAAATTGTCACGATTCAAATCACCATTATATGTCCGAATTTCAGACCGAATTGCTGATTCAGGAACAAAGTCATTCACTTTATTTAATGATTTTTCTTGCCCATTGCAATTTACGTGATAACAAAAGAGAGAGGCAGTTGCGAAGTAAACAGTAAATTTCAATTTTTGCATAGTATTATTTCCTTAAATATTGGGTTGTTCCTACGCCTTATTTGAAAGTATATTCATTTTTGAGCTTCACACTCCTCAGTAGCAAACCTTAAAATTCTCATAGGTAGTGGGATAAGGCTAGAAAGTTGTTGTCTTTGTAAATCATATATCAACGTTTCATAAACCATCCCATTA
>NZ_LXTT01000137.1 GCF_001683915.1 Allomuricauda sp. CP2A | reverse complement strand
AACAAATCTTATGTAATATGAAAAAACTTATAATTCCTACGTTGGTCGTGCTGTTTCTTGGTTGCGATAAAGAAGATGCAAAAACCGAAACCAATTCAGAAGCCGTTGTTGAGGCTTTAACAGAGTATGTTATTGTGAATAAAGTGTTTCAGGATATTGGAAACAACAATGGCGATGCTGTTTTGTCTGCCGAAAGTTCCACTTCCTCAGCAAAATCCAATTCAGTGGAAAAAACTGCACAGGATGCTGAAGTAACCATTTCGCCAGCTGATTTTGTCACTTTTCCAAAAACCATAACCGTTGATTTTAAAACGGGTGTTTTGGGCAAGGATGGTATCACCCGAAAAGGAAAGGTTACCATTGTTTCCACCAATTGGTATAGAGAACCTGGTAGCGTTCATACCGCAACTTTTACCGACTATTACCACAACGATTATAAGGTTGAGGGAACACATGTGGTAGAGAATGTGGGTGAAAATGTAGATGGAGATCTGGAGTATGATGTTGTTATCCAAAATGGAAAAATCACCACAAAATCCGGTGCAGTGATTGAATATCAAGAAAATTCCACCAGAACATGGATTGCCGGCAGTGAAACACCCCTGTATATTTGGGATGATGAATACTCATGGGAAGGTTCGCAAACGGGTACAAGTTCCTCAGGTTTGGATTATTCCTTAACCACTGAAGAGTCGTTACATTTTGTGCTGCTTCCAAGAAGCATTAAGTCGGGTATTTTGGATGTTGATATAGCCGATATTAAAGACATCAAAATAAATTACAACAATTCCACCATCACCATTTTGGGAAAGGCCTATCCATTTACCAAATAAGATAAAAACCCATAAAGAGAAAAGCTTATTGATGATTGTCAGTAAGCTTTTTTTATTGTCAATAATTTACTG
>NZ_LXTT01000125.1 GCF_001683915.1 Allomuricauda sp. CP2A | reverse complement strand
AGTTTACCCTTTGTGAAGAGAAAACTTATTAAATAAACCCGCTTGAGCGGGTTTATTTTTTTGCGTCTACCTTTTGACCATATAGTTTTAAGAAATAAACTATGATTCAATTGATTTTCCATAAATAAAATTGATAGGTTTTCATACTTTTATGATTCAAATTTATAGTGCATGACCATTACCCAACTACAGTACGTTCTGGCCGTTGCGGAGTACAAAAACTTCACCTTGGCCGCCGAAAAGAGTTATGTGACCCAGCCTACCCTGAGTATGCAAGTGCAAAAACTGGAGGATGAACTCGGTGTTTTGATTTTTGATAGGGGCAAAAAACCCATTACCATCACGGAAGTGGGCAAAAAGATAGTAGATCAGGCCAAAAATATTGTGGCCGAGGCTGAACGTATCAAGGACATAGTGGATCAGGACAAAGGGTTTATTGGAGGAGATTACACTTTGGGAATCATACCTACCGTAATGCCCACTTTGCTGCCCATGTTTTTGAACACTTTCATTAAAAAATACCCCAAGGTAAACCTTATTATTAAGGAGCAACCCACAGATACCCTGATCAGGAATATTTTGGATGGCCATTTGGACGCTGCCATAGCCGCCACGCCATTGGAAATAGAATTTATTAAGGAAAGACCGCTGTATTACGAACCATTTGTGGGTTACGTGCCCCAAAACCATCGCTTGTCCAAGGAGCAGTTATTGACCACGGAACATTTGGATGTCAATGATATTTTACTCTTACAGGACGGACATTGTTTTAGGGATGGGGTCATTAATCTATGTAAGTCCACCAAGAACGTTCAAGGGGAAAAATTTAAGATTGAAAGTGGCAGTTTTGAGACCCTGGTGAGTTTGGCTGATGAGGGAATGGGCATGACCCTACTCCCCTACCTGAATACCCTTCAATTGGATCCTGATAAGAAAAAGAACCTCAGACCGTTTAAAAGTCCATCCCCAGCCCGGGAAATCAGCTTGATCTATCACAAAAGTGAATTAAAAATTCAAATCACCGATGCCATGAGGGAGGTGATTTCCAGTATTGTCCGTGGAGCCATAGCATTTCAGGACGTGAAAATCATTAGCCCTTTGGCCAAAAATTAAAAGAGCCGCTTTCGCGGCTCTTTGGTTATTTTAAGCTTTTAATAATAGTAATGTGGGTTGTAACTCTGGTTTGTCAACAATATAAAATTGTAACCAGATCTTAAGTTCTTCGATTTCATCTGGCAATAACCGTGAAATAGCTTTTTTCAATTCTTTGGCGAAGAGTCTAGCATCAAAACTCACCTTTTGCAGTATAGTCTTGGTGTAATCTAACATTGCTCTGGGCATAGAAATTTGATTAAATTGATTAAGTGGTTGTGCATCTAATTTAGCAAAAAACTTGTTTATATGAGCTCAGTGGCAGTTAAAAAATGAATAATTTCGTGTTAAATTCGATAAACCACCCTATGTACTCCCCTCTCTTTCAAAAATTTAAGTCCCTGACAGTCATAACTGTAGCAGGATTTTTCTTACTTTTTGGATGTACTTCGGTGCGTAGAACTTTAAACGGCAAACTTCAGAATGATGCTTTACAAAATTCCTTTCACGGATTGGTGGTGATAGATGCCAAAACCAAAAAAACACTCTTTGATCACAACGGTGATCGGTATTTTACGCCTGCCAGCAATACCAAAATCGCCACATTCTATTCCTCGATCAAATTATTGCCCAAAAACATCCCTACCTTAAAGCATGCCACATTCAACGACACCTTATATATAGAAGGTACTGGAGATCCATCATGGCTCCATCCCCGTTTGGCTGACAGTACGGCCATACATTGGTTGAAAGAACAGGGCACCATTGCGCTGTACACCCAAAATTCCAAAGAATCCCGATTTGGGCCCGGCTGGGCCTGGGAGGATTATGACACCTACTTTTCCCCTGAAAAAAGTTCCCTTCCCCTCTATGGAAATGTAGTGACACTATCCCATACTGATGAAATAAAGGTATCTCCGCACTATTTTATGGACAAGGTTGAAGTGAAGGATACCACCATAAAAAGGGATGAACTTCAAAACCATTTTTATATTTCATCCATGGAGCAGGACACTTTGGAGGTCCCTTTTATTACCAGCGATTCCCTCACCAAACAATTGTTGCAAGATGTATTGGAAACAACTGTTGTGCTTGTAGACCATTTTCCCCAGGTTGAAAAAAAGACGCTTTTTGGGATGGAAACAGATTCCATTTATAAGGACATGCTCCTTGAAAGCGATAATTTTTTGGCGGAGCAATTGTTGATGACGGCTTCTTCAACGCTTTCAGATACGTTGAGCACAAAAATAGCAATTGATTATATGCTGGAAAATGAATTGGGTGATTTGGAACAACCTCCCCGATGGGTAGATGGTTCGGGCCTATCCCGATACAACCTTTTCACGCCCAAATCCTTTGTACAAATCCTTCAAAAACTCTATATGGAAATTCCTGAGGAACGCTTGTTTGCCCTTTTCCCCATGTGGGATGCATCAGGTACCCTAAAAAACTGGATGGACCCATCCATTGAACCTTTTATTTTTGCAAAATCAGGGTCGCTGGGGAACAATTACAATCTCAGCGGTTACCTCAAAACCAAATCGGGAAAGTGGCTTATTTTCAGTTTTATGAACAATCATTTTCAAATACCCACCTCACAAATACGAAACACCATTTACACCACCCTCAAAGCCCTTCATGACAGCTACTGACCCAATAGATCATTGATTTGGGCATACTGTAGCAGCATTATGGTCTTGGCATCTCTGATTTCACCCGTTTTTATCATCCCAAGAGCTTCGGAAAAAGGCAACTCCAGAACCTCAATGTTTTCTGTTTCGCCCTCGGCACCTCCACCCTCACTTACTTTCATGGCGTCTTCATACTTGCCGGTAAAAAAATGGAGTATTTCGGTCACGGAGCCCGGGGACATATAGGCCTCAAACACCTTTTTTACCTCATCAATCTTATACCCAGTCTCCTCCTCCACTTCCATCTTAATGGTCTCCTCGGCATTTCCTTTTTCCAAAAGTCCAGCACAGACCTCCACCATCATTCCATCTTCATTCCCGTTCACGTAGGTGGGCATCCTAAATTGACGTGTCAGAATTACAGTCCCTTTTTCTTTGTTGTACAGTAAAATGGCCGCACCATTCCCTCGGTCATACGCCTCTCGATGTTGGGTTTCCCAGGAACCATCCGCTTTTTGGTACTCAAACGTAAACTTGTTGAGGGTATACCAATTATCCGAGAGAAGTTCCTTTTTTATATTTCTGATGTGATGATTTTCCACTTGTTGATTTTTTAAACAAAAAAACCATGTTCTGGCAAAAACATGGTCCTTTTTTATAATTATTTTTTTGAAACTAAATTATCTGAATATCCGTTATCTGTAATAATTTTCTTCTGCACGTCATTCCGAATTTATTTCGGAATCTCATCATGTTAGTAATCAGTAATTTGATGAGAACCTGAAACAAGTTCAGGTTGACGAAAGTTTTGTTTATGATAAAATACGGACAATCAATCTAAATTATAAACTCCATCGATTTCCTACTTCTGAAACCGGTTTGCACGGTTCATAGTTGCCCGGGATGGGGTCATAACTCAATACGTTTTTTCCCATTTCCTCCGAAGTGAAATAGGCCCAAATGGCCATGGATTTCAATCCTCTGTAAAACCCAATAGGTTCCTGTTCGCCTACGGCAGTTCCCCAAACCCCGGGGTTGAATTTGCCTGAGTTCGCCTCGGCCTCTTTCAAAACCGCGATTCGATCACTTTCATCCAAATCGATGAAAACAGCTCCGTATTTATCCATGCAATTGGCATTGAAAGCCGCTATTTCAGAACGCATGTTTTCCTGACCTTCGGCATCATAGGTCCGTGCAATCACCTTATCCATAAAAATATCCGATTTCACATCAAGCGCCCCAGGCGTATCGGTGTGGGGCAGAATCATGTCCACCAAAAGCGAAACAGTTTTTGCTTCATCTTCAGTAAAAAATTCCGGTTGCCAGTCCAAACGTTTTTCTTCTTTGCACGATTGCAAAATTGATAGCATGGTGGGCATCATTAAGGTCGCGCCAGCAAATAGTCCGGTTTTTTGTAATGCTTTTCTCCTATCCATCTTTTACAGATTTAATTTTTTGAGTTCAGATACGGCATGGTCTGCCGCTCTGGCTGTTAGTGCCATATAGGTCAATGATGGGTTTACACAAGAGGATGACGTCATGCAAGCTCCATCTGTGACAAATACATTTTTGGCAGCATGAACTTGGTTGAACTCGTTCAATACCGATGTTTTTGGGTCCCTGCCCATTCGTGCCGTGCCCATTTCATGCACGCCATAGCCCGGTGGGTGTTCCTTATCAAAACCTAAAACATCTTTAACCCCTGCTGCCTCAAGCATTTCAACAGCATCTTCCTGAATCTGTTTGTTCAAGGCCTTTTCATTTTCCTTAAATTCCGCATCGATGGTCAAGGTGGGTTGTCCCCATTTATCCAACACATCGGTATTCAAGGTGATTTTGTTTTCGTGGTACGGCAAACATTCCGCAAATCCTGTGATGAAGAATTCCCATGGGCCTGGTTTTAGAATACTGTCTTTGTATTCCGCTCCAAATGATTCCACATTCGCTGGGTTTCCACCACGATGAGCACCCCCTTGGTAGCCAAACCCACGTAGGAATTTATCCGATTTGGATGCTTCATCAATATTGACATATCTGGGGATATAAATCCCATTGGGCCTTCGACCTTTATAATATTTGTCATCAAATCCTTCAACCTTACCAATGGCCCCCACTCTATAGGTATGGTCCATAAGGTTGTGACCCAATTCCCCACTATCGTTCCCCAAACCATTCTGAAATCTATTGGATTTGGAGTTCATAAGAATTTGGGTTGTACTCAATGCGGAAGCATTCACAAAAATGATTTTGGCTGAATATTCAATATCCTCATTGGTCTCCGCATCAATGATTCGAACCCCGGTGGCTTTTCCTTTTTTGTCATCATAAATCACCGATTGGACAATGGAAAACGGCCTGATGGTCAGATTTCCAGTAGCATGGGCCGCAGGCAAAGTGGTGGCATTACTGCTAAAGTAGGCCCCAAAGGGACACCCCCTACTGCACCTGTTTCTATACTGGCATTGCCCCCTTCCGTTATGGGGCTGGGTAAGGTGCGCCACCCTGCCTATAGTCATATTTCTCCCTTTGAATTGCTTTTCTATCCGGGATTTTATGTGTTTTTCAACACAGTTGAGTTCCATGGGCGGAAGAAAATGGCTATCGGGCAATTGAGGAAGCCCCAAAGCTTCGCCACTGATGCCGGCAAATTTTTCAACATAGGTGTACCACGGCTCAATATCTTTATAGCGAATGGGCCAGTCCACCCCATGACCATCTTTGGCGTTGGCCTCAAAATCCAAATCGCTCCAACGGTAGGTCTGTTTTCCCCACAGCAGGGATTTACCTCCCATTTGATGGCCGCGTAGCCACAAAAAAGGTTTTTCTTCGGTATAGGGGTTGGCTTCGTCATCCGCCCAAAAATGTTCGGTGTCCGTTCCAATCCATCCAGAACGTATGGCCTTGTAGTGTTTCTTCTTTTGTTCAGGAGTAAGTCCTCCGCGCAATTCCATATCCCATGGATCTAAGTGCATGGTGGGATAGTCCACCACGTGTTCCACAATTTTTCCGCGTTCAAGAACCAGAGTTTTCAGTCCTTTTTCACACAATTCCTTTGCTGCCCATCCACCACTGATTCCCGAGCCAATGACAATGGCGTCATAGGTCACGTCCTTTTTGGCATCGATGTTATAGTTTGCCATTAATTAATATGATTAAAATAGAATTGCTATCAATATAGCCATTAATCATTTTTGGGACAAATGAATTGTGTTTTGAACACTTTTTTAACTTCTTTCTACGAAAAAGTGATTTTCAAAAGGTGCGCATCAGGAAATTAGAATCTGTTATCACCGTCCAATAAGTCGCCAAGACCTCCTAAAATACTGCCCTCACCCTTGTCTTTTCCGCCACCTCTTGGCGCTGCGGCCCACACCCTACTGGCCAGTCGGCTAAAGGGAAGGGATTGGATGTACACGGTTCCGGGACCTCTCAACGTGGCAAAGAAAAGGCCTTCACCTCCAAAAACGGTATTACGGATTCCACCCACAAATTCAATATTGTAATCCACGGTCTGGGAAAAGCCAACAATACAGCCCGTGTCCACTTTTAAGGTCTCCCCGGCGGCCAATGTTTTTTTCGCCATGGTCCCTCCCGCATGTACAAAGGCCATACCATCGCCCTCCAATTTTTGCATGATAAAACCCTCACCGCCAAAAAAACCACGACCCAAGCGTTTGGAGAATTCTATACCTACCGAAACCCCTTTTGCGGCACATAAAAACGCATCTTTTTGACAGATGAACTTCCCTCCTTTTTCGGAAAGATCTATGGGAACGATCTTCCCGGGATAGGGCGAAGCAAAGCTTACCTTCTTTTTGCCGTGTCCCACATTCAGGAAAGCGGTCATAAAAAGGCTTTCACCGGTCAGGAGACGTTTTCCTGCGGAGAAGAGTTTGCCCAACACCCCGGAATCTTGGTTGGAGCCATCGCCAAAGATGGTGTCCATTTTTATGTCGGTGTCCATCATCATAAAGCTGCCGGCCTCGGCCACAACAGCCTCTTGGGGGTCCAGTTCAATCTCCACATATTGCATTTCCTCACCGTAAATGTGGTAGTCTATTTCGTGTGCGTTCATTTTTTGTTGTTTTTTATGCCCAGCTTGTTTGGGTAACTTGTTAATTTGTTTATCTGTTGATTTGCTTTGGATTTTGTTACACAGGCATCAGAAAAAATTGTACAAACCTTCACCCCCTAATCTTTTGCCTTTTACCATTACCCTTTTTACCCCTTCACCTTCACGGTCCATTCAAAATGAAAAGTAGAGACCTCTACCCCATCTTCATTTACCCCAACGGATTTCATCCAACAGGTTTGCCCCTCTCCGGTTTCAATGGTTTTCTGGATGGCATCAGCGATTAAATGCCCTTCCTCGCAGCTAAACACAATTCGTCCGGTGGCTTTTTTGGTAAATGTGGCTTTATTATTGGCCACCAACATGGATATGTTTTTACCGCTTTTCTGGATTTCGTTCATCACCAAAGCCCCGGTGCTCAGCTCGGCCGCCATCCCCTGCACCGCCCAAAACATGGACTTAAACGGGTTTTGGTTGAACCATTTATGCTTTACCGTGGTCACTGCTCTTTTATCATCAATACTCTTGAGCCGCACGCCACACCACCAGGCCGAGGGAAGATTAAAAAAGGTAAACGTATTGATTTTACTGGGTGTCAGGGCCATACCATAGTTTTTGGAACACTAAAAATAGGGAAAATTACAATGATTCATATTGTT
>NZ_LXTT01000108.1 GCF_001683915.1 Allomuricauda sp. CP2A | reverse complement strand
TTGGTTCTTCATCGTTGATTAATAAATCTATTGAGTAATTTTCTTCCTCATTTTTTCGAGACGAAATTTTAAAGCTAGTATTGTTTTCATCAAGGCACTCTAATTCGATGAAATCATAGTCAATGCTATTTAGATAGTTAAATGATGGTGAAATAAGACCAAGTATTAATTTTAAAACACTTGTTTTACCTGTCCCATTGATACCAATTAGAAAAGTAAGATGTTCGTTAAATTCAATCTCATAGTTAAGATAGTCGTGAACATTTGTTGCTGTAAATTTCTTTATTATCATTTTTCGTTTTGTTATGTTCTAATTGTGCCCAACGGCCACGCGGCTATGGCGGGCAGCGTTGTGGGCTTGCCCGCAAAAGCTGACTGGAGCCATTAGGCGCTGATTCGCTATAGCCGCTTGTTGGGAAAAGTGCACTTTTTTCCGCTGCGGCGCG
>NZ_LXTT01000096.1 GCF_001683915.1 Allomuricauda sp. CP2A | reverse complement strand
CCCCGCCATGGGCGTGGTACAGGTACTGAAGAGGGCCATCGGGGAACACGGCAGGCCCGAAAGGGTCAGGGTGGACAACGGGCCCGAGTTCCTTGCACTTGATTTCACAAGATGGTGCGAGGCCCAAGGGATAGATATCCAGTACACCCAGCCGGGAAGGCCCATGCAGAACGGGTTCATTGAACGGTTCAACCGTACCTACAGACAGGATGTACTTGACGCACATCTGTTCGAGGACATTTCACAGGTACGCATATTGACCGAGGAATGGATAAAGGATTACAACATGAAACGGCCACACGAGGCCCTGGGTGGGATCACCCCGGAATGCTACGAAAAGGAATTCTCTTCCAAGCAAGCTTGCTTGGAAGAACAAATAAAAGTCGTCTAACCAATGGTCCGAGAAAAGGGAGGGTTACAGATGCCCAAAAAGCAATCGACTATGCCATTCACATTTTTAAAAGGGAAGAATGTGTTTTCTATCTGTTACATGCTTATTTCATTGTTCCCGCCGCCCCTGACAAGAGGGGCAATTACAAACAAAAACTTGACGAGCTAGCCGATAAACTTGATACTGAGGGTCATAATCCAAAACATAAATTCAAAGACCTGTTTGTATTTGGCACTCTTGCCAACGCTTTGGAAGAAACTATACCAACCTACAAAATAGATTGTGTGTTCATAGGCACCAAAGGGTCTACGGCAATGCGAGAAATGTTTATGGGCAGTAATACCTTTAGGACGATTAAGACTGTTGATTCATGCCCTTTTATGGTAGTACCGAACAACCTGCCATTTTCTACCGATGAAATAATATTTGCAACGGAATTTACGGACAATCCTGATGAATATGAGTTGGCTCCAATGCTGGATATAGCACGTATTTGGAATTCTACTATTAATATTGTGCATATTGAGACCGGGAAAGCACTAAATGCTGGTCAATTAAAAAATAAGGAACGTCTTGAACAGCTATTGAAAGGATTGTCCCATAGGTTTCTGGAGGTCAAAGAAGCTGTTTCGGTCACCAAGGCATTGCACCGCTTGGCAAAAGAGAACAATAAGATCGGGCTGACAGCAATGGTAAGGCATAAACATAGTTTTTTTGTAGAACTTTCCCGCGAATCCGTTGTGAAAAAAATGGCGTTCAAGGCAGAAGCTCCTCTTTTGGTCATACCCGATATCAATTAGCATTTTACATCTTTTAAAGTACAAGTCTAAGTGGGGAGCCCGACTTTACAAGGCGGTATTGTTTTTGAATCACAAACACAATTCTTATAAGTTCCCTTAATTATAAATGCTAAGAATATATTTCACTTTTGCCTCGTTGACCAGTTTCCCTTTTTCCAAAATATCCTTTCCATACCTCGTTTTGAAATGGTTTTCGTGTAAAAATTTAAAGTTTATATGGTGCCATTCCATTTCGTTTACATTCATTATCCCATTGACCGCCCATTCCCTTCGTAGTAGCAGTTTTTTAAAGAAAAAATTGGGCGTACCTATATGAAAAAGGTCGGCGTCGCATAAAACCTCGGCATACTTGTTCTTAGGGCATTGTGGCATTTTGGTAGCATCGATACACTCAAGGACAGTTTCCAACCTATCGGGATCATAATGCATTTTCTTTAAAAATTCAGAGGCCAATGCTTTGCTGACCTCCTCATGACCGATATAAGTTTTGGAAAGTCCGGTGTCGTGGAACCATGCGGCAATGAGAATTGGCTCGGTTTCATCGCCCGTGAATCCAAGATAACTGGAAATAAGCCTTGCATTGTCCACTACTTCCTTGGTATGTTCTATATTATGAAAGGGAAGTTTGCTACAGGAACCGTTTAAAAGTAGTCGAGTGCAATGGTCTTTGGCTTTATCGATCATAGTAGTACTTTTACGAGTGCGCAAAAGTTTTTTTTGCTTTATTGGTGTTCGGCATTTTGACATAATTATTTAACGATGGATATATACTAATTCTTATTTGAAGATGGGGGTTTAACATCAATTTATGTAGTTTCTTCCACCTTGATATCGGGAACGATAAAAAAGAAAGCTTTTATGTTGGTATTGTCGATTTTAGACTTCGCTAATTCATGCGTAGTATCAGATAGGTTGGCTCAGGTGTTACTATCCTCGTTGTCGAACTTTTTGCTGTAAACCGTTATTTACATCTAAATCAAAACAATTACGAATGGTCTCAAATAATTTTTCATAAAATTTAGTTATGAAAGATTTTTGATTTTTGTAGAAGTTGAAAGGCAAGTCCTCTATTTAAAAGGCGTTATGACCTTATTAAAATAGAGGTGAGAGCAATGGGTAACCTAAATACGGTGAACCATAGGGTACTTTAGAATTTAACAGAAAAGTTACATCCAAAAAGTACAATTTTACAGTTTTCTCGATAAAGGGGGGATTCAAAGCAGGAGATTAATTCAAGGGCCGAATATTGCCTTTGCCCAATCAAAAAAAATCCTGACTGTAGTAAGTTTTATTGGACAATAATTTGGAATATATTCAGTCAGTATAGACTAAACCACGTGTTTATGTTGAAGAAGTAAATATTCAGATTAAGTCATATTGCTACGGTTGCTATAGGGTAAGGCCACATGGTCATTCCTCTAATATGGCAAATTAAGAGGAGAAAGAATCAAGCCCAAAGAGCAAGCGTTATTTTTCTAATACAATAGGAAAAAGAAGAAAACGCATTATGCCGGCCTAATTGGGGCTTGATTATCTCTCCATCATATAGCTTTACTGTCTCATAAAGCCCTGCCCTATAAACTTTAAAAAACCCGGTATTGAAGACCTCCAAAATGTCCAATCATGGCCACCGTCATTGATGCGGAACTCGTGTTCTACTTTTATATTTCGTAATTCGACATAGGCCTTGGCATTGCCAGAATAGAGAAAATCGTCATCGCCTATATCGAAGTAAAACCTTGTTTTCAGTTTATCCTTTGGTATTGCCTGGATTAATTTTATGGGGTTGTTGGCATCCCAATGACCGGTGTCGGGGTTTTGAGAATCTACATCCATCCCATAAAGGTTTTTAGCCAGTCCTTTCCACATGGGATTTTTGGTCATTGGATCATCCATTGAAATAATGGCCGCACTGAGTGGTACACAGGTACCGAACATATCATGGTGTTTCACCCCATACAAAAAGGCGCCATAGCCACCCATTGAATTGCCTACAACTGCCCGGTGTTCCTTTGTCTTTTTAATTCTATAGGTTTTTTCGACCATTGGTATAAATTCTTGAAAGAACATATCTTCAAACCTTGAATTGTCTTGGAAATCATTGATGTAAAAATACTGCCCTCCATCAGGCATTATTACAATTGAAGGAGGGATTTGTGCCTTCTCAATGGCAGAATCCATGAAATGGTCTATAAGCCCATATTGTACCCAAACATTTTCATCACCCCCATAACCGTGCAAAAGATAGATTACAGGGTAGCTTCTTGTAGAGTCATCATAACCGGTTGGCAAATAAACGGTATAATCAACCTCTTTGCCCAAAATGGTGCTCTTTACCGACTGTCCTTCCAAAACTTTTCCTTGCCCTATACAAAACATAGAGCTTAAAAAGGTTATAACAACAGCGGTATGAAGCATAGAACTTCTTGATTTTTTCATTTTTTGTTTTTTATAGATTATCCAAGTTGATTTTTTTGCTGCCGAACAAAGGAGCATAGGTCCGAGCCTCGGCAAAAGTCAGTCGATTCCGCAAATAAACGATTTGGGCGTGCACCCTTATAAAAGGGGTGTCAATCTCAGGTGGAATGTCGTACCATTCGTCATCAAAAGTAAAAATAACACTTCGGTTACCGGTCAAGGCACCTGGCGTGAGCACCCCATGAACTTTTGGAACATTGTCACCTTCGTTGGCATAATGGACATATTGGGGGCCTCGGGGGAACCACATACCAGCACCACCAATGGTTTCTACCATGAGTTGGCCCAATTGGCTGTTCGAAAGCTGGTTTTCCAATGAACGTAGTGATCTGGCCAAGTGAAAGGCCCCCTGACTGTGTCCCAACAAAAGTACCCTGGTGTCTGTATCAATGATTTCAAGCACACTCTTTTCAATTGCGGCCTCCACCACCTCGTTGGTGGGCAAGATGATTTCAACCACATCAGCTATTCCTTCTTTGGTACCATTATGTATGCCCACAACCGGGCGGCCTATAAATTCTGCAATTTCAAGCATATTTTTATATTGTTTGGCCACATCGGTGCCCGCACCATTTACGAACCATATGGGTTCGTCGTTTGTGATTGTTTCTGGGTATACCGGGGGCACATCCAGAATACTGGTGGTCCGGTAATCAAAAAGTAAGGTGTCCGCCCCTACGTAGTACCCGTCAAATTGAATGTCTTCGGACATGTTGCCGAACAGCGATACTCTATCCGACTCGGTTAGGTTATTGGAAGCATTCAGGTTTTCTTCCTCAAAAGATGTGTCCGAGCAGGAGGCGAACAATAGCAATGACAAAAATGCCGTTCCAAAAAATAAGCGATTGATTTTCTTCATAGTTAAATTGATTTATATAATTTTTGTTGAAAATCTAATATGTATAGGTCACTTCATTGGGCAAATACCCGATTCTATGGGCATTGATGATAAGTGTCTGTCCCTTTTCCAAACTAATGGTTTCTCCTAGGTAGATCTTCCATGGCTTGTGCACATCAACAAATTCAATGGTCTTTTCTTGGTCGATTGTAAAACCAAAATCCCAACTTTTGGCCCTACGCCTTGATTTCGTGTCAAGGAGGTCACCTTGGTCAACTATGCGATAACCGATCGAAGCTCCTTTAGTAGCACATTCTATAGTAACCCCATTTTTGTTACCTATTATTTTCGGGGGCGATGTTTTAGGAGGTTCTTTTGTGTTTTTCCACCAATTGTTGAATACCATCTCTTTTTCGCCGACCGAGGATAGGTCGCCCACTTTTGTTATCCAATCAAAAAGAGTTTCTTTAAGTTCTTTCTTTTTTGCCGCATATTGGGGCTCTTCCGCAATATTTAACACCTCATAGGGATCCATTTTGGTGTGATAGAGTTCTTCGGAAGGTTTATTTCCGGCAAACCAGTCCAACAGATAGGGGTTATCTAAATTTCCCTCTTTATAGAGTTCCAATATTTCTTTCATCGTGGGTATGCCCTTTCTGTATTGCAGGTCTTGGTATTTGGGCAGTTCTGGCATAAAGTTGTACACATACCTGAAGTCACCGTCGCTCACAGACCGTACCCTATCATACTTATTTGCCATACGGTCTCTCCCCGCAAAGACATACTTTCTTTCTTCCGAAGATTTGTATGCCCCCAGAAAAGCGGTTCCCTGAAGATGGTCGGGAGGCTTGATGCCCGCTATGGAAAGCATTGTTGGTGCCAAGTCCACTGCACTGATCAACCTATCGTCTTTGGTGCCCGAAAAACGGTTTTTGGGAAATTTAATGATTAAAGGTATATGCGTTCCCCTTTCAAGAATTTCCCGCTTGGTCCAAGGCATACATCCACCATGGTCGCTAAAAAATATCACATAAGAGTCATCATATACTCGATCTTTTTTTAACTTGTCAACAATCTCGCCCACAGTCTGATCCATTTGTTCGATACGGGTATAGAGAACTGCCATATCTTTGCGTACAGTTTCGGTATCGACGTAATATGGGGGCAACTTCATGTCATTGGGGTCGAAAACAATGCTGTCTGGCGACACCATCAACTTTGATTCGTGTGTGACAGCCAAGTTGAACACACTGAAGAACGGAACGTTTTTAGGCCTATATGCATAAGAAGCCGCTGGGCTACTGTCATCCCAAACTGTAACCGGCTCTTCAAACTGATAATCTTCTTTATAGTTGTTTGTCGTATAGTAGCCCCGTGCCCTTAGATATTCTGGAAAAGCCTTTACATTGTCCGGCAAAACGGCCGAATAGCTTGGCAGGCCTTCCGGCATAAAAATTGTTGATTTAGAAAGGGAGCGCATGTGTTGTGTGCCTATTGAAATTGCATGCATGCCGGTAATAATGGATGATCTACTGGGTGCGCAGACCCCGGACGTGGTATACGCTTTTGTAAAAACAACCGCATCCTGAGCCAGATCATCTATGTTAGGGGTTTTCGCAATTGAATCGCCATATGCCCCCAAAAAAGGGGAAATATCCTCGCATACTATCCAAACTATATTCGGGCTTTGTTGAGAAAACATCACCTTACACATAAGAAAAACCAATAAGATGGCGACCATAAGCACCAACCTAGTCGTTCCTTGACCTATTTTTTTAAGATGACTTTTCATGTCTGCAGAGTTTTAACTTTTTGGTCGGCCATTTTTAGTAAGAGATGAAAACCCTTTTTTTATAGACATCATTTTTTGTTTTCTTGACACTCTTAGCCCTTTTGAGCTGGGCACCCAACTTCTCATATCATTAAAAGTTAATTTGTAAAAAATTCATCATTGTTATCAATTCCTTATTTTTTTTATACATTAGTTGCGATAATTTCAATAACGGGACATGATAAAATTCTATTTACGAATTATGATTTTGTCAATTGGCAAATTTGCCATACCATTTGGATTACGGTATCAATGGGAGGAGAAAAAAAAATAGATCAAGTATTGGACTCTATAGAGAAGCTGCTCTGGAAAGATCTGAAGAAAGGCTGTTTGGCATCTTTGGGGTCTCTATATGACCTTTACGTTGACAAACTTTTTGCCTATGGGTACAAAATCAGTGGAGATAGAGCTAAAGTTCAAGATGAAATCCACAATCTTTTTCTAGACCTTTATAGATACCACAAGAAATTATCGGATGTCAAAAACGTAGAGGCCTATTTGATAATGTCACTTAAAAGAAAACTCCTTAAGCCAAGCGACCATAAGATCAAGAGCTTGGGGAGTGAATTGGAAACCTTCAACAATGGTTACTCTACTGCAGGCCTGATGGTTGTTTCACATGAGGAGGAAATCATCGAAGAAGAAAAAGAAAATGAGCTGTTAAAGAGGCTAAAAAAAATAATGATTGATTTAACGGATCATCAACGAAAGATACTTCGACTTCGTTTCGCCCAAGAAAAGACATATCAACAAATTGCAGAAGATATGGGACTATCCGTTGCTTCTGCCAGGACCTTGGTTTACCGAACTTTAAAAACGATCCGCAATACGGCCTTAACACTGTTCTTCTAAAAAATGCATTTTTTTGTCTATAAATATCAAAAACCGCCCTCTTATATATGGGCGGTGAATTCTATTTCCTCCATAATTACCAATAAAGTATGAATTTTAACGAGAACGAACCACTTTCTGACCAAGAGCGGACAAAGCTTAAGAGCCGTATTATAAGGTCGGCCAAACTTCTAAGAAAAGATGCAAAAAGGCAACAAAGGGCAATGTTGTTGTACGGTGCGGCAGCATCGATAGTGGTGTTGTTTGCTGTTTTCACCGTTTTTGACAAATCTAGCGAACAGTCACTACAAGATTTTATTGATGAAGATGAGTCAATTGTTGACTTTGGCAGTAGCAACCAAGTGATCGTGGTGCTCGGAGAGAGAGAAAAAATTCAACTAAATGAAAAGAACAATACACTAAAGTACTCGTCAACGGGAAAAGACCTGCACGTGGGAACAGGTGAAAAGTATAGACAAACTATAGAAGATGAAAAAAAACCTGTATTCAACACGATACTGGTGCCCTTTGGAAAACGTACCGACGTGACCCTTTCTGATGGAACGAAAATATGGATAAATTCAGGGTCTAGGCTTATCTACCCTGCGTTTTTCAGGGATAAGGAGCGGGAGGTCTTTCTCGAAGGCGAGGCCATATTCGAAGTCGCACATAACCCATCAAAACCCTTTCGGGTGATCTCGACCAATCAGGAGATCAAGGTATTGGGCACCGTATTCAATGTAAGCACTTATCCCGATGATGAAATGGCTAGTACAGTTCTTAAGAGCGGCAGTGTTTTGGTGACCTATGACCAAGATGACGAAAAGTCTTTTAAGATGGCACCGGGCACAATGGCTGGCTATAATACCAAAACCAAAGAAATAGGAATGCACGATGTGAACATAGATGAATATTTTGGGTGGAGAGAAGGCTACCTTAGTTTAAAAAACCGTGATTTGGGATACATCACCGCCAAATTGTCAAGATATTATGGTGTGGAAATTTTCATAAAGGAAAATCAATTAAAAACAGAAACATTTTCTGGAAAGCTCGACTTAAAGGAAAATCTGGGCCAAGTCCTACAAACTATAGGAGAAGCATCTAACTTTTCTGCGGAATATCAAACCGACAAAATCATACTGGCCTCCACCAAGTTAAATTTAAAAGATACAGTGCCTATGAAATAAAATATACAGAATGAAATGAAAACCGACAGATGTTGGCGCATCTGCCGGTAAAATGTATTACCGAAGTAATAACTAAACTGAACTCTAAAATTATGAATAATTACTTAAGTATTGCCCATGTTCTAGGCAAATTAAATGGTCAATCCATTTCAATAAAAATAATGAGGTCCTTTCTTTGTTACATATTATTGGGGTTAACCGCCCTCAATGCAAACGACTCTTACGCACAGACCAAGTTTAATCTTGACCTTAAAAATGTAAGTTTAGAGACACTATTCAACCAGTTACAGGATGAAAGCGAGTACATCTTTTTTTACAAAGATGGTATTTTGCCCAATGATAATTCAATTACTCTCAAGAAAAACAATATAACCTTACCTAACGTTCTTGACTCTTTATTGGAATCGTACGGTCTAGGTTACAATATTATTGGCAGACAAGTAACAGTCTTTAAAGATCCAACCTATCATATACCAAACACCGACGCCGTTTTTTTTCAAGATTTTACGGTCAGCGGAACGGTATTGGATGATTCAGGAGTTCCTTTGGCAGGAGCAAATATCATCGAAAAGGGAACCACGAACGGCACCCAAACCGATTTTGATGGCAATTTTTCGATCAAGGTAACTGACGGTGATGCCATATTGACCGTGTCCTATATCGGGTTCACTACAAAAGAAATCCCTGTCAACGGACAACCGGTTTTGAACATTGTCTTACTGGAAAGTACTGCCGCCCTTGATGAAATCGTGGTTGTCGGCTATGGAACGCAGAAGAAAAGTGACTTAACTGGGTCCGTGGCGTCATTGGGTCAAGACGACATGAACCCGGGGGCGAACGTATCCGTGGACCAAATGATGCTAGGTAGGGCTGCTGGGGTACAGATAAACCAGGCCAGTTCAGCCCCTGGAGGTGGGTTGGCAATTAGGATCAGGGGCTCCAACTCTTTGAATGCCAGTAACGAGCCTTTGTATGTAATAGATGGGTTCCCGATTGACAACAGCCCCAACCTTGGTTCTGGCGGGGTGGCCGAAGTAGGTCAAAACCTGAGCCCTAGGAATCCCTTGAATTCCCTGAATCCAGCTGATGTGGAATCGATAGAGATTTTAAAGGATGCCTCTGCAACGGCAATTTACGGTTCAAGAGGGGCTAATGGGGTAATCTTGATCACTACCAAGAAGGGAAGCAAAGGCAAGGTAAATGTCACGTATGATGTATATGCAGGTATCCAATCGGTCGCTGAAAAAATCGATGTACTTTCCACCTCACAATACATAGATGCCATAAACGACTTGTCAATTGCACAAGGAAACGCAGTGGTTTTCAACAATGAGGATATTTCAAGAATCGGCAGGGGGACCGATTGGCAAGATGAAGTCTTTCGCTCGGCTCCTTTGACCAATCACAACCTGGCTGTGAGCGGGGGCAGCGAAAACACAAGTTATTATGCCTCATTCAATTATTTTGACCAAGAAGGTGTTGTAAAAAACACGGGGATAAAAAGATATACCGGAAGAATAAACCTTGAGACAAAAATTGGGAACAAGGCCCAGATAGGCCTTAACTTCAACACAAGTTTGGTCAAGGACAACAACAATGTCGATGGTGTCAATACCAATGAGCAAGCAGGACCTATTTATTCTTCATTGTTATATGATCCTACAGAGCCCATATTTAATGACGATGGTACTTTTAGCCAGTCGGCGAATCTGACTGTCAACAATCCAGTTACCTTGATAAATGCCATTATTAGCGAGAGCGAGACCAATAGAACATTCGGAAGTGCTTTTTTGAACTACGATTTCACTGAAGATCTTTCAGGCAAGTTCAATTTCGGGACCGACAGACAAACATCGAGACGTGACATTTACAATACCACCCAGACCATTCGTGGCGGTGCCGCTGGTGGTATCGCGAACATCAACGTATTGGAACGCTCCAACTATCTGTTCGAGTACACGATGACCTATGACAAAGCTTTTAACGAAGACCATGCACTTACGGTATTGGGCGGTATCACCTTTCAAAAGTTCAGTTCGCAGTTCTTTTCCGGTAATATCAGCGGTTTTCCGACAGATGATATCAAAACTAACAATTTGGCACTGGGCGACACCAATACGGATGTACTCTCTAGTGGCAAGGAAGAAAATACCTTGTTGTCATATCTAGGCAGGGTGAACTATAACCTTTTTGACAAATTTTTATTAACTGCCTCAATAAGGGCCGATGGGTCATCAAGGTTTGGAGAGAACAACAAATGGGGCTATTTTCCATCCTTTGCCTTGGGCTATAAACTTGACCAAGAAGAATTTATTCCCGATAGTTTCAGCCAGCTCAAGCTACGGGCAAGTTGGGGTCAGACCGGCAACCAGGAAATTGGCAACTATGCATCGCAACTGACCTTTGGAACAGGACCCAACGTAGTGTTTGGTGGCACCATTTCGGGCAGTGTCATCCCCCAGCGTATTGCAAATCCAGACCTTAAGTGGGAAACCACCGAACAACTCAACATCGGTCTTGATTTCGGTATTTCAGGTGGCAGATTCAGTGGAAGCTTGGATTATTTTTCAAAAGAATCGAAGGATTTGTTGTTTGACCTTCCATTGCCATTTGCTTCCGGTTATTCATCAATATTGACAAATGTAGGCGAAGTTAAGAACAGTGGGGTTGAGTTTCTTTTTAACTCGACCAACATAGTGACCGATGATTTTAAATGGGATACTTCATTGAATTTTTCCGCCATTAAGAATGAAGTGGTGGATTTGGGACGAATTGAAAGTATTGTGACGGGAAGTGTACAAGCAGTGGGCAACACGGCGATCATTCAAGAAGGTCATCCCCTGGCCTCCTATTATGGATATGTTGTCACCGGCATTTTTCAGGAAGGTGACGATATAGCCAATTCACCACAGCCCACAGCCCAGCCAGGCTTTCCAATTTTTGAAGATAGAAATGGAGATGGGGCCATTACGCCTACCGACCAGACCATTATAGGCACCCCATATCCTGATTTTACCTATGGTATACAAAATTCAATTTCCTTCAAGAATTTGACGTTGGACTTCTTTTTTCAGGGTCAGGCAGGTGTCGATCTATTGAATATCAACCTGATAGAGTCTCTCTATCCTGCAAACTTCAGAAGAAACCGACTTGCGCACCAAATATTGGATCGATGGACGCCGCAAAATACAGGTGCTAAATGGCCATCAGGGGTAAACCCCAATGCCTATGGTGCAGGAAAAGTGAATACCCTGACCATTCAAGACGCATCTTACCTGCGTTTGAAAAATGTCAGGCTATCGTACAACGTTCCAGTTCAAAATATTGATTTTTTGAACTCACTTCAAGTCTATGTGACCGGCCAGAACCTGTTTACAATTACTGATTATGTGGGATTTGATCCTGAGGCTAATTCATTCGGTAGAAGTAACGTTAGGATCGATTATAGTAGTTATCCCCTGGCAACAACCTATATGTTGGGTCTTACTGCCAATTTTTAGGTCAAACAATTAAAAAAATCATAATTATGAAAACTTATTATTATAGAATAGCTCTCACTATAATGCTGTCTGGCCTGCTGGGCTGTGAAGAACGTTTGGAGGAAGAGGTGTTCTCTGAGCTCTCGCCCTCAACACTTTTTACCTCTGAGCAAGGTCTCAGCTCCTTATTGAATGCAGCTTATGCCTATTCGCATAGGGCTGGGGATGATGAATCCTGGTCCCCTTATTATTTGGGAACCATGCCAGCCGGTGAGGTATGGGGTGCTGGTGGGTCGATTGAAAGTGTATGGCAATCTTTGATCGATTACAATTGGGACAGCAACCATGGCCAATTGATTCCTGTATGGATAGTGTACTTTAGTTCCATTCGTGATGCGAATCTGGTCCTGGACAACCTGGACAATGATTCTTTTTCGAATGATTTTAAGCAGAGAACGGAAGCCGAGGCCCATTTTATAAGGGGATGGGCCTATTCGGAGCTTTACAAGCTTTTTGGTAGGGTGCCGATTTATCGGTCTTCTACTGATGATCCTTTGCTGCCCCGATCAACTGACGAAGAGACTCAGGCCTTTATAGAGCAGGAACTGTTGGGGGCAATAGCCACTTTACCCAACCAACCTCCGGCCTTTGGAAAAGCATCCAAAGGCGTGGCCATGTCGGTCCTGGCAAAGTTTTACCTGAACACCAAGCAATGGCAAAAAGCGGCCGACATGTCCTCGAGCGTCATCGATTTGGGACTGTACAGTCTTTTGCCCAATTACTCAGACGTGTTTGAAATATCGAACGAGGGCAATGCCGAGGTTATTTGGGCACTTCCCAAAGATGCTGCTGGGGCGGGCCAGTTTATGAATGCGCTGATCTTCCCACCGGATTATCCAAGACCTTTCCCGAACAATTCTGTATTTGCTGCACGCACTTACTTATTTGATAATTTTGTAAACTCCTTCGAGGCGACAGATACTAGAACCAGCCGTATAATAACCGAATGGCAGAGTACGGCGACCGGTGAACTGGTAATGGGGTTGGGCAACGATCAATCACACCCCTATAAATTACCTTTTGACCCAAATGCCGTGGGA
>NZ_LXTT01000083.1 GCF_001683915.1 Allomuricauda sp. CP2A | reverse complement strand
GATTTATGTGTTCATCACTGAATGAATAACCTATAATAAATACATGATTAGAACTCAAGCAATCTCTATCAAAAGAAAAATGCATTTGTTTGAAAGGAGATATCATTGATTTTTGTGCTTTCTGATAACCAGAAATAATATTGGTTAAAAATATTGGTTTTCCCTTCTCAATTTGAACATTTGCAATCTCATCATTTATCTGCAAATTTGGAAAACCAACATAGACTAATTCTGGACTTGGAAGTTGTGATTTATTAGATGGGATTACTTTCCAAAAAGCGGAACCGTGTAAATTGTAGTGAACATTTATATTGTCATCTTTGACAATCCTTTTTATATCACATCTTAAACCATTCAAATCAGATACTTCCCCACTTGAGTAAAAACCTTCAAAACATTTAATATTGGCATTTTCTAACAACACCTTGAAAACTCTGTCATAATTAAGAGTATATAGTCTCAGGTTATTTTCATCGCCAATTTTTGCAATCCATTTTATAAAATTTATACTGTTTTTTGACTCGACTTCTATTACTGAACGGCTGTTTGTATGATATGAATATTCACTTACTAACCCACTTATTGTACTTATAATTTCAGAAATTAAATGCTGAAGATAAAATTGAATAGGATTTTCATTGTTACGCGCAAAACTTGAAAAAGCATATTCCATATTTTCTGGAATGTTAAGCCTGTATCCGTATTTTCTTTCCCCTCCTCTAATAGAAAAGTCTAGAATTTCTTCTATTTCATTATTATTTAAGAAATTTCTTAGTAATGAAGGAGTTTGATTTTTTGCGTTGAATTCCGAAAAGTAGATAGCCAATTCCTCAATGACACTTATAGTGGTTTCAAAATTGATTTCAACTTCTTCATATC
>NZ_LXTT01000060.1 GCF_001683915.1 Allomuricauda sp. CP2A | reverse complement strand
CATAAGCTATATATCAAATAATATTTAAATAATTGAAAATAAATTAGTTATGATTTTTTAAATGTTAAAGAATACCGAATAATTCCATTTAAAATCAATTTATTCTGTACCTATTCTGTACCCCTTTTTTTGTTTAAAGTTGTACTTTTATTAAGGATTAAAGAGGATAGTTATGGCCAGTATTAAGATTGTTCGACGGAAAAATAAGGAAAGAAAGGACGGTTCAGCACCACTTGCATTGCGAGTAAGCGATAATTACAGAACAAGTTATCGGTTTTTGGGCCAGTACATTCTTGAAAAAGATTGGGATAAAACTGCTTCTACGGTCAAAAGGTCACATCCCAATTATAAAAAGTTGAACAACTTTCTTATGAAAAAGTTGATAGAGGCCAATGATATTTATTTTGATTTGAAGAAAGAAAGCCTAACTCCAAAACAAGCCCTGCAAAAGTTGAAAGGAGTGGAAGGGGAAAAACCTTTTTTTGTGCTAGCTGCTGAACGTATAAAGGACAAATACGATAGGGGAACCATTTCTGTTGCCAAGGCCGAAATGTCAATTCTTTTCAATATCGATGAATTTTTAAACCTTAAACGTTCCTTGAAGAAAGATGAAATCATTGAGGGTATCAAAAGACGGAGAAAAAAACGCATCAGTGATGGACGCAAATCGGAAACCGACTTTTATGATTCGGTACTTTATTTCAAAAACAAACCGTCACTTAGATTTCAAGATATCAATGAACGTTTTATTGAAAGGTTCAAGAATTTTTGTACTATTTATTTAGGGCATAAAGAACGAACCATAACCAATCAACTCATCTTTGTCCGTACTTTGTTCAACGTAGCTATAAGAGACGACATAGTTCCATCTAAATATTACCCCTTTGCAGGTGAAAAGGAAAAAATAAGGATTGGTTCAGGTCATAAAATCGGTCTTACGATCAAAGAAGTTGAAAGGATAGAGCAATTGGAATTAGAACCAGGAACTTCTATTTGGCACACCCGAAATGTATGGTTAATGGCCTTTTATTTTGCCGGAATACGTATTTCAGATGTTGTGCAGATTAAATGGAGTGATTTCAAAGATAATCGCTTGTTCTATGTAATGAACAAGAACTCTAAACCGGTAAGTTTAAAAATCCCAGATAAAGCGCAGGCCATTTTGAATTTATATGGATAGGGCGGTCAATGTATACCACCTGCGGCGGATGAAAGTGAGCAGTGCAAATCAAGTGCACGAGATCGACTCATTTTGGTGGTGAAGTTAATGTTTATTTTTAATTTTTTTCCTCATAGATTCCCCTTTAATGTCCACCCTGTGCGCTGAGTGCACCAGACGGTCAAGGATGGCGTCAGCGATTGTTTTTTCACCGATGACATCGTGCCATGCCTCCACGGGCAGTTGTGAGGCTATAATAGTGGACTTTTTGCCGTGCCTGTCCTCTATGATCTCCATCAAAGAGTGCCTGTTGATGTTGTCCAATGGTTTTAGGCCAAAGTCATCCAGTATGAGCAGGTCCTGTTTTTCAAGTTTTCCAATGAATTTTAGAAAGGACCCGTCCGCCTTTGAGGTTTTGAGCAGGGTAAAGAGCTTGGCCGTGTTGAAGTACATGGTCCTGTACCCCATTGAGCAGGCCTGGTGCCCAATGGCCGAGGCCAGATAGCTCTTGCCCACCCCGGTGCTCCCGGTAATGAGCATATTTTCACCCTTGTGTATAAATCCACAGGAGGCGTAGCGTTGTATCCTGTTCCTGTCGATGTTCCTTCCAGGGCCGTAATCGATGGCCTCCATAACGGC
>NZ_LXTT01000041.1 GCF_001683915.1 Allomuricauda sp. CP2A | reverse complement strand
AAATGATATTCTCTATAAAGATGTCGATAGATTTGATGTCTATAATTATCCTTTTTCCGAAACCCTGATTGAGCATTATATAAATAAGGGGAAAGCTTGTTTTCCTTATGGCAACACTTTACTTCTAATGTTGGAAAAGTCTGCTGAAAGTAAGGGTTTATCAAGTGCTGAAGAAGAGCGAGTTATTTTGAGAACGATTAATGCCTTTGCTAACTATCATTCTAAGGATAGCATATCATTTATGTTCCGACTGAAAAAATCTGCTGGGGAACAATTTTTAAAAGTACTAAACGGCATTGAAGGAACTATTTTACATTCTTATATAAAAAATGTAAAGCTATTGAAAGACAAATGGTTTTATGGGAAATCAGTTTTGAATTACTTGAAAAAACCTTTTGTTAATAATAAAGCTCATGACTATCAAACTTTTAAGGGAAAGGTGTCAACTGTATCAAGAAGCTTTTCTGTAGAAGAACAGAGTCAATTTATACAAGAATTGATTGATTATTTTGAAGATGCCCAGATGTATAAATGGCTTAGATTGAGTTTTAAACTTGTGCCAAAAGAAGTTTACGATGTGTTTCTAAAGAATTTATTGATTGCACATAAAAATAGAATCGTGGGACACAATGATTTTTTTGAATGGATAACAGTTATTCCTATGGAGCAATTTTCAAAAGAAAGGAAACAAGAGTATATGAACTACATATCTGGCTTGGAAATAACCCACAAAACCTATAAACCTAAAATGGAAAGGGCTATGATTCATCTTAAATAGAGGTAGTCCTAGCCCCTTCTCAATTAATAAGCAGTAATTTTTACCACCAAGGATGCAAATAAAAACACTAGCAGACATTTTAAAAACAACCAAGCTAAGTCAAAGGATGATGGAGCAAGCAAGTATTTCTGCTAATTTGTCCAAAATCATTCAGTCATCAGGAGCGCCAAAACAGTTCAATTCAATGATGTTGCATGAATCTGTCCTAAAAAGTCTATCGGCCAGTAACAATATTAAAAACTTTACAACTTATAGTAATATTGCCAGAATAGCTGCTCTTCAGCATAATAAGATGATTCCATCTACTACTTTGGCAACTTTGAATTCAATTGCTTCTTCGCAAATAAATCTCCTTCATAGTTTGAAAGGGATTGATAAAGTCAACAGTCCAAGTTCTATAATAGCTCATATTAAAAATTTTCAACTATCGTTTCAAGATATTTCGAGTCACCTTGTCAAGATTGCTTTGGAGCAAAAAAAGTGGGATTTACTGGAAGATTTTGATGAAATTTCAACAAATGCTGCAGCAATTAATGAAGCGATAGATGATGACGATGGAATAACAGAGAAAAGCTTAGAAGAAATCAAAAATCTTCTTCATGGAATTGAAATAAAATTTGACAGACAGGATAAAAATGTATTTGAAATACTACTCAAATTCATTGCCTTAATCAGCTTCATAATAGCTATTCGAGGCGTAATCAAAGAGTATGAGCCAAGACCAAATTATGCCACTAAAGAGGAAATTTCCTTAATTGTCAAAGATGGATTTGAGAAAATTCAAAAGTCTTTAAAGGAAAATGAACGGAATGAAAAAGTTAGAATTAAATGCAAGGTAATGTTGAAGCCAAGAAAACGGTCTAAAGTGATAGCGTATTTACCTGCCAATTACGATTTGATAGTACTCAATAAGTTCCATAAATGGGCATACGTTAGTTATCTAAATCCAAAGGATGGTCTACCCGAAACAGGATGGATAAAGAAAAAATATCTTCTTGAAAGAAAATAAGAAGAATGAAAAATGGAATCTTCTATTCAAAAATCAAATAGTTAACATAACTTAACACAAAGTGGAAATACCAAACATAGTATACTACCCCTCTCAGGATAAAATTGAGCGCCCTCTATAGCCTTACTCTTTTTATCAAAATTGCACCGAATACTAA
>NZ_LXTT01000009.1 GCF_001683915.1 Allomuricauda sp. CP2A | reverse complement strand
CAATTGTCCGGTCTGTGACCCAGTGGTCAAAATGATAAAGGAAATGGCCTGCGATAAATGTGAGGTAACCACATATGATTTGGTCAAGCAATGTGAAGACAAGACCTGTCTTGATAAGATGGATGAATATGGCATAAAGAAAGTTCCCGCTGTGGTAGTGAACGGTGAGCTCTTGGAATGCTGTAAGGATTCGGCTATCACCGAAGTGAAATTGGTAGAAGCGGGAATCGGACAATCCTAATTATAATGTGTTTGAGTATGATTAACAAAGTATTCCCTAAAATATCATTGAACATTCCCTATCTCAAATTGATATTGTTATTGGCCATATCAGGATCGGCGATGGCCCAAGGCCACGGCCCACTCTATGGGCTTCAGACACCGACCCTTGCCAAAGGTGGGGTCGATTTGAACGTGGCGGGAATGAGCCTAAGTACGGAGACCGAAACGTCCTATATGCTCCGCTATCTGTTTTCCTATGGCATTACGGAAGACCTGCAGATAAACCTGACCACCCCCACGATGATAGAAAGGTTGGGTGATGCACCGAGGACACGGGGCAACAGCAATATGCCCGCCAACGGGGATATTGAGGCTTCCCTTTGGTACCGGTTTTTCTCGAACGCCTTTGGGGTTGGAAAACGCTTTGAGTCCACCGCCATCGTGGGCGTTTCTGCGCCGACGGATGATGTCAGGGGACAGGCCAATGTGGGCAACTCGGTACACGCGGCCATTTCAACGGGCTATGCCTCGCGCACTTGGTATGGATGGATCGGTGGCGGATACCAATATTATTTTGAGAAAGGTGGCGAACAATTGGGCGACCTGCCCTACGCCAGTGCGGTAGTGGGGTATCGCCCCAATATATTTATGGGCGATTACCCAAAGCCCGATTGGCGCATTTTCATAGAATCATTGGCCGAATTCCCTGGCGACAATAAATTTGAGGGGCAAATGGACTTTACAGATTCGCGCAGTACAAAAATACTGGTCGGGCCCTCTTTTCTTGGACTATATGGCGCTTGGGGAATATCGTTCGGTGCGATGTTTCCGGTCGTACAGGACTTGACACTTGGGGCAGTGAAAGAAAGGTATCGATTGGCCATAAACTTAAGCTATTGGTTATAAAGCAAGAATTTTAAAAATGTATAAAATGAGAAATATATTTAGAATTATGATGATAGGTCTATTCGGAATTGGCACAGCATCGGGGCAAATTACCAAAGTTGACCAAGAAGTTTATGGAATGGATTGCGCCCCTTGCGCCTATGGCCTAGAGCGGGGACTGAAAAAGATGGATGGGCTTCAGGAAGTGCGTGTCAGCCTCAATGACGGAAAGGCATATATGGGATTGGCTGCCGAGAACGGACTTAAATTACGTAGCATTCAGGAAGAGGTAAAAAAGAACGGTTTTTCGGCAAAAAAAGCTGAAGTGACCCTAATTGGAAACGCAACGAAAGAAGATGGCCAATGGTACATTGAGACCGCTAATGAACGATTTTCGGTATCGCAGGATACGCCTACGGCGTTGTTACAAAAATTAACCGTTGGAACAGCAAGCATAAGCGGAACGGTGCAGGATGAGGAAGATGATAACCTCTCTGGCCAATGGTCCATCGTACTAACCAAAATCGAATAGATTTTATGAAGACTATTTCCAAAATGGTATTGGGAAGCAGCTTGGTTGCCGCCCTTCTTCCCTTGATGTGCTGTTTTTTGCCTGCTCTGCTATCGGTCGGCGCGGGATTGGGTTTCTTGGGCGGAAGTTTTGAATGGGTACATCCTGCCCAACCCTTTCTGACCACATTTTCGGTCGGAGCCCTTGGGTTTGCCCATTTTAAGAATTTTAAAAGTTCAAAAAAATGTAGTGGAGGGGAATCCTGCCAAAACGACAAAAGTAAACGTACCATCAATACTTGGTTTATGTGGACATTTACCTTGCTGATTCTTGCTCTTATGATTTTAAACTACTGGTATGAACTTTAGAAAGTTATTCATTTTTTCGGTTTTTGCTTTGGTTCTTCTCACATCCGGTTGTGAAAGAACGAAAGAACAATGGCAGTTCGAACGGAAAATTATACTTCCCAAAGAAGCCCGCCCCTTGGCTTTGGCCAAGGACGAGGAGGCCATTTGGTTTTCAGATCCGGATTATTTCCGCTTGTATAAAATCGACCTGAATGGAAAGGTGTTGGATTCCATCACGAGGATACAACGGCCGATGAACATCCATATGGATAAGGAAACACTTTACATACCCGAATTCTTGACCGACACCATCTGGCAATATAAAAAAGGTAAAACCAGTCCGTTGAAAATCAACAAACGGCCACAGGCCCCGGCGGGTGTTTCTGTATATGGGGATACCATTCTGGTAGCCGATTTCTATAACCATCGTATCATCGTTCAGACACCAAATTATAGCTATACTATTGGAAAGCAAGGCCATAATGAGGGCCAATTGTATTATCCAATAGATGTAAAACTAAAGGATGGTAAGGTATTCGTGGCCGATGCGTACAACCATCGGGTTCAGGTCTTTGATTTTGAAGGCAATCATATTGTTACGATCGGCCAAAATGAAAAAATAAACGTGGCCTCTGGCATTACTTTGAGCACTAATGAATTAGCTATCACCGACCAAGAAAATAACCGGATATTAATTTTTGATTATCAAGGAAAGTTGCTGCAAATATTAAAGGAAGGCATTTTCTATCCAACAGATATTCACTTTGACAAGGGAAGGCTTTTCATCGCCAATTTCAAGGACAATTCTATATCCCTTTATGGCAGGTAATATCAATTGGATATTTTTATAAAAGCTATCTTATGCGTTCATACTCCGTAAATTCGAACGTAGTCTCGCCATTTTCGTTTTTATCCGATTCACTTCTGACAAGTAATTGTTGGGCATTTAATTGAATTACAATATGGTATTCACTTGTATTAGAATTAACATGGCTCAGTTTTCCTGATTCTTCGAGAGACCAAGTGCCAATTTCAGTGAAAGTTTTTGATATCTGGCTATGACAGGCAATTGCCCCGATTCCCCAGAAATAGCGGTTATCTTCTTGCTCGTTACCCTTAACATATCTGAGAATATCATCTTTTCGGCAATTTTCGAATTGGGCAAACAAATCTTCCAAGGGCTCCAATATGCCCAATGAATCATTTGGTTGCCCTCTAAATTCTGCAATCCTTTTCCAATCTCCTGCTAAATTATTTTCGGTAAACAAAAGGTTGACTTGTTGTGAACTTTGGTCGTCTTTTTTGCAAGACCACATAACCAACAAGGAAAGTGACACTATGTAAATTGTTTGTTTTGGCATTACTTGATTGATATAAAGTTACATCTTATCCTAACATTTAGTACATCTATTTTACAG
>NZ_LXTT01000067.1 GCF_001683915.1 Allomuricauda sp. CP2A | reverse complement strand
TTTTATGAGTAAACCTATTAAATAGATAGGAAAAAAAGAAATATGAAGAGCTTTAGAACAGAAATAGAAAATCCGGTAGTTGAAAAAGACATCATTGAATTGGAGAAGAAAATTCGCCAGTTCAAAGGTGGTGAAACGGACGAGGAAAAGTTTCGGAGTTTGCGTTTGGCCAGAGGAATTTATGGACAGCGTCAGCCAGGGGTTCAAATGGTGCGGATCAAATTGCCTTATGGTAAAGTGACCTCCAATCAGCTATTGCGGATCTGTGATGTTTCCGATGAGTATTCAAGGGGTCGGTTGCACATAACCACCCGTCAAGATATCCAGATTCACTACGTGGACTTGGAACGCACCCCAGAACTATGGGCCCAATTGGAAAAAGACGAGGTCACCATTCGGGAAGCCTGCGGGAATACGGTTAGAAATGTTACTGCCAGTGAAACAGCCGGTATTGATGTGGATGAACCTTTTGATGTCTCGCCCTATGCCCATGCGGTATTTGAGTACTTCTTGCGAAATCCCATCGGGCAGGAAATGGGAAGAAAATTCAAGGTTTCCTTTTCTGCCAGTGATGCCGACACCGGATTGTCCTACATGCACGATCTGGGCTTTATCGCCAAAATCCAGAATGGGGAAAGAGGCTTTAAGGTATTATTGGCCGGTGGTTTGGGCTCACAACCCCGTCATGCTGACGAGTTGTATAGCTTTTTGCCAACGGACAAGATCATTCCGTTAATGGAAGGTGTAATTCGGGTTTTTGACCGATATGGAGAACGAAAAAGTCGTGCCAAGGCACGGATGAAATTCTTATTGAAGGATATCGGATTGGATGGCTTCAAAGAGTTGTTGGAAGAAGAGCAACTGGCCATACCTGTGAAATCGTACCCGATAGACTTTAACAGCTATCCCAAAACCAAGGTGGCCGAGGTGGAAACGCCAGAAGTTGCCATTGAGGACAAAGAAGCTTTCGAACAATGGAAATCCACCAACTTGGTGCCCCAAAAGCAGGAAGGCTACGTCGCCATCGGAATTAAGGTGCTTTTAGGGGATTTTTATACCGATAAAGCCCGGGAATTGGCCAAATTGGTACAGGAATATGCCGCTGGTGAGATTCGTTTGTCCCTTAGACAAAATATATTGATTCCTTTTGTAAAGGAGGAACTGGTTCCTTTCTTTTACCAAGAATTGAAGCGATTGGGCTTTGCAGAAGCCGGTTACAACAAGGCCTTGGACATCACTGCTTGCCCAGGAACGGATACCTGTAATTTGGGGATTGCCAGTAGCACTGGAATCGCAGATGAGTTGGAACGCGTGATCAAGGCAGAATACCCGCATTACATCAATAATCCAGATGTGGTCATTAAAATCAGTGGATGTATGAACGCTTGCGGGCAGCACAACATGGCCCACATTGGGTTTCAGGGAATGTCTGTCCGTACCAAGGACAAATTGGTGGCTCCAGCTTTACAAGTATTGTTGGGTGGAGGAAATTTAGGTGATGGAAAGGGTGTGTTTGCCGATAAAGTAGCCAAAATTCCAAGTAAAAGAGGTCCTCAGGCACTTCGGTTAATTTTGGATGATTTTGAAGCCAATGGAAATGGAGCTTCGTATACAGAATATTACGCCGAAAAAGGACAGCACTATTTCTATGATATTTTGAAGCCCTTGACAGATGTGGACAATCTCACTCCAGAAGATTTCATCGATTGGGGGAATGAGGAAAAATATAAAAAAGAAATCGGTATAGGGGAATGTGCCGGGGTCATTGTCGATTTGGTGGCCACCTTATTCTTGGAAAGCCAGGAAAAAATTGAGAATGCAGAGCAGGCCATTAATGAAGGCAAATGGGCGGCCAGTATCTATTACGCTTATCAATCCATTGTCAATTCTGCCAAAGCGTTATTGACAGCGGAGAAAGTGAAGGTAAACACCCATGCAAGCATCATCAAGGATTTTGATGAGTTGTATGTGGCAGCCGGAAAGATAACATTTGATGGAAGTTTTGAACGTTTGGCACTTCAGTTGAACAAGAATGAGCCATCCGAAGCATTTGCCAAAAGCTATTTGGAAGATGCCAAAAGTGTGTTGGAAAGCTTGGAGAATTATAGAAAATTGGAGTTGGAACATGCATAGCGGAAAGTTGACTGTAGTTGGGGCTGGCCCCGGAGATTTGGACCTGATTACCCTTAAGGGTATCAAGGCCTTGCAAAGTGCCGATGTGGTGCTGTACGATGCTTTGGTAGATCCAGAGTTATTGGAATATGCACCCGATGCGGAACACATTTTTGTGGGCAAACGAAAAGGATGTTATCGCTATCAACAACAGCAAATCAATGAACTGATTGTGCAAAGAGCCTCACAAGGTGTGCATGTAGTGCGTTTAAAGGGGGGTGACCCTTTTGTTTTTGGCCGTGGCGCTGAAGAAATGGAGTACGCTGCAAAACAGGGTATTGATGTGGCTGTGGTTCCAGGGATTTCATCCTCAGTGTCCGTACCAGCTTCGCAGAACATCCCTGTCACCAAAAGAGGGGCGGCTGAAAGTTTTTGGGTGATTACAGGCACCACAAAAGAGCATAAATTATCCAAGGATGTGGCTTTGGCCGCAAAGTCCAATGCCACGGTGGTCATCCTTATGGGGATGTCAAAATTGGGAGAAATCATGCAGCTCTTCAAAGAAGAGGGGAAACAACATACGCCAGTGGCCATAATTCAAAATGGAACCACTGAAAACGAAAAAGTGGGTATTGGCACTGTTGCTTCCATTGAGCACAAGGCAAAGGAGCAGCAGTTAGCCAATCCTGCCATAATTATTATAGGAGAGGTGGTCAACCACCGTCAAAATATAGTGGATATTCAAAAAGAATATCAAACCAAGGGAAAAGAATTGTTTGAAAAGTATAAAACTGTCACGCCTGAATAGTGCCCTGAGCGGAGTCGAAGGGGACTACAATATTTTAAAAGGAAAATTATGATCAAAACAGACATACTAATAATTGGAGCAGGACCAACGGGATTGTTCACCGTTTTTGAAGCAGGATTGTTAAAGTTGAAGTGCCATTTGATTGATGCTTTGGCACAACCCGGAGGACAATGCTCCGAGATTTATCCCAAAAAGCCCATTTACGATATTCCCGCCTATCCAGAGATATTGGCCGGGGATTTGGTGGACAAATTGATGGAACAAATTAAGCCTTTTGAGCCCGGTTTTACGTTGGGTGAACGCGCCGAGACCTTGGAAAAACAAGAAGATGGGTCGTTCATTGTAACCACTACCAAAGGGACTCGGCACCATGCCCCAGTTGTGGTCATTGCCGGTGGATTGGGGTCTTTTGAACCCAGAAAACCAATGATTCCCAATATTGGACTCTTTGAAAGTAAGGGTGTGGAATATATGGTCAAAGACCCAGAGCAATTCCGGGATAAAAAAGTGGTGATTTCCGGTGGAGGTGACTCTGCATTGGATTGGGCCATTTTCTTGGCCGATATAGCTTCCGAAGTTTCCTTGGTGCACCGAAGAAATGAGTTTAGGGGTGCATTGGACTCCGTTGAGAAGGCTAGGGAATTGGCCAAATTGGGCAAAATTCAACTTTTTACCAAAGCTGAGGTTAAGGAAATTCATGGTAAAGATGACCTGCACGCAGTGGTCATCAAATACAATGATGATGAAAAGGAACAAACCTATGTGGAAACGGATTTCTTTATTCCATTATTTGGACTGTCTCCCAAATTAGGTCCAATTGGTGACTGGGGCTTGGAAATTGAGAAAAATGCCATCAAAGTGAACAATGCCAAGGATTATCAGACCAATATTCCAGGGGTGTTTGCCATAGGTGATGTAAATACGTATCCAGGAAAATTAAAATTGATCCTGTCCGGGTTCCACGAAGCAGCGGTAATGTGCCAGTTTGCCTACCAAATTATCAATCCAGACAAGCGGTATGTAATGAAATATACTACGGTTGGTGGCGTTGAAGGATTTGATGGTTCCAAAAAAGAAGCCAAAAAAGAAGTGGTGCAGAGCATCAATTAAGATAAAAATCATATAGTACTAAAAGCACCTTCCCGAAGCAATTTAGGAAGGTGTTTTTTTATCCATTATATTTGATTTTTACAACATTATGCAAAGCCTGTTCACCTTACGCGATTTTTACAGCAAGCTCAGTCTTCCCATTCCAGATAATATTGGAAAGGACGTTGGGCATTTCAATGTTTTTAAGATTGATGAGTATCGCACGCGGTTGGACAAGGGGGAAATGCGCTACGATCAACGTTCCTATTTCAAGATAAGTTTGATCAATGGACGGAACAAAGCCGAGTATGCCGATAAGTCAATTCATATTGAAAATAAGGCATTGTTGTTCGCTTCTCCGAAAATCCCATATCATTATGTCCCTTTGGATAGTGATCAGTCAGGATATTTTTGTGTGTTCACCGACAATTTTTTATCCAAGGATAAAAGTGGGGTGATTCTGGACAATTTACCCCTGTTTCAACCCGGTGGATATCCCATTTTCAATATTTCTGATGAAGATTATGGGGAACTGGAACAGCTGTTCAAGAAGATAGACAAAGAACTCTCATCGGACTATCCCTATAAATTTGATTTGATAAGGGCTTATGTGATCGAACTATTGCACTTGGGTCAAAAATTAAATCCCGTGGAACCCCTTGAAAATGGGAAAAATGCAGCGACCCGAATCACCGATTTGTTTGTGGAGTTGTTGGAACGCCAGTTTCCAATAAATTCCCCAGCACAACGATTGGGGCTAAAAACGGCCAACGATTTTGCGGAACGTTTGGCGGTACATGCCAATCATTTGAACAAGGTACTCAAGGAAACCACGGGGAGTACCACTACGGCCATTATCCATTCACGAATCTTTGAGGAAGCCAAGATCCTGCTCAACAACACCGATTGGAATATTTCTGAAGTCGCCTTTAGCTTGGGCTTTGAGGAAGTGGCCCATTTTTCCAATTTTTTTAAAAAGCGAGCGGCAATGTCCCCCTTGAAATTTAGGAACAAAACGCTGGTTTGATTTTCAAAAAACAAAAAAATGTCAGATAAAAAAATAGCATTGGTAACCGGGGGCAGTAGAGGCCTCGGTGCTGATATGGCCATCAACTTGGCCAAAAAAGGAATTGATGTGGTGATTACTTACCATACTGATAAAGCAAGTGCGGATAAAGTAATCGCCCAAATTAAAAAAGAAGGTCAGTGGGGGTATGCCCAGCAATTGGATACCTTGAAAATAAAAACGTTTGATGCCTTTTTTGACGAGCTTGGTAACGCTTTGGAAAAGGAAATGGGCAAACCCAAATTTGATTTTCTGGTCAATAATGCCGGGACTGGGATTTATGAACCTTTTGCCACAACTACTGAGGAGCAGTTTGATGAAATGTTCAACATCCACTTTAAGGGCGTTTATTTCTTTACCCAAAAAGCCTTGCCGTATCTCAATGACGGTGGACGGATCATCAATATCTCTTCGGGGCTGGTGCGATATGCTTTCCCCACATGCTCGGCTTATGCCTCTATGAAAGGTGCCGTTGAGGTGTTCACCCGATACTTGGCCAAGGAATTGGCAGCTCGGAAAATATCGGCCAACACCGTGGCGCCCGGTGCCATTGAAACCGATTTTGGCGGCGGTGAAAACAAGACCAATGAAACAAAAAGAGGGTTCATTATCCAAGGAACGGCATTGGGGCGTGTGGGCAGGCCCGATGACATTGGGGGAGTGGTCGCCTTTTTGTGCACCGAAGATGCCAAATGGGTGAATGCCCAACGCATTGAGGTCACCGGAGGTGCCATGATCTAAATCTTTCCATTGTTTGATTTTTACAAAAAACAGTTTGATGCTTGCAACCTGACCCAAGCATGCCAAGCTAATTTTGCTTTGTAATCAAAAAATCAAATACAATGAGCAAAGATAAAATAGCATTGGTAACCGGTGGTAGCCGGGGACTGGGTGAGGATATGGCCATCAACCTCGCCAAAAAAGGATTGAACGTATTACTGACCTACCGCAGTTACAAAGAAGAAGCCGACAAAACGGTGAATGAAATTGAAAAAATCGGTCAAAAAGCCTATGCACTGCAGTTGGATGTGGCAGACAATCATAGCTTCGATGCATTTGTGGAGGAGGTCAAGAAAGTAATTGATTCCCATTTTGGAGCAAAACAAATTGATTTCTTGATCAACAATGCCGGGATTGGAATCAATGCACCCATCAGTGAAACAACCGAAGAGCAATTCAATGCCCTTGTGGATATTCATTTTAAGGGAGCCTTTTTCTTAACCCAAAAAATGTTGCCCATCATGGCAGACGGCGGAGGTATCGTAAATATCTCAAGTGGGTTGGCACGATTTTCTTTTCCGGGCTATTCAGTCTATGGATCAATGAAAGCAGCCATAGAGGCACTGACCCGATATCAAGCCAAAGAATTGGGAGAACGAAAAATCAGGTCAAATGTGGTGGCCCCCGGTGCCATTGAAACGGATTTTGGAGGGGGTACCAACAAAAATGATGAAGGCAAAAGAGCGGCCATTGCCAATTTCACCGCCTTGGGTCGTGTTGGCATTCCCAGCGATATTGGTGGTGTGGTAGCGTTCTTGTGCACCGAGGAGGCCAAATGGATCAATGCCCAACGAATTGAGGTCTCTGGCGGCATGATGATTTGATCTTCTGTTATATATCCCACAAATGGGCCGCTAATATGAAAATTAGCGGCTCTTTTTTTGCTTTTCATTCTCGAGTGCCGTTAATTTGCACCTCAGTTCATATAAAACTTGTAATGGTTATCAAGAAAGGTGGAGGGATTGGACCCTGTGAAGCCTTAGCAACCCTCGACTTCGAGAAGGTGCTACATTCTACCCGTCCTGAACCGGTTTCAGGACCTCATGGAGGATAAACCTACCATTGGGAATTGGGAAGGATAACAAAAGAATACATTCCAACAGTATTTTCCACATTTTCTTGATGCATCCATGTCCTTTTGTAAGGGAGATTGTACTATGGAAAAAATTGAAGTCATATTGAAGAAACGGATTTTAGTGCTGGATGGCGCCATGGGCACCATGTTACAGCGTTATAAATTCGGGGAAGCTGATTTTAGGGGCGAACGATTCAAGGATTGGCCCAGTGATTTGCAGGGAAACAACGATTTATTGTCCTTGACCCAGCCACAGGCCATCGCTGAGGTTCACCGGGTGTATTTGGAAGCCGGAGCGGACATTATTGAAACCAACACCTTTTCGGGTACTACCATTGCCATGGCCGATTATGGTATGGAAGAATTGGTTTATGAGTTGAACTACGAATCTGCCAAAATCGCAAAACAGGTTGCTGAAGAATTTACCAAAAAGAATCCAAGCAAACCGAGGTTTGTGGCAGGAAGTATTGGCCCGACCAACAAAACGGCCAGCATGTCCCCCGATGTCAACGATCCAGGCTATCGTGCCATTTCATTTGATGAACTTCGCATAGCCTACAAACAACAAGTAGAGGCCCTCTTGGATGGCGGCTCCGATATTTTATTGGTGGAAACCATTTTTGATACCCTCAACGCAAAAGCGGCCCTTTTTGCCATTGAAGAAGTAAAAGATGAACGAAATATTGAGGTTCCCGTGATGGTGAGCGGTACCATTACCGATGCTTCGGGAAGAACCTTGTCCGGACAAACAGCCGAAGCTTTTTTAATATCAATTTCCCATATTCCAATTTTATCTGTTGGGTTCAACTGTGCCTTGGGCGCCAAACAATTGGTGCCTCATTTGGAGGTGATTTCGGCAAAATCAGAATTTGCCACCTCAGCGCACCCCAATGCCGGATTGCCCAATGCCTTTGGGGAGTACGATGAGACCCCAGGGCAAATGGCAGCTCAAATCAAGGAGTATGTGGAAAAAGGCTTGGTAAACATCGTGGGAGGTTGCTGCGGAACCACACCAGAGCATATTAAGGCCATTGCCGATTTGGTAAAAGAGTATGAACCCAGAAAACTTTTGACTTTAGCATAGTTTAGACTTATGGCAAAAGAGAATGAGCAGAGATATTTAAAATTAAGCGGCCTCGAGCCCTTGATCGTAACCCCGGAAAGCAATTTCATCAATGTGGGGGAGCGCACCAATGTGGCCGGTTCAAAGCGGTTTTTAAGACTGATCAAAGAAGAAAAGTTTGATGAGGCTCTTGATGTTGCCCGAGACCAAGTAGAAGGTGGTGCCCAAATCATTGACGTGAACATGGATGATGGGCTGATCGATGGTAAGGAAGCCATGGTCAGATTCCTGAATCTCATTGTTTCCGAACCCGATATTGCCCGGGTGCCCATCATGATCGATAGTTCCAAATGGGAAATCATCGAAGCTGGACTTCAGGTGGTGCAGGGGAAATGTGTGGTGAATTCCATCAGCTTAAAAGAAGGTAAGGAAGAGTTTATTCGTCATGCAAAGCTGATAAAGCGCTATGGTGCCGCTGTAATCGTTATGGCTTTTGACGAAGTGGGTCAGGCCGATACCCTGGACCGTCGTATAGAAATTGCAAAGCGCTCGTATGATATATTGGTCAATGAGGTGAATTTTCCGCCAGAGGATATCATCTTCGACTTGAACATTTTCCCAGTGGCCACCGGAATGGATGAACACAAACGCAATGCACTCGATTTCATTGAAGGTACCCAGTGGGTCCGTGAAAATCTGCCCTATTGTAGTGTCAGTGGAGGGGTGAGCAACGTTTCCTTCTCATTCAGGGGGAACAATCCGGTGCGGGAAGCTATTAATTCGGCTTTTTTGTTCCACGCCATTAAAGCGGGAATGAACATGGGCATCGTTAACCCAACCATGTTGGAGGTGTATGACGATATTCCCAAAGATTTATTGGAACATGTGGAGGATGTACTGCTCAACAGAAGGGATGATGCCACAGAACGGCTTTTGGAATTTGCGGAGACCGTGGTTGGTAAGGCAAGGGAAAGCAAAGTGGACCTATCTTGGCGGGAAGAGCCATTACAGGATCGTATTACCCGTGCTTTGGTCAAAGGGATTGATCAATATATCATTGAAGATGTGGAAGAGGCACGCCAACAAGCCGCTAAACCGTTACAGGTTATTGAAGGCAATTTAATGACCGGAATGAATGTGGTGGGCGACCTTTTCGGAAGCGGAAAAATGTTTCTGCCACAGGTGGTGAAATCAGCTAGGGTGATGAAAAAGGCCGTAGCGTATTTGACCCCCTACATTGAAGCATCAAAAGACGAAAATGCCAAGCCTGCTGGAAAAGTACTGATGGCCACCGTAAAAGGCGATGTGCACGATATTGGAAAGAATATTGTGAGCGTGGTATTGGCCTGCAACAATTATAAAATTGTGGATATGGGCGTGATGGTTCCGCCTGAGAAAATCATCAATAAGGCCAAGGAAGAGCAAGTGGATATAATCGGGTTGAGTGGGCTGATCACCCCATCCTTGGATGAAATGGTGTTTTTGGCCAAAGAAATGGAACGCCAAAACTTTGATGTTCCCCTATTGATTGGAGGAGCCACCACGAGCAAGGCCCATACCGCGGTAAAAATTGACCCGCAATACAGTCAGGCTGTGGTTCACGTCAACGATGCCTCCAGAGCGGTAACGGTGGTGGGCGATTTGCTTCAGGATGAAACTTCCGTTAGCTATAAAAAGAACATCAAACTGGATTACGAGAGCTTTCGGGACAAGTTTTTGAAACGCTCCAAGCATAAGGAATATTTGACCTTAGAGCAGGCCAGAGAAAACAAGCTGAAAATCGAGTGGAACCCATCAGAGATCAAAAAACCGAACCAGTTGGGTATTCAAGTTTTGGAAGATTTCGAGTTGACCAAATTGGAGGAATTTATCGATTGGTCTCCTTTTTTCCGAAGTTGGGACCTGCACGGAAAATATCCCGATATTTTGACCGATGAGGTTGTTGGTGAGCAAGCCAAGGAACTTTTCAAGGATGCCAAGGAGCTTTTGAAGAAGGTGTTGGATGAAAAATTATTGAAGGCCAGGGCCATTTTCGGGCTGTTTCCTGCAAATCAAGTTGATGAGGATGATATTGAAGTTGTCAGTTCGAGCGCCCGCCTGCCGGACGGGCAGGCAGTCGAGAACAGTAATAAAACCTTCATTTTCAGAACACTTCGCCAACAACTCAAAAAACGGGAAGGCGTTCCCAATATCGCATTGGCAGATTTTATCGCCCCCAAAGATTCTGGAATTCAGGATTACGTGGGCTGTTTTTGTGTAAGTGCGGGGTTTGGCACCCAAGAGTTGGCGGCCCAATTTGAAAAGGATCATGATGACTACAATTCCATTATGATCAAAGCCTTGGCCGATAGATTGGCCGAAGCTTTTGCGGAGTATCTGCACAAAGAAGTACGAACCAATTATTGGGGCTATGCAGTGGATGAAAATTTGGATAATACGGATTTAATCAAGGAAAATTATCGCGGAATTCGCCCAGCACCCGGCTACCCAGCTTGTCCGGACCACTTGGAGAAATTGACCATTTGGGATATGATGGATGTTGAGGAAAAAATTGGGGTAAAACTGACCGATAGTCTGGCCATGTGGCCCGCTGCCAGCGTTAGTGGCTATTATTTTGCACATCCACAGGCCAAATATTTTGGATTGGGAAAAATAAAACAAGATCAAGTAGCGGATTTTGCCAAAAGAAAAAACATTGAACTGGAGAAAGCCCAAAAATGGCTGGCTCCCAATATAGTTGACGAATAACAAATGAAAGTAACCGACCATATCAAAAAAGCAAAGGGAAAAACGCTTTTTAGTTTTGAGATCATACCGCCGGTAAAGGGGAAGAGCATCCAAGAACTTTATAATAATATTGACCCTTTGATGGAATTTAAACCCCCATTTATTGATGTTACAACCTCAAGGGAAGAGTATGTCTACATTGATAGGGATGGACTATTGGACAAAAAATTGACCCGTATGCGCCCCGGAACTTTGGGGATTTGTGCCTCCATAAAGCATAAATATAATGTGGACACAGTGCCCCATGTGCTTTGTGGTGGGTTTACCAAAGAGGAAACGGAGTATTTGTTGGTGGATTGCCATTATTTGGGCATTGAAAATGTTATGGCCCTACGTGGTGATGCCATGAAAGAGGAAAAATATTTTGCCCCCACCAAAGGTGGACACCAATATGCATCGCAGCTGGTGAAGCAAATCCAGGATATTAATTGTGGCAGTTACCTGCATGAAGTGATAGAGACGGATGATTGCTCCGATTTTTGTATTGGGGTGGCGGGTTATCCAGAGAAACACATGGAAGCACCTTCCTTAAAATCAGATTTAAGACGATTGAAGGAAAAAGTGGAATTGGGTGCAGATTATGTGGTGACCCAGATGTTTTTCGACAATAAAAAATTCTTTGCCTTTGTGGATGCCGCTCGCGAAATGGGTATTGATGTGCCCATTATTCCGGGAATTAAGCCCATCGCCGTAAAACGGCACTTGCAGTTGCTCCCTCAAGTCTTCCGTGTGGATATTCCACAGGATTTGGTGGATGCCGTGGAAGCTTGCAAGACCAATAAGGAGGTGCGGCAAGTAGGGGTGGAGTGGTGCATAGAACAGTCCAAGGAACTCAAGGAAGCCGGAGTGCCCGTATTGCATTATTACTCCATGGGAAAATCGGATAATATCAAGGCGGTTGCCAAGGAGGTATTTTAATCATGAAATTACTCCCGATTTTACATCGGGAATCCAAATCATGTCATTCCGAACTCCTGCCTTCCGGTAGGTAGGTGTTTCGGAATCTAGAATAAAAAGCTTATAAGTAGGATTAGATCATTAGAACACTGTTTGCCCAAAGTATTATCTTTTCAGATTAAATTTGAAATCTTTTTATTTCCCTACTTTAGTGCCCCATGAAGCCCCTTTTCTGTTTTATAACCTTCTTATGCTTTTATTTGGGATGTTCCCAAAACACGGATATTCCAAAGAAATATGTGTTGGATGCCAACCAGTTTTATGGCTCTGTACTGTTGCACAACCCGGATATTTCCCACTTGATCACAAATTATCCTGCGGGGCTTATTTTAGGGTTCAGTAGAAAACGGTTTGGGCATGAGGATTGGGAATCGGAGTTTGGGTATCCCGATACCGGTTTCTCGTTTGTGTACCAAGACATGAACAACCCGACCCTTGGAAAAAATTTTGGGTTGTATGCCCATTACAATTTTTATTTCCTCAAAAGAAATCTTCAGTTTCGCATAGGGCAAGGGATTGCCTACAACACCAACCCCTATGACAAACAGAAGAATTTCAGGAACAATGCCTATGGCACCCATCTGTTGAGCACCACCTTGGTGATGTTCAATTACCACAAAGAAAATCTTTTGTCAGGGCTGGGGGTCAAGGCGGGGATTTCACTCATTCATTATTCCAATGCCAATTTTAAGGCTCCCAATACTTCAACAAACACCATGGCATTCAATTTTGGGCTCACGTATGATTTGGACGGAGGACAAGTTTATGAATTTGTTGAACCAGGCTCCAAGGAAAAAATAACCGAACCCATTCGATATAATCTTGCATTGCGTGGTGGGGTGAATGAGAGTGATGTGATTGATTCGGGCCGTTATGGTTTTTGGATTGTATCGGCCTACGCAGACAAACGTTTGGGCCGGAAAAGTGCCATTCATTTGGGAACCGACATATTTTTTTCCAACTTTCTTAAGGAATTGATTCGGTTTCAGTCCATCTCATTTCCAGAAATGGATGTGTCGCCGGATACCGATTATAGACGGGTTGGATTGTTTGTGGGACATGAACTCTTTATCAATAAAATGAGTGCCATTGCCCAGTTGGGGTACTATGTGTATTATCCTTTTGATTTTGAAGGGAGGATGTACAATAGGATTGGGCTAAAACGCTATTTTGGGGATAAAATCTATGGGGCCATCACCCTAAAATCACATGGGGCCAAAGCCGAAGCGGTAGAATTTGGAATAGGAATGCGGTTATGAAAAGGAGGAAGTACAACATACGAAGAATGAAGTGTCCCCTTGAGGGGACTTTAGGGGTGTTTTTGATGCTCCTTGTATTCATTTTGATCTCCTGCAATGGCGATAATGTACCCGACTGTTTTCAAAATGCTGGGGATTTGGTTCGGGAAACGGTTGCTGTCCCCGAGTTCAACACCATTACCGTTTTTGAAAACCTCAATCTGGTGTTGAAACAGGGCGAAGAACAAAAAGTGGAAGTTGAAACCGGTGAGTTCCTTCGGAACGATGTATCTGTGGAAGTGGAAGATGATCGACTTATTCTTCGAAACGGGAACAGTTGCAATTTTGTACGGGAGTATGGTTTAACAACTGTTTATGTAACATCTCCCAACATTTCAGAAATACGGAGCAGCACCGGACTATTGATTTCCAGTGATGGTGTTTTGGATTATCCCGATTTAACCTTGATTTCAGAGAGTTTCAGCAATCCTGAAACCGAAATAACGGATGGTTCTTTTGATTTGAACCTTAATGCTACAACGGTCAGAATTGTGGTCAATGGAATAGCCTATTTTAAATTGAAAGGCGCTACCAATAATTTTAATGTGAATGTGGCCGCTGGGGATTCCAGGGTGGAAGCAGAAAACCTTGTTTCCCAAATTGTAAATGTTAATCATAGGGGCTCCAACGATGTTTTTGTCAATCCCCAACAACGTATCAGTGGGGTGGTTCGTGGTACGGGCGATGTGATCAGCGTTAACCGCCCACCCGAAGTTGAGGTTGAAGAACTTTTTAACGGTAAATTGATTTTTCAGGAGTAAACCACCCAGGTGTTCAATTAAAATAGGTTTCCCTTTCCTTTCTTTGGATTTCTCACTATGTTCGGAAGAACAAACCAACACTGTTGAATTCACTGTTTGCACATATCAAGCAATTCTTTTCAAACTCCCCAAAAGTGAAATCGGTGGAAGGACTGCAAGGTTTGGAAAAAGCCGATATGCTCTTTCATGACCTTGTGGCTGAAGGGCAGGTGCCGGGAATGGCGATTACGGCGCTCAAAAACGGACAGACCTTACTTCAAAAAGGATATGGGTATGCAGATTTGGAACGGAAGATTCAAGTAGATGCCAAAAAAACCGTATTTCGAATAGCTAGCATCTCTAAATGTATCACCGGATTGGCCCTGGGCAAAATGGTGGAAGAAGGCATCGTGGATTTAGAGGCTTCTTTTTATGCATATGTGCCCTACTACCCCAAGAAAACCTACGATTTCATCCTGCGTCAACTGGCAGGCCATACCGCAGGTATACGGGGGTATAGAGGAAAAGAATATGCGCTAAATAAAGATTTTTCCATAAAGGATAGTATCGCGATTTTTAAAAATGACCCACTTCTTTTTGAACCGGGCCAAGGATATCTGTACAACAGTTTCGATTTTGTATTGCTTTCCTTGGCCATGCAAGAGGCGAGTGGGGTACCTTTTCAGGACTATGTAAGGGAAAATATTTTGATGCCCTTGGGATTGAAAAATACATTCTCCCCAATGGATTTTAATGTCAGTTCGAGTGCCCGCCTGCCAATCGGGCAGGCAGTCGAGAACAAAGCGGAATTCTATACCAAAAGAGCGTTAAGTTTTAAAAAGGCAGCTGAAGTGAACAACAGCTATAAATTGGCGGGAGGCGGATTTTTATCCACTAGCGAAGATGTTGCAAGATTAGGACAGGCCATATTAGAGCAAAAATTGCTAAAAAAGGAAACCTATGACCAGCTGTTGACCTCTCAAGAGGTCAATGGAAAACCGACTTTTTATGGATTGGGCTTCCAAGTGAGTCAAGATGTCCAAGGAAGGCCTTTTGTGGGTCATGTGGGCAGTAGTGTAGGGGCATACACCAATTTTTTTGTCTATCCTGAAGAGGAATTGGTCGTTTCGGTGTTGATCAATTGTACGGCCCCGAAAGTTCAGGAAAAATTGGATGGGGCAATTGCTGCTATTTTTGAAAATATAGCTTAAAGTTAACTAGCCAATTGTTCTTCAATTTCCGAGGCAAAGGTTTCACAAAGCGCAAAAGTATCCTCAATATCTTTTAGTTCTGTTCTTGGATTGATGAGACACATCCGAAGTACCACCTGTCCATGCAATAAGGTTGTGACCAACAACGCTTTCCGTGAAGCCACCACTTTTTCTGAAATGTATTGGTTGATGGCATCCAGCTCTTTTTCGCCGTAGTTTTTTTCGATGGGGTTGTACCTAAAATTAATGACCGCCAAAGTCGCGGGGAAAACAACCTCCCAATATTTGCTCTTCCGTAATTTGGATTCCACTTCCTCGGCCAAGTCAATATTATAGGTGATGGCATCCCGAAACTCCTTCAATCCAAAGGTTTTTAGCGACATATAAAATTTCAATGCCCTAAACCTACGGGTCAACTGGATGCCGTGGTCGTAAAAATTGATTTCTGAGGTGTTCCCCTCAATATCCCTTAAATATTCCGGTTTTTCAGTAAAGGTATGGCTCAGGTTTTTGTGGTTTCGTACCAACAAACAGCCCATTTCATACGGCTGATAAAACCATTTATGGGGATCAACGGTCAGCGAATCGGCCTTTTCAATGCCCTTTAAAAGTTGCTTCCCTTTTTTGGAGAGAATGGCCGCCGCGCCGTAGGCGCCATCAATATGAAACCAGATATCCTCCTTTTTACAGATCTTGCCCAAATCCACCAAAGGATCTACCGTTCCGGTATTGGTGGTTCCTGAGGTAGCAATCAAACAAAAGGGAAAAAGCCCTTCCAATCTGTCCTTGGCAATACAATTTTTGAGTTTGTTGATGGAAAACTTAAGTTCAATATCAGTCGGGATAATGCGAATCTGTTCTTTTTTGAAGCCCAACACCCGAATGGCCTTGATGTTTGATGAGTGGGCCTGGTCCGAAAGATAGATGACTGCCTTGGAAAAATCGTCCCCACATTTTATCCGTCTTGCCGTGGTCAAAGCCGTTAAATTGGCCATGGAACCGCCACTGGTAAAAATACCACCCCCTTTTTTCTTCGGGAACCCAAAAATCTTCAGCAACCATTGAATGGTGACAATCTCCAACTCGGCAGCAGCGGGCGAAGCCGCCCAACCACCCGAAAAAATATTGTAGCCCGTAGCCAAGGAATCGGCCATGACACTGATGTAATTGCTGGGTCCGGGAACAAAGGAGTACGATTTGGGGTGTGACATCAACGTACTGGTGGTCATTACCTTTTCCAAGACAAAGTTGAGCACCTCAGTGGGGTCGGTTCCCTTTTCCGGAGCTTCTTCCAGAAATAGGGAGTCCATTTCCTCCCGAGATCCCAGGGCCACGGGTAGCTTTTCACTTTGGGTGTCATGATGTTCCACAATGGCATCCACTATCTGATAGCCGTAGGTTTTCATGGCTTCTTTGGACAATTCTAATCTGGCGTTGTTCTTCTTCATGGAGTCGTTTTACGTCTTCTCCGCAAAAATACCACATTTGAAATGGTTCAAAACTGATTTGGCACCTGTTACTCCCAAAGCAATGGTGACTTTTTAGGTTTGCTTGACACTAATATTTTGAAAAAAACCTTCTTATATTTTTATAGTTAGGAATCCTTACTATATTTGTGGAGCAATAATGCTTTAACTTAAATAGTATTAAAATGAACAAGTCTATCTTTTATCATGCGGGTTGTCCGGTATGTGTCGGTGCCGAACAGGAAATCATCAATTTATTGGGAGAAGAGAGCCTCCATATTGTCCATTTGGGCGAAAACAAGCAAGAAATAACCGCGGCCGAGAAGTTTGGGGTCACCTCTGTGCCAGCTTTGGTTACTCCCAATGGGGCAGTCCTCCATATCAACTACGGTGCTTCTTTGGAAGATGTGAAGGCCTAATGGCAGTTATAATGATTAGGATTGCTAACTTTGCCTGTCGAGTACGCTCGACAGGCATTGTTTTTTATGAAGAAGAGCATTTTTGATCCAGAAGAACAGCAGTATGATCTTTCCAGCAAGATCATAGCAGGCTTGGAGCGGGTTTCCCAAGCTTTTAAGGTATTGCTCTGGGAAAAGGCGAAGCAACTGGGCCTCAGTCCCATCCAGATTCAGATATTGATATTTGTGGCGTACCATAAAAATGAGTTCAACAATGTGAGCTTTTTGGCCCGTGAATTCAATGTAACCAAGCCAACCATAAGCGATGCCATTCGGGTTTTGGACCAGAAAGGACTGATCCTAAAGGATCATTCCTCACCAGACAGCAGAAGCTACTCCATTTTCCTTTCGGACAAAGGCAAGGAAATTGTTGGGGAAACGGATGATTTTGCCAATCCAGTGGCTTCACAATTGAACAACATTCCAGCAGATGACCGGGAAAATATGTTCAAGGTCTTGTCCAAATTGATTTTCGATTTGAATCAAAAAGGAATCCTAACGGTACAGCGTACCTGTTTTGCTTGTAGATTTCATGGGAAGAATGGCAAACAACACTATTGTCACTTGCTGGAAAAAGAATTGAAACATACTGATATCCGTTTGGACTGTATTGAATTTGAGGAAAAATCTTGATTGGAAAAAACAACGATGGAAAAGCCAGATATACGGAATAGGAAGGATATTTCAACCTTGGTCCACAATTTCTACGAAAAAGTAAGGGCCGATGCGGAGATAGGCCATTTTTTCAATAAGACCATAACCAATTGGCCGGAACATATGGAGAAGTTGACCGACTTTTGGGAAATGAATCTCTTCTTTGTGCACCGGTACAAAGGGAATCCTTTGGAAGTACATGCCAAGCTTGACAAAGACATGGGAAACACCATTACGGATTACCATTTTGGAATATGGCTGCGCCATTGGATCAGTACCTTGGATACTCATTTTAGCGGACCCAATGCAGAAAAGGCAAAACAACGGGCCAGAAATATCAGTACCCGGATGTTCATTGCCATTTTTGAACAGCGCAAGCGGGATGGCCTACTATAACAAAGCCCAAAATTAGTGGGTAAGTTCCGAAAACAAACTCTCCAGATTTTTATTTTTTCGGCTCAGTTGAAGGGTTTTTAGTTTGTTGTCGTGTGCAAAGTCAAAAACGGCGGGGCGCATATCTTTGGAAGTGGCAAAAGTAATTTCATAGACAAAACCTCCTGTATTTTTTACGTTGGACACGTTTGGTAATTGGTTCAACAACTGTTCCTCTACCCGATAGTCAAACTCCACCTCAATGATCTGCTCTTCCGATTCACGGAGTTCCTCCAATTTTTTGTCCGCCACCAATTTTCCTTTGTTGATGATGATGACCCGATCACAAACGGCTTCCACCTCTTTCATGATGTGGGTGGAAAGCAAAATGGTCTTCTCCTTTCCAATTTCCCGAATGAGTTTTCTGATCTCCACCAATTGATTGGGATCCAAACCCGTGGTGGGCTCATCCAAGATCAAAACTTCCGGGTCATGTAATAGTGCCGCGGCCAATCCCACCCGTTGACGGTATCCTTTGGATAACTGTCCTATTTTTTTGTGTGCTTCGGGCGTAATTCCGGTCTTTTCAATGACGTCACTGATTTTGGATTTGGGCACTTGGTAGACATCGGCATTAAAGGCCAGATATTCCTTTACGTACATTTCCAAATACAACGGGTTGTGTTCGGGCAGGTAACCAATGCTTTTTTGAACATCCGTTTCAGCATGCAATACATCAAAGCCATTCACTTCGGCAGCTCCAGTATCCGCTTTGTAATAGGTGGTCAAAATCCGCATCATGGTGGATTTTCCAGCGCCATTGGGTCCCAAAAAGCCAACAATCTCCCCTTTGTTGATGGAAAAAGATACATTGTCCAGTGCTTTTTGTTGGCCAAAGGTCTTGGTGATATTGTTTACGGTGATGGACATTCGATTGAATTTGAAACCAAAAATACGGTTTTAGAAGTTTTGAAAAACATTGGATGATTGAATTATGGGATGAATGGAATTCTTAAAAAAAGAACACTTCATCAAAATAATACGCAGTGAACTTGGTTTTTTTTAAAAAAATCAAAAAAAATTTAGCAAGCTATGTTCATTTTGGATTGAATGGCTATCTTAGCCGCAGATTTGTAATAAAATGACAAGGACGTATTTCTGGAACGGTTTTTACTTTTACTTCTTTTTTCAAAGAGGTACGGGACTGTTTTGAATACGATTAAAGTATATAAACATGTAAAGTCCCGGTAAAAATCGGGGCTTTTTTTTTGCCATGGGTTTAAAAATAGCCATACAGGGAATTAAGGGATCCAACCACCATCAAGTGGCCACGGATTTTTTTGGGGAAGACATAGAATTACTGGAGTGTTTTTCCTTTGATGCCATTATCGACCATTTGTTGGGAGGAACGGCGGACAAGGGAATCATGGCCATCGAGAATTCAATTGCGGGTTCCATCATTCCAAATTACAATTTGGTGTACCACAACAAGATACATATTATAGGGGAACATTATCTGAGCATTCACCATAACCTGATGGTGTTGAAAGGCACAGCTATTGAAGACATCAAGGAAGTACATTCGCATCCCATGGCCTTGTTACAGTGTAAGGAATTCTTTAAGGAATATCCGAACATCAAACTGGTGGAAAGTGTGGATACTGCCGAAACGGCAAAACGGATCAGGGATGAAAAATTGACCCATATTGCTGCAATTGCTCCAAAAATGGCTGCAGATCTCTACAATTTGGATATCATTGCCCCTGAAATACAGACCATAAAGAACAACGCCACCCGTTTTATCATCTTAAAAAAACAGAACAAGGTTTTACCGAAAGCCGAAATCAATAAAGCATCGCTTCGGTTTATCACAGATCATAAAAGAGGGAGTTTGGCCACGGTTTTAAACGTGATGAGCGATTGCAATCTAAACCTGACCAAGATCCAATCGCTTCCTGTGATTGAAACACCGTGGAAATATGCCTTTTTTGTGGATGTCACTTTTGATGAATACGAGCACTTTTCAAAGGCAAAGGCTTTGTTGCAGATCATGTCGGAGGATTTTACGGTTTTGGGTGAATATAAAAATGCATTGTTGTCATGATCACAGCCGATAGGTTACATAGCGTACAGGAATACTACTTCTCCAAAAAATTGCGGGAAGTAAGAGGGTTGATCAACCAGGGGAAGCCCATCATCAATATGGGGATAGGAAGCCCCGATTTGGCACCATCGCCCCAAGTTTTGCAAACCCTGCGGGACTCCATTATGGATGCAGGGGCGCATCAGTACCAAAGTTATCAAGGATTGCCACAATTACGGGAGGCCATTGCCGACTTTTATCTTCAGAAGTTTGGTGTGTCCGTAGACCCCAATACGGAAATTTTGCCCTTAATGGGTTCCAAAGAAGGTATCATGCACATCAGCATGGCTTTTTTAAATGTGGGGGATGAGGTGCTATTGCCCAATCCAGGCTATCCAACCTACGCCTCCGTGACCAATCTGGTCGGTGGAGTGCCGGTAACCTATGATCTAACCTTGGAAAATGGTTGGTTCCCGGATTTGGAGGAACTTTCAAAGAAAGATTTGTCCAAGGTGAAGTTGATGTGGGTAAGCTACCCGCATATGCCCACAGGAGCTACGGCCTCCAAGGAACAGTTAAAGACATTGGTGGATTTCGCCCTTGAAAATGAAATTTTACTGGTCAATGACAACCCATATAGTTTTGTGTTGTCCAACAATCCCACCAGTATTTTATCGATTGAAGGAGCCAAGGATTGCACATTGGAACTGAACAGCTTGAGCAAGACTTTTAACATGGCCGGATGGCGCGTGGGAATGGTTTTGGGCAACGAAGCACATATCAATGCCGTGCTGAAGGTAAAGAGCAATATGGATTCGGGGATGTTTTATGGCATTCAAAAAGGGGCCGTTGCTGCATTGAAAAGTGGCACCGAGTGGTTTGAAGAATTGGACAAGGTTTATACCCAAAGAAGGGAGCTGATGTTCCAATTGGTAGAGAAATTGGGCGGTACGTATGATAAAAATGCCGTTGGGATGTTCGTGTGGAGCAAACTTCCCGAAGGTGCTGCACCCTCCGAGGAATTTATAGACCAGATTTTGTACAATAAAGACATTTTCATTGCACCGGGAACCATTTTTGGAAGCAATGGCGAGGGATATATCCGTTTTTCACTCTGTGTGGAGGAAGAAAAAATAAAAGAGGCCATAGAAAGATTTTAGATCATGAAAGTAGTCATCGTAGGAGTTGGATTGATTGGCGGCTCTTTTGCCAAGGATGTGAAAAAGTTGCATCCCGAAGCGGAAATCATCGGTGTGGACAAAAGTGAATCCCATTTGGATGAGGCTTTGGAGTTGGGAATCATTGACACCAAGGGCGATTATGGTTCTTTGACATTGGCCGATATGGTCTTTGTGAGCATTCCCGTGAATGCCTTGGTAGCGGAACTCCCTAAAATTCTGGATGCCGCTGGCGATGAAACGGTTGTTATTGATGCGGGATCCACAAAAAGTTTGATCTGCCAATCCGTGGACGAACATCCCAAACGCAGAAATTTTATGGCCTGTCACCCCATTGCAGGTACTGAATTTTCGGGTCCATCAGCAGCTATTGAAGGATTGTATAACGGTAAGACCAATATCATCTGCGAGGTGGAGAAGACGGCTTTTAAGCTTCAGGAGAGGGCTTTGGCCATTTTTCAGGATATAGGTATGCGTATCAGATATATGAATCCCGATGCCCATGACAAGCACATTGCCTATGTTTCGCATTTATCACACATCAGCTCATTTATGTTGGGAAAAACGGTAATTGAGAAAGAAAAAAATGAGCGTGATATTTTTGACATGGCGGGCAGTGGTTTTGAAAGTACCGTTCGCTTGGCAAAGAGTTCACCGGACATGTGGGCGCCCATATTTGAACAAAACAAGGACAATGTTGTGGAGACCTTGGAAGAGTATATCCAAAACCTGACGAAATTCAAAAAATTGATTGAGGACAATGATTTTGAGAGCGTGCACCAAGAAATGAACAATACCAATAGAATAAAACAAATATTAAAAGGAATACCACTTACAAAAAAATAGAGAGTATTATGGAAAACAGGAAGGAAATGAGAAAATGGCTGGATGATATGAACTTGGGACATCCATTGGTCATCGCTGGTCCCTGCAGTGCGGAAACCGAAGAGCAGGTGCTGAAAGTAGCCCACGAATTAAAGGATACCGATGTAAGCTACTACCGTGCCGGAATCTGGAAACCCAGAACCCGCCCGGGTAATTTTGAGGGCGTTGGGGCCATTGGATTAAAGTGGTTGCAGAAAGTGAAGGAAGAAACCGGACTGAAAACCGCCACCGAAGTGGCCAATAGGGCCCACGTGGACCTTGCTTTGGAGCATGATGTAGACTTGTTGTGGGTTGGTGCCCGTTCTACCGTTAGCCCATTTATCGTTCAGGAAATAGCCGATGCTTTGGAAGGAACGGACAAAATCGTTTTGATCAAAAACCCTGTCAATCCAGACTTGTCCTTGTGGTTGGGCGCTGTGGAACGATTGTATTCTGCGAACATTGAAAAATTGGGAGTGATCCACAGAGGATTTTCAACCTATGAAAAAACCAAATACCGAAACATCCCGGAATGGCAATTGGCCATTGAGTTGCAGACCAAGTTTCCCGATCTGCCCATCATCAACGACCCAAGCCACATTTCCGGTAAGCGTGATCTCATCTTTGATGTATCCCAAACCGCTTTGGACCTGAATTTTGATGGTTTGATGATCGAGACCCACTGCGACCCGGACAATGCATGGAGTGACGCTGCACAGCAAGTAACCCCAGAAAGATTGGTACAGATCATGAAAGACCTTCGCATTAGAAAAGAAACAAATGAAGAGGCCGAATACAACAACAAGTTGAGCAACCTAAGGGCCCAGATAGATGTATTGGACAATCAACTGATCGACCTTTTGGGAAAACGCATGAAGGTTTCCGATGGCATCGGTGAGTTGAAAAAACAAAAGAATGTTGCTGTTTTGCAGAGCAATCGTTGGAATGCCATCTTGGGCAATATGATTTTGGAAGGTGAAGAAAGAGGACTGAGCGAGGAATTTATCTTGAGAATGTTCAAGGCCATTCACCAGGAATCCATCAACCATCAGGAGAAAATCATTAACGCTTAGTGCGGTTTAAAGGTTGGTAAATAAGTATTATCAAACAGCTTAAGATGTCAGTTCGAGCGCCCGTCCGGCAGGCGGGCGCTCGAACTGACACTAATTTAAGTTTCAAAAAGGCATATTTTTAAGGCTGTTTGGAAGCAGATTTTTTAAAATTCTGAATTCCAAACAGTTTTTTTGTGCCCAAACTGTAACAATGGCCCAACGGAAAACTCTTTAGGGGTATAAATAGCACTGTCATGAAAAAAATCTATACATTTTGTCTTTTGTTGCTTCCCTTTTCCTTCTTTGCCCAACGTATGATTGATACCGAGGTGGGTGATTTTGATACGATCAAGGTTTTTGATCTGATTGAGGTAAATCTTATTCAATCCGATGAGAACCGAATAACAATTAAAGGTTGGAACGTGGACGATATTAAGTGGACCAACAAAAATGGAACATTGAAACTTAGAATGGTATTGGACAAAAAGTTTCAAGGAGAGGATACCTTTATTGAGGTGTACTATACCAATTTGGACGTAATTGATGGCAATGAAGGCGCCAAAATCACCTGCAATGAACTGGTGAAAAAAAGCAAGATTGAGGTAAAGGCCCAAGAAGGGGCACAGATACGAATAGGAATGGATGTGGATTATGCCGATGTTCGAGCAGTTACGGGCGGCATTGTTGAAGCGTCGGGTTTGGCCAAAAACCAGTCGATTGTCATTAACACCGGTGGAATTTTTGATGGAAGGGATTTGCGAACTTCAAGTACGGACGTTAAAATTTCAGCTGGGGGAGAAGCCGATGTCTTTGCTTCGGAACAAGTGGACATTAAGTTAACAGCAGGCGGAGATGTTACCGTCTACGGAAACCCAAAAAGCATCAACAAAAAGAGCTTTGCTGGAGGTAGGGTTCATATAAAGGATTGATTGTAAAATAAAAAGAGGCCGTCTAAAAAGCAACAAATTTTGATTTTGTCAGGTTGAGCGCAGTCGAAACCTCTTGATTATCGACTTGATTTAGGTTCTCGACTGCGCTCGAACTGACAGGTAATGAGCTTTTTAGACACCCCCTTTTTGTGTCAAATTTTAACCAAAAGGTTATTTTTTGAAAATGTATCGGGTAATAAAAATACCTTGTCCATCACCTTTACCACCTTCACTTTCCACACCACTCACCACAAAGGCCAGTTCCCATCCATTGGCGATCATGTCGTTGATCATGGAAGTGATCACGGCATCATTGGCCGCGATGTTCTGAAAGCGGATGCCACCAATATTGTAAAAGTTCAACAATTTGGTCTCTTCAAAATTCTTTACCCGGATTTCACTTCGGTCCGATTTGTTCCTACTGTTGTCGTCTTCGGTCTGTACACTGGTAAATTCCTTGTAGTCCTTATCTTCAAGGGCGTTAATGATCCTAGATCTACCAAGGCCATTGGGCACTATGGATTCCACGCTGGTGATGACCTTGTACTGTTGTGCGCTCATACTGAACACGGCAGCTAGGGTTATCACTGCGGAAAAAATGATTTTTTTCATAATAATAAGTTGTTGATTGTTAAAACTGTAGACAAAGATATACGCACAAAAAGAAGGATTATTGTTTCTTTGCAATGAAAATATGAACAAATAGTGAACGGAACTGTTTATAAATCAACGGGAAGCTGGTATACTGTGAAATCCGAGGAGGGGCAATTTTACGAATGCCGCATTAAAGGAAAGTTCCGTACCCAGGGAATTAAGAGCACAAACCCCGTAGCTGTGGGGGATCATGTGGTCTTTCAACTGGAAACAATAGGGGATGAGACGGTTGGGGTGATTTCAAAAATTGGGGAACGAAAGAATTATATCATCCGAAAATCCGTGAAACTGTCCAAGCAGACCCATATTATTGCGGCCAACCTAGATCAGGTTTTTCTGTTGATCACGTTGAACAATCCCCCCACCTTTACCAGTTTTATAGACCGATTTTTGGTAACGGCTGAGGCATATGAAATTCCTGTGGTGCTCTTGTTCAACAAAATGGATGTGTATGATGATGAAGAAATGGTGGAAGTTGATTATTTGGTCCAACTGTATTCCAAAATTGGATACCCTTGCATTGAGATTGCCGCCAAAGAGGGCAAGAATGTGGATAAGGTAAGGGAATTGATGAAGGGTAAGACAAGTATGTTCGCCGGACATTCCGGAGTGGGAAAATCCACCTTGGTCAATGCCTTGGAACCCGGGTTAAGGCTGAAGACCGCAGAAATTTCCGAACAACACCTACAAGGGCAACATACCACCACTTTTGCCGAAATGTACGACCTTTCCTTTGGGGCAAGGATCATTGATACCCCGGGCATAAAAGGATTCGGGATTGTGGACATGGATGATGATGAGATTGGGGACTATTTTCCTGAATTCTTCAAACTAAAATCAGAATGCAAGTTCAACAATTGTTTGCATTTGGATGAACCAAAATGTGCTGTCAAGGAAGCTTTGGAGAATGATGAGGTGGCCTGGAGCCGATACAGAAGTTATGTGCAAATGGTGACTGGGGAAGAAGAAAACCCATATAGGGAACGATCATGAGGGCAGTAATACAGAGAGTTGCAAAAGCCAGTGTAACCGTGGATGGGCAAGTGGTTTCTTCCATTGGTTCAGGTTTGTTGGTATTGTTGGGCATTGAAGATGCCGATGGAAAGGAAGATAGGGACTGGTTGTCCAAAAAAGTGGCCAATTTGCGTATTTTCAATGATGATGCAGGGGTGATGAACCGCTCCGTACTGGATGTTGGCGGAGATATTATCGTGGTAAGTCAATTTACATTGCACGCCCAGACCAAAAAAGGAAACCGGCCTTCCTACATCAAGGCCTCAAAACCCGAAATTGCCATTCCCATGTATGAAGCTTTTGTGCAAAAGTTGGAAGAGGATTTGGGAAAAAAAGTAGGCACCGGAATCTTTGGGGCCGACATGAAAGTGGAGTTGTTGAATGATGGTCCAGTGACTATAGTAATCGATACAAAAAACAGAGAATAATGAATATTGAAAACGCCCAAAAAGCCGTTGACGAATGGATCCAAAACCATGGGGTACGCTATTTCAACGAATTGACCAATATGGCCCAATTGACAGAGGAGGTTGGGGAAGTGGCCCGAATCATCGCCCGTAGGTATGGGGAACAAAGTGAAAAAGAGTCCGATAAAGCCAAAGATCTGGGCGAGGAACTGGCCGATGTACTCTTTGTGGTGCTCTGTCTGGCCAACCAAACCGGTATTGATCTTCAGGAAGCCTTTGACAAAAAACTGGACCTAAAGGCCAAACGGGACCATGACCGCCATCAAAATAACAAAAAGCTCAAATAAAGTTGGCTGTCTAAGGGGACATTAGGCGTGTTTTTTCTAGTTTTGGAGCTGCAATTCAAACTACAAGAGCATTGAGACTTCAGTTGTCCATTCCCCAGGAAAAAACCATCAAAAAAAGCATTCAGATAACGGGCTCCAAAAGTGAGACCAACCGCTCTTTGTTGCTTCAGGCACTTTTTCCCAACCTGAAAATACAGAACCTTTCCAATTCGGATGACGGCGAGGTGATGCAGCAAGGACTCAAAAAAACAACGGGAGAGGTGGATATTCACCACGCCGGGACCGCCATGCGATTTTTAACGGGCTATTTTGCTTCACAAGAGGGTAAGGAAGTGGTGCTTACAGGATCACAGCGTATGCAGGAACGACCCATCAAAATTTTGGTGGAGGCCCTTCGCGAACTGGGCGCCGATATCCAATATGTGAAGAATGAAGGTTACCCACCCATCAAGATAACCGGAAAGAAATTGGTCAAAAACAAGGTTTCCCTGCCGGCCAATATCAGCAGTCAGTATATTTCATCCCTTCTTTTGATCGCCCCCAGTCTGGAAAATGGACTGGAATTGGAATTGGTGGGGAAGATCACTTCGGTACCTTATATTAAAATGACCTTGGCCCTTTTGGAACAAATTGGAGTACAGACCTCTTTTGAAGGAAACCATATTAAGGTTAGTCCAAAGGACGCAGTTGAAGATACCACTTTGGTGGTGGAATCAGATTGGAGTTCGGCCAGCTATTTTTACAGCATTGTGGCACTATGCAATGTGGGAACGGAGATTCAATTGTCTTCCTACAAAAAAGACTCTTTGCAAGGCGATAGTGTTTTGGCCAAAATTTATACCGATTTTGGGGTGGAAACCACTTTTTCTGAAAACACGATTACCCTGACCAAAGTTTCGGATGACATTCCTTCACATCTGGAATACGACCTTTCCAACGCCCCGGATATTGCACAGACCATTTCCGTGACTTGTTTGGGATTGGGGATAGGGTGCCATCTCACGGGATTGCACACCTTGCCCATCAAGGAAACCGATCGTTTGGGCGCATTAAAGACGGAGCTCGCAAAATTAGGGGCCAAAGTGGGGATTGATTCAGAAAGCTTGACCCTTCAGCCTACGCAATCCATTACACCCGATGTGGCCATAGACACCTATAATGACCACAGAATGGCCATGGCCTTCGCACCTCTGGCGTTGCGAACCAATATAATGATCAATGATGCCGGGGTGGTTTCCAAGTCCTATCCCGATTTTTGGAAAGACCTTACCGCACTCGGCATCGGCATTCAAGAAGTGTAATTCATATTTAATCATCAAATTACTTGACATCCCCTATCGTGAGGTTGTATATTTGCCATCTTTGAAAAAAATCAAAATAAGTCTACATGAAATTATCAAACTTCAACTTTGAACTACCCAAGGAATTATTGGCAGAATATCCCGCGGAAAACCGGGACGAGTCAAAACTAATGGTAGTTCATAGGGATACTGGAAAAATTGAACATAAAATGTTCAAAGACCTGATTGATTATTTTGATGAGGGAGATGTAATGGTGCTGAACAACACCAAGGTATTTCCTGCAAGACTATATGGAAACAAAGAAAAGACCGGTGCCCGCATTGAGGTTTTCTTGTTGCGCGAGCTAAACCAAGAACAGCGCCTTTGGGATGTGTTGGTGGATCCGGCCAGAAAGATCAGAATAGGGAACAAGCTCTATTTTGGGGAAGATGAAAGCTTGGTGGCCGAGGTTATCGACAACACCACGTCCAGAGGTAGGACCTTGCGGTTCCTTTATGATGGTTCCTATACCGATTTTAGGAGAAAATTGCGTGAATTGGGGCAGACCCCATTGCCAAAATACATCAAAAGGGATGTTGAACCGGAGGATGAGAGCAGATACCAGACCATTTATGCCAAATATGAAGGGGCGGTTGCAGCGCCAACGGCCGGTTTGCATTTCTCCAAGCATTTGTTGAAGCGTTTGGAAATAAAAGGAATCGACTTTGCAGAGGTTACCTTGCACGTAGGCTTGGGTACTTTCAATCCCGTTGAAGTGGAAGACCTTTCAAAACACAAGATGGACAGTGAGGAATTGGTGATTGATGAAAAAGCTACCGAAATTGTGAACAATGCCAAACTAAAAAAGAAAAGGGTTTGTGCCGTTGGAACAACCGTAATGCGAGGTTTGGAAAGCGCTGTCTCCTCTGAACATACCTTGAACACACATGAAGGGTGGACCAACAAGTTTATTTTTCCTCCTTATGAATTCAGTATTGCCAACTGCATGATTACCAATTTCCATTTGCCCAAATCAACCTTGTTGATGATGGTATCGGCATTTGCGGGTCATGATCTCATCAAAAAAGCATACAAACAGGCCATTCTGGAGGGGTATCGTTTTTACTCCTACGGAGATGCCATGTTGATTCTGTAAATCAGAAAATTTGATATAATCAGAAATCCCGTTTGATTCAGAATCAGCGGGATTTTTTCTTGACTATCTTTATCCTGTGGAAACCAAAAAAAAGGACATACGTGCATTAACCAAGGAACAGCTCCGCGACTTTTTTGTGGCGCAGGGCGATAAGGCCTTCCGCGGCAATCAGGTTTATGAATGGCTGTGGCAGAAATCCACCCACAGCTTTGATGCCATGACCAATATTTCCAAGGAAACCCGACAAATGCTGGAGGATAATTTTGTGATCAACCACATTCGGGTAGACCAAATGCAGCGTAGTTCGGATGGTACCATCAAAAACGCGGTGCGCTTGCACGATGGGCTTATCGTGGAATCCGTGTTGATTCCAACGGATACAAGGACAACGGCCTGTGTCTCCAGTCAGGTGGGGTGTAGTTTGGACTGTCGGTTTTGTGCCACAGCCCGACTAAAACGGATGCGCAACCTCAATCCCGATGAGATTTATGACCAAGTGGTGGCCATTGACAATGAAAGTCGATTGTATTTTGACCGCCCACTGAGCAATATTGTCTTTATGGGCATGGGTGAACCGCTTATGAACTACAACAACGTGTTGCAGGCCATAGATAAGATCACCTCGCCCGAAGGATTGGGCATGTCTCCCAAAAGAATCACCTTATCCACATCGGGGGTGCCCAAAATGATCCGGAAAATGGCCGATGAGGAAGTGAAATTTAAATTGGCTGTCTCTTTGCATTCCGCTATCGATGAGGTACGAACGTCCATTATGCCCTTTAATGCCACTTTTCCCTTAAAAGATCTTCGTGAAGCATTGGAATATTGGTACAGCAAGACCAAAAACCGGATCACGTATGAATATGTGGTCTGGCAAGGCATTAATGATACCCAAGAAGCTGTTGATGCCTTGGTCAGGTTCTGCAAATTTGCTCCATCCAAGGTCAATCTAATCGAATACAACCCTATTGATGATGGGGAGTTCCAGCAAGCTTCTGAGGCTGCCACACAAATGTATCAAGATACGTTGGAAAAAAATGGAATCACGGTTACCGTGCGTAGGTCGAGGGGAAAGGATATTGATGCCGCCTGTGGACAGTTGGCGAATAAGAGTTAGTTTTTAGGAGTTGAGAGTTATGAGTTATGAGTTGGTGATTGGTTTTTCAAAATATATATTTCCATTAACCATTAACCATTAACCATTAACCATTAACCATTAACCATTAACCATTAACCATCAACCATTAACCATTAACCATTAACCATTAACCATTAACCAATAACCCTGCATCTTGCCGATACTTTCGTTCTGCTGACTTAAATCTTAAAGGATACTTCCACCAACTCTATCATTTTCCCTACTTTTAGGCTTTTAAAACCAAATTCGCCAAACCTGTTACGTTGAAGATAGTTTCTCAGATTAGGGAGCCCGTTGAGGATGAAATGGAACTTTTTGAGGAGAAGTTTCTCAAATCCATGTCGTCCAAAGTGGCTTTGTTCAACAGAATTACCTATTACATTGTGAACCGAAAGGGCAAGCAAATGCGGCCCATGTTCGTTTTTTTAACAGCCAAGCTGCTCAATGGGGAAGTGAACGAGCGAACCTATACCGGAGCATCCATCATTGAGTTGATACACACGGCAAGTTTGGTCCATGATGATGTGGTCGACGATAGCAACAAACGGCGGGGCTTTTTTTCCATCAATGCTTTGTGGAAGAACAAGATTGCCGTTTTGGTGGGGGATTTTTTGTTTTCCAAAGGACTTTTGGTCTCGCTGGAGAACAAGGATTATGACCTGCTTCATATTATTTCCAATGCCGTTCGGGACATGAGTGAGGGCGAATTGCTCCAGATTGAAAAAGCCCGACTTTTGGATATTACCGAAGAGGTGTATTATGATATCATCCGACAAAAAACAGCAACACTGATTGCCGCCTGTTGTAGTATGGGGGCCTGTTCCGTAAAACCTGATTCGGATGAGGTGGAAACTTTTCGAAAATTTGGGGAACTCTGCGGTATGGCATTCCAAATCAAAGACGACCTATTTGATTATGGCGCTGAAAAGATTGGAAAACCTACAGGAATTGACATTAAGGAACAGAAAATGACCCTTCCATTGATTTACGCCCTCAACAACAGCGACAAGGAAAAGAAAAAATGGCTTATCAACTCCATCAAAAACCACAACAAAAACAAGAAAAGGGTAAAAGAAGTGATATCCTATGTCAAGGAAAAAGGTGGGTTGGATTACGCCGTGACCAAAATGTTGGAATTTAAGGACGAGGCCTTGGCCATTTTGGATAATTATCCAGATTCTGAATATAAAAGTGCTCTTACCTTAATGGTGAACTACGTGGTTGACCGTAAAAAATAATCCAGTTGTCATGAGGAAAGCGCCTGTTCCATTTCCGGTGTAAATTCTTCCTTGTAATAAACCCGTTTGCAATGGGAACATTCTGCATATCGCACATTGTTGATGGTAAAAATGGGAATCCAGAACAAATGGGCATAATTAGGCTGGCAAGTAACCGTTAAAGTATCCATTTGTTGGCAATGTGGGCAGGTTACATTTCTTAGGGTTTTGGTTTCCTTTTTGCCCGGTCTGCTTCCAAAGAAAAGAATCATGCGTAATGATAAAGTTTAGAAATTGTTGTACTAAGGTATAGGTTTCTTTGTCATGATAAAAGATATACACACATCATTTCGCTTTGAATTATTTTCTACATTCGCGCACATTTTTTAGCACTTGAAGACATATCACAGTTTGGAGCAATGGTTTTCTTGGATGGACGACCTCTCCGGTAAGGATTATGTGGTCATTGACCATTTTTTTCAGGATACATTGTATGCTGAGGTCAAATCTTTTTTTCTTGGAAAGCTCTCAGATTTTACGAAAGCGGGAATTGGAACAAACTCGGATAACCAAATCAATAAAAATATTAGGGGCGATTTTACCTATTGGTTGGATCGAAAAAGGGATGTACGGTTGCAACCTTTTTGGAATTTGTTGGATGAAATTGTTTTTATGTTCAATCGCTATTGTTATTTGAGTCTTTCAGGATATGAATTCCATTTGGCCCATTACCCCTCCGGCGGACATTACGACAAGCATTTAGATCAATTTGAAAATAGGAACAACCGAATGATTTCCGTAATCATCTATTTTAATGATGCATGGCAAAAAGGGGATGGCGGGGAATTGGAAATTTTTGAAAAAGATGGTTCCAGCTTCTTGGTTGAGCCCTTGGCTGCCAGATGTGTGATGTTTAAAAGCGCAGAGGTGCCCCATGCCGTACTCCAAGCACACAAAAGTCGGTTTAGTGTAACAGGATGGTTGTTGTATCAACCTTCTGCTCTTGGGCGATTCTTGGGGTAAATTCAGTCTTTATGACTGGGTATTTGTCGAATGAGCTCCACATTCTGACCATGTTCCGCACTATAGGACATGACCAAGGTGCCTTTGGTGCCATCACCGGCCTCAATCGCAAATACAGTGGATTGATCACCGGGGTTGGTCATACCTTCAAAACGATAAGAACTTAAAATTTTAAGTTCGCTCGGTTGGTACTGCCTTTTGGAATACAGTGCTTTTATGAAGTCGTTCTCGGCCTCAAAATCTTCAGTAAACCCATCTTTGGTGAGGGTGTTAACCGCTTCTGAAAGCGTATCAAAATTATATTTTTTCATGTTACATTATTTTTTCATTCATTTGTGTAGGTTGCCTTTATGTAAGATTCTTTACCTCCAACCACGGGCAATGTAATTGTGGTGGCGTCCAAATCCACGGTCAACTCGGTGCCCGGTTCCGGCCATAGCGTAAATTCCTTGTCGCTGGAGAAAATCATCAATCCAATCTGCTGCCCGGCAGAAATAACTTGGTCATCAGGCATTAAATCGAAAGTGACTTCGTAGAATTTATGGGGAACCAGAGGTTTGCTTTTGGTCAGTGATTGGTGATTTTGGGGGTCGGCCCATCCACGGGTAATGATATTGTCAGTGATTTTTGTCCTCCTACCGTCGTTCCAAGGAAGAGATACCAACCAAACCGAAAGATTGGCCGCCGGTTTGCTGCTGGATAACTTCACCGTAATTTTTGGGATACCGGAAATGTGGATATCCTGTTGCAATGGAGGAGAAACATAAATCAGGCGGTGATCGGTAATTTCGGCTTGAGCGAGTGCAGACCCCGAAAAGGAATAGTTGTCCACCAAGGTTTCCTTACCTTGTTTTGCGGGTTTGTTGCTTGTTAACCCTCCGCGCCCAGGAGCCCCCTTGGTTAGAAACAAAGTCACATCCGAAGCATTTGGGTTTGGATAATCCTTGTAGGATGTGGGATGGTCCCTTTCGTCATCCTCACGGACAATCCAAGCTTTTGGGTCGTTTTCCACCCCATTTTCCACCCCAAACAGATAACGGGTGAACCAACGGTTCATCATTTCCAAGGGTGGCGGACCGCCATGCCCGTTTTGGTGATAATAAATTTGGACAGGAAGTCCCATTTCCCTGGCCTTGTCATAAATTCTATAACTATGCTCGGGCATAACGTTCCAGTCGTTGAATCCGTGCGACATCAACAATGCGGCCTTCATCGGAGCCATATCGTTCAAATAATCGCGTTGGGCCCAAAAATTATTATAATCTCCTGTAACACGGTCCTGCCCGTTTTTCATTTCAGTATCACGAACAACTTTATTGTTTCGGGCTCTTTTGGCCTCATCACCACTATGGATAAAATCATAGAGCACATCAATGTCCTCTCCGAGATACCCACCTGGGGAGCGAACCAACCCGTTGGAACGATAGTAATGATAGTAAGAAGTATTGGGAGCGATTGGAATTATGGCTTCCAAACCCTCAACCCCGGTTGTTGCGGCAGCTAGGGGCAACGTTCCGTTATACGAGGTGCCGGTCATCCCCACTTTTCCTGTGGACCAATAGGCTTTTACTTCTTCGTTTCCATCTCGCTCCGTGTATCCCTTGGCCCGTCCGCATAGCCAATCGATGACGGCTTTGGGAGCAAGTGACTCGTTATCGCCACCCACCGTTGGGGCACCATCTGAAAGACCCGTTCCCGGAGAAGAGGAGTGTACCACAATATAGCCCCTTGGGACCCATGTCCGGGTTTGGGAATTGGAAATGACAGGGCGTTCCCCGATGCGTTGCACTTCTGGGTGCTGTCTAGGTTTTCCAGCTTCGCCCAGTTCGTGTTTTACATCCCAAAAGATACCATCACCCAAACCTGCAGTACCTGCATAGTAAGGGCTGGATTCATAAATGACAGGAAGTTTTAAACCTTCGGTCTCGGTTTGCTCGGGACGCGTGACATCCACATGCATTCTATCCAATTTTCCATCCCCATCCGAATCAAATGTGGTCTCTACCCATAAGTCGTGCCGAATCCATTTTACCGGATCGGAAAAAGCTTCCACCACTTGGGCTTCCCCGTTGTCAAAAATAGGGCTGGCCTTTTCAGCCAACTGGGCCTGAATGCCAAAGCTGCCCATCAAGAAAAAGGAAATAAATAGGAGTAAATGGAGTTGTTTTTTCTGCATCATCTATTCTTTGCGTATTTCAATTCAGTGTTGATACCCAAATCGTAGAAAACGGGCATCATACAATATGCTTCTAAGATAATAAATATTGAAGGGCTATCTTGGTATTGGATTCCCCAAAATTTTGTTTTTATTTACCTTTAGAAGCTGCTAAAAACCATTTTCCCATTGATTAACAAAACCACCATTGATCAAGTGTACGAGACCGCCCGGGTTGAGGAGGTGATCGGCGATTTTGTACAGTTGAAGAAGTCAGGGTCTAATTTTAAAGGATTGAGCCCTTTTACTGATGAACGTACCCCAAGTTTTATGGTATCACCCGTAAAACAGATTTGGAAGGATTTTAGTAGTGGAAAAGGTGGCAACGTCGTGGCTTTTTTGATGGAGCACGAGCATTTTACCTACCCGGAAGCCATTAAATACCTCGCCAAAAAATACAATATTGAAGTAGAGGAGACCGAGCAAAGCGATGAGCAAAAAGAGCAGGCCAATGAGCGGGAGAGCATGTATCTGGTCTCGGAATATGCCCAAAACTATTTTGCACAGACCCTTTGGGAAACCGAACCCGGGAAGGCCATCGGTCTCAGCTATTTTAAAGAGCGCGGTTTTACCGATGAGACCATAAAAAAGTTTGGATTGGGTTATAGCTTAGATCAATGGGAAGCTTTTACCAAAATGGCTTTGGATGAAGGGTATCAATTGGAATTTTTGGAAAAAACTGGTTTGACCATTGTAAAAGAGCAAACCGAAGGTAATGCCAAAACCTTTGATCGTTTTAAGGGACGGGTCATGTTTCCCATTCATTCCATGAGTGGGAGGGTCTTGGGTTTTGGAGGTCGAATTTTGGGCAATGATAAAAAAGCGGCCAAATATCTCAACTCCCCTGAAAGTGAGATTTACCATAAAAGCAAGGTGCTTTACGGCATCTACTATGCAAAACAGGCCATTGCCAAAGAAGATAACTGCTATTTGGTGGAAGGGTATACCGATGTTATCCAAATGTACCAACGTGGGGTAGAGAATGTGGTTTCTTCCAGTGGTACGGCTTTGACCCCGGAACAAATCAGATTGATCAACCGGCTTACTAAGAACATCACTGTGCTTTTTGATGGGGATGCGGCGGGATTGCGGGCTTCCCTTCGCGGTATTGATTTGATCTTGGAACAAGGCATGAACGTAAAGGTCTGCACTTTTCCAGAGGGGGAAGACCCTGATAGTTTTGCCAAGAACAACACATATGAGGACTTGGTGCTTTATCTGGAAGAAAATGCCAAGGATTTTATCCAGTTCAAGACCTCCCTCTTGGCCAAAGAAGCGGCCAATGATCCTATAAAACGGGCCGATACGGTCCGGGATATCGTGAACAGCATCAGTAAGATTCCAGATCGTATCCAAAAGGAAATCTACATTCAGGAATGTGCCAAGATCATGCAGATTTCTGAGGAAGTCCTTTATAATACCTTGGCCCAGATAGACAAGAAACAGCTAACAGACGCCAACAAAAAGCAGAAACAGGAGCAGAGAACCTTTGAAGTGGTCAAAAACGACCCTGTGGTTGAAAAGGTGGATGTGCTTTATGAGCTGGAACGAAAAATTATTGAAGTACTCTTGTTATATGGAAATCAGCAGCAAGAGTTTGAGGATCTGGTTTTGAAGGAAAATGAAGAAGGGGAATTGGTTTTGGAGCCTGAGGTGGTGGAAGCCAAAGTATATGAGAAGGTGTTTTTGGACCTTCAGGAAGATGAAATTGAGTTGACCAATGAGCAATTCAGAATTATTTATTACAAGCTCATTGAAAACTTGAACGAAAATGAAGCCTTTACTGTGAATACCTTCATGATGGAGTTGGACCAAGAAATGGTTCCGGAAATATCATCAATCCTTATGGAAGAGGAACAGTACGTGCTTCATGATTGGGAACGAAAAGATATTTACCCAAAGGAAAAGAAACTCGGAGTGGCACAGTTGGTGGGGGAGACCATTCTTACCTTGCGATGTAATTTGATCAAAAGTCGCATTCAAAAATTGCAGGAACAAACCCAGGATCAGAATGGGGACAATACTGAGGTTTTGGAAGAAATTGTCAACTACCTTCAATTGAACAAATTGTTGAACGCCAAGCTGAACAGGGTACTTTCCTAAGACAAAAAATCCCGGACTAATTGCCCGGGATCTACTTTAGTTAGTTTGGATTGGTTATTTAATAAAGTTCCAAAGCTTTGGCTTGCTGTAACAGGTCCACCAAATTATCCACGTTCAATTTTTTCATTAAACGGGCTTTATAGGTACTTACGGTTTTTTCATTGAGGTTGAGTCCTTCGGCCACTTCCTTGTTTCGCTTTCCGCTGGCCAATAATTTTAATACCTCTACCTCTCTAGAAGACAATTTTCTAAAGAACCTTCTGGGTTTTTGTGTGCCTTCATCAAAGGCAAGGCGCTGTGCCAGTTCATTGGTGATGAACATATTGCCTTCATTCACCTTTTTCACGGCAGATATGATATAATCCAGATCTGCTGTTTTTGAAAGGTAGCCAAATGCACCTGCTCTAATGGTGCTCAAGGCATAAACGTCCTCCGATTGGCCGCTGTACATTAAGGTTTTTACATTCGGAAATTCCAGTTTCATCTTTCGTAAAGTAGCAATTCCGTTTATCTCTGGAATATCCATTTCCAAGATGACAACATCTGGAGCTACTTTATTTAATGTTTCGAATAATTCTGAGGTGGTGGAAACATCTGCAATGACTTCAATATCTGGGCTGGACTCGAGCACTTGTTTTATACCAAGCCTGACAATGGGATGATTGTCAGCAATCAATACTTTTATCATTCGGTTTGAGTTTACTTAAAATTGTTGATTAGCTAATTACTTACGTAACATAGCAGGCAAGATAACAATTTGATGACGTAAAACTGAAATTTTTTTCTTAAAACCCTAGAATTTCTATGGTTTTTTTCGTTTTAAACTGGGTTTTTTGGGTCAAAAGGTCATTTTAGGGCACTTGGAATCTCACAAATGGGTATGGGAATCATCTTGTGTTTGTTGGCAGTATTGTATCGTTTATAGATAGCGAAAACTTCTTTTTCCCTATCGGAAAAATCCTCAATGGTCTTTCCTTTCCCATCCATTTTCATGGCCCATTCCAATTCTGGGTAGGTTGCCCCAATTTGGTCCTCGTCCGTTCTGCTGTCGCCCCAAAGCCCATCCGTGGGCGGGGCTTCCATAATATCTTGGTTCACACCCAATACCCTTCCAACTTCGTATACCTCAGTTTTTACCAAATCAGCAATTGGGCTCAGGTCAACGCCACCATCACCATATTTGGTATAGAAGCCAATCCCAAAATCCTCAACCTTGTTTCCTGTTCCGGCAACCAGATACCCTTTTAAGGCCGCAAAGTAATAAAGCGTGGTCATTCGCAGTCTTGCCCGGGTATTGGCCAGTGACATAAAACGTTCTTCTTCCGTGTCAACCTTGGGAAATGCGGCCACCAAACTATCAAATACCGGAGTAAGGTTTACGTCTTGACGGGAAACATTGGGAAAATTTTCCATAAGCCAGTCGATATGCCGATCAGCACGGGTCACTTGGTCCTTGCCTTGGTGAATGGGCATTTCTACGCATAAAAGGTCCAACCCCGTTTTGGCACAAAGGGTTGAGGTCACCGCAGAATCTATTCCTCCGGACACCCCTATCACAAAACCCTTGCATTTGGCATTTGTGGCATAATTTTTTAGCCAGTCCACTATATGGGCAATTACCTTTTCTGTTTGCATATCGTACTATTTAGATTCATTAAATTACCTTTGTGCCCTGTAAATTTAAACCCTGTCACCTAAAAAATGAAGAGGTCGTTGAAATACTTTATCCAATTTGGGATTTTCGGGTTGATTTTTCTGATGGTTCTCGTGTTCGGTGGATGCAAGGAAACCGATAAAACGGCAGAGGAAATTTCCAAAGTCCCCATGGATCTACAAATTTTACGGTTTGATCGCGAGTTTGCCAACGCCACTCCTGAAGATATTCCCCAGCTGAAGAAAAAATACCCTTACCTTTTTCCAGAACAGTTCGCGGACAGTATTTGGATCAATAAATTATCGGATACCCTACAAATTGAGTTATCTGAGGAAGTGGACAAGGCCTTCGGTGATTTTGCTGAAGAATCTGAGGGGCTGGAGACTCTTTTTAAACATATTAAATACTATTTTCCGGATTTTACGGCTCCTAAGATCGTGACCCTAACCTCCGATGTGCGGCACAATGACCGTATTATCCTCACAGATACACTTTTATTGATTGGTTTGGATAATTATTTGGGGGAGCACCATCACTTTTATGAGGGAATCCAACGCTATATCGCGGCAGGTCTCGATAAAAAATTCCTGACTTCGGATGTGGCCAGTGCCTTTGCCAAAAAAGTACTCCTATATCCCAGAAACCGTACTTTTTTATCCAGAATGGTGTATTACGGTAAGGAGCTTTACTTGAAGGACAAGTTGCTTCCCTCCATTTCTGACGCCCAAAAAATTGGCTATTCCGAAGAGGAAATGGAATGGGCCATGACCAATGAAGAGCAAATGTGGCGGTATTTTGTTGAAGGGGAACTGCTCTACAACACAGATTCCCAATTGGATCGGAAATTTTTGGATCCCGCTCCCTTTTCCAAATTTGGTTTGGAACTGGACAATGAGTCCCCCGGAAGATTGGGCAGGTATATGGGCTGGCAGATTGTAAGGGCCTTCATGGAAAACAATACCATCAGTTTGCAACAACTTTTGGACATGCCTGCGGATGAAATTTTAAAAGAATCAAATTACAAACCCAGAAAATAATGGCGGTAACACATACTTCGGAAATTAAATTAACGGTAGGATTGGATGAAAATAGGGTTCCTGAGGAGTTGACCTGGTCCGCCCAAGACGGTGGCGTGGAAAATGAAGAGGCCAAGGCCATGATGCTTTCGGTCTGGGACAGTAAGAACAGGGAATCCTTGAAAATCGATTTATGGACCAAGGATATGCCCGTGGATGAAATGAAGATATTTTTTCACCAAACCCTCACCACAATGGCCGATACGTTCATGAAGGCCACCCAAGACGAAAAGATGACGGCCACCATGAAGGATTTTTGCGACTACTTTGCCGAAAAATTGGAGTTGAACAAACTTTAAGCCAATCAACGGGCTGATCCAACTCATTGAACGGTAGGTTTTTTCCTCATCGTACAGGTACAAACCTCAAGCTAGGAAAATGAAATCAGAGACCAACCAAAAGCTGCTATTTGTGTACAACGCCAATTCGGGTGCCCGCAACGCCATTTTGGATAGTATGCACAAAGTGTTCAGTCCATCCACCTATGATTGCAATTTGTGCGACATCACCTTTGGTGTGATGGCCGAAAATCGTGCTTGGAAGAAATTTCGAGAGCAAAGCAACATCTCCATGTCCTTTTTACACAAAGATGAATTTGCCAAAACCTATGCCAGCAAGTTTGGCCACCGATATACATTTCCCATTGTTTTGTTGGAAAACGAGCATGAATTGGAGCTTTTTATTTCCACCGAAGAGCTGAATGCACTGCAATCTGCACAGGAATTGATTGATACAATACAGAAACGCATAAAAAAAATGTCCCAATAAAGGGACATTTCTATATTTCAGGAGTTTTATCGTCCTATTTTTCCAAGGCTCATGGGGACTTCCATCAGTAAGACCCTGCTGTTGCTAAGGGATTTAAAATCAAGGGAATCTGTCTCCCAAAGTCCAAAACCATCCCTTTTTTCCAATTTTTGCCCGTTGATTTCCACTTCACCTTCCAAAATAAAGGCATAGACACCGTTTCCTTCTTTTTTAAAAGTGTAGGTGTCAGTAGAACCGGTATCAAATTTTCCCAAATGAAACCATGCATCTTGGTGAACCCACACCCCTTCATCCTCAGGGTTTGGTGACAGCACTTGGTAAAAGGCATTTTCTTTTGCAATATCCCGTATGGAGATTTGGTCGTAACGGGGTTCTACATTCCGTTTGTTCGGGAATACCCATATTTGAAGGAATTTCACCTCTTTATCGGTATTTTTATTGCGTTCGCTATGGGAAATACCCTTGCCGGCGCTCATTACCTGTACATCACCTTCCTTTATGGTCGCCACATTGCCCATGCTGTCCTTATGTTCCAAATCACCTTCCAGCGGAATGGAGATGATTTCCATATTATCGTGAGGATGTGTCCCAAATCCATTTCCGGGAGCTACTTGGTCATCGTTCAATACACGCAAGACCCCAAAATGCATCCGTTCCGGGTTTTGGTAGGCTGCAAAACTAAAGGTATGGTGACTGTTCAGCCATCCATGGTTGGCATGGCCCCTGGTGTCGGCTTTGTGCAAAACTGTTTTCATGTAATTCGCTGTTATAAGTTGAAAAAAAGACAACGGAAGGCTGAATCCTTCTAATTGGAATCTAAGTCGTAAACTCTACTGATTCCTTACCTTTTTTTGGCCGTGCCGACAGTGCTATTGATTCTTGAAAAAATCCTGATTGATGGCATCAATATAGTCCAATAGTTCTTCACGTCCCATTCGGTTGGAAGATGAGGTGGTAAAATGTGGAGGAGCTTCCTCCCAAACGCTGTCCGTCAATTTTTTCAAATAGGCACTGACCTGAGTTTCAATGACCGCGGGTTTTAATTTATCGGCTTTGGTAAAAATGACGGCAAAAGGAATTTGGTTCATGCCCAACCATTCCATGAATTCGAGGTCCACAGGTTGGGGGTCGTGGCGTATATCCACCAAAACAAAACCACAGACCAATTGTTTTCGCTTTTGAAAATACTCCGTGATATACTTTTGAAAGGTCTTTTTATCCTTTTTGGAAACCCGTGCATAGCCATAACCGGGCAAATCCACCAAAAACCAGTTATTGTTGATCTTAAAATGGTTGATGAGTTGGGTCTTTCCAGGCCGACCAGAGGTTTTGGCCAGACCCTTGCGTTCCATCAACATATTGATGAGCGAAGATTTCCCTACGTTGGACCTGCCGATAAAGGCATATTCGGGCAAGGGCTCATTGGGGCATTTGGCCACGTTGGAGTTGCTCATTACAAATTCTGCCGAGGTAATTTTCATTTTAAATAGATGTTAGACTCAGGATTTGAGACGATAGATTTAAAACTAAGACTAAAATCCCCTTTTTTCAAGCCAAGCTTCAAGAATGCGGTTAAAATCATTTGGGTGTTCCATCATGGGGGCATGGCCGCATTTTTCTATCCAAAATAAATCGGAATCTGGTAAAAGTTCGTGGAATTCCTTGGCTACATTGGGTGGCGTTACCGTATCATTTTCGCCCCAAATAATACAAGTGGGAGTTTTCATGTGCGGTAAATCTTTGGACATATTATGCCGGATGGCACTTTTGGCAATGGCCAGTGTCTTTACCAACTTCATGCGGTCATTTACAGTGGCAAAAACCTCGTCCACAATTTCCTTGGTGGCCACTTCGGGGTCGTAGAAAACGTCCTGGGCCTTCTTTTTGATGAACTCATAATCGCCACGCTTGGGATATCCGTCGCCCATGGCACTTTCATAAAGGCCGGAGCTTCCGGTAATGACCAAGGCCTTCACCATGTTAGGGAACATTTTGGTGTGGAGCAGGCCAATGTGCCCTCCCAGGGAATTTCCCAAAAGTATGACATCCTTTAATCCCTTGAACTCAATAAACTCTTCCAAAAACTTGGCAAAATTCTTCACCGTGGTCTTGAGAAGGGGCATATCGTAAATGGGCAGTTCTGGAATCAATACCTGATAGCCTTTGGAAGGAAAGTATTCCGAGACCCCTTGAAAGTTGCTCAGTCCACCCATGAGACCATGCAAGATAATCATGGGGGTTCCCTCGCCCATTTCTATATATCGGTATTTGCCTTCCTCAATGATATGCTCTTCCATCAATAGTTAGTTGGTGCTAAGAGGGGCAAATATAGGAATTTCATATCACACGGATTTCAGGTTTTTTCTATCCATAGAGCAACTTTTTTAAGTATCCCGGAACAGGGGTATCCCACATGTTAAAATCTGAAAGCCTGTTCTTGGGGTCAAAATCCCATTTTTTTACCGAAAAGTGGGGAATTTATTAACAAAAGTGTCATTAAGTGGAGAAATGTGGAAATAAAATCTATATATTTGAGTTGTAATAAGTAACCAATTGATTTCTAGTGACCCATATCATAGGACAACATGATTGCAAAGCAGATTCCAAAGGGAGGGTTTTATTGCCCATTTCTTTGAAGAATCAGTTGTTGCCCGTGCTGAAGGAAGGGTTTGTGATCAAGAGGTCTGTTTTCCAACAGTGTTTGGAGCTGTATCCCAAGCAGGAGTTTGATGTTCTGATGCAGAAGGTAATGAAGAAAAGCAAGATCAACCGAAAGTACGATGCCTTTGTTCGAAACTTTGTGGCTGGGATGAAAGAAGTCGCTATTGATGGGGATTCCGGAAGATTGCAGATACCCAAAAACCTTGTGGATTTTGCTGGGATTGAAAAGGAAGTGGTGCTCAACGCTGTTTTTGACAAGATAGAGATTTGGGACAAGGACAAATATGAAAAAGTCTTGGCCGAAGGAGAGAAGGACTATGCCGATCTAGCGGAAGAGATTTTTGATGACGATGAATAGTTCATACCACAATCCGGTGCTGTTACAAGAATCGGTAGACGGATTGAACATAAAACCAAATGGAGTGTATGTGGATGTCACCTTTGGTGGCGGAGGGCACTCCACTGAAATATTGAAACGATTGGGCGATGAAGGAAAGTTGTTCGCATTTGACCAAGACGAGGACGCGTTGCAAAATGCCATTGATGACGAACGATTTCAACTGATCAACCAAAACTTTCGGTATCTCAAGCAATATTTAAAGTTCTATGGCATTCGGAAAGTTGATGGAATCCTGGCAGATTTTGGGGTTTCTTCCCATCAGTTTGATGAGGCAAGCCGCGGTTTTTCCACACGCTTCAATGCGGATTTGGACATGCGGATGAACAGAAACGATGAATTGTCCGCCTTCGAAGTGGTCAATTCATATTCCCAAGAAGATTTAGCGTCGGTCTTGTTCCAATATGGTGAGTTGCGTAACGCAAAAGCCATGGCCAAGGTCATTGTGGAGGCAAGGTCGCAGGTAACAATCAAAACCACGGACCAGCTCAAAACGGTGTTGGCACGATTTCTTCCCAAAATGAAGGAGAACAAGATTTTGGCGCAGATCTATCAGGCCATCCGTATTGAGGTGAACCAAGAAATTGAGGTGCTGAAGGAGTTTTTGCTCCAAGTGCCAGAGGTTTTGGAGCAAGGTGGCCGATTGAGCCTGATCAGTTACCACTCCTTGGAAGATAGATTGGTGAAACGCTTCATACGAGCCGGGAAGTTTGAAGGAGAGCCGGAAAAGGATTTTTATGGGAATATAAATGTTCCCTTGAAAAAAGTAGGAGGGTTGATTGTGCCATCAGCAGAAGAAATAGCCCGGAACAACAGGGCGAGAAGTGCAAAGCTCCGCATTGCGGAAAAAGTTTAATAGTTCTGGGACGCTGAGCGCCCGCCTGCCGGACGGGCAGGGAGCCGAAGCGTGAGGGGGCAGGCAGTCGAAAGATAAAGAAAGGTGGATTCCCGCCTATGCGGGAATGATAAAGGAAACACAGGGATGAAAAAGGGATTACTGGACATTTTAAAAGGAAAGTTTTTGGTGAGCGGGGATGCTCCCAAGAACTGGATGTTTTTGTTGTATGCCTCTTTCTTGGCCGCTTTGATGATTTCGAGCAGTCACCGTGCCGATAAAAAAGTATTGGAAATCGCTGCCTTGAATGAAGAAGTAAGAAAATTGCGCAGTGAGTTTGTTGAGGGAAGATCGGAAGTACAACAGTTAAAATTGGAGTCCACATTGCGCAAAGAAGTGGCCGACCAAGGTCTGGTTCCATCCGAAAATCCACCTAGAAAAATAAAAGTAAAATCAGCAGAGTAGTGGCGATATCTGAAAAAAATATCATGAACAGACTGTACCTCGTAGCCGGGGGACTGCTTGTTTTGTCCATTGCCGTGGTGGTGAAGCTGGTGGATATACAAATGGTGAAAGGGGAGGAGTACAAGGAACTCGCCCTCAGCAAAACGGAGAAGATGTTCACCATTGAGCCCAATCGTGGCAATCTATATTCTGAGGATGGGAGTCTGTTGGCCGCATCCGTGCCAAAATATGAGATTCGGTTTGATGCCAAGACCGTTTCCGAAGAAAACTTTCAAAAATATGTAGGACCGCTTTCGGATTCTTTGGGTCAAATGTTCAATAAGCCTTCGTCCCACTACCGACAGTTGTTTCGTAAGGCGAGAGCAAATGCAAACCGATATAAGTTGGTGGCCCGCAATGTGGATTACTTGGATTATGTACGGATAAAACAATTCCCACTCTTCAGCTTGGGGCCTTATAAAGGTGGATTTATTGAAACGCATCGAGTAGTCAGGGAATACCCCTTGGGTAAAATGGCGGCAAGAAGCATTGGCTACGAGCGTGTGGATGAAAATGGATACTATACCCGTGTGGGTCTGGATGGCGCTTTTGGAGAATCCTATTTAAGGGGACGGGAAGGCAAGCGTTTAAAGCAAAGAATAGCCAAAGGCCAGTGGAAACCCGTAGGGTTGGACAATATTGTGGAGCCGCAAGATGGTTTGGATGTGGTGTCCACCATCGATATCAACATTCAGGATATTGCCCATCACGAACTTTTGGCCCAGTTGGAAAAATACAAGGCCGACCATGGTTGTGTGGTGGTCATGGAAACCAAGACCGGGGAGGTTAAGGCCATTTCCAATTTGGGACGTACTTCCGAAGGAAAATATTATGAAAAGCTGAACTACGCCGTTGGGGAATCCCATGAACCCGGTTCCACTTTTAAGTTGATGTCGCTTGTGGCGGCCTTGGAAGACAAAGTTGTGGACACCAGTACGGTCATCGATACCGAAAAGGGAAGGTATCGCATTTATGATGGGGTGGTAAAAGATTCAAAATGGGGCGGTTATGGAAAAATATCTGTGGCCAAAGCCTTTGAGGTTTCCTCCAATACCGCTTTCGCCAAGATTATTAACGAGAACTACAAAGAACAACCCGAAAAATTTGTAAACCGACTGATGAACATGGGCCTTCACAAAAAGTTGGGATTGCCAATCATTGGTGAGGGAGACCCTGTGATACGTTACCCCGGGGACAAAGGGTGGTCTGGAATTTCTTTGGGATGGATGTCACATGGGTATGAAGTGTCCCTAACCCCCATGCAGACCTTGGCCTTTTACAATGCCATTGCCAATGATGGGGAATACGTGAAACCAAGATTGATCAAAGAAGTTCGGGAAGGCAGTAAAGTTGTTAAAAAGTTTGATAGACAGGTGTTGAATTCCTCCATCTGTTCCCAAGAAACCGTAAAAAAAGTACAGCAATTGATGAAAGAGGTGGTGGAAAAGGACTATGGAACAGGTCATAAACTGTATTCCAAAAACTTTTCCATGGCGGGCAAAACAGGGACCACACAAAAAAATTATGTGGAAAAGAATCCGGATAAGCTGGCGTATATCTCCTCATTTGCGGGATATTTTCCGGCAGACAATCCAAAATATTCCTGTATTGTGATCATCCACGAGCCGGACAAGGAAGAAGGCTATTATGGTGCTGATGTTTCCGGGCCGGTGTTTAAGTCCATGGCCCAGAAAATCCATGCCATTTCACCCCTGGTGGACGAAGTTGAGGAGAAAGTCTATGACGAAAAGACTTTGGAAGAGAACTATCAGCAATATTATGCGCAGGTTCAAAAGAAATACAATACGGTTCCCGATGTGAAAGGGATGACAGGAATGGATGCCGTTTCCCTATTGGAAAATCTAGGGCTGGAGGTAGAGGTGCACGGAAATGGAAAAGTGAAAAAACAGTCCATTGATAAAGGAACAGATATTAAAAAAGTAAAAAAAATAGTACTGGAACTTTCATGAAGTTGTTGAAGGACATATTATATGGTGTAAGCCTTTCCGCAGTGAGCGGAGATACCAACGTTATGGTCAACCAAATCCATTTCGATTCCCGAAAAGTGGAAATGGACGATGTCTTCATTGCGGTCCGTGGCACAGTGACCGATGGGCACAACTTCATTCAAAAAGCAGTGGAGGCTGGTGCAAGGGCCATTGTCTGTGAGGAATTGCCAGAGCTGTTGATTGACGGCATAACCTACCTAAAAGTTCCCGATTGCAACAGTGCGTTGGCCATAATAGCGGCCAATTATTTTGATAATCCTAGCAAAAACTTAAAGTTGGTCGGGGTTACCGGTACCAACGGAAAAACCACCGTAAGTACCTTACTGTACAATTTGTTCAAGAAAGCAGGCTACAAAGTTGGGCTGCTCTCTACCATAAAAGTTATGGTGGACGATACGGAATATCCTGCCACCCATACCACACCAGATGTCATCACCATAAACGATTATTTGGTAAAAATGAATGCTGCTGGGGTGGAATTCTGTTTTATGGAAGTGAGTTCGCATGGAATCCATCAAAAAAGAGCCGAAGGATTGCACTTTACTGGAGCCATTTTCACCAATTTGAGCCATGACCATTTGGACTATCACAAAACCTTTGCAGACTATCGGGATACCAAGAAGAAATTGTTCGATGGGCTTCCAAAGACCGCTTTTGCATTGGTGAACATAGACGATAAGAACGGCTTGGTGATGTTGCAGAACACCAAGGCCAAAAAATATACCTATGCCCTAAAATCCTACGCAGATTACAGGGCCCAGATTTTGGAACGGCAGTTCAACGGTCAATTGTTGAAATTGGATGATAACGAATTGTGGTCAAAATTGATCGGTGATTTTAATGCCTACAACCTTCTGGCCATTTATGCCACTGCGGATATTTTGGGATTGGAAAAAATTGAAATCCTACGGTTAATGAGTGAATTGGAGACCGTTGATGGACGGTTTCAATATTACATATCGAAAAAGAAAATAACGGCTATTGTTGATTATGCCCATACGCCGGATGCACTAAAAAATGTATTGATCACTATCAATGCATTGAGGACTGGAAATGAAAACGTCATCACCGTAGTGGGGTGCGGTGGTGACCGTGATAAGTCTAAGCGTCCGGTTATGGGTCATATCGCTTCCGAAATGAGCAATCAGGCCATTTTTACCTCAGACAACCCCAGAACGGAATCGCCAGCAGCCATTATTGAAGAGATGGAAGCCGGGGTGGAAGCGCAGAATGTCACAAAAGTATTGTCCATTGAAAACCGAAAGCAGGCCATAAAAACGGCGTGTAAGTTGGCCGCTGCCAATGATATCATCCTAGTGGCGGGAAAAGGACACGAAACCTATCAGGAAACCAATGGGATTCGGGTAGATTTTGATGATTTAAAAGAAGTAAAAGAGGCCTTGAACAGCCTAAACAAATAATAAAATGGAAATAAGAAGCAAGTGTCAAAAAGGGCTATTTCAAGCACCTTTTCTCTTGCGTCTCACATCTAAAGTCTAACAATGCTGTACTACTTGTTCGAATATTTAGAGAAACAATACCAACTGCCCGGGGCGGGACTCTTTCAGTTCCTCACCTTTAGAGCGGCCATGTCGGTCTTGTTGTCTCTTTTGATCGCCATGGTCTACGGAAAGCGCATTATCCTGTTTTTGCAGAAAAAGCAGATTGGTGAAACTGTTCGCGATTTAGGACTTGAAGGGCAAAAACAAAAGGCAGGGACACCCACCATGGGCGGTTTGATCATTATTTGGTCTACGCTTATCCCAGTACTCCTCTTTGCAGATGTGGAGAACATTTATGTGATTCTTTTGGTCATCACTACCATATGGATGGGCATTATTGGATTTATAGATGATTACATCAAGATCTTCAAAAAAGATAAAAAAGGATTAAAAGGTAGGTTTAAGGTTACAGGTCAAGTAGTATTGGGGTTGATAGTAGGGGCAACCCTTTACTTCCATCCGCAAGTGACTGTAAAAGAGAAGGACAGCACCCGAATCACACAAAATTTTGAGGTTGAGCAAGTGTTCGGTGAAGAGACCAAAACTGTCCGTACCAATGTGCCTTTCTTTAAAAACAATGAGCTGGACTATGCTGATTTTATCTCATGGATGGGTGAAGGCATGGAAGAATACGCGTGGTTGATTTTTATTCCCGTAGTCATTTTTATCATTACCGCAGTGTCCAATGGAGCTAACCTTACTGATGGTATAGACGGATTGGCCGCAGGCTCCTCAGCCATAATTGTGCTTACTCTGGGGATTTTTGCCTGGGTTTCGGGGAATATTCAATTTTCAAACTATCTGGACATTTTTTATCTGCCCAGGGTGGGCGAATTGGTGGTGTTCATTGCTGCCTTTGTTGGTGCCTTGGTAGGATTTTTATGGTACAACGCCTATCCCGCCCAAGTTTTTATGGGAGATACCGGAAGTTTGACCATTGGCGGGGTCATTGCCGTGATTGCCATTATTGTGCGTAAAGAATTGTTGATTCCCATTCTGTGCGGAATCTTCTTTGCGGAGTCCTTGTCGGTAATGGTGCAAGTGGGGTATTTCAAGCATACCAAGCGGAAATATGGTGAAGGAAAACGCATATTCTTGATGGCGCCGTTGCACCATCATTATCAAAAGAAATTATATCACGAGAGCAAAATAGTGACCCGTTTTTGGATCATTGGAATTTTATTGGCAATCATCAGTATTGTCACCCTTAAAATTCGGTAGATGGCGCGCTTGGTGATACTTGGCGGAGGAGAAAGCGGTGTGGGAACCGCCATTTTAGGGAAAAAAGAAGAATTTGAGGTCTTTGTTTCAGACAAAGGCGAAATAAAGGAGGCATACAGAAAAGTTCTTGAACATTTTGAGATTGAATGGGAGTCCGGTCAGCATACAGAGGCTAAGATCATGAACGCCGATGTAGTCATGAAAAGTCCTGGCATTCCAGATAAGGTGCCCTTGGTTAAAGCGTTGGTGGAGAAAGGTATTCCGGTGATTTCGGAAATTGAATTTGCCTCAAAATACACGGAGGCGACCTTAATCGGAATCACGGGGAGCAACGGGAAGACCACCACAACCATGCTTACCTACCATCTTTTAAAGAATGGTGGTTTGCATGTGGGCATGGCAGGAAACATTGGAGATAGCTATGCCAAAATGGTGGCCGAGCAAGATTTTGATCAGTACGTGTTGGAGATCAGCAGTTTTCAGTTGGATGGGATTGTGGATTTTAAACCCCACATCGCCATACTGACCAGTATAACACCAGATCACTTGGATCGCTACGAGTACAAATTTGAGAACTATATCGCATCCAAGTTTCGCATCGCCATGAATCATGATACAACTGATTATCTGATCTATGATGCAGATGATGAAGTGATTCAGGAATGGTTGAAAGACCACCCAGTTCAATCCAAATTGATTCCTTTTTCAGTGAAGAAAAAGCTGGAAGAAGGAGCTTGGTTGGAAAACGAAACGATAAAAATAAAATTAGAACATAAAACCTTGGAAATGAGTACAGATATTTTGGCCTTGGAAGGGCAACACAACGTAAAAAATACCATGGCAGCCAGTATGGCGGCCCTATTGGTGAAGGTTAGGAAGGAAACTATCCGCCAGAGTATCCAGTCTTTTCAGGGGGTGCCCCATAGGCTGGAGAAAGTATTAAAGATTAATCATGTGGAGTACATCAACGACTCCAAGGCAACCAATGTAAATGCCACTTTTTATGCCTTGGATGGGATTAAAAAACCCATTGTTTGGATTGTTGGTGGAGTGGACAAGGGCAATAATTATGCTGAGTTGATGCCTTTGGTTCGGGAAAAAGTGAAGGCCATCGTCTGTTTGGGCATGGACAATTCCAAATTAATTGATGCCTTTGGCAATGTCATTGATTTGATGGTAGAAACCTATTCCATGGAAGAAGCCGTAAAAGTGGCCTATAAAATTGCGGAACGTGGCGATTCAGTTTTGCTGTCCCCGGCTTGTGCCAGTTTCGACCTTTTTCAAAACTATGAGGATAGAGGCGATCAATTTAAAGCAGCAGTAAAGAATCTATAAAACCAATAACCGTGTTGGCACTATTCAAAAATTTGAAAGGAGACAAAGCCATTTGGGGCGTCGTGGCCCTTTTGGCCCTTTTCTCATTTTTGCCGGTCTATAGCGCAAGTACCAATTTGGTGTACGTTAATGACGACGGTACCACGTTTGGCCATTTGGTGAAACATGCCGTGCTCTTGTTTTTGGGCTTCGGGATCATTTATGCCGTACACCGTATACCTACCCATTATTTTAAGGGACTTTCCATTATTGCCATGCCCATTGTGCTGCTTTTGCTGGGCTACACCTTGACCGTGGAAACGGAAATTGGCGGTGTTACGGCCAATCGGTGGATTAAGATTCCTTTTGTAGGGGTCAATTTTCAGACCTCGACTTTGGCTTCGGTGGTGCTGATGATTTGGATAGCCCGCTATTTGACGAAGATCAAGGATGTTCAGATTACCTTCAAAGAAAGTATTTTGCCCCTTTGGTTACCCACGGCTCTGGTGGTACTGTTGATTTTGCCCGAGAACTTTTCAACCGCGGCCATCATCTGTTTCTTGGTGTTGGTGCTTTGCTTTTTGGGAGGCTATCCCCTAAAATATTTGTTCTCCATGGTTGGAGTGGGCATTGTGCTGGCAGGAATGTTCCTGTTTGTGCTGTTCAAGGCACCGGAGGTGCTGCCCGATAGAGCCGGAACATGGAAATCAAGGATAGAGACCTTTATTCATCCAGAGCAAGCAGACAAAGACGATTTGCATCAATTAACCTTGGCTCAGATTGCCATTGCCGAAGGAGGAATCGTAGGGAAAGGTGCAGGAAAGAGTGTAATGAAGAATTTGTTGTCGCAGAGTACTTCGGATTTCATTTTTGCCATCATTATTGAAGAATATGGGCTGTTGGGTGGAGGAGCACTCTTGTTTTTCTATCTGTTATTGCTTTTTCGGATAGTGGTGGTGGCCCATTCGGCCAAGACCGTTTTTTCAAAATTATTGGTCATTGGGGTGGGCTTGCCCATCGTTTTCCAGGCTTTTATCAATATGGCCGTGGTGGTGCAATTGTTTCCCGTTACGGGACAACCGTTGCCTTTGATCAGTATGGGAGGAACATCCATTTGGATGACCTGTATGGCTATCGGAATTGTACTGAGTGCCAGCAACAAAAAAGAGAATTTAGAGGAGCAATCCTATGACATAGATGAAACCAATCCTTTAGAAGTACTGAGTGGACAAATTTAGGTTTATACTTTCTGGAGGAGGTACGGGTGGACATATTTATCCGGCCATAGCCATAGCCAACGAATTGAAGCGAAGGCACCCAAACGCTGAGTTTTTGTTCGTCGGTGCCAAGGATAAAATGGAAATGGAAAAAGTACCGCAGGCAGGATACAAAATAAAAGGCCTGTGGATAAGTGGAATACAACGGAAACTGACATTGAAAAATCTCATGTTTCCTTTTAAACTGATGAGTAGTTTGATAGAGGCACGCAAAATAGTAAGGCAATTTCAACCCGATGTAGCCATCGGGACGGGAGGCTTTGCCAGTGGCCCATTGTTGCGAATGGCGGCTGGGGCAGGGATTCCATGTGTGCTGCAAGAACAGAATTCCTTTGCCGGAATCACCAACAAACTATTGGCCAGTAGAGCCCAGAAAATATGTGTTGCGTATGATGGTATGGAGCGATTTTTTCCAAAGGAAAAGATTGTGAAGACCGGAAACCCTATCCGAATGGATTTGGTGGATTTGAAATCGGACAAAAAAGAGGCTCTTGATTTCTTTGGTTTGGATGAAAGTAAAAAGACCGTCTTGGTTTTGGGAGGTAGTCTGGGAGCCAGACGCATCAACCAATTGATTGAAAAGGAACTCAGTTTCTTTGAAAATAGGGGGTTGCAAGTGCTTTGGCAGTGTGGCAAGCTCTACTATGATGAGTACAAAAAGCATGATTCTAACTCAGTGAAGGTGTTGGCCTTTGTCAACCAAATGGATTTGGCCTATGCCGCGGCGGATGTGATTATTTCCCGAGCAGGAGCTGGTTCGGTATCGGAATTGTGCTTGGTGGGCAAACCGGTGACTTTTATCCCATCACCCAATGTGGCCGAAGACCATCAGACCCAAAATGCAAAAGCTTTGGTGGCCAAAGATGCAGCCATTATGCTAAGGGAAACCGAACTGGATAGTGAATTCGAGAAATGCTTTTCCGATTTGATGGATTCCAAGGAAATGCAAAGCAAACTCGGAACAAACATCAAAAAAATGGCCATGCCCAAGGCCACGGAACATATTGTTGATGAAATTGAAAAATTGTTGAAGTGATGCAAAAGAGTATGCAAAATTCTGGAATATGTCACCTCGAGCACCCGCCTGCCGGATGTGCAGGCAGTCGAGAGGTGCTTGGTGTTGTGGATTTTGTTCTCGACTGCGCTCGAACTGACAATCCACAAGTATGAACATAAAGGACATCCATAGCGTCTATTTTATTGGTATCGGAGGTATTGGTATGTCCGCCTTGGCCCGCTATTTCAAATTTATGGGAAAAGAGGTCGCTGGATATGATCGCACTCCCACACCCATCACCAACGGTTTGGAAGAAAAAGGCATTTCAGTGCATTTTGAGGATGCTGTGGATAAGGTTCCTGAGGCTTTCAAACAATCAGGAACCCTTGTGGTATACACACCTGCGGTGCCGGCAGTCCATTCGGAACTGCAATTTTTCAAGAACAATGGTTTTGAGATTAAAAAACGGTCCGAAGTGTTGGGCATCATTACAAAAGATACCTTTTGCTTTGCAGTGGCAGGCACCCATGGCAAAACGACAACATCCAGCATTTTAGCCCACTTGTTGAAGGAGTGCAATGTTCCATTCACGGCATTTTTGGGTGGTGTTTCGGAGGATTTCAATAGCAATTTTGTGCTGGAAGGAACGGAGTATTCCGTGGTGGAGGCCGATGAATTTGATCGCTCCTTTTTGCGACTTTCGCCCAATGTGGCCTGTATCACTTCCATGGATGCCGACCATTTGGATATTTACGGCACCAAGGAAGAATTGGAACAATCATTCAGGGATTTTACTGAAAAAATAAAACCTGGGGGAAAACTTTTTGTGAAAAAAGGATTGCCGTTGGAGGGAATCACATTTGGCATTGAAGATGGTTCGGACTACCGAATTGAACATATAGAAGTTGAACAAGGGACCTACGTATTTGATCTCGTAACGCCTTTGGAGGTATTGAAACAAGTGCGTTTCAACAAGCCCGGAAGGCACAATTTGCTCAATGGATTAGTCGCTTTTGCAATGGCGGTGGAAACGGGCTGCCCACCACACCGCCTTGCCAAGGCTTTGGAGAGTTTTAAAGGGGTGCAGCGAAGATTTTCATACCAAATCAAAGAAAAGGACTTTGTTTTTATTGATGATTATGCCCATCACCCAACAGAAATCAATGCCGTTTACCAAGCCATCCGGGAAATGCATCCCGGTGAAAAAATCACAGTGATTTTTCAGCCGCACTTGTTTTCTAGAACCCGGGATTTTGCAGATGATTTTGCCAAAAGTCTGTCCCAATTTGATATGATCATCCTTTTGGAAATCTATCCGGCGAGGGAGGAACCCATTGAAGGAATTACCTCGGAATGGCTGTTGGAAAAAATAGAGAACCCCCACAAAAAATTGATTTCAAAATCAAAATTGATAGAGGAGATAAAGCATTGTAAAACAGGAGTTTTGGTGGCTTTGGGAGCGGGTGATATTGGAATGGAAGTACCAAAAATCAAAAAAGAATTGGCGTATGCGAGTTAATTGGGATTACATAAAATTGGCTTGTTTGTCCGTGGCGGTAATTGCATTGTATGGCTTTGCCGATCAACGGAGCAAGCAGAAAAAAGTGGAAGGAATGACCGTTAAATTTGTGGGCGACAATAACTTGTACCTTACTGAGGATGCGGTTAATAAATTGTTAATACAAAATTACGGACCGGTAAAAAATAGGGCCAAAGAACAGTTAGTTTTGAATACCATAGAGGAGGTAATCCAATCCAATGCTATGGTTAAAAACGCCCAGGTCTATCTTACTGTAAACGGGGAACTTGTCTCCAAAATTGTTCAGCGTAAACCGATTGGGAGAGTAGAGGGAATCTCTAAATTTTATTTGGATGATTTGGGAGAACGCATGCCTTTGTCAAAGCACCATTCGGCCAGGGTTCCCATCATCACGGGTGAGGTTACGGGAAAAACCTTGGAGGACGCTTATGTTATTTTGAACTATATCAACGGGGACGATTTTCTTCGGAAAAATGTCATCGGCATACACATTGTGAAAGAGGGCAAGTACCAGTTGAGGTTCCGAATGGAAAACTTTGTGGTAAATCTTGGAGGAGTGGAAAACCTTAATGAGAAGTTCAAAAATTTTATGGCATTTTATGCCAAGGCATCCAAAGATCTGTCGTTGGCAGATTATGCAATAGTGAGTTTAGAGTTCAACAATCAAGTGGTTTGCACCAAAATATAACGTATGGAACAGGGTAATTATTCAGTTGGATTGGATATTGGAACTACCAAGATTGTAGCGATCATAGGTAGGGAAAATGAGTATGGAAAGATTGAGATTTTAGGAACCGGAAAGTCCAAAAGTCTGGGCGTACATCGTGGGGTGGTCAACAATATTACGCAGACCATTTCCTCTATTCAGCAAGCCGTGGAACAGGCCGAAGTCAATTCGGGTCTAAAGATTGGTTCCGTGGTGGTGGGCATTGCAGGTCAACATATCCGAAGCCTTCACCACAGCGATTACATTACCAGACCAGATTCTGAAGAGGTGATCAATAATGAGGACTTGGACCGACTTTGTAACCAGGTGTACAAATTGGTGATGCTTCCCGGAGAGGAAATCATCCATGTACTGCCACAGGAATACAAAGTGGACGGGCAAACCGAAATAAAACAACCCAAAGGCATGTACGGTGGCCGATTGGAAGCCAATTTCCATGTGGTTGTGGGCCAGGTATCATCCATCAAAAACATTGGAAGGTGCATTAAAAGCGCCGGATTGGATTTGGGCAACATTACCTTGGAGCCCTTGGCTTCAGCCGATGCTGTTCTAAGTCAGGAGGAAAAAGAAGCTGGTGTCGCCTTGATCGATATAGGTGGTGGTACCACGGATTTGGCCATTTTTAAAGATGGTATCATCCGTCATACCGCCGTTATCCCATTTGGTGGTAATGTGATTACCGAAGACATTAAGGAAGGTTGTTCCATTATTGAGAAACAGGCCGAACTCCTCAAAATAAAATTTGGTTCCGCATGGCCCGGTGAAAACAAGGACAATGAGATTGTCTCCATTCCCGGATTGCGTGGCCGTGAACCCAAAGAGATCACATTGAAGAACCTTTCCAAGATCATCCATGCAAGAGTAGTGGAGATTGTGGAGCAGGTGTATGTCGAAATCAAGAACTATGGGCACGAAGATCAAAAGAAAAAACTGATTGCAGGGATTGTGTTGACCGGTGGTGGAAGCCAACTGAAACACCTTAAGCAATTGGTGGAGTATATCACAGGTATGGATACCCGTATTGGTTATCCCAATGAGCACTTGGCAGGAGATTCAGATGAGGAAGTGGCTAGTCCGCTCTATGCAACGGCAGTTGGTCTGTTGATGAATGCCTTGGAATCCACAGGCAAGCAAGTCATTGATGAGGAAGAGCATGTTCCCGAAGAGGAAAAGGTATTGGTGGGCCAAGAAAATATGGGCGGTCCTTCAAGTGCTAATTCCGATAAAGAACGAAAATCAATTTTTGATAAATGGTCCGAGAAGTTGAAAGACTTTTTGGACAACGCAGAATAACCCCATACATAAGCAGAGTATAACCCCGTAAAAGAAAAAGAACCGTCATGAGTAAGAACGCCGAATTTGATAACATCGCTTTTGATCTGCCCAAGAACAAGAGCAACGTAATAAAAGTAATCGGAGTTGGAGGTGGAGGAAGCAATGCCATCAACCACATGTTCCAAGCAGGAATCAATGGAGTGGACTTCGTAATCTGTAACACAGACGCACAAGCCCTACAGAACAGCCCGGTGCCCAACAAAATCCAATTGGGGGTATCGTTGACTGAGGGACTGGGTGCGGGAGCCAATCCTGAAATTGGGGAGCAGGCCGCATTGGAAAGTATGGAAGATATAAAGGCTATGATGGAAAATACCACCAAAATGGCTTTTATCACTGCTGGAATGGGTGGGGGAACCGGTACGGGAGCGGCCCCGGTCATCGCCAAATTGGCCAAGGAAATGGACGTCCTTACGGTGGGAATCGTTACCATTCCTTTTCAGTTTGAAGGAGCCATGCGGAACAAACAGGCACAGTTGGGGATAGAAAAATTACGGGCCAATGTGGATTCGTTGATAGTCATCAACAATAACAAACTGCGCGAAGTTTACGGCAATCTTGGGTTTAAGGCCGGATTCTCTAAAGCGGATGAAGTTTTGGCCACTGCTGCACGGGGAATTGCAGAGGTAATTACGCACCACTACACACAGAATATTGACCTTAGGGATGCCAAAACGGTACTTTCCAATAGCGGAACCGCCATTATGGGTTCTGCAACCGCAACAGGTTCTTCTAGGGCAAACGAGGCCATTATGAAGGCCTTGGATTCCCCCTTGTTGAACGATAACAAAATCAATGGGGCCAAGAATGTACTTTTGCTCATTGTTTCTGGAGCGCAAGAAATTACTATTGATGAGATCGGAGAGATCAATGACCATATCCAGATTGAGGCCGGTCACGGCGCCAACATCATCATGGGGGTGGGTGAAGATGAAAGTTTGGGCGAAGCCATTGCGGTAACCGTCATTGCTACAGGTTTTAATGTAGACCAGCAAGACAATATCGTCAACACGGAATCCAAAAAAGTGTTTTACACCTTGGAAGACGAACAGACTGCGGAGCAGGATTTGACCCCTGAGGCCACATCGGTACAAGAGGTAAAGGTTGAGAAACAACCGGTACAACCCCAAGAACCCACCATAGTAAAGCACACCTTGGACACGTCAGAAGAAGAAATTGAACCTAAGGCACAGGTACAACCACAAAAGGAGGAGCCAGAAACCGACCTTATTCCAACTACAAACTACATCAGAAACTTTAATGTGTTCTATGAGGAAGTGGTTGCGGAGAATGTTGAGGACGATTTCATCATCATAGAAGCAAAGAACATCATCAATGACATTGAGGTAGTGGACCCAGAAGTGGTTTCGCCAAAGGCCAAAGAGGATCAGATTACCTTGAGTTTTGATATGCCCCTGAACAGTGAAGTTGAAGAGGAAGAAGATGAAAAAGAGCATACCGTCACCTTTAATTTGGATGATGGTATTGGGGACGTCAATGTGAACGAATATGTAGAGGTGAAGCCTGTTTTGGAATACAAGAAGGAAGGGGAGACCCGCTACAATCTGGAAGAGTACATGGAGTTGGAGAACAAACTCACCGGAGCAAAATCCAAAGCGGAGACCCACGAGCCCAAATTGGTGGAGAATGAGTTGGTTTTTGAGAAGAAGACCATCAAAATGGAAGCCTCCAACGAAGGTGAGGGAGATTCCCAAAATATAGACCCGTTCAACAGCTCAATTAGTGAATTGTTGAAAGAACGCGCAGATGAGCGTCGCAAAAAATTGAAAAATTTCAACTACAAGTTCCAGAACAACAGGAACAGCATAGACGAGATAGAAAAACAACCTGCATACAAGCGCCAAGGGGTGGACTTGAACGATGTCCCAAAAGAGCAAAAAGTATCCAGGACTACATTGAGTGAGGACAGCAATGATGATTTACAACTGCGTTCCAACAACTCTTTTTTGCACGATAATGTTGATTAGTAGTGTTTAAATTGAAATCCATTTTTTAATGGAAAGCATAAGCCCGATAGTTAAGAGACTTTCGGGTTTATTTTTTATCTTCGCAGCCCAAAATATTCAGTAATGGGTTTGCAGGAAAAGGTAATGACCGAAATGAAAGCCGCAATGAAGGCGAAGGACACTGTTGCCTTGGAATCATTGCGAGCCATTAAATCTGCCATTTTATTGGCAAAAACAGAAAAAGTGGGTACCGAGCTGTCTGAAGAGGATGAGGTGAAGTTGGTTCAGAAATTGGTAAAACAGCGCAAGGACAGTGCAGCGATTTACCAGCAGCAAGGCAGGGAAGATTTGGCGGAGCCGGAATTGGCGCAAGTGGCGGTGATTGAAAAGTTTTTACCCGAGCAGCTCACTGAAGAAGAAATTGAGAAAGTAGTGGTGCAAACCATTGACTCGGTTGGAGCTTCTGGAATGCAAGATATGGGAAAGGTAATGGGCATTGTCTCCAAGGAATTGGCTGGACAGGCCGATGGAAAGACCATTTCCACCATTGTTAAAGCAAAATTGAGTTCATAAAAATACATATTGAAGTGCTCCGGATGACCTTTTGGGATAATGGAGCGAGATAAAGGCCGCGTAGTTCAACTGGATAGAATATCAGATTTCGGCTCTGAGGGTTGAGGGTTCGAATCCTTCCGCGGTCACTAAAGGGGATTTTCTGCAAATCGAGTGGAAGTCCCCTTTTTCTTTGCCCTTCAAATCCCCTGTGAACAAAGAGATTGCGCCAAAAATCTCATTGACCCGAAAAATTCGAACTTGCTTGTTTTTGAAGTCATACCCAATCCCGTCGGGGAACACCATATATTGTATGGACCTTTTTGTTTCCAAATCCCCTAACTTCCACAGTGATGGTAGGTTACAAGCGTAATCGAGTGCCAATTTTACAGACTTTTTGAGGTTCGAACTATTTATTCCCCCATTTTCCATTTTCACCTCCAGTTCCCTTTTTTTGGCTTTCAGTTCCGGCATGAAAAGGTCGTACTGGGACTTTGTGATCTCGTTCAGCAAGACATATCTTCTCTCCAATGTGTCCATCCTTTCTTTAAGTTGGCCGAGTTCTTTGGTCAACCGCTTTTGGTCCTCAAGTGCCTCCTGGTTTTTATCGATCAAGGTATCGTGTATGATATCGGCCAATGGCTCGATATACTTTTTGTCGGCTAGTGTATACCTGCCCAATACGTTCAGGAACTCTTTATGGAACTTATTGGCACTTCTGTTCTCCTTGCTGCCCTTACGCCTGTTCTTGTAATAGTACAGGCCTTTTTTCTTCACGATATATCCAGTGTAGGGTGTTCCACAGACCGAAGATCTGACAAACATCTTCAATGGCAGGTTTTCGTCATCGAACGAATATTTCTTCGGTGGTTCACCTGCATGGAGGAGATTGTGGATCTTAAGGAACATTTCTTTCGATATGAGGGCCTCGTGTTTCCCCTGGATCACTTCACCGGGAATAAGACTGTTCACGATAAGCCCACAATAGAAGGGGTTTCTAAAAAGGTCCGTCAATCTTTTTGCATGTATGTCCAGGCCCTTGTCTTTAAGTCGTTTTGCAATCTCGACATGTGACATGTTGGAATTTGCCTTCCATAAAAAAGCCTGTTTTAATAATCTTCCTTCCTCCGAGATCACAAAATTCGGAATCTTCCCTTTTCCGGGATTCGTATTGGTGTATCCAAATGGATAGGCACCGGTCCAATGGCCCCTTCGCAGTTTTTCCCGCATTCCCGTAATGGATTTGTCCCTACGGATCTGGTTGTCGAAGTGGGAGAACATGTGGTACAGGTTTTCCTGGAACGTACCCGCACTCGTGGTCACATCGATTTCCTGGGTGGCCGAAATAACGGCAACCCCCTGCTTTTTTAACTGTTCGCTGATGTAGGCACCGTTCGCACCCGTTCTGGAAAACCTATCATAGGAATAGACGATGATATAGCCGATGTTCTTTCTCCTTTTGACATAGCTGAGCATCCTTTGGAACTCCCTACGCTCATCGCTCTTTGCGGATTCATAGGTTCCCCCAAAATATTCCAATACTTCCAATTCCTTTCGAATTGCATATTCTTGGCAATATTTGAGTTGTGTTGTCAGGCTGGCATTGTTGTCAAATTGCTCCTTACTGGAAACACGGGTGTAGATGACCGCCGTGTTGTTCTTTCCTATGATCCTTCCTTTTTCCTTTTTCGCAAATTGACTGAATACCTCTAAGTTCATGTGTTCCCTTTTTGGACATGGCGGCAAACTATGTCGGCGAGTTCCCTGAGCTGTTCCACGACCTTTTTCGCTTCTTCCTCCGGGCAATCCTCAAAACCTTTATAAGTCTTGAGCCATGTACTGTTGAATGTTCTGTTTTTCCGCTTTAGCTCGATTATCGGGTTTGACATTTCCTATAAATAGCAATAGCTCCTGAATCTTGAAGGTCACTACCGTATTTGTAAAGCAGGCTTTAATTTACCTTTTTTAATCGATCTGGTCCCTTGTGGGACCATTGTTTTATTCCATACTTATGAGTTGTCGGTCAACAACTTTTGGTTTTTGCGACAGGGGTCGATCTTTTTTCTAAAGATCCTGTTCACACAGACAATCTTACCATTACTTTGTTTGATCTCCAGATTTTGAAAATCATGTTGTTTCAACATATCGATGATACGCTCTCCTGTGTCCAATCGTTCCAGACCTTCAATGGCATCCACCTCCCCATTTTTGATGATCACTTTGATGGACAGGAACCTTTTGCTGCGTACCATTTCCAATACCTGGATCTCAGAGGGGGACAATCCTGAATGTTCCTGCTTGTTGTTATCTTTCATAAGTTCAAGTTCTACAGGCCCAGCCCTTTCCTTTTCTTCTTTCTTTTGGACTTTTTCCTCGCAACATGGTCATTGAGTTCCAGCTTGAAAGGGGTCCAATCCGTTTCATTTGCCACAGACCCGGTCATTCCATTTCCCTTAATTTCTCCCACATGACCTTTTGATTGTTGAGCAGGATCTTCAGTGCCTTTTTCAACTCCCTCACTTCTTGGTACAGGCCTGATTGTCGCTCCATGGCTTCCTTCACCAGATCTATCAGTTCCCCGTTCTTTTCCATTAGTCGATAGTATAACTGTACGGTCTCTGTCTTGCCCATAATCGATTTGTTTTACGATATTGTTCCATGAATATTTTTTGCCGAGCGTACTGCCTTTGTACACTATGCCTTGATAGTTGAACGATATGCCCGAGACCCTGCCCGTGGTTTTGCTTATGTTGAATCTTGGCGATATATTTTGCTCTTGTAGCAACTTGATAAATTCCGTTGTATCCGTTGCCCTTGAAATTACCGAACCGATCCTCTTCTGAAGTATCAGTTTGATAGGCAGATTACCCGTTCTCAGGGTTTTCTCGATCTCTTTCCGGGTAAGTGGTTTTTTGAGACTGTTCTTTGCAGAAATTTGGGTCAGCCCATATTTCTTTTCCAGATCATTGATCACCTCCCGGCTCCTTCTTTTAATGTTGCTGTCACTTGCCGATCTGCCCGAATAACTGACCCTGTTGGCCACGATATGGATGTGCTCGTGCTTCGTGTCCGTATGGCGGTACATGATGAACTGGTTGTTATCGAAACCCATTTTCATCAGATAGTCGCATCCCAATGAAGCAAATTCTTTATCGTTCAATCGATCTGAGTATGGCAGGTTCAAGGAAACATGGAATACCGCATTCCCAAGTCCCGGACGCAAATGCCTGATCAAATTGAATTCCTGTGTCATGTTTACCGCTGTGGAATGTTCAATATTGGAATCGATCACATGTCCTACACCTTCGCTCACCTTCTTTTCATTGTAGGCAAGAACACCGTAAAAATCCTTTCCTATGGCTATCTTACCTATCATTGTTGGTGATATTTGATTTGAGCTGTTGCAACAACATTTTTACCTCCTCCAATTGTTTATGAATATTGAACGGGGCACGGATACATGAGTTCGAGACCCTGGCAAGTTGGTTCAGGTTGTTTCCCACCCTGCTCAGCTCGACAAAAAGTTTCCGGTCCAACGGATCCACCTTTTTATTCGGCAAGGATTTTCCAGTACATTTTCTTCGGATATACTGGGCAACGGACAGCCCAATGGCCTCTGCATTATTGGTAATGATAATGTATTCACTTTGTGAAACTCTAAAGGCGATGACAATCGTCCTTTGTTTTGATATGTCCTTTTTAGGTCTTGCCATTTTCTATGGTTTTGGTATTGTTCAAAAGGTCACTTGCAAACGAAGTGCGCAGTTTTTGTTTACAAAAACACAACTTGCTTCGTGACCTCTGAGAACAAACCTATTATCATTTATTTAGGGGAACCTACTTTGCAGTACAAGATGTTATGTACGGTAAATCCATGTAGTATATTTTCAGAATGGGAAAACAAAACTTGTACGGAATCGTAGCAATGAGTATCTATGGAAAGGGAGAGAAAATGCCCAATGGTTACCTATCCACGTAGTCCTTGGCATATTTGGCCCATTGCACCAAATCTTAATTTTAAACCTACTAAAGGGGCAGATATCTTAGGTATGGGTTATCTAAACAAGATATCATAAAAACTTATTTCTTTCTTTGGATAATGGTGTGAGCAGAACCATTTCGAACAGGCTGAAAAGCTTGATTGTCCAATTAATTAAACCCGATAGATAGGTCTCAACTTTTCGGGACTTGCCCCAGTTTGCTTTACCCAATCCAATTTTAATGTCTGTTATGAACCAAAAATGGGAAGGGATAAAAGTACCATTCCCCCAACATATCATTGACTTTGATTGTTAACATGCATTTTACTTATATCCATTTCCTTTGTGTATGTAATCATTTAAATGTATGATTGTATGATTGTATGATTGTATGATTGTATGAATATATATGCTTACATCTTTTGGGACATTTTTGAAAAGGTCCATTGGCTTTCAAAATCATCATTAAACTTATTTTTAACCATTATTGTCCTAAGAATAGGGGAATTATAACATTGGGGGAATCCAAGAAACATCCAACCTTTTCTTCTTTCTCCCTTTCCACAATAAGCGCCCAACGGGAGTGCCCCTCTCAAACCAAAAATGTAGTGGTTCATTAATAGGTAGTGGCCAATTTGATGGGATGTAAGGAGTTTTTAAATATAATGCAAGAAGGTGAATTTTTTCGACCTCTTGCGTTTATGCACGTCCCCTAGGATGTTGAAAATCTGGGTTGAAAGGGGAGGCCTTTCAACTTCAACAATGACAAAAAAATATTGTAAAACCGTAAATTGGTTAAAAGAGTAATACTCAAAGGAAGGAAAGAGCACCAAATTCAAAAGTTGAAGTAATAGAAGAATTATATTAGCAACTTGACTTTATTCA
>NZ_LXTT01000172.1 GCF_001683915.1 Allomuricauda sp. CP2A | reverse complement strand
GTTTATTCATTTAATTCGTTGTAGGCAATATTCCAAGACTCCATTTAATTATGGTGTTCAACATTTCGCCAATCCTTCAATGTTGCAGCTTTCTCATATGAAATAGAAATTATTCATCCATTAGATAAGTAGGGCCATAATTTCTTGTAATCACAGAAATTAATTTTATTCATAACTTTACTCATGTAAAAGCACATGAAAATTGTGTTCAAAAGTTGTTTTTTGCTTTCCGTGTTCTTAACGGGAATACCTTCAAGATTACAGGGTTAAAACAATGATTTTCAATAATATAGGATTTCGTCGATGATTCAGTCATCCCGACGAACCACTAAACAGGTGGTATCAAAGCACTGTCAACTGACTGATTGACAGTGCTTTTTGTTTTTATTGCATTCAATTGAATTCATTTAAAACCAAATAAAAGGTGTTGAGTTCGGTGAATGGTTCGGTATGTTCCTTGTGCATAATTTAGATAGCGTTTGACGCTGTTCATGGGTGTTTTGCAAACCTGTTTTGTTAAACCCAAAAGTTATGTATTATGCGCAATTCCAACACATTAAAAGTAGTTCTCTTCACGCGGGACATTTCAAATAATCCCCAAAAGTTGACCATTTATGCCCGTATCACCGTCAATGGGAAGAGGGCCGAGATAAGCTTGAAACGATATGTTTCGGTGAATGAATGGGATGAAAATAAAGGAAGGCTCCATGGTCTGACCCACAAGGCCCGTTATTTAGGGCAAGACGAGCAACACAATACCCTTCTTGAACTTATCGAGTATCACAACAAAACACAAAAAGGGGTACTCCGCCCGGGAACGATGTAGAACTATTATGGGGCCAAAAAGTATTTTTTTCGCTTTTTGGAATCCAAATACAAACTCCCCGACATCCGATTGAAACAACTGAACTATAAGTTCATCACTGATTTCGAACATTATCTATTGAACGGCCCACAACTCCAAAAGGGTAAGAAATGTACCAATAATGGGGCAATGAAACATTTTGAACTTGCGTTCGATGTACCAGCGTTCGTCTTTAGAATGGGGAAGGCAAAAAATATTGTAGCCAACAATACTTTGATTTATAACCACTTTCAAAACTTGATTGGATCTTATGGGATACATTGCCATGATGTTACATTCTTAATTTATCCCATCCTGCATTTTCAATTATTTTCTAAATACGTGCGCTAAACCGTTACTCAATACACCAGTCTGCCCTTTCCTTGAATTCGGTCTGAAAGTCATCTTTCCATTTTGAAATCGTAGAGGCGCCAGGGCCATCAATCCAGTGGTTCGTACCTTCTTTGCGTTTGTATTGTCCGCCCCAACTGGGTTGGGTTGGGTCTTCGGGATCATTGATGCCACGGTTGGCACTGATTAAATGCAAAAAAGTGGGCGAGTCCCCCTCGATAACTCCGGGGCCCGCCATTGCTTTTGGCGGGTAGATGGCACAAAGCGGCCCGTGGTTATTAATAATGTTCTTTTCGGCCCATTCTTTACTGTCGCTTTGAAAAATACCATGGTATGTTTTTCTGGATTCAATAATGAACAGGTCTGGGAATTCGTTCATGAGCCATTCATGCGAAGCATCTTGACATGCGATCAAATAGACTCTTAGCTTGCTGATAAAAGCTTTCAGTTCTTCTTCGCTTCGCGTATTCCTTACATCCCAAATGGCCTGGGCTATTTCTCTGGGGCCACCCCAGACGCCGATCCATATAGGCCGTGGGTCGGGCTTGTCCGCAGCGGCAATGATGGCATTTGAAGCTTCACTGCTTTTATCCTCTCCAATTATATCTTCAACGGGTTGTTTGCCACAGCCCCATTTTATTTTAATACCATTGTTATTGCCCTTGCCCTCATAGGTAATGGCCCGTAAGGCATCGGCCGTTGGGTATTTGGTATCGTGCTTCCTCAAATTTTCATCAACCTTGTCGTATTCATCAAGAGCAGCCAACATATTTTTCTTTTCCGCAACCATATCGAATGTGCCTGCGGAGACAATTAACCCCTCTACATCAAATTCATTCGAGTAAAGCAAAAAACGAACGATTGACTGCACATCATCGGGGTCGCTATTGGTCACCGGAAACGGTGGAAAGTCTGATGTAATGATAACGCGATAACGCTCATTGGAGGTAGTTCCAGTGGAAGCCGGTTCTTGGGCAGCCAAGGGTTTACATACCATAACGGCAACCAGCGCAAGAAGTATAGTTTTCAAATAGAGTTGCATTTCGATATTATTTGAGTGAACATTATTTAATATAAGTTTGTTTTTATTGTCTTTTTATAGGTTTGAACGGATTCTTCAGACCTGCTTCAATAAAATCGGATATTTTTTTATGTGAGCCTTTTTCATAAAACCCAAATACGCAAATGGCATCGGTTCCGGTGTATGCACGTTTATCTTCATCCCTCCCAAAGCTGAATATGACCATATTGATGCCCTGTCTCCATCCTTCGTCACCTGCCGTTTCCGGACCAGTATTTTTTACTCCAGCATAAAAAACTTGGGAGTCTTGTGGGTCGGTGTCTTCTAAATAAAAGAATGGTGATGGAAATTTATTACCAAATTCCGGCTCTAAATACCCAAGTCCACCGGCCTTTACCTCTCTTGGTATTCCATCTTTTAGTACATATCTATCTTTTTCAATGGATTCTTCCTGTTCACCGCCGATAGGCCCTTCAAATAAAAAGGCATATTTGTCTTCTGCTCTTATCACCTTTATTGCCGCATGGGATGGATAAAAGTGGTATTCCAGTTCGTACTTTGGATTTGCAGACCTCATTATAAGATGATCTCCCTCAAGTTTTCCGTTGAAATCGATTTTATTCCCTTCCTCATTTACCCACCATGAAGTTGAATTGCTCTTTCTTTGTGGGTGGTTAAAATTACCTTCCCCAAAGTTGGGCCAACCCCTATACTCGTGTTTGCCACCTTTTACGGTGGATTTATTGTAGCCCTTATCGGCGTCATTTCCAATCCAGTCGTTCCCAGCTTGATCAAATGCACTACTGAAACCTGTTTTGCCATCTGTTTTGCCATTTTCAAAATACCAGGTTCCCCCAGCAGCGGCTATTTTCCAGCACATGTTGTCAAAATGTTCAACCTCTGTCACTAATACATTTTCTGGGTATGGCGAGTATGGCATACCTGCTGCAGGCTCAGTATTACTGCTGCTACTGTTTTCGGAACTTGAACCTTTTACATTTATTATCATACGCCTATAGGCATATAGATTGGGAGCGCCATCATCATGTATTTCCAAAATAACGTGGATGTTTTTCCCTTCGGCGTTTTTAGGAACCTGGATACTTGCTTTGGAGGATGTAGCGTTCTTAACGTTTACAGCACCCTTATAAGAACTGGGTTCTTTGTAGAAAGACCAAGAATAGGTCAATGCGTTTCCATCTGGATCACTAGATCCCTTGGCGTCCAAATCTATTGTGGAACCGGCACCGGCATCCATTTTTAAAACTTTTCTGGATGTATCGCCATTCAATATGGCAATGGGATGGTGATTGGCATCTTCGTATTTTGGGGTAATGCTCCAGTCCATACGAGCCGCAAAATCATTGTTATAACCATCGCTCCATTTTTCAATGGCATCAGATTTTTCTTCAGTATTTCCATACATGAAATAAGGGTCGTAAAGCAGTTCAGCCTCCTCCTTTATTTTTGCAACCTCGGACATACTTCGTATTCCTTCTTGTTTTTTAAAGCTGAAACGACCTCCCCAGCCTCCTTGGTCTATTTGGTCTGGATCGTTGAGCCCATTGGGGTATACATGCATAAATGCTGGGCTATCACCTTCGGTGGCCCATTTGGTGTCTGGATAAATGGCTCCTAGTGGACCGTGGCTCTGAATGTCGTTTTTTTGGTATTCCCCATTTTTTGGTGGTTGCCAACCGTACACTCCTGTTGCACGTATATAAAAAACATCGGGAAAGTTCTTTGCGATCCAGGCCCCGGCATCATCTTGCCCAAGAATATCAAAGAGACGGAGCTTACCCAGAAATTTTTCAAACTCTTCTTCAGATCGGGTTTCACGTACTTTCCAAATCGCTTGGGCGATAGTGTTCATGCCTCCCCAGCCCATGACCCAAACGGGGCGGGGGTCATCTTTATCCACAGAGGCAATGATCAAATCAGAACCCGGACTATCCTTTCCTGTGCCTACATCTGCCATACCGTAGCCAGTTTGCCCCATGACGGAAATAGATTTTAAATATTCAGGAGTTGGAAAATCGTCGGCATGCACTTTTAAATTAGGATAGGTTTCAGCATAAGCATCCACAATTTTGTCCAACATATCGGTATCGCTTTGTGTCTTTTTCCAGCACCCAGTGGCAACTATTAGACCCTCTATGTCAAATTCATTGGCGCTTACTAGTTGCCGTACCATGGATTGTATGTCGTCTGGGTCTGCACCAAGGTCAGTGGTATTTATAATCCGGGGTTTATATGTAATGTCCCCATCATCCTTTTGTTGGATGGCCTTAACCGATGGACAAAACACCAAGAGGGCAAGGAGGATTGAAGGAATCAAATGTTTTTTCATTTCTATGCGGTTTAAAATTATTAATCAATGGAAGTAATCGATAATTACCTCGCAATAAGCCGAAGGGCCGTGAATGGCTTTTTTGTTTCATATTCAAATTTTCCCGGGACAACTGTGCCTTCGTTTGAAATAGTCATGTTCCAAGTATCTATGACCTCTAGTGTGTAATCTTTTGAACCTTCAAGATCAACCGTAATGGTCTGTAAGGAATCTGTGGTATAGGCTAAATAATAGTCCCCTTTTTTATTAAAGGTGTAGATATTGTTGTTGAGTTCTTCAATTAAGGTGCCGTCATTGCTATCTGGGATAGTATCCGGAATTTCTTTTGCGGAAAGTACAATGGTTTTAGGTGTCATTTCCGTAACAGGCGCTTCTTCCATGATTTTTTTAAAGAAAGCGATTCGCTCTGGGCTTTTGCCCATTAAGGTGCCCCCTTTTGCCCACCACCTTACCTCTGTCTCATCGTCAGAATCGTTTTTAAAGGTGTCTCCATGGGTGCCGTAAACACCGCTAAGACCGGCTTTCCAGAAATAACTGGTCATATCTTGGGCACTTAGCCTGCCCCAACCGCTAGGTACATCGCCTTCATAGCGCATTTCGTCATACAGCACTGGTTTTTGATATTTATTACGCCATTTTTCGGTATTGAAGAAGAAATAGGTCTGTAGGCTGGCATGTGTTACCCATGGGCGATTGTGGTCATAAAAATGACTTTCATCATAATACCAGTTATGAATGCCGCGCAAACGTTGATGGGGGTCTTCTTTTTGAAGCAAGGTGCCAATGCCTTCCCAATCTATTTTGTCTATGATCCTAGGCACGTCCCATTCATTACCAGAGACCACCAAACATTTCTATAGGCTGATATACGGGCAATCATATAACGCACGTATTTTTTGTTCATTTCGGCACCCATTTCATAATAGCCCCAATCGTCATAAGGGTGGAAAAGGATCACATCTGCCTGTATGCCCTTTTCCATTAGTTGTCCAACCCTTTTATCAAAGTTTTGGAAAAACTCATAATTGGGCCGTGAAGGGTCGTTTAAGCTATCTTTTCTTTTGAAAGGAAGCATCCAAGGTTCTGTGTCGTTCCCGTAGCTATATCTTTTTGGAAATACACACATCCGTATTTTATTAAAGGGGGATTTGGCAAGAGTTTTCACCGTTTGGTCTTGAATACTCTGTTTTACGCTGGTCCATTGATAGGCTGTTGTTCCTACGGAATAAAAAGGTGTACCGTCTGCAAATTCTAGATAGAAGGTATTGACTGTTTTGATGGGGCCATGATTGCCCCCACTGGGTTCCACACATTGAAAGAAGCCACTTTGATGGCTTAATTCTTCGACATTGCTTTCGGTCATGTAGGTCCATTTGCCTAATTCATCCGGCGAGAACCGAACCTTGTAGACTCCGTTTCCATCATAAAAACCAGGTACTTTAAAGGTCTGGGAACCATTCGTAAATGTTGCATCTATGGTGTTATCCATATATGGATTACCATCAGCAGGCCCCTGAAGGCTAAGTTCAAAAACTTCCCACTTTTCAACAACTTGAATTTCAGTCGATTGACATGAACTAATTATGCAAGTGGCATTTAAGAGTATTGCTAAAACTATGAATCTCTTTTTTAAGAGTGTATTTTTCATGGTATTTTAATATGAGAAGTGCTCAGCAAATTTAAGCTCGATATTGAGTTAAAAATATCTATATAAGGAATTAAACTAGTTGAATTCCGAGGTTTATAG
>NZ_LXTT01000146.1 GCF_001683915.1 Allomuricauda sp. CP2A | reverse complement strand
TACTTTGATATACTATTACTTTTAACTCCATATTCATTTAGCACACTATCTAATCAATTGTTTCTACTAATAAATCTATATACACTCAAATAGCGGTTTGTAATTCGGTTTGCAATAAAATCATAAGCAAGACTAGACCCAATAAAATTTTTGGGGGGACAAATGAGGTTCGAATCCATCAGCCATTTCTTGATTGTAAAGAGTCCATAACATTACATTTATATTTGTTATAGTGGAATCTCCTATTAAATGTAATTGTCAAGTCCCTTTGAAGCAACTTTTGGAACTAAGCAACAGCATCAGCTTGATTTGGCTATACTTCTAATTAATTGATTTTGCGTTTCAAAAACCAAATATCACCAAGGCTAAGATTTATATTGAATGTATTAAAAGTCTCCTCAACCAAGATTCCTTGGGATGCCCCATACTGATTTCTGTTATAGGACAAATTAAGGGTTGATTTTCGTGATCTGGACAATGGTATCCCGATTCCCGCCATAATGGAATAACCATCAATCGTACGATCATAAACCTCCAAATACCCTGTATCGTAGTTCATTCCAGCCCTAAACTTTATCTGCTTCCAATAGTTATAGCTTTGATTATCAATGACATATTCCATACCAAACCCAACAACTTTCTGGTCGATAAAACTTCCGATGTTGTCATGTTGATCGGTAGCATTCCAAAAATTATAGGAAAAATCCAAGTTTACAGCCCATGATACATTCGGAGTGTAGACAATCCCTCCTCCCACTTCCAAGGGAAGTTCAAAATTTGGAAGGTGCTCGCCAGTGGTATTTTCGATGATTTCCGGTTTCGGAATCAAACTAACCATTTTGGAGACCTTACGGTCATGGGTTACTTTCAATGTTGTCGGCATTCGCATCCTAAAACCGAATTTCAATTGATCTACAATAGCACCTTGTAAGCCCAAATCAACCCTTACACCGGAATATTTGTTTTTATCTTCTACAAATAATGAATTGTAGTTTGATTGTATTTTTTGGGCTTCTTTAATGGTGCCAAAATAATAGGACAATCCCATCCCCACTCCAAACTTATCCGTCATCCTATAGCCATAGTTAAATTTCAGGTCGTTCAATCCTCCTGAGCCAAAAACATTGCTGACAAAGGTGTCATATGATCCTTCGACATTACCTTCCACCCCAATGAGTGCATAACCAACATCGGAATACGGTTCGAGTGTCAGACCGAATCCGGACCTTCTGGAAAGGGATGAGGCTATGGCTATACTGGAAATGTTCCCTGCCAATCTTTTTTCTTCCTTGCCCCTACTTGAAATGGAACTCAATTCAGCTGTCAAACCAAAATCGTACAAGAAAATGTTTTCCGGAATGTCCGCAAAGGAAGCTGGGTTCTGGGTATTGATCAAGTAATTGGATTGAAGGGCATACCCCCCACCCCCTAGGGCACTATTTTTTCCAATGTTGGACTTTGTATTCACCCCGATTCCAAAGAGGGAGTATGGTGATGCCGTTATTGTATTGGTTTGCCCCATCATTAGCCATGGTAAAAATCCTACTACCAGGAAGCACTTATTCATCATAAATTGCATATGTGATTATCAATTTGGGCGCAAAATCCTTGCTTCCCGATCCATACAATACAACACGATCAAGAGAATGCTGAAACTCACTCGGCATAAGAATCAAAGCATTATCAATCTCCGGTGCTTCCTCTAGCTCCTGTTCGATATAGTTTGTGACAGGAAACTGGTACACCAACTCATTAAATTCTTGATCACTCTCCCCAAATCTTCCATATACCAAACCATTCCCATTTATTACAAAAGATGAAAATTCATTGTTTTGATCAACTACCTGAATCTGAAGTGAATCCCGCAACGGGAAGAAATCGTCATACGAATCCAACAAAGGGGTAATCTCCAAAACGGCACTCAAAATAGTACCTGTACCTGGCAAGTCCCCAATATTCTTTATGGTCGGAAATTCGATCCGGGTCACATACCCGGTTCCGGATTGCATGAAGGTCATATCATTGCTATCCTCCGAGAATAGGTCGGTTTCCTGATCTATCAGCGCAGTCAAGGGCAACCCGGTCACATCACTTGTTATTCGATTGAATGCATTCAAGCTATTGGTTTGCTTGATCACAAAGTCCAAAAAAAGATCATCCCCATCATCTTCATCCCCATCGTCGAATTCTTCTGGAAGCGAATAGTAAAAACGCAACATGGTCCGTTCCGTATTTTTTGAAAACCCGATAACTGTTGAATTGCCATTGGTCAATGGACTTAAAACAATACCCTTGAACTGTTCGATAAAATCCTCATCCCCGGAGATGGACTTTTCCTTTAGCAATTCAAAAATATTCGCACCGAATGATCTGGGAATGGAGATATGAAGGGAATCCTCACCCATAGGTTCGGGATAAAAGGATTTGGTCATCATGGGGATGGTATCATACCTCAATGAACTTGTGTTGTAAAAGGCATCCTCTGTGGTTTCAAAATCCTCCAATATTCGATGAACACGGATGTGGGACAGTTGAAGTGTATCATTATAAAAATAATGGTCATAACCTAAAATAAGCGCAATGCTATCCAATTCGGCATCATCCGGGACATGGTAGTCCATGGCCGTTAATTCCATGTAGCTTTCACTTTTTACGGCACCAAAAAATTGATCGATATACCGTCCGACCAAAAGCCTGTCCTTACTTGATGTAATGATGCTGTCAAACTTGAAAGTGCCAGTCCTTACCTCAATGGTGTCAATCTCGATCAACCTGACCGCTCTATCCGTGAATTCTTGGCCCACTTCCAATGTAGGGATATCACGTTCTTCCGTGGAGCATGAAATCACAGCCAACACCAAAGACACCAAAAACCATCCTTTGTACTTCATTGATAACAGTTCTTTTGCCAAAAGACGCCCAAAGAAATTGCACCATGAAATTTTATAAACCAGAAGGGCAATCCTTTAAACCAAACAAGAGATTTACTAAACGAAGGCAATCGAATAAGGTAATAGGGCCAAATACGGCATTCATTTAAACTTTTTCCCGTTTGGTTTATCTTTTTTCCCAGAGAAACTCACCGGCCTTAGTTTTATCAAAAAATCGAGGTGGTTAAACTATTTATCAGCTGTCTAATAATTATTACAATGCATGCAAGGATAGCGGCACAAACCGAAAAAGAGATGGCATACCTTGACTATGTGTACGAGGTCGTTCCTTCGAATGGCAATTATTCTTGGGAGCGGCACAACCTAGGTATGTACTACTCCAAAGACCTTGCTCCGAAGGTAAACTATGGTTTGTCACTTAACATGCGAAGACAGCAATCCTGGTTTTATGATTCTCCAAAAAATTATGCTATGGAGGAACCTGATGAGCTTTTTAGGCTGGAAACCGGAGGGACCCTATCGTGGCAAATGAAAGATCGGTGGAAATTGGATGCCGGATTTTCAATATTTATGGCCTCCGATTTCAAGGAGGCTTTGGACCTCTCGGAAATCCAACACTCCGGTAAGCTAGTATTGGCAACCGATATCGGAACAACCACCCCAAATCAACAATTAAGCTTTGGGTTTGGATATGGTATTTTAAGGAAACACCCCCTTCTCTACCCCATTCTTTCATTTTCAAGATCCTTGTCAAAGAACATAAACGTAGATATCGGTTTTCCACGTACCACGGTTCACTATAGCATTGACGAACTGCATGAAATCAGGACTTCTGGATCATTTAAGGGGGAATACACAAATATCCATCTTCCTGTAGGCACACCCGACGACCTTCCCCATGGAGAAATGAGGCTTGCCCAGTATGCCATTGATGTCAACATTGGATATACTTATAAAATACAACCCCAATGGTATACACTGATCAAAGTGGGATATCTGATCGATAACACGGCCGTGATCACGGATGGACAGGGCAACATTGCCTATGAGCTGTCAACTGAACCATCCGTTTACCTTTCCATGGGATTAACCTTTAAAATACGTGACTGACATTATGAAATTTAAACTTTTGAACATGACGATTAAAACAATTCTATATAGACTTGTACTGTCCTTATTCACCGTAACTGCCATTACCTCCTGTTCCAGTGATGATGACGATGACGAATGGGGCAACTGGGTGGACCGTTCCGTGTTGGACGGTATACCCAGAGGTAATGCGGTTGCCTTTACCATAGCCAACAAGGGATATATGGGTACCGGTTATGACGGTGATGATTATTTAAAGGATTTTTGGGTTTATGATATAGAAGGTGATTATTGGAGACAGCTTGCCGACATGCCTGGTATCGAACGAAGTTCCGCAGTTGGCTTTACCCTCAACGGGGACGGTTATGTTGGCCTGGGATATGATGGGGACAATGAATTGGCGGACTTCTATAGATACAATGTGGAAAGCAACACATGGGATTCCATTGCACCCTTTAGTGGCACACCTAGACGCGGTGCCACCGCATTCAATTCCAGTTCGTTCGGGTATGTGGGAACAGGATATGATGGGGACAATGACAAGAAGGATTTCTGGAAGTATGACCCTGTGAATGATGAATGGATCGAACTCATAGGTTTTGGGGGCAATAAAAGGCGGGATGCCACATACTTTACAATAGCGGACAAAGTGTATTTCGGCACAGGGGAAACCAATGGCCAAAACCTGACCGATTTCTGGGCCTTTGATCTAAGTTCAGAAAAATGGAAGCCACTATTAGATCTAGATGAAGAGGACGACTACTCTATAGTCCGAAGCAACGCAGTTGGCTTTACCATAGGCACCTATGGTTATATTGCAACGGGAAAAGCCAGCATAGGAGGTGGTATGAACAGCGTTTGGGAGTACGACCCTTCCAGGGACGAATGGGAAGAAAAGACAGCTTTCGAAGGCGTGGTCCGGGAAGGTGCCATCAGTTTTTACAACGGAGCAAGGGCCTTTTTGACCACTGGGAAATCAGGTACGTTGTACCTGGATGACACCACTGAGTTTTTTCCATTTCAGGAGGAGGATGAGGATGATTAATCCAATGTTACCTAAACGCATACGTGCCATCAAACAACAATGAAACGTATTTTTGCACCCATCCTGGTTTTGTTATTCCTTAATTGTGAAAAGACAACATCCAAGGAAGAAGTATATGTCCATGCCCAACTAGTCCAGAACAACAAGGAAGAATGGACATATCGAATCTATCTGGACTCCATCCTGTTCATTCAACAAGACCAAATTCCAGGACGGGAGGGAAAACATGGCTTCAGGACCAAAAAAGATGCAGAGAGAACGGCCAATCTGATTGTTAAAAAATTAAGCTTGGGCCAGGGCCCACATGTTACCCAAAAAGAATTGGTTAAACTTGGGATAGCTTATTGATCAAACCGCAAAACAATGAAATTCCGAAATAAAGAAAACCCTTTCAAGACAAAAGAGATTTTCATCCATCTGTTCGGATGGTTGTGCCTGGCATCATTCCCATTGTTCATTTCCTTTTCCATATTCAGTGAATTTCACCCCATGGCTTTTGTCAGGGTCTTGCTTCCACCAATGCTCTTTTATGTCAACTATGCACTATTGGTTCCAAATCTTTTACTGAAAAAGAGAATTTTAGCCTACATCGCTATCTCTATCACATTCCTAATCGGCTTTGAAGGTTTGGCACTTCAAATCCCAACATTGATTCCAATCAATCAATTGGATTTGTCCCCAGATGGTTTTCTCTATAAAATCCGTTTTGTTGTCATTGGCTTTGCGTTGACCGCATTCTTTCTCTTTGGGGGCATTGTACGCCTAATGAAACATATTTACATAAGGGACAGGGTGTTACGACAAAAGGATATCCGAAAAACAAGAACAGAGCTGGAATATTTAAAAGCTCAATTGAATCCCCATTTCCTGTTCAATTCCTTAAATTGTATCTATTCCCTGGTTAGGGACAACTCCAAGGAAGCCTCAAATGCGGTCATCATCCTTTCAGAATTGATGCGGTACACCCTGTATGAATCCAATCAGGACAGGGTATTACTGTCAAAGGACATCGAGAACATCAAAAACTATGTCTCCCTGCAAAAACTGCGTCTTTCAAATAGCGAAAAAGTCCACTTGGAGATCAAGGGGGATTACGAGGAGCAAAAGATAGCACCGCTCATCATGATGACCTTCATCGAAAACGCCTTTAAATATGGAACCGATTATGATGGCAGGACGGAAGTCCATATGGTGATACAGGTTATAGGGAACCACCTCTTTTTCGATATTTCCAATTTAAAGGGGACCCGAAACATTGATAAGAACAATTCTGGAATCGGGCTGAACAACGTCAAGGGCAGGTTGAACCTGTTGTATCCCCATGCACATAGCCTGGATATCGATAAAGGAGATCGGGAATATTCCGTTAAACTACATCTAACACTTGATTGAAATGAAATGTATCATCATTGACGACGAGCCTTTGGCGCTGAACATCATGAAGTCCTATTGCGAGGAGATTGGCAATCTGGATGTGGTCGGCACTTTTACAAATCCCATGGATGCATCCAACGTGTTGATGGGGACCGAAGTGGACTTGATCTTCCTGGATATTGAAATGCCACAGATCAGCGGGTTGGATTTTGTCAAGACACTGGACCGAAAACCACTTTTTATCGTAACCACCGCCTACCATCAATATGCCTTGGAAGGCTTTGAACTGAATGCGGTCGATTACTTGGTCAAACCCATACCTTTTGCCCGATTTGTCAAAGCTGTGAACCGGGCAAGGGAAATATACCTCTTGAAAAGAGACTCGAAAAAGATTCCGTTACATACCGCACCCAGTTCTGGCATTGATCAGATGGATGACCAATTTGTCTTTATAAAATCGGATTATGAGAACATTAAATTGAAATATTCCGATATGCTGTACATACAGGGATTGAAGGAATACTTAAGGATCCACGTTAAGATAGAGGTAAAAAAACCAATACTCACCCTAATGAGCTTTAAACAGCTCATGGAAAAGTTACCCGACAGTCAATTTCTTCGGGTGCACAGGTCCTTTGTGGTGAACATTGCATGTATAACGGCCGTCCAGCGCAACAAGATCATCATCGGGGACATCCGAATCCCCATCGGGGAGAGCTACAAGGAAACATGTCTTAAACGACTGGGTATCGACTGAACGTTGATTCAATTTCCATATAAATCCAAAAGCTTCTTTTACAATGAATTGCAAAATTTATGTTAACAATTTTAAATTCATTAACCATTTGGTTAAATTTGATGGTTAATACATTTGTCCATGATACACACAGCTACTGAAAAATCGATATTACAGGCCGCAAAGACGGTATTTTTCAAAAAGGGCCTCGCTGCAGCTCGTATGCAGGAAATAGCGAATGAGGCCAACATCAACAAGGCCATGCTCCACTATTATTTTCGAAGCAAGGAGAAACTATTTGGAGCAGTTTTTCTACAGGCCTTTGGAGAATTGGCTCCTTTTCTGAACTCCATTTTCAATTCGGACAAACCTGTTTTTGAAAAAATCAGGGAGTTTGTGGACGGCTATATCACCTTTGTGGTCGACAACCCATATTTACCCACTTTCATCATCCAAGAAATGAACATCAACCCACAGTTTGGTGAAACATTTTTCAGGAATCATGTGACTCCTGACCCATCCAAATTTGAAGAACAAATAGCTCGGGAGATCGAACATGGAAATATTAGGCCCATTGATCCCAAACAATTGGTTTTGAACCTTATTTCCCTGACCGCATTTCCATTTGTAGGCAAAGGCTTGGTCATAGGTATTCTAGACCTGGATGAAATAGCCTTTAAAACCCTCATGGAGGAACGAAAAAAATTGATTCCTGAAATGATCATTAATACAATCAAAGTACAATGAAGCATCTGATCGACAGCATACAACATGTATCATGGAAGCTGGTATTGCCTCCTCTAAACAAGGATTCATTCCTGTTAGTGGTCCTCCTTTCATTCCCATTTATAATCCAGGCCCAAGAAACGATATCTTTGGACAAATGTTTGAGACTGGTCCATATAAATTATCCGTTGGCCAAGCAAACATCGCTGTTGACCGAACAGTTGGGACTGGATATTGATGCGATCAAGAAGGACCGCTTGCCTAAATTGGATCTCAATGGCCAGGCCACCTACCAATCCGAAGTAACAAGTCTTGGGGGGCAATTGATGAATGTTACCATTGACCCCCCAAATAAAGATCAATACCGCACGACATTGGATGCCAACCAATTGATTTACCATGGAGGTCTGATCGATGCTTCGATCAAAGCTAAGGAGACCAAGGCCGCCATTGGGCAACAGGAAGTTGAGATTTCTTTATATGGGCTGAAAAACCGTGTTAACCATTTGTATTTCTCCTTGCTTTTGTTACAGGAAAACCAAGATTTGTTGCGTGCAAAGGAATCCCAATTGACCGCAAGGCTTGAAGAGGTCAGGGCCGGTGTAAAATATGGCACCTTGCTTTCCTCATCAGCGGATGCATTGGAGGTCGAACTCATCAAAATCCAACAGCGAAACACAGAATTTTCATTATCCAAATTGGATTTGCTTCAGCAACTCTCCATTATGATAGGCACCGACCTGCAACCACAGGTTGTATTACAGCGTCCGGAGGTTTTTCCCGTGAGCTCAGACCAGACATCCAAAAGACCGGAACTTTTGCTTTTTGAGCTACAAAAATCCCAAGTCGATCTGTCATCGGATCTTTTGGAAAGGTCCAAACTTCCAAAGATCAGTGCTTTTGCACAGGGCGGATATGGGAATCCAGGGCTCAATATGCTGGACAATACCTTCAACTCCTTTTTTATGACCGGTGTAAAACTCAATTGGAATGTTTTTGATTGGAACAAAAACCGAAAAGAAAGACAGTCTTTACAGATTGACCGGAGCATTGTCGATTCACAAAAGGAAACCTTTGAACTGAACAATGGCTTGGAACTGGTCAACCTACAATCCGAAATAGACAAAATGGAGGAGCTGATCCGATATGATGAACAGATCATCCCCCGGTTTGAAAAAATAGTCAAAACGGCAGAATCCCAACTAAAAAACGGTGTGATCACCTCCTCGGCCTATATCACCGAGTTCACAAATTTATATGAGGCCAAGAGCAACCTCGCCTTGCACAAAACACAAAAACTACTGAACCAGATTCAATATCAAATTACACAAGGTACTTATGAAAAGAGCAGCAACTAAGGTCCCTATGACCAAAAAAGCCCTAACAATATTGTCCATTTTTGCCCTGGTCGTTTCCCTTACATCCTGTAATGGTGGAGGGGATCTCGCTGATGGCTATGGAAACTTTGAGGCAACGGAGACCACCGTCTCCGCCGAAGCCAACGGTAAAATTCAATTTCTGGATGTGGCGGAAGGAAACCTCCTTGAAAAAAATGAAGTTGTCGGGGTCATCGACACCATCCAATTATCGTTGAAACGCGATCAATTGAAGGCCGCAAAACAAACCATTTACTCAAAATCAACAAACGTGCTCTCCCAGCGGGACGTGTTACAAGAGGAATTGCAGGTAGCCCAAAACGACAAGAAGCGCATTGAAAGCTTGATCAAGGAGAATGCGGCCACCCAAAAGCAATTGGACGACATCCAGGGCAAGATACGTATCCTGCAACAACAGATCAAGAGTGTCGAAACCCAGAACGCCCCCATTATCAATGAAGTCAAGGGCATTGAGGTCCAGATTGAGCAGATTGTGGACCAAATTGCAAAAAGTATCGTGAAAAGTCCATTAGACGGTACAGTATTGGTCAAATATGCCGAACCTGGTGAAGTCGCCGTCTTCGGAAAGCCCTTGTTCAAAATGGCCAACCTTGATGAAATGGAACTCCGGGTATATATCAGTGAAACACAACTGCCCAACATCAAAATCGGTCAACAGGTCACGGTCAAGATCGATGATGTGGATTCAATGAAATCGTATGAAGGCACGGTATCCTGGATATCCGCATCTGCCGAGTTCACGCCCAAGATCATACAGACCAAGGAAGAGCGGGTGAACTTGGTGTACGCCGTGAAGATAAAGGTCAAAAATGACGGAAGCCTCAAAATTGGTATGCCCGCCGAAATGTGGATTGCGAACTAATCCATTTAACCTATAAAAGACATCCTATGAAACTACAACATTTTATTGCAATGATCCTAGTATTCCTGTTGGGCGCCGTTTCCTTGATAATGGGAACTTTGGTACTTCTCGGCATCCTCGAAGCAGGCCATGTTGTCCTAAAGGGACTGTTGGTCTATAATATCGTGCTAGGTGCCCTGTCGTTACTGGTAGCTTACCTTATTTGGAATCGATCTATGTCGACCTCAAGTTCTGTACTCCTGTTACTGTTGTCCCATATCTCCGTCCTGATCTTCCTCGTATTGTTTACAAACCATGTGGCCAAAGAAAGCATTAGGGCCATGGAAATCAGGGCCATCATCTGGGTATTGGTATTCTTGCTCATCCAATGGGGCTCCTTCAAAAAGTCAAGTCTACTGACCAGGAGTTGGAGAGGCATGGCAGTGCTGTTGGGTGCATCAACCATTTTCCTCAATTCCTGCAAAAATAATCCGAACAGACAAAGTTCTGATTCGCAAAGCAACCCAGGTCAAATACAGGTAGAAGAAGTCTCCCCAAATGTATCGGTGGCCCACGATGCATGGTCCGATGAAATCCAACTGGACCATGGATCCAAATGGCTGGCGAATATAGAGACCACTCTAGGGGTATCCAAGATGCTCACTGCCCTGAACGGCTTCAACGGCGGTTCCGTATCAGCGTACCAAGCATTGGGGGATGACCTCAACGAACTTAAAAATACCATTGTAAAGGAATGTACCATGACCGGGCCTTCCCACGACAATTTGCATGTCTGGCTTCATCCCCTAATCGAAAAAATCGAAGCCCTGCAAAATACCGACAGTGAGGCATCAGGAGTTCAAAGGGTACAGGACATTGAACAGCATTTAAATGGCTATTATGAATTTTTTGAATAGCTGTCCAGATTTAAGAAACAATAGCAACCCATACCCATGTCCATTCATATAGATCATATCAGCAAATCCTACGGAAAGGTCAATGCCTTGGATGACATTTCCATTCAAGTCGACCCAGGGGAACTGTTTGGGCTGATCGGACCTGACGGTGCTGGTAAGACCACCCTTTTTCGGATACTGACCACCTTGCTCTTGCCCGACCACGGGTCGGCATCCGTTGCAGGGTACGATATCATTGCCGATTTTAAGGCCATTAGAAAACAGGTCGGGTACATGCCCGGGAGATTTTCACTATACCAGGACCTCACGGTCGAGGAAAACCTTCGTTTTTTCGCCACGATTTTTGGGACGACCATCGCAGAGAATTACGATTTGATCCGGGACATCTATGTTCAGATAGAACCTTTCAAAAATCGAAGGGCGGGCAAATTGTCCGGTGGTATGAAGCAAAAATTGGCACTTTCCTGTGCTTTGATCCATAAACCCAAGGTGCTGTTCCTGGACGAACCCACAACGGGTGTTGACCCGGTTTCAAGAAAAGAATTCTGGGAAATGCTCAAAAGATTACAGGCCAAGGGAATTACCATTCTCGTGTCGACCCCCTATATGGACGAGGCCGCCCTATGTGATCGGATCGCACTCATCCAAGATGGAAGGATCCTTGAAATCGACACCCCAAAAGCCATTGTGGAGCACTATCCCAAACCCATTTTCGACGTTGGGGCCCACAACACGTACCTATTGATCGAAAAATTGAACGCCTATGTCCATAAACACAGTGTATTTCCCTTTGGGGAATACATCCACTATACGGATCAACGGGATGGGTTCGATCCTTTGGAGCTCAGGGCATACTTAAAAAATGAAGGGCTGCAGAACATCCATATCGAAAGGACCAAGGCAACGATTGAGGACACATTTATGGAATTGGCAAAACAATGAAGGAAGAAACAGTAATAAAAGTAGAGGGACTCACCAAGGTTTTTGGTGATTTCACCGCGGTGAACAAGATCAGTTTCCATGTCAGGAAAGGGGAAATCTTTGGTTTTTTGGGGGCCAATGGCGCCGGGAAGACCACTGCCATGAAAATGCTGATTGGCATTTCCTCTCCCAGTTCGGGTTCGGCCAATGTGGCGGGATTCGATGTATATACCCAAACAGAGGACATCAAGAAGAGCATCGGGTATATGAGTCAAAAATTTGCCCTGTACGATGATCTGACCGTCAAGGAAAACATTCGTTTTTTTGGGGGTATCTATGGGTTGTCCAAGAATAGGATCTCTCAAAAATCGAACCTGCTCATTGAGGAGTTGGGCCTGGAGAAAGTCGCCCATAGTCTGGTGGGATCCTTACCATTGGGATGGAAACAGAAAATCGCATTTTCGGTATCCCTATTGCACGACCCAAAAATTGTTTTCTTGGATGAACCCACAGGAGGGGTGGATCCCATTACCCGAAGGCAATTTTGGGAAATGATCTATAAGGCTGCCAACAATGGCACGACCATTTTTGTGACGACCCACTACATGGATGAGGCAGAATACTGCGATCGGGTATCCATCATGGTGGATGGCAATATCGAGGCCCTGGACACCCCAAAAAATCTAAAGACCCATTTTGGTTCGGATTCCATGAACGATGTGTTCTTAAAATTGGCAAGAAGTTAAACAGGTTACCATATGAAACGCTTTATCGGGTTCGTACAAAAAGAATTTTACCATATTTTCAGGGACAGAAGATCCCTGTTCATCCTATTTGGAATGCCCGTCGCACAGATCATGCTTTTCGGGTTCGCCATCACCAATGAGATCAACAATGTTGACATCGCGATTCTAGATCGGTCCCAGGACGCCTCTACCAAAGAGATCATCTCAAAAATATCGTCGTCGGAGTATTTCAGTATCCTCCAACACATAAAGGAGGAAGCGGAGATTGAGGAAGTTTTTAAAAAAGGGAGGGTAAAGGCCGTGCTCTATTTTGAAAAGGAATTCAGTAAAAAACTGATCAAACAACACACGGCCAAGGTTCAAATTGTGACGGATGCGACCGATCCCAATGTGGCCAACACCATCAGCAATTATATCAATTCCATACTTTCCCATTACCAAGAGGAACAGAACAGGGCCATAACACAGGACTATCAGATCATACCCCAATCCCGTATGGTCTACAACGCGGAACTGAAAAGTGTTTATATGTTCGTACCAGGGGTTATGACCGTCATCCTCATGTTGGTATCGGCCATGATGACCTCTATTTCGATCACCAGAGAAAAGGAATTGGGCACCATGGAAATTTTATTGGTATCCCCTTTGAACCCTGTTCAGGTAATCATTGGAAAGGTGTTTCCCTATATCTTTCTATCCATCATCAATGCTGCCGCCATTGTCATACTGAGTATTTTTGTCTTCCATGTCCCCGTCAAAGGGAGTCTATTCCTGTTGGGCCTGGAAAGTGTGCTATTCATTGTCACCTCCTTGGCACTGGGGATATTGATCTCCACTATTTCGGCCACCCAGCAAACGGCCATGATGATCTCCTTGATGGGACTGATGTTACCGGTAATCCTTTTATCGGGCTTTATTTTTCCGATTTCCAGCATGCCAGTTCCCCTTCAGGTCATCAGTAATATCGTCCCTGCAAAATGGTTCATCATCATCGTCAAGGGAATCATGCTCAAAGGTGTGGGTATCCACATTGTTTGGAAAGAGACCTTGGTCCTCTTGGGGATGACCCTTCTTTTCATTGGACTTAGTGTAAGAAAATATAAAATAAGATTGGAATAACATGCGGGTAATCCTATATATCATAGACAAAGAATTCAGGCAGATCTTTCGGAACAAGGGCATGCTGCCCATCATATTCATACTGCCGTTATTGCAATTGGTCATTCTTTCCAATGCGGCCACCTATGAGATCAACAACATTTCCTTTGGATACGTTGACAATGACCACACCCATACCTCCCGCGCCCTGATAGATAAGTTCCGTGCCTCCACCTTTTTTGATGTTTTCCAAGTATTCCCCCATCCAAAAGAAAGCGACCTGGCCATGTTACAAGGGGAGGTCGATGTGGTATTGACCATCCCCGAACATTTTGAACGGGATTTGTGGAAGGACAAAAATATCGATTTGGGAGTGACCATTAATGCCATTGACGGAGCTGCCGCAGGGGTTGAAAATGTCTATATCACCCAGATAATCAAAACATTCAACAAAAATCTGTCGGTAGACATGGTCCAGCTGTCAAATAACACGGTACGACCCGTTCTCATCGAGGGTATTCCACTATTTTGGTACAACAAGACCTTGAACTATAAAACCTTTATGGTACCCGGGATCTTGGTGCTGTTGGTGACCATGATCACCTTGTTCCTTTCGGGCATGAACATTGTCCGGGAAAAAGAAATGGGCACCTTGGAACAGATCAATGTCACCCCTATCAAAAAACACCACTTTATCATTGGGAAGCTTTTTCCTTTTTGGGTCATTGGCATGGGGCTGTTGACCATTGGGTTGGTAATGGCCAAACTCATTTTTGCCACACCCATGCTGGGAAGTCTGGCCCTCATGTACTTTTACACTTCCATTTACATACTAGTGATTTTGGGTATGGGTCTGTTCATTTCCAATTTTACGGATACCCAACAGCAGGCGATGTTCATCGCTTGGTTTTTTGTGGTCATTTTCATCTTGATGAGCGGTCTTTTCACCCCTATCGAGAGTATGCCCAAATGGGCCCAGTTCCTGACTGAATTCAACCCTATCAAATACTTTGTTGAAATCATGCGGATGGTCATGCTCAAAGGCTCAGGTCTTACCGATATTTTGCCCCAGCTCGTAAAAACAGCCCTTTATGCCGTGATCATGAATGCCATGGCCGTATGGAGCTATAAAAAAATCACTTGATGAATACACAAAACCATCCATTGCGACGATCGGAATCCAAATTTCTCAAGGGGCCCTTGTCCCGGTTCAAGGAGCTCGCCTTTACCTTTCGGGTGCAACGCAGTTTTATTAAGGCATTTCGGAAGATGCACTTTATGGGACCCTGTGTGACCGTGTTCGGGTCGGCCCGCTTTCAACCCGACAACCCATACTATGTCCAAGCGGAACAAGTGGGTGCCACGTTGGCCGATTTAGGGTTCACGGTTATGACCGGTGGAGGTCCTGGCATCATGGAAGCCGCCAACAAAGGAGCTTTTGAGGCAGGGGGATATTCCGTTGGCTGTAATATCATTCTCCCTTTTGAACAAAAACCCAATCCCTATCTGCATACGTGGATCGATATCCCCTATTTCTTTGTACGGAAATTCCTGTTGATGAAATACTCCTATGCTTTTGTGGTCATGCCCGGGGGGATTGGAACACTGGATGAACTTTTTGAGGCGCTCACCCTGATACAGACCAAAATGATACAGGATTTCCCTGTGGTCATATTTGGGTCGGACTACCACAGTGAGCTCTGCAACCACATTGAATTGATGGCAGCCAATGAGAGCATTGGATCAGCCGATATGGAACTGCTCTTTGTAACGGACTCCATTGAAGAAATGATGGAACATATCAAGACCCATGCGATCAAGAAGTTCAACCTGACCCGTAAACCCAAAAAACCAAAATGGTGGTTTGGGGAACCAAAGATCAAAGGAATCTTCAAAAGTATATCACCATGAAAACTAAGCAGGTTATCAGGACCATTACGTTGACCGGCTTGATCTTGTTCACAACCATTACCCTATTCCTCAGTGCTTCCATCCTATTGGATGTATTTGGAATAAGCGAACAACAAGGCCACTATGTTCCTCTGGTCATTTGGAGCAACTTCCTGAGCGGTTGCCTCTATACCCTAACCCTTATCGGATTGTTTTCCCATAAAAGATGGTCCATTATTCCAATGATATTGGCATTATTTATCCTAGTAGGCGCATTTATTGGTCTATTCACCCATATTTTGAATGGGGGTCAGTTTGAGAACAAAACCATTATTGCCCTGTTCCTGAGAATCATCCTTACCCTTTTCTTTGCCTTGGGCACTTATGTTACAACAAAACCACAGTTATGAAAAATATACTCATCATCAGTTTCACATCATTTGTACTGTCCACATTCATGACCTTTGATCGAGCACACTCCAATATGAACCCTTCCCTGACCGTAAACGTGGAAGGTTTGAAGAACTCAAGGGGCGTGGTACAATATGCACTGTACGATCGGGAAGGATCACTTCCCGATCAAAAGCTCAAAAAATACCATCAAATAAGGACGTCGTCCATATCCAATGGAAAGTCCTCCACAACCTTTTCTGACCTTACACCGGGGACCTATGCCATCAGTGTGCTACATGATGAGGACGAGGACGGAAAGATTGAAATGGGGTTGCTATTGCCCAAGGAGGGAATCGGCTTTTCCAATTTCGAAACGATCGGTCTGTCCAATCGTCCCAATTTCAGCAAGGCAAGTTTTGTCCTGGCCAAGGACAGTACCATCGTGGTGAACATGATCTATAAATAAATGCGGCTTTCCCTTCCCATATTGGTCATTTTTTGTTGTTGTTTCCAGGCCCTGCAAGGACAGGAAAAGGATTGGCCCGGTATGGAATTGGATAAGGTCGCTCTGGTCAACCAACGGGAAAGCTACATTACATTTCCCATGGACATCGGCAATTTGGAACCCTTGATGTTCGAGGCCAATGTCAGCCCCAGTTTTATCATACGGAAACGTATGGACTCCAAATTGATGGGGGTGTTGACCCCCCAGATCATCATCCGAATGTACAATGAGGTTTCCTATCCGGTAAAGACCCCTAGCTATATCCCTCAAATCGCCGTATATTATTTGGTGACAGAAGGTGGCACCGGCACTCGAATGACCTTATTTGGAAAACTGGCCCATCACTCCAATGGTCAAAATGGAAACTTTTACAACACAGATGGCAATATCAACTTGGAATCGGGAAACTTTGCCACTAATTATTTTGAACTGGGATTGATATCCATGTCTTTTGGCAGGGCCGCGAATGCGACAAAACTCTTCAAAACATCCCTGGAAATCCATCCAAAGAGCTGGATGCTTGAGGAGCTTCAAGGACAATATAGCAGATTGCGCTGGCACAACGCTTTTTATGCATACAAGCTACCGGTAAAAATGGGACCACGCGGTTCCGTCAAGGCGGACTTCTCCCTAAAATTGCAAGCCACTTGGTTCACGGATAACTTCAACGACTGGGATCCTTTCACTATCAAAAGATTGCATACACGATTGACCCTATACTACCATCCCAATTTTTTGGAGGACATTGGATTTTTTGTGGAATACTACCACGGCACGGATTATTACAACATCTATTTCCAACACCGTCTTGATATTGTCCGTTTTGGCATCATGACAGAGGTACTACGATTTTAAAGAAAAAAGTATGGAGAATAAGACTTTTAAGGTAAAGAAATATTCCGGGGAACTGGAGGATTTTTCAATCGCCAAACTGGAACGTTCCCTTCAAAAATGTGGGGCCGCACCGGAAGAGATAGCTGCAGTTGTAGCCCACATTGAGCCCTGGATCTATGATGGGATTTCGACCGATGAGATCCACAGAAGGGTATTTTCCTTTCTAAAAAAAGCGAACCGTGTACGGGCATCCCAGTACAGCCTAAAACGTGCCATCTTTGACCTTGGACCCACGGGCTATCCCTTTGAACGAATGGTCGGTGCCCTTCTAAGGCAAAAAGGGTACAAGACCAAGGTTGGTGTTGTCCTTAAGGGTGCATGTGTGGATCATGAGATAGACGTATTGGCAGAAAAACAGGGCAATGTCTACGCCATTGAATGCAAGTTCCATTCCGACTCCAAATTCTCAAGTAATGTCAAGATTCCCTTGTACATCAATTCCAGGTTTTTGGATGTCCAAAAAAAGTGGAACGCCGATCCGGGAAAAAGTACCCATTTAAAACAAGGTTGGCTGGTCACCAATACCCGTTTCACCACCGATGCCATCAACTATGGAAATTGTATCGGGTTGACGCTGTTAAGCTGGGACCATCCCAAGGACAACGGTATCCCAAAGCATGTGGACCGATTCGGACTCTATCCCATCACTGCGTTGACCACACTGTCCAAGCATGAAAAGCGCCAACTTCTAGATCGGGATGTCATCCTGACCCTGGAAATCGAACAAAGACCCGAAGTATTGCAATCATTACACCTTTCTTCCAGAAAAACCAAGAAGATATTGTCCGAGGTCCATCAATTGTGCCATTTGTGAACCAAGAATGAACGTTATGAAAAATACCGAATCAAAAGTAGATAAAACCTTGCCAAGGGATCAATGGATGGAAAAACTGAAAAAGTATGATTCCCGCGGGGTGCAGACTCTTTTCAGAACACTGTCCCGGAACCATTATAATCTTCTGAAAATGGTCGACAACAAGGCCAGAATCATGCTTACGGTCAATTCCATCATCTCCTCCCTCCTATTGGGAGCCCTGGTTCTTGTTCCGGCAAATGGGGAATTCACTATAACCATTGGAACCCGGATTTTGGTCATCTGTAGTCTACTCTCCATGATATTCGCTATTTTCAGCATGTTGCCCCATCGGTACATTGGAAAGGAATTCAGGGCCAGCAATTATAAGGGCACCCTCTATGCGGACAATTTTGCCAACCAATCCCTCGTTGAGTTCAAGGAAGAATTGAACCGCATAATGGAAAGTGGACAGAACACCTATGACGAAATGGTGGTCGATCTCTACTTCTTGGGCAAGGCCATAGCAAAAAAACAACGTTTGCTTTTTATATCATCCGGAATCCTTTTGATAGGTATATTAGCAACGATTGTATATTCGTTGATCACGGGCACTGTTATTTTGAACTGACAAGTCTATCCAAAAAATTCTAGTCGTTTGAACCACAGGCAAATCTAAATTTCCTTGGATACATCAACTGCCTGATCCAAGTTGCTTTTTAAATAAGCCGTACATGCCTTAAAGTCAATAAATATACGGTTCTCCGAGATCAATGAAGGTATTAACCGAACGCGTTCCATCATGTACCTGGGCTGCCCCAACAATCCAACAAACAGCACTTCGATTCCTGAATTTTTGAGATCGATCAATACATCCTCTAGGGTGTAGATTCCCGATTGGTCTAAATATTGCATACGATCCATGCGGATAATGACCGTTGATGCATTACGTGGAATCTGTTTGGCCAATTGCTGGAACTCACTGGTAAATCCAAAAAACAAGGGGCCTTTCAAATGCTTGATGAAAACTTCCTTTTTGAGATTTTTGGGAAAATTGCTTTCATCTGCCCATCCCTTTTCTTCCTTCAAGGTCTTTACATCCGAACGTTCGGCAGTAAGGTCTCCCATTTTTTTCATAAACATCAATGATGCCAATACCAAGCCAACACCAACTGCGTACACCAAGTTCCAAACAGTGGACAACACAATAACCACGAGCATGATGATCACTTCTGAACTAACCTTAAATGGGCCAATTTTAGTGTCCCTTGGTAGAAACGGAATGGCCTTGAGCCCCTTATAATCCATCACCCCAATTCCGACCGTTACCAAGATGCCCGCCAACACTGCTGCTGGAATTTTGGACGCCACTGGACCCAATGCCAACAACACCGTCAACAAGAGTACTCCGGCTACCATTCCAGATAATTTGGTTTTACCTCCCGCATTGATGTTCACCACAGTACGAATGGTGGCCCCTGCTCCAGGCAACCCACCAAAAAATGCCGCAATACTGTTTCCTATTCCCTGCCCGATCAATTCTTTGTTCGGCCTGTGCTGGGTTTTGGTCATATTGTCCGCGACCACCGAGGTCAACAAAGAGTCTATAGCCCCCAATAAAGCAAGTGTAAATGCCGTAAATACATACGGTGTTATGGAATCTAGCCTAAATTGCGTGAACATATCGAAGTGAATTATGGGAAAGCCTCCAGGTATCTGTTCGATGGGTCTATAGTCCAGTCCAAGACCATAAGCCACACCTGAAACGACCAATAAAGCTACAAGTGCACTGGGAAGGGACGCCGTTATTTTTTTAAACCCATAAATAATAACAATCGTGCCAAAGGCCAAGGCCAATTCGAGCCAATTGATATGTTGTAATGCCCTTGGAAGCATATTGATGGCACCCATGACACCAGAAGTATCCTTTCCTGCCAATGCCTTCGCCTCTTTCAAAATATTTTCCTCAGAAACTTCTTCAGATCGGTCGATGGTTTCTTGGAAGTCCTCGAGGGCAAGCATACTTTCCCTAGATTCCTCTTTAAGGATTTTTCTCAAAATTGATTCTTGGGCCATGGGCCTATACTGATCCACAAGTGCCAAATCCTCCTTGGGGTAATACCCCACCAAAGGCAAAATCTGGGTTGCAAGGATAATGATTCCTATGGCGGTCATAAAACCGGAAACAACAGGATAGGGAATATATCTGATATACTTTCCGATGCCTACAAGTCCCAATCCTATTTGGACAAGTCCCGCCATCAAAAAGACCATAAGTATTGCTGGCAAAGCTTTCTCAAAATCACCATCATTGAATGCCAGAATACTTGTTACCACGACCATACTGACAGCTGTCATAGGGGCCGTTGGTCCAGAAATCTGTGTATTGGTCCCTCCAAAAAGTGCCGCAAAAAAACTGATGAAGATGGCACCATAGAGTCCTGCACTGGGACCCATCCCAGAACTGACACCGAACGCCAACGCCAAAGGGAGGGCTACAATTCCCGCAGTGAGCCCACCAAAAATATCTCCTCGTAAATTGGAAAAAAAATTCTTCATGTTGTTTGTATGGGTTTTTAAATCCAAATCCGGTACTTTTTACGTCCAGATAACTACAACCAGACATTATTGAATTTTTGTACTAACGTACTACCGATCCTTGGGTGAGGGTGGCCAAGTAATGGCCAAGGTACTTTCAGAATGGACCATTGGCATTGGTGGCAATGGTCGTTCCCTCCCTGTTTCACCAACAAAAGGTGAAAACCGTATTCTTCATTAAATTTTAATTCTTACTTATTGATCATACAGGTTACCTTTCATGCCTTTCCAAAATTTTTGAAAGCAATATCGTCTTGATTTTGGTATAGGTCTTGATATGGTCCATATAACCATCCCTATTTTTCTCATGGGTGTTCAGATAATAGGCGTCACATTCCGTGGTATCACACTCAATGGCATTTATCATTGTCCTTTCATATCGATACAGGGTGCCCAGGCGAAGTTGGTTATCCCGCTGGATGGCCAAAAGACTTTGGTTTACGGCAGGGTTTCCCAATAGGCGTTTTTCCAATGGAATCAAGTATTGCAGTTCTTCATTGATCAACTCCATGGTTTCGGTCCAATTGGAAATTTCCAACTTATCCTTTTTAACTATGATTTGGCTTATCGATTCATGGAAATAGGGTCTGTTTACGGGTTTCATAGCACCATATTTATGTTTATGGGCTCATTCTCCTGCTCCACATTTTCAATGGTCAATTTTTGGTTGCCCGAAGGAAACTCCCACACCAGGGAATCCCCTTTGGCATATCCCATGACCGCAGCACCCATAGGGGTCAAGATTGAAATATGGTTGTTTTTTACATCCCTTCGGCTGGGAAGGACCAACTTAAATGTTTTGTTCCATCCATTCTCGGAAATGATGGTAACCACGGTATTGAACCGAATGACATCCTCCGGCATCTCAGCTTCGTCCAAAATCTTCGCTGTTTCCAATTCACCCACGAGCTTTTTCACGGAACTCCTGAGGGTATTGTCCTTATAGTATCCTGAAAGGTTCATCAACCTTTTTAAAAGGACATATTCTTTTTTTTCAATTACTAAATTTCCGTATTTCATCACTTTGCTTTTTAATTATTGTGGTTTCCATTACAATCCATGGGAACCTTAAATAGACCTTTTTTATGGGAAAATACCCCTTTGCAGATACGTTTCTTGAAGTCGATCGATGGCAATGATAAAGGCTGCAGTACGCATATCCACTTTTTTGGATTTAGCCTTGTGAACAACTTTGGTAAACGATTCCCTCATCTTTCTCTCCAGTTTTTCCAACACTTCATCCAAGTGCCAAATTTCTCCGTTACGATTTTGCAGCCATTCAAAATAACTTCCGATGACACCTCCAGAGTTACAGAGGATATCAGGTATAATGTCCACCCCCCGTTTCAACAGGATTTCTTCGGCCTTTACATCTGTCGGTCCATTGGCTCCTTCAGCAATCAAACTGGCTTTTATCATTGGGGCATTTTCCACGGTGATCTGGTTTCCCAACGCAGCCGGTATACAGATATCACAGTCCAGATTGAAAAAATCAGCATTATCAATTGTCGTTGCACCGCTAAAACCAAGGATGCTTCCTTTATTGGCCTTTGCATAATCCAGGAGTTTTTCCGTTGAGATACCATCCTCATTGTAAATACTTCCATACGCATCCTGAACAGCGGTTAGGACCGCTCCCTCCTTTTCCAAAAAGTGTGCGGCCCAATAGCCCACATTACCAAAACCTTGTACAATGAACCTTTTATTTTTCAAATCGACCTTTTTGTTTTCTGCCCAAAATTTAATGGTGAGGAACACCCCGTAACCGGTCGCCCTGTCCCTGCCTTCGGAGCCTCCTGCCCCTATGGGTTTTCCAGTGACCACATGCAGGTTCTTTGAACGTTCATTGGGAGATTTGGTGGACATATACGTGTCCAAGATCCAGGCCATGGTCTGTGGATTGGTGTTCACATCCGGTGCTGGGATATCCAATTCTGGGCCGATATTGTCCCCTAGAGCATAGGTGAACCTTCTGGTGATACGCTGTAGCTCATCCTGTGAAAATTTTGTAGGGTCCAACTGAATGCCCCCTTTGGCCCCCCCATAGGGCAATCCTGCCAATGCGGTCTTCCAGGTCATCCACATGGCCAGTGCCCGCGCAGCATCAATGTCCACTGTAGGATGGTAACGAAGTCCTCCCTTATAGGGGCCCAGGGCATTGTTGTGCTGAACCCGATACCCCGTGAATATTTCCACTTCACCGTTATCCATGCGGACCGGGAAATGGACAATGAACTCGTTGTTCGTCACTTCAAGGATCTTACGGATGTTCTTGTTTAGTTCAATAATGTCCGCTGCATTGTTGAACTGTCTCATGACATTGTCCAACATACCTTGTTTCAGTTGTTTTTTTTCCGATGTTATCGTTGTTGTCATTGTATAAAATTTTGGTTGCACTAGGTGTGCTTAATTACTCATCATTTCGTTTGTGACCATTATAGCCGGTCCTTCGCTTTCATCAAGTCGATGGACGTATTCATTACATAATTGGATATTGGTCCTGTCCGTACTCAAGGAACAATAGGCCACATGCCTGCACGTTGAGCATAGGCTCCGTACTAATTCTTTCATGGATTCTTTAATTTTATTAATTGAGATTAGGGTATTAATTCCAATGCACGGGGTTTAGCACCTTTACCGGATAGAACGCCAGTACCAAAATCGATATTCCGATGATGACCAGAAATACCACTTCCAAATTGGACAACATCCTATTGACCTCCAAGGTTTTTTCTGATAGCTGGGTCAGCATGTCACTTTGTTCCAATTGGATTTCCTCAAGGCCATCCAAGGTTTGTCTTATTTGTGCCAATTGTGGCAATACTTTTGCTTCGGCCAACGGTTTCCCTTCTTTTGATGCATTGGTTGTCCCACTGGGTTCCAAATCGGAAAATTGATGGTCCAATCGCTCTAGCAGCCTGGCCTCGTCCCGTGTCAACTTGGTTCTGGAAAAATCAGCCAACAAAGCTTTGATTTTTTCAGACCTTTCAGTACCCTGCACATACTCACCTTTCAAGACTGCCACTTCCATCTCATGGGCCATATCCTGTAATTGATAGATATAATCCTGCACCACTATGCGATCATCATAAATGGATTTGACCGATGCTTGTATTGTGGAAAAATATTTCCGGTCCAACAGGTTGGAGCCCAGTACCAACAAAAAAGCGGTGGCCAGGACCAGACCGACCAATATTCGTTGTTTTATTGAAAATTTAGTTTTCATGTTTTAATCATTTAGGTATTACATCAAAGAATTATCCTCTGGATCGAAAATCCACCCGGCCACTACCTTGTTGAGCAAATAACAATTCTGGAAAACCGGGTGGACATCATCAACTAACCACCAATCATAAATCAACTATAAGGTTTGGAGCTCTCCGGACTCCATTGCCCCAAAAAAGTCGACGGCCACTATGCTATGACTGCCAAAGAACCTGTTACCATCAACTCGTTTGATCTTGATCTTTGTGGATCCATCCTTTTTTTCTTTGACGGAAGTCACCACCACTTTTTCCCCTTCCACACGTTTATAGTTTGCGATCCCCCCTCTTTTGATGATAAAGTTCGCTTTGGGGAAGTCAATATACTTGTACTTGTTCGTTTCAGGTTTCCCCGATTTCGAATACATCCCCGACTTTGACATCAGTGCTCATTTGGGATGCATTGATTTGTGCATTCAACAGGTTCACAGAGAATAAAAAAGCAATTATACATTTAATCATAATCAACATATTTAGAGTTGAGAAATCCACTTATTGTCCCCATCTGAAATGTAGAGCTCGACTTTTTGCCTAGCCTGCTCCACTTTTTCAATCTCAAAAGATATCTTGTTACCGGGAAGGCCATAGATTATCCGGTCTCCTTTAGAGAAACCGATTATCGAAGCGCCCAAACTACTGACCACAGAGATTTGATCGCCTTTAACATTGGCCTTATCAGGTGTTACCAGTCGAAAGGAATCTCGCTGGCCCAATGAACCGACAATCGTAACCTTTGAATAAATTCGAACAACATCAGGTGGCATATAGCCCGCATCCAGCACTATGGCCTTGTTCAAATTCAGGTCCAGTGTTTCCAATACATTTTTATGGGCATAATCCTCCCATGTAAGATTCTGTCTTATGAACTTTTTGGTCACCAAAAAGTCATGCTTTTCCAAAACAAGATTACCGTATTTCATAAGCCTCCAAAATAATACCAACCGCTACTGGTCAGAATTTGAAACATTTGATAATCTATTTGGCAAAGCCCATGCCCAATAAATAAATTAAAGGAGAGTTACTGATAAATCGTTGATTATCAGAGTAAAAATGAAAATTAAATATTTTGGTGAAAAAAATGGAACGGGAGAAATATCACCGGTCGGTTAAATTTTAACCAGTTCAATCCAGCTTATCCCGTAATGTTTTCCGGTCTATCTGCAAAATTTCCGCAGCCTTGGTCTTGTTTCCCTGAGTATGTGAAAGTACTCTTTTGACGTATTCTTTTTCCATCTCCCTAAGGGGCAAAAAGTCTTTTTCGGGAAAATCAATCTGGAATTTCAAGAATCCCGGAAGGTCTTTGATCCCTATCTGCCCATCAGACATGATTACCATGCGCTGTACAATGTTTTCAAGTTCCCGGATATTACCTGGCCAGTGATAGCGTTCCAGAACCTTTAACGCTTCAGGGCTCATACCCAAAAGGCGGTCCTTGTACTCAACACCATATTTTTGGAGAAACTTCCCTACTAACAATGGAATATCTGATTTTCTCTCCCGAAGGGGCGGAACATTGATTTCCACAACGGTTAGACGATAATACAGGTCTTCCCGAAAGTTTTTGTTTTTAATTTCTTCCAACAGGTCCGCATTGGTTGCCGCAACAATACGGATTTCCACCCTTTCCGGTTTTCGGGACCCTACCTTGGTGATTTCCTTTTCCTGCAATGCCCGCAACAACTTGGTCTGTACCGCCAAACTGGCCGACCCGATTTCATCCAAAAAAAGTGTCCCACCTTCCGCAGCCTGAAAGAACCCGTTACGGTTTTCATTGGCTCCCGTGAAGGCCCCCTTTACATAGCCAAAAAGTTCCGCTTCTTGAAGGTTTTCCGGGATGGCTCCGCAATTGACCGCAATGAAGGGCCCTTTGGAAAATTTACCAGAATAATGGATGGCCCTTGCCACCAGTTCCTTTCCAGTACCACTTTCCCCTTTGATAAGAACAGTGGCCCTATTGTCCCTTACCCTCTCTATGATATTGAGAATATCCTGAAAAGCGCTCGAACTACCGACCATTCCTTTCAACATAGTACCGCTTGTATGGGATTCGACACGTTTCTTTTCCAGTTCCATATGTTTCCTCCCATCGGTAAAAGCTTTTTCCACGGACTGCCTAAGTTCCTCTTTTGTAAAGGGTTTGGTCAAATAGTCGATTGCGCCGGATTTGATGACTTCCAAAGCCCCGTCGACTGAGGGATAGCCCGTAACCACCAATTTTGGCATTTTGGGAAAGTGTTCATTCACATACTTTAACAACTGTAGCCCATCCACTTCGGGCATTTGGATATCGGTGATCAACAAATCGATGGGACTGTCATTTAAAATATACAGTGCTTCCTTCACCGATATGGCTTTATATATATGGTAGTCCAAAGCTTTCAATTGTCTGGATAGAAGCTCCAAGATATGGATATCATCATCAACAACCAGTATGTTCTCTTTGTGCAATGCCATATCTAAATTTTGGGAAACTCAAGGGTAAAGATAGTACCTTTGGGAGTATTGGGCCGGTGTGAAATCGTTCCTTTGTAGCTGCGTACGATACCGTGTACAACACTCAATCCCAATCCCGTACCCTCTCCCGTTGGTTTTGTCGTATAAAAGGGTTCGAAAATTTTGTCCGCATGTTCTGACGTTATGCCCTGTCCCTCATCAGAAATACGGATAACGGTTGTGCCCTGCCCCTCATCCAGCCCAATATGTATGGTTCCTTTTAATGGGGAGAAATAGGCAGCATTCATAATAAGGTTGAACAATACTTGGATCAATTGGACAGTATTGGCACGTATTTCGAGATGATCATGGGCAAACGATTTGATAACTTTCAACTGTTTGTCCTGGAGGGACGGGGCCAGCAACCGCAAAACGTTTTCCACAACGGCATTCAGTTGGATTAGTTCCATCTCCTGCGGCATCTCACAAGTAAAGAACATCAGCTTTTTTACGATTTCCCGACTAAATATGGCATTATCTATAATCTTCTGGAGGTCTCTCTTTGTGGGCTCGTCACCGGTATTATCTATGAGCAATTCGGCAAAACCCAAAATATTGGCCAAAGGGGTATTGAGTTCATGTGCAATTCCAGCGGTTATCTCTCCCATGATGTGGAAACGATCGGCACGTTCCATTTGTCTTTTCGTTTCCTCTTCCGAATCACGGATCTGCTTTCGCTCCATCAAGTTGCCAATCGCCAAACTGACATTATTGAGCAAGGTTTTTTCCTCATCCAAAAAATCCGTTGTCTTGTAATCACCGGAAGGATACCCTACGTTTATATGCCCCTCCACCTTGTTGAATATCTTGACATCAGAAGAATGGGATACCATGCCTTTTCTATAGTTCTCGGTCTGAATCTGGTATTCGCCAATCGATATGTGGACCGCCGCAGCCTCTGAATACTGCCAACCCCGCTTCAAACAATGGGCAATGGCCCCAAGAGAGGTCTCCAGTTCATCATAGTTTGAATTTACAATAATGGAGGTAACTTCATAAAGACAGGTCAGTTCCTTGACACGTTCCTTTAATTTTTGTTCTGTGTTCCTCATAAAGCTTTATATCATTTTCCCAAACAAAAAATGGTTTCAGGACCATTGCGGCCGGAATACCAAAACGGGGGAAAGTTCAAATAATCAATTTGTCAACTTGTCGGTCAAAAATACGGTAAGACCATAAATGGGCACAGTACCCCCTATGAAATGGGCATCCATATATTTAGCCGACCATCCTGTTCTCTCATATCTAAAACGAAAATATGCAAAAAAAAGACTTTTTTATCCTCTTAAGCCTGTTTTGGAACTTTTAGCCCAGCCTACCTACGATTGCATGGGGTCATTAATGTCGTTTATTCAATTAAAATATCTGGATATTGGTTTTTTTAATCAATGGCTGAAAAAAAAT
>NZ_LXTT01000136.1 GCF_001683915.1 Allomuricauda sp. CP2A | reverse complement strand
CCCGCCTTATTTTCAGTAACTTACGAGCCGATGGAGGGACTCGAACCCACGACCTGCTGATTACAAATCAGCTGCTCTAGCCAGCTGAGCTACATCGGCGTTTTACCGCCTTTCGTCCATAAAAAAAGTCCGCTATTTCTAACGGACTGCAAATGTATAGATTTATTTTTTTAATCAAAATAAAATTTCAAAAATTTTGATTAAACCTTGGCCCTCCGTTTTTCCTTCTTTTTCACCAATTGTCTTTCCAATGAACTACAAGCACAATCAACCGCTTCCTCAAAAGTCTTACATTGTTTTTTCACAACAATCTTATCCCTGGGGACCGAGACCATAATTTCCACAATCTTATTCTCTTTAGCACTAGTGTTCTCCACTTTTAAATAAACATCCGAATCAATGACCTTGTCATAGAACAATTCCAATTTATCCATTCGTTTTTGGATAAAATCCAAAAGCTTACCATCAGCTGCAAAATTTACCGATTGTGCATTTACTTTCATAAGATGTAGTTTTAGTACTGCCTAGCGACAGTGATGTTAAACAATACAAGAAAATTCATTTCTTGTTTCTGGGATGGGCCTTTTGGTGTACTTTTTTAAGCTCGGCAATACTGTTGTGCGTGTACACTTGGGTGGATGCCAAACTAGAATGACCCAATAATTCCTTGACTGAATTCAAATCCGCCCCCCTATTCAGCAAGTGCGTTGCAAAGGTGTGCCTTAAAATGTGCGGGCTCTTTTTTACCTTGGGAGACACTAAACTAAAGTACTTATTTATAGTACGATAAACAAGTGTTTCATAAATTTTAAGACCTCCTTTGGTCAACAAAAGAAAAGGGGTATCCTGCGCCTGTTCCAGCTTTGAACGGCTTTCAAGATAGGTTTTCAGTTGGGCAATTGTTGAGGGGAGCAATGGGAGAATGCGCTCCTTATTGCGTTTGCCCAATACCTTTAATGTGTTTTTGGAAAAATCAATGTCAGCCAGTTTCAAATTGACCATCTCTGCCCTTCGCATTCCAGTGGTATAGAGCAATTCAATAATAAGCTTGTCCCGGGTACCTTCAAAATCATCATCAAAGGGCATTTCCTTCAGCATTTCTTCCATTTCACGCTCAGAGAAGGGCACCTCAACTTTTTTATCGGTCTTTAGCGCTTTATGTTTTTTTAAAGGTGAAACCGAAATCTCCCCAACCTTTAAAAGAAACCTGTAGTAAGCCCGAAGAGAGGATATTTTTCTGTTGATGCTCCTGTTGGAAACCTCATTGCCGGATAAATGCACTATCCAGTTCCTCACCAAAGGATACCCAACATCGATTATGGATTCAATAGCATGGGCTTCCTCACAAAAGGTGGAAAATTCCTCAACATCCCTCTGATATGCCTGTATGGTATGCCGGGAATAGTTTTTCTCAAGTTTCAGGTATGATATAAATGCATCAACAGACATATACCAAAGGTAATTAAATAGAATATGCCGAAGGCTTAAAACAAAAAATCCCGCTCCAATCATGGAACGGGATTTCTATATCTTATACTGAAGAGCTTATACTTCTTCTTGATCTCTTAGGTGCTGAATGTACTGTGCCTTTTGAATTTCGGCTCTACGTTGCACTGAAGGTTTTGTGAACTGTTGCCTGGTCCTCAACTGACGCATGGTACCAGTTTTATCAAACTTACGCTTGAAACGCTTTAAAGCTCTATCGATGTTTTCTCCTTCTTTAACAGGTATAATTAACATGGGCTACAACCTCCTTTCTTTTAGATTTTGGAGCGCAAATATACGCTTAAAAGTTATTATCAAACAAAATTACTTGAGAATATTTCTTGAAATTACCAGCTTCTGGATTTCGGTGGTGCCCTCACCTATGGTACAGAGCTTTGCATCACGGTAGAACTTCTCCACTGGAAAATCCTTGGTATAGCCATAGCCACCATGAATCTGAACCGCATCATTGGCGATTTTCACACAAACTTCGGAAGCGTACATTTTGGACATGGCACTCAACTTGGTCATGGGCCTGCCCTCGTTTTTCAAAAAAGCGGCTTTGTGCAACAGAAGTTCCGAAGCTTCAATCTCAGTGGCCATGTCGGCCAACTTAAAGGATATTCCTTGAAACTCACTAATGGGCTTCCCAAACTGTACCCTTTCCTTGGAGTATTTCAGTGCGGCTTCGTAGGCTCCTTTGGAAACACCCAAAGACAAGGCCCCAATGGAAATACGGCCGCCATCCAAAACCTTCATGGACTGGATGAAACCATCCCCCACTTCGCCCAATCGGTTGGCATCTGGGATTCTACAATCCGTGAAAATGAGTTCTGCGGTTTCACTGGCCCGCATGCCCAGTTTATTTTCTTTTTTCCCACTGGCAAATCCCGGGGTTCCCTTTTCTATTACAAAAGCGGTCATTCCATGGCTGTCCCCTTTCTCACCAGTTCTGGCGATCACTACGGCAACATCCCCGCTTATGCCATGGGTGATAAAGTTCTTGGCACCATTCAATACCCAATAATCGCCATCTTTTATGGCGGTGGTGTTCATCCCACCAGCATCTGAACCAGTGTTGTGTTCGGTCAACCCCCAGGCACCTATCCATTCTGCCGTGGCCAATTTGGGAATCCAGCGTTGTTTTTGTTCTTCATTCCCGAATGATAAAATATGATTGGTACAAAGCGAATTATGGGCAGCAACCGATAACCCAATGGACGGGTCCACTTTGGATATTTCCTCCAAAATGGCAATATACTCGTGGTATCCCAGACCTGAGCCCCCCAGTTCTTCGGGTACCAAAACGCCCATAAAACCAAATTCCCCGGCCTTTTTAAAGACTTCAATGGGAAAGGTTTGGGATTCATCCCATTCCATAACATGGGGAAAAATGTACTGCTGCGCAAACTCCCTGGCAGACTCGGCGACCATCTTCTGGGTCTCCGAATAATCAAAATTCATTGTGGACAAGGTTTCCGTAACCATTCAAGCTATTTTATAGGGTCAAATATAACTTAATTCTCTCAATCCGACCCGCTGGAAACGACTTAACCCCGCTTAATCCGTCCAATGTGGTAAAAGGCCCATGGGCTTCGCGATATGAGACAATTTCCTTCGCCAAATTATAGTCAATATATATTAGTTTGGCCAACTGTTCCACCGTAGCTGTATTTATATTGATTTTCTCAATTTTTGGGGCATCAATCACCTGAAACTGTTCCAATGCCCTTTTGACCACATCAGGTTCCAGCCCATATACATCATACAATTGTTCATTGACCAAAAAGCCCCCAAGTCTATTTCTAAATTTTATGATCCGGTTGGAAAGGGTTTCGCCGATACCTCTTACGGTTCGAAGCTCTTCAACAGTGGCACTGTTTAAATTCTGGAGAGCTTTTCCAATTTCCTTTTGTGATGGGGTGTTTGTTTTTGGAAATTTTCTATTCTGACGTACCCAATCCGGGAATTTAAAATACGGTGCTATTTTGGCAAGAAGCGAATCTGAAACTTGGGTCACTTGCTGAAACTCCTCGGCTGAATTCACAAACTTATCCGCTGCCCTGTATGCCAATAATCGGTCCACTTCTTCTGTGGACATTCCCAAGTTGTATCCTTTATAGTCTGTAATATAATTGGGGTTGAAAGGGAATAACTTCAGGGAATCTTTCGCCATACTATTTTTAAGGCTATCCAATCGGGATTGGACCAAGGTATTGACCACCACTTTGGAATTTCCGTTAAAAGGTTGCGCTTTTACGTAATAATATGCCCCCTGAAGTACAAAAATGATGAGCAACAAAAAGAAAATCCCACTTCGTTCTTGTTTGTTGAACTTGAAGTGGGATTGTCCTTTCATTCCTGTCTGTTTCTCTATTTTTTGACGATGGCCTTTTTAAAGAGCTGATTGGACTTCAATTTTTTGAGATAGTTGTTCAGGTCTTCCCTAACCTCTCCGGACATAATATAGAGACCTATAATATTAGGGAATGACATGGCCAAAATCATCATATCGGAAAAATCAAGTACAGCACCCAAACTTACGGAAGCTCCCACAACTACAAATATCAAGAATAGCATTTTGTAGAGCATTTCGGAACGTCTGCTCTTCCCAAAAAGATAGGTCCAGGCCCTCATTCCGTAGTAAGACCAAGAGATCATGGTAGAAAAGGCAAAAAGGAACACGGCAACGGCCAAAACATAAGGGAACCAAGATATCTGGCTTCCAAAGGCATCGGATGTCAATTGCGCTCCAGCCATACCTTCTACTTCATGCATACCTGTAAAAATAAGCACCAAAGCTGTCAATGTACATACCACAACGGTATCAATAAAAGGTTCCAATAATGCCACAAAGCCTTCAGATGGTGGGTGATTTGTCTTTGCAGCACTATGGGCAATGGCCGCTGAACCAACCCCAGCCTCATTGGAGAATGCCGCTCGCTGAAATCCTATGACCAAAACCCCTAAAATACCACCTTTAAGTGCTGAAGGGCTAAAGGCTCCATTAACAATCGCTGAAAATGCAGGACCTACGTTCTGTATGTTCATGATAATCACGGCCAGTGCGGCAAGAATATAAATTGAAGCCATGATGGGCACCACTTTTCCGGTTACCCTGGCAATACTGTTTATTCCTCCAATAATAACAACCCCAACAAGAATGGCGGTCACCACGCCAAACCAGAAACCATTGCCGGCCAGTGCTGGAAATTGTCCCGCTAGTTGCTCGAAGGATTGATTGGCCTGGAACATATTTCCTCCTCCAAAGGAAGCCCCAATGGCCAGCACCGCAAATAGACCGGCCAATACTTTTCCAAAGCCTTTCATGTTTCGTTTTTCCAATCCATAGCGGAGGTAATTCATGGGACCACCGAACACACGACCATCTGGCAATATATCACGGTATTTCACCCCAAGGGTGCACTCAACAAATTTTGATGACATCCCCAATAATCCACATACAATCATCCAAAAAGTAGCTCCGGCACCACCCAAGGATACAGCTACGGCTACACCTGCAATATTTCCCAAACCTACAGTACCGGATACGGCAGTTGCCAATGCTTGGAAGTGCGTTACTTGACCCGGTGCGTCAGGGTCATCGTATTTTCCTTTTGCCAAATCAAGGGAATGTCTAAATCCACGAATGTTGATGAAGCCCATTCGAAGGGTGAAAAACAGGGCACCAAAAACAAGCCAGATCACGATAAAGGGAATTCCCTTTACAATGGGGTCTCCATTGGGATGCATCATGGCTACGGGCTCGTCATATTCTATTTCGGCAAAATAATGGGCTCCTTGTTCAATGACATGTTCCAGATTTTCAGAATTATAGATTACTTTTCCTTCATCTACTTTGTGAATCAATTTACCCTTCGCATTAGCCTTAATGGTAATATCCCCATCATTATCACTAGTGATGACCGCAACATCATCCCCTACAGCAACACTTTGTCCCTCTCCCTTCAACCATTGTTTGAGCACAAACCGATCTTGGGTTTCGTTGCTCCAATCAGGGATTCCAATAAGTTTAACATCCGCATAGGCCACAGGGTCATAAATACCGATGGCTGCAAAAGGATCCCAAAACAAAACGGCACCCAATGCACCAACTGCCGGTGTCATTGTTCCATTGAAAACTTCCGTGATGGACTCCGTTTCAACCTTAAATTCTTGGGTAATGGAATTACCGGCCGCATCGGTAACAACCACGCTGTAGGGAATCCCCTCAACCAAACCTTGGGCTCTTTTGGAAGTAAGCGGTGTACTCTGATTGCTCCATTTATAGGAATAGGGTTCAACACCTCCGTCCACAGAAAGTTCAATGACCCCGTCGTTGATGTTATCTGATACATTATAGGTCTTGCCCTTTACAGTCAATTCTTGGGAATAGCCCAAAGTCAGCGAAATAAAGGTCAAAAGGGTAAGAAAATATTTCATATGTCGGTATTAGTTAGTTATGGTAATCGGCAAAATGTAAAGTCGGCAATATCCAAAAAAAAAATTACGCTATCAAATTTTACAATTTTTTAACTAGCCTATCTGGAACATTTGGTTGAGCTTGCGTATTTGTTCGGGTCTACCTAAAACAATGACCTTTCCCTTGGGTTCCAACTTAAGGTCTGCCTCTGGGTTTATGATATATGTTCCATTTGGATCAATGTACCCGATTATGGTACATCCTGTTTTTCTGCGAAGGTCCAAATCCCGAATTGAGTTACATTCCATCTGATCTGCAAAATCCTCAATCTCCACTTCTTCCAAATTGGTGGTATGCTCCCCTTCCACGGAAAGTTTGTCCATAAAAGTGACCAAATCGGGCATTACCACCAATGATGCCATGTGATCTCCTCCTATTTTATCGGGCATAATCACCTTATTGGCCCCGGCAAACTCCAGCTTTTTTTGTGAAGTGACCTGTGAAGCCCTACTTATAATAAAGAGATTTTTGTTCAGTTGACGGGCAGAAAGTACAATGAACAGGTTGGCGGCATCATCGGGAACAGCCGTGATCAAATAGTGGGCCCGATCAATACCGGCCTCCAACAAAATATCATCTTCATTGGCGTCACCTTCAACAAACAACACCTCATCGGCATACCGCTCAATGATTTCCTTGTTCTTTTCTATGACCACAAAGGGTTTTTTGTAGGCCATCAACTTATCAGCCGCCTGCATTCCATTTCTACCAAAACCACAAACCACCACATGGTTGGATAGGCTATCTATCTGTTTTTTCACTCTCTTCTTTTTTAGTGCTTCGATGGAGTTTCTCGCCAATAAATATTCGGTCACCACAGAAATGGCAAAACCAAAGATAAAAACACTTGTTACGATTAAAAATACGGTAAAAATCTTTGCCTCGGCATCCAACGGTCTAACTTCGGAAAAGCCCACCGTGGTAACCGTGATGATGGTCATGTAGAACGCTTCTATCCAAGTGTAGTCCGCAAGTAATCTATACCCTATCACCCCAAATGAAAGTACCAGCACCATTAAGGAAAGAGCCAGGACTATTTTGGAACGCAAGAGTTTGATCATAATCAAAGGTCAAATACGGAGGTTCTCTTGGTATAGACCAAATCCTTGATCCGCAACCAAAATGCGATAAAAAGATACAGGGCAAAACCAAAGCCCAAAGTCACAAAGGTCAAATAAATAAAAGTGGTTCGCACCACCCTGGCACGAATACCCAAACGTTCGGCAATGCGTCTACAGACCTCAAAGCCCCGTTTTTGAAAGTAATAAAGCGTATCGTAGAACAAAGCCATGCCTAAAATTATGTATTTCTGTTCAATAAATGTGCACCCAAGGCACACCGTAGGCATTTATTTTTTGCGCAATACTCCGTGTACAATTGAATCTTGGCCTGACTCTCCATCGCATTTTTGGTTTTGGAACCCAAGTTTTCAAACCCACTAATAATGGAATTTTTCTCTTTGCCAATGGCTGATACCAAGGAAATTAGATTGTCGTTCCAATCCAATCCAACGTGTTTGGAATAACAAAACTTTATGGGAACAATGGTATTGATGACCAGCAATTCAATGAAATTTTTGGACAGTTTCTTTTTGCTCTTTTTGGATGTTCTTCCGAAAGTAAAATGGTCATCCCAATACGAACTGGCGGTTATTTCAAAAATGGCTTGCATATCCTCCAACGTGCTTGCATCCACAATCAATGCGAAAAGATTCTGCTCTTTGGCATACAGATTGGCCAATTGCGATGTTCGGATGGTTGGAAAGTTGGGAGGGCGAAGTCCAAAAAACTCTGGTTTTGACAAAACGGGAGGCAAATCAAATTTTATGGAAAGATATTGATATTCCTTTTGAAGTTGAAGATAATACTGGTCGCTGCAATCATCCACTTCCAAAAGACCAAAATGGCCAAAAAGCAGGCTTTCCAATACCTCCAACGAAGCGCTTACCTTACGGATGATTGAAAACCTCAATTGTGCTGCCCTATCCAAAAAGAAATCGCCATTGACCTTGGAACCAAAATTTCTGGTCAATAGTGTAAACAACACGCCTTCCCAATCGTTATTTGATTTTTTGAGCAGTTCCTCTATGCGGTTGCTCTTCTGCTCCAATCGCTCAATATACAGCCGATGCAGCCAATGCTCCACCAAAAAAGAATCTATTTCAGCAAAATCCTTTTCACAGTTGATGAACTTGGGTTTGGATTTCTTCAATAGATCCTGATAGTTCTGCAGCAATTTTTTGGGAACATGGTGCCTGAGTTCCAAGGTTGGAATCAAAGAACCGTCCTTTCTGAACACCGCAACATCGTCTTCCCAGACCACATGCAGAATTACATTGTCATAATTGGAATCCGTTTGATGGTGATGTACATACCAATCTGAGGATTTCAAATGAATTTCCACATTGCCCACCCAAATTTGGGTATCAATCTCAATCTTGGCATTGAAAAAATCTGGGCCTGAATACTGATTTGGGACTCCCGGGGCCTTAATGTTTATGGCTTCGTTGGCAGTTGAGGTAAGTTGTCTTCCATGAAGCTTTTTTTGCCCCCATATAAAATGGAGCAAGTCTTCCTTCATGGGGCCAATATAGGAAATTGCCTACCAATTTCCGGCATATTCCAAAGAATCGCCGGAATTTTTCTTTAAAAAATGATACTTGATTCCATTGATTTGACGGATGTGGTGATAGTCGTGTGCCAACCAATTGTACAAAAAGGAATGCGCTGGCATGGCCCCATATTCGGGATGCAGAACGGAATTGTCCCAGTTAAGATCTGCAGTGGTCTTCAACCAGGCAATGGATATTTGTCGCTCCTTATCAAATTGTTGCAGTTTTTTCTCGAAGTCCTGCTCTTTATAATTGCGACTTTTTACCCATCCCGCAGGATCAATAGGTTTAAGAGGTTTGCCCGGATACTGAAAAGCTCGATTTATACGTGCCCTGAAGTCCTCTTTTTCCTCATCCACCAAATGACAGATAATTTCCAAGAGGGACCAATCCTTCGGATTGTTCTTCCAATTGATGAGCGGTTGGGACATATCGGTCAAAGTCGTGTTGAAAACCTTTCGGTTTCGTTCCAGTTCTACTATGACCGCTTCCAATTCCATAATTATTCGGCGACATCGCCCTCCCAATTCATAAAACCACCTTCCAGATTATAGGCATTTTCAATACCGATGCTGTTCATAATGGCACAGGCCTGTCCACTTCGGCTGCCAGATCTGCAATACACGTAGTAACTTTTGGACTTGTCCAGCTTTTCCAATTCGTCCATGAACTCTTGTCCCAAATATATATCGATGTTGATGGCTCCCGGAATATAGCCTTCTTCAACTTCTTCTTCGGTACGAACGTCCAAAATAACGGCACTGTCATCATTTTCCAGTTGCTCGGCCCATTCTTCTTGTGATAAATCTGACATTTTTATTGTATTTAAGTTCTGCAAAAATAAAAATCCGAGGATTACCCCCGGATTTTAATCCATATAATTTTGTGAATTCCTCTATACTTTTATGGTACATCCAATGGCACGGGTGGTCTTCACTTCGATTTCCTGCCCGGCCAATAGGGCATCCACGGCATCCTCAACAAAGGCATCTTCCACTTTTGAGGCATCCTGGTAGTTGTCATCAATGGCTCCGATATACCGTACCACATTGCCTTGAGCCGTTTTCTCCAATAAATACACATGAGGAGTTCGTGTAGCACCATATTGCGGGAAAATTTCCTGACCTTCATCCAGCAAATATGGGAACGTAAAGCCTTTTTCGGCAGCGCGTTGTTTCATCTTTTCAAAACTGTCCCCTGCCTGCACCTCTGGGTTGTTGGGATTGATGGCGATTACGGGCACTCCTTTGGATTTGTATTGTTGGTCCAAAGCAATGATCCTATCCTCATAGGCCACAGCATACGGACAGGTATTGCAGGTGAAAATGACCAAAAAACCCTTGGCATCTTCATAGTCCGAGAGGGAAACCATGTTCCCATCAATGTTTTTTAAGGAAAAATCTGTGGCAATGTCACCAATTTTATACCCGTCGTCCATTGGGTTCGGGGTGATGGTAAAGGCACCCAAAGAAAGTACCAAAGCGAATAATCCTAAAATTTTAAGTGTTTTCATGTGGTGTCAGTTTAAAAATTTGTTCAATTCAGTGTTCAATTCATCGTAGGTAAAGCCGCGCTCATAAAAGCTACGCTTATCCTTATTATATATTAAGGTGGCGGGAATACCCCCACCCCACTCTTCGGCCACCTTTGGTATCCAGTCGTTTTGCTTGGGATCATCCAAAATGACCACTTCAGATTCTATTTTTTTATTTTCCACAAAAGGCTCCAATCGGGATTTCCACATGCTGGGCATGTCCAAACTCACCAAGATCACTTCAACATTATTATCCTTTTGCTCCGCATTCACTTTTTCAAAATAGGGAAGCTCGGCAATGCAAGGCTTGCACCATGTGGCCCAAAAGTTGACGATATAGGTTTTGTCATCTTCTTTGTGCAGCAAGGGTTCAAAACCTTCAAAATCGTATACAGGAAATTTAACGGCTTCTTCTTTTGTAGATTGATTTTGGTCCACTTGCGATTCAGCAACAGTATCTTCCGCTTTTTCTTTCCCGTCTTTATTTCTACAACTGGACAGCAAAATAAGGGAGGCCATCCCAAGCAATAGTAAGTTCTTCATTCTGTGAATTTTACTCTTTAAAAATAAGCAATGGGAATGGCTTCATTTTCCTTTTAACAAAATTTTATCTGTTAAAAATTAGGTGGGAACCAGTAGATCATCTTACATTTGTATATACAAATATTGTTTATACATGAATGTTGAGGAAATCATAAAGACGTCAAAGAAGATGCCGGTGGAAAGCAGGACCCTGATTCATATCTCGTTGGTGCACAATAAGATTTATGAATTGGTCGGAAATGCCCTTAAGCCTTTTGAGGTTTCACTCCAACAATTCAATGTGCTTCGCATTCTTAGGGGACAAAAGGGGAAACCCGCCAATCTGTCCACCCTGAATGAGCGGATGGTCACCAAAATGAGCAACACCACCCGTTTGGTGGACAAGCTCTTGGCCAAAGGGTTTGTAAACCGGAGTGTGTGCCCCTCGAACCGACGGAAGGTGGAAATAGTCATCACTGAAAAGGGAACTGAGGCCTTGTCGCAAATGGACAAAGTGGTTGCCGAAGCGGAACAAAGTATCGTACAACATTTCAGCAAACAAGAACTGGAACAATTAAATCACCTTTTGGATAAATTCTAATTAAAAAATGAACACCGTTTTAAAACATAGGACATGGCGTTATGCCACAAAAAAATTCGATACCACAAAAAAAGTGTCGGATGAAGATTTGGAGACTTTGCTTGAAGCTACACGGTTGAGTGCTTCCTCTTACGGATTACAGCCCTACCATTTGTTCGTAATATCTGACCAACAGATAAAGGAGCAACTTAAACCCGCTTCTTGGAACCAATCACAGATCACGGATGCCTCGCATATCATCGTCTTTGCCAACACTACAGATTTTGGTGAGGAACTGGTTGATGGCTTTATCGAAAACACCAGCTCAACCCGGAACATTCCTACGGAAAAACTGAAGGGATATGCAGACTTTATGAAATCCAAATTATTGGAGCTTCCTGCGGAAACCAAAAAAGAATGGGCTGCCAGACAAGTGTACATTGCCTTTGGCAATATGATGCAGGCCGCTGCGGAGCTCAAAATCGATTCGTGCCCCATGGAAGGCTTTGAGCCCGAAGCATACAATAAAATTTTGGGGTTGGATGAAAAAGGCCTTACCGCAACAGTGGTGCTGGCCATAGGGTACAGGTCGGAAGACGATGTTACCCAGCATCTTCCCAAAGTCCGGAAATCAACAGAAGAATTAGTTACACATATATAAATTTTAACCCTAAAAACAGAAATTAAACGAGTATGAAAAAGAGAGTTTTAAGTTTGGTATTGACCACCGTAGTTGGTGCATCATCAATGGCTAACACCACTGAAAAGGAAACCAAGGAAGTAAAGGCCGAAGAAAGTACTGTAACCTGGAAAGCCTATAAGTTTGGTGGATCGCACACCGGTACTGTAACATTAAAATCCGGTGCATTGCAATTTGACGGCGACAAATTGGTAGGTGGTGAGTTCGTAGTGAACATGGCCTCCATCAACACCACAGATTTGGAAGGTGAGTACAAAGACAAATTGGACGGGCATCTAAGCTCAGATGATTTCTTCTCAACTGCGGCCAACCCAACATCAAAATTGGTTTTCACCAAAGTAAAGTCCACAGGTAAAAACAGCTATGAAGTTACCGGTGACCTTACCATTAAAGGGATTACCAAGCCCGTTACTTTTGATGTGTCTGTTTACGGAAACAAAGCTACCGCAACTTTGAAAGTTGACCGGACTAAATACGACATAAAGTATAGTTCTGGTATCATCGGTACTGCCAAGGACAAGTTGATCTATGATGAATTTGATTTGGTAGTTGATTTGCAGATGTAATCAGCTCATGTTTAGTGTGTGGAAATCCCGTTCGAGAAGTTCTTGGACGGGATTTCTAATTTTAAAACAAAACTTTGTTTGCTGGTTAAATTTTCCTTTCTATATTTGACTCAATGAATAACAGAACAGTAAATACCTGGTGGTGGATTAACTTACGGAAAATGTCGTGAGCTAAGTCCCCATTATAATCATACAAGAGGCTTGTCATCACGACAGGCCTTTTTTCATTTTACTGACTTTTGTTCTCATTTCCGCGAAGGCGGAAATCTTTAAAGTTAAGAATGAGTTTTATGTCTATATCATATCGAACAAAAAATTGGGGACCATTTATATAGGCTACACCAATGATTTAAAGAAGAGAAAAACAATTAAAAAAATGGAATAGAAGTTGGAAAATCAACCTAATAAATGATTTCAATCCAAATTGGGAAGATTTAACCTATTTCTTTGATTAACCAAAAATAGCTTTCCACCTCCGTGGAAATAGAAACGAAAATGGAATATAAACTAGAGACACATTACAAAAAAATCTTGGCAGACACCATCACCCCGGTGAGTGTTTATCTAAAGATAAGGGATAAGTTTCCCAATAGCATTCTATTGGAAAGTAGTGATTACCACGCCAATGACAACAGTTTTTCATACATCTGCTGCAATCCCATTGCCTATATCAAAGTGGAGAACGAAACCATTACGCAACGGTTTCCCGATGGTAAAAAGGAAATAACTGAAATCACACCTGAAATTGATGTCACTGAGGTCATCCACAACTTTGGTCAGCAATTTAAAACCTCCCAAAATGGTTTTAAATTCATATACAATGGTCTTTTTGGTTATATGGCCTACGACGCCGTCCGGTATTTTGAGGATGTGGATATTTCTAAAAAGGAAGATTCGGTCAGTATCCCCGATATCTACTATGCCGTTTACCAGAACATCATCGCCATCAATCATTTTAAGAATGAAGCGTATCTTTTTGCCCATTGCTACAATACCGAAAGCAATGTGGATGAAATTGAACAGCTTTTCAGCGTTCGTAATTTTGCTTCCTACAATTTTTCAAGGGAAGGCGAACCCCAATCCAATTTAAAGGATGAGGATTACAAAGAGCATGTGGAGTTGGCCAAAAAGCATTGCCAGCGAGGTGATGTTTTTCAATTGGTGTTGTCCCGAAGGTTCACCCAAAAATTCAAGGGGGATGAATTCAACGTGTACCGAGCACTTCGCTCCATCAACCCCTCCCCGTATCTTTTCTATTTTGATTATGGAAACTTTAAAATCTTTGGCAGCTCGCCCGAAGCACAACTCATTGTAAAGGAAGGCAAGGCGGAAATCCATCCCATCGCAGGTACCTACAAACGTACCGGGAATGATGAAAAAGATGCCGAACTGGCCAAACAATTGGCCCAAGATGACAAGGAAAACAGCGAACACGTCATGTTGGTGGATCTCGCCCGAAACGACCTCAGCCGGAATGGAAACACCGTGAGCGTGGAAACGTATCGTGAAGTACAATATTTCTCCCACGTCATTCATTTGGTCTCCAAAGTCACGGGGCAGAAGAAAAAGGACATCACCACCATGAAGGTTGTGGCGGACACGTTCCCTGCGGGAACCCTGAGCGGAGCACCCAAACATATGGCCATGCAACTCATTGAAAAATATGAAAAAACGAGTCGGGCGTACTATGGTGGAGCCATCGGCTTTATGGATTTTGACGGCAACTTTAACCATGCCATCATGATCCGTACTTTTTTAAGCAAAAATCACGAACTCTATTACCAAGCCGGCGCAGGATTGGTGGCCGCCTCCAACCCAGAAGACGAGCTACAGGAAACCTATAACAAACTGGGCGCCTTGAACAAAGCCTTGGAAATTGCCGAAACAATCTAACCATGGGAAGAAAGATTTTAATGATAGACAATTACGATAGTTTCACCTACAATTTGGTGCACTATCTGGAGGATTTGGATTGCGAGGTCACCGTAAAACGGAATGACCAACTCACTTTGGTTGAAGTGGAGCCGTTCGACTATATTGTATTGTCCCCTGGCCCGGGAATCCCTGATGAAGCCGGATTGCTCAAGGAAATTATAGAGAAATATGCCCCTACCAAGCGTATTTTTGGGGTGTGTTTGGGATTACAGGCCATTGGTGAGGTCTTTGGTGGTACCTTGATCAACCTAGATCAAGTATACCATGGAGTGGATACCACCATTTCCGTGATTAAGGATGATCCTATTTTTAAAGGATTGCCCAAAGAGCTTCAGGTAGGTCGTTACCATTCGTGGGTAGTTGATACAGACTTGCCCGAAGAACTGGAGGTCACTTCGGTGGATGAAAATGGACAAATCATGTCACTTCACCATAAAACCTATGATGTAACTGCGGTGCAATTTCATCCAGAATCCGTATTGACTCCAGAAGGAAAACAAATGCTAAAAAATTGGTTGGAGAGTAACTGATATGTCATTCCTGCGAAAGCAGGAATCCAAATAGTAGTAAAATAGATTCCGCATCAAGTGCGGAATGACAAACAAGGAAAATGAAAGAGACACTAAATAAATTAATCAATCACGAGATACTGCCCAAGGAAGAGGCCAAACAGATTTTGGTGAACATTGCCAAGGGCGAATACAATCCTTCGCAAATTGCGGCTTTCCTTACCGTGTATATGATGCGTAGCATCACCATTGAAGAATTGGAAGGCTTCCGGGATGCCCTCTTGGAACTCTGCCTTGCGGTGGACTTATCCGATTATGATCCCATCGACCTGTGCGGAACGGGTGGGGATGGTAAGGACACCTTCAATATTTCCACTTTGGCCTCCTTTGTCACGGCCGGAGCTGGAGTTAAGGTCACAAAACATGGCAACTACGGGGTTTCCTCAAAATGTGGAAGTAGTAATGTGATGGAATTTTTGGGCATCAAATTCAGTAATGATGCTGATTTTTTGAAAAAATCCATCGAGGAAGCTGGAATCTGTGTGCTGCACGCTCCTCTCTTCCACCCCGCCATGAAGAATGTGGGACCCATCCGAAGGGAATTGGCCGTAAAGACCTTTTTTAATATGTTGGGGCCGATGGTGAATCCTGCTTTCCCAAAAAACCAGATGGTGGGTGTATTTAACTTGGAGTTGGCCCGAATGTATGGCTACCTCTACCAAAATACTGACAAAAAATTCACGGTGTTGCACGCTTTGGATGGCTATGATGAGATTTCTTTGACTGGTGACACCAAGACCATTTCCAATATGTCCGAAGGCATGTTGGCCCCAGCGGATTTTGGCGTTGCCAAGATTTCACAAAATGAGATTACAGGCGGTGAGGACATTGCGGAATCAGCACAGATATTCTTAAATGTACTGCACGGAAAAGGAACCGAAGCCCAAAACAATGTGGTCTGTGCCAATGCGGGTGTGGCCATCGCCACCGTGGAAGGGTTGACCCCAAAAGCTGGTTTTGAAAAAGCCAAGGAATCCTTATTGAGCGGAAAAGGGTTAGAGGCGTTGAAGAAATTGCAGGAGTTGAGTAAAAATTAAGTTTTACAACCTTGTCATTCCTGCGGAAGCAGGAATCCAAGAAAATCTATGGTTAAAAACGTACATCAATATTATGTCTATATCCTTACCAATAAGCGCAATGGCACATTATACATTGGTATGACAAATAATTTGGAACGAAGAATTCTTGAACATAAAAGTGGGACTATTGAAGGATTCACCAAAAAGTATGGACTTGACACATTGATTTATTTCGAAACATATCAATATGTGAATGATGCCATTTTGAGAGAAAAACGACTCAAAAAATGGAAAAGACAATGGAAAATTGATTTGATTGAAAAGGAAAACCCTAACTGGAATGACTTGGCTCAAGATTGGCACAACTAATGGATTCCGCATCAAGTGCGGAATGACAAATAAAACAAAAACAATATCATTCCTGTGAAAGCAGGAATCCAACAGTAACAAAAAATAGATTCCGCATCAAGTGCGTAATGACAAAGTAAAATGAACATCCTAGACAAAATAGTAGCTGATAAACGCAAAGAGGTCGATTTAAAAAAATCGTTGATCACGGTCCAACAATTGGAGCAATCCGTACTGATGGAACGCACCTCAATTTCCTTGGCTTCCGAATTGAAAAACAGCGCAACGGGAATCATTGCGGAGCACAAGAGGCGTTCCCCTTCAAAATCGGTCATCAACCAGGGCTTGAATGTGCAAGATGTTGCCAAAGGGTATGCTGAGGCTGGTGTTTGTGGCATGTCAGTCCTGACCGACGGTAAATATTTTGGCGGATCATTGGACGATTTATTGCTGGCGCGGGCTTCGGTGAACATTCCCTTGCTTCGCAAAGAGTTTATCATCGACGAATACCAAATTGTGGAGGCCAGGGCCTATGGCGCCGATGTGATTTTGTTGATTGCGGCCATTTTATCGCGAGATGAGATTAAGTCGCTTTCAGAAACTGCAAAAAGTTTGGGATTGGATGTACTCTTGGAAGTCCACAATGAGGAGGAATTGCAAAAATCCATTATGCCCAGTTTGGATATGTTGGGCGTCAACAACCGGAATTTAAAAACCTTTGAGGTAAGCTTGGACATTAGTAAATCACTATCGGAGCAAATTCCGGATGATTTTGTAAAGGTCTCCGAAAGTGGCATCAGTACCATTGAAGCTATCAAAGAGCTTAGACCTTACGGTTACCAAGGTTTTTTGATTGGAGAGAATTTTATGAAAACGGATGATCCCGGTGAAAGTGCGAAAAAGTTTATTGATGAATTAAAAAAATAATGTCACTTCGCCTGCCTGTCGGCAGACAGGAGTGATTTTTTGGTGGTTGAGCGAAGTCGAAACCAAAGAAAAATCGTATCGAGAAGCAAGCGGTCTCGATACATTTTGAAACAAGTTTCAAAACACTCGACCTGACAAAAGCAAAAAAAAATGAAACTGAAAATCTGCGGCATGAACCATAACCCAACCGAGGTTGCCCAATTGCAACCCGATTATTTGGGCTTTATTTTCTGGGAACCTTCCTCTCGCTATTTTGAGGGAGACATGCCCCAATTGTCCAAATCCATCAAAAAAGTAGGGGTTTTTGTGGATGCTGCCGTGGAAGAAGTATTGGAAAAAGTGGAGCAGTATCAATTGGATGCTGTTCAACTTCATGGGAAGGAGAGTCCTGAATATTGTGGTGCCTTGCGTCATGCTGAACTTGATTCAGCATCACAACAGGATGAGACCCCGAAACACCATGCCTGCCGGCAGGCAGGAGTTCGGGGTGACGAATTGGAAATCATTAAAGTTTTCTCTATCATGGATGATTTCGATTTTTCCATTTTGAAAGACTACGAGAACGTGTGTGATTTCTACCTTTTCGATACCAAAGGAAAACTGCCTGGGGGGAACGGCTATACCTTTAATTGGACCATTTTGGAAAAGTATCCCTCCACCAAACCCTTCTTTTTAAGTGGGGGGATTGGATTGGAATCCGTTGAAAAACTAAACGAATTTATGAACAGTCCAGCTTCAAAACACTGTTATGCCATTGATGTGAACAGTAGATTTGAAACTGAACCCGGACTAAAAAACATAGCGTCATTGAAAACATTCATAGCATCGCTCAATGGCCATTTACAACTTAAAACTGACAACTCATGACGTATCACGCTGATGAAAAAGGCTATTACGGTGAATTTGGGGGAGCCTTTATCCCAGAAATGCTCTATCCCAACTGTGAGGAGCTTCGGCAAAACTACCTCCGCATTATGGCGGAACCCTCTTTTCAGGAAGAGTTCCACCAATTGTTGAAGGATTACGTAGGCCGACCTACCCCACTCTATTTTGCCAATCGCCTATCCGAAAAATACAACACCAAAATCTACCTCAAAAGAGAAGATTTGTGCCATACCGGAGCGCACAAGGTGAACAATACCATCGGGCAGATTCTTATGGCTAAAAAGCTGGGGAAACATCGAATCATTGCCGAGACCGGTGCAGGTCAACATGGGGTGGCCACCGCAACTGTCTGTGCACTCATGGGCATTCAATGTGTGGTGTATATGGGTGAAATTGACATTGCCCGTCAAGCCCCCAATGTAGCCCGAATGAAAATGTTGGGTGCCGAAGTACGTCCGGCCAAATCTGGAAGTAGAACCTTGAAAGATGCCACCAACGAGGCCATTCGCGATTGGATCAATAATCCGGTGGACACGCATTACATTATCGGTTCTGTGGTGGGGCCGCATCCCTATCCGGATATGGTAGCTCGGTTTCAATCCGTGATTTCTGAAGAAATCAAATCTCAACTCAAAGAAAAGGAAGGTCGGGAAAATCCAGATTATGTTGTCGCCTGCGTAGGTGGAGGCAGTAATGCCGCAGGGGCTTACTATCATTTTTTGGATAATCCGGATGTTGGAATCATCGCCGTGGAAGCTGCGGGAAAAGGCATCCACTCCGGGGAAAGCGCCGCTACTTCGGTATTGGGAAAAGTGGGCATTATCCACGGTAGCAAAACCTTGTTGATGCAGACCCAAGACGGGCAAATTACGGAACCTTATTCCATTTCCGCTGGGTTGGATTATCCAGGGGTTGGACCGTTACACGCCCATTTGTACACCTCAGGACGGGGTGAATTCATTTCCATTACCGATGATGATGCCATGACTGCCGGGCTTGGGCTTTGCCAATTGGAAGGTATCATACCCGCCATTGAATCATCGCATGCGCTCGCCATTTTTGAGGACCGAAAGTTCAAAGAGGATGATGTGGTTGTGGTCAACCTTTCAGGTCGGGGTGATAAGGATTTACAGAATTATATTGATTATTTTAAACTATAGATGTCCCCTTGAGGGGACTTTAGGGGTGTTTTTACAACCCCATATCTAATAATAAAAAGATTCCGAAACAAGTTCGGAATGACGATGAGAAAATGAACAGAATCAAACAAAAACTGCAAGAGGATAACCCGCCTGCCGGACGGGCAGGAAAACTCCTCTCCATATATTTTACGGCGGGCTACCCCCGGCTGAACGATACGGTGAAAATCATTCAGGATTTGGAACAAAGCGGTGTGGATTTTATTGAAGTCGGGTTGCCGTTCAGCGACCCACTGGCCGATGGCCCCACCATTCAGGAAAGTTCCACTGCCGCCTTAAAAAATGGCATGCATACCGAGCTGCTCTTTGAACAGTTGAAAGACATCCGGAAAACGGTTTCCATTCCTCTTATTTTGATGGGGTATTTTAATCCCGTGCTTCAATATGGCGTAGAGGAATTTTGTCAAAAATGCCAAGAAATAGGGATCGACGGCCTTATTTTGCCCGATTTGCCCCTGGACGTATATCAGGAAGAATACAAATCGACCTTTGAAAAATATGGGCTTATCAATATCTTTTTGATTACTCCACAAACCAGTGAGGAACGGATAAAAGCCATTGATGCCGCTTCAGAAGGTTTTATTTATATGGTGAGTTCTGCCAGTACCACAGGAAGCAAAGAAGGGTTCGGAGCAGAGCAAACGGAATACTTTAACCGAATTGCCAACATGAATTTGAACAATCCGCAGATTGTTGGTTTTGGCATCAGTAATGCACAAACGTTTCAGCAGGCTACGGAGAAAACCAAGGGTGCCATCATCGGTTCAGCCTTCATTAAACATTTGACGCAAAATGGTGTAGATCATATTAGCGATTTTGTGAATCAAATTCGTTAATTTTCAGCTTCAAAAAAACTGAACACAACTATGAAAAAAGCCGCTTTTTTACTATCCCTACTGATTTTCACCTCAGTTTCGGGCCAAGATGACATGGCCATCAAATCGCAAGTGGCCTCGGCCATTACCGAACTCCGGGAGTTCATTGCCATTCCCAATGATGCTTTGAATGCCGACGATATTGATGATAATGTGTTTTGGCTGAAACGGAAGTTTGGGGAGCGGGGTTTTAATACGGCCGTTTTGGATACGGAGAACATGCCGCTATTTTTTGCCGCATTACCTGTGGATGATGCCAAACCAACCCTGCTGCTCTATATGCATTTTGATGGGCAGTCGGTTGACCCATCCAAATGGGATCAGCCCAATCCGTATGAAGTTGTGCTGAAAGCTCCAGATGGCGATGGCTTCAAAACCATTTCGTTTGAGGAGCTGAACGATGACATTAATTATGATTGGCGTCTGTTTGGTCGCTCCACTTCGGATGACAAATCCCCTATCGTCATGTTCCTGAACACCATTGATCTCTTAAAAAAAGAGGGAAAGGAAATACCGTTCAATGTGAAGGTCATTTTGGATGGCGAAGAAGAGAAAAGCAGCAAACCTCTACCTAAGGCGGTAAAACAATATCGCGAATTGCTGGAAGCCGACTTTTTGGTCATTGCCGATGGGCCGGTACATGCTTCGGGCGATCCAACCGTGGTCTATGGCTGCCGAGGAATCACTACGTTGACCTTGACCACATACGGACCCGTAAAACCGCAACATAGTGGCCATTATGGGAATTACGCCCCTAATCCAGGGTTTCAATTGGCTCAATTGCTGGCCAGTATGAAAGATGCGGATGGCAAAGTAACCATTCCAGGGTATTATGATGGCATCACCATCAGCGATGCGGTCATGGAAGTTTTAAGAAGCGTGCCTGATAGCGATGCTGGGATTTCAGACCAGCTTCAGTTTAAATCTGCGGAAAAAGTGGGTGGGTTTTATCAAGAAGCCCTCCAATACCCTTCTTTGAACATTCGTGGAATGGGCTCCGGGTGGATAGGCGACAAAGCCCGTACCATTGTGCCCGAAAGTGCCACTGCCGAACTGGACCTTCGTTTGGTGGTAGAAACGGATGGAAATCGGTTAAAAAAATTGGTAAAGGACCATATTGCCAAACAGGGGTATAAAGTTTTTGATCATGTTCCAACCAAAGAGGAACGCATGGCCCATGATAAGGTAGTGACCGTAACCGAAGGTAGCGTTACGGATGCCTTCCGAACCAATTTGGACAATCCCTACGGGCAGTTTTTGGTGAAAACCTTACAGGAAAGCTTTGGGAAAGATGTGATTCAAATCCGTACTACGGGAGGAACCGTGCCAATCGCTGCCTTTATCAACGAATTGAAAATCCCGGCCTTTATTGTTCCCATGGTGAATCCGGACAACAATCAGCATAGCCCCAATGAAAATCTGAAGATTGGGCAATTGGCGTATGGGATCAAGGCTTTTTATGGGATGCTTACTTCGGAATTGGATTAAAATAAAATCCTATATTCAATACAATAGACAAAATAAAAACCGCCTCCGTTGTAGAGGCGGTTTTTCA
>NZ_LXTT01000124.1 GCF_001683915.1 Allomuricauda sp. CP2A | reverse complement strand
GTTGCATCCAATGGATGTATTAACAATTAAAACATTAAAAATGAAAAGAATATTTAGCCTTATGATCGTTGCGTTGATAAGTGTCCCTTCCTTTGGGCAGGAAACCCGGTTGCTGGATACTGAAGTGGCATCGGTGGCCGTTGTGGCAAACCAAATAGATATTGACTATGCACAAATAGCCCTGGAAAAATCCGAGAACAAGGAGATACTGGATTTTGCCAACATGATGGTAAAAGATCACAATGCAGTAATTGCACAAGCTGTGGCCTTGGTCAAAAAACTGGATGTGGACCCAAAAGATAATGTTGTTAGCCAATCCTTGTTGGAGGATGCCGAGAAAACCAAAAGAAAGCTCAAAAGAACCTCCAAGAAAAAATTTGACGCAGTTTATATCGACAATGAGGTGGCTTACCATAAAGCGGTCATAGGAGCGGTGAAGAACCTTTTGATCCCTGAGACCGAGAATGGTGAATTGAAAGAATTGCTAAGTGCGGTCGTTCCAGCTTTGGAGGCACATCTGGGACATGCTGAGATGGTCCAAAAGAACATTAAGGGGTAGTATAATGAGATCCTTGATTCCAAAAATAACGGTGTCGTCGATAATCCTGTTGACATTTTTTATGGAGGTATGGGCCTATAACAAGCTCAAAGTCATCGAGGAACCCCCAAAGAAGCATACAGTAAAAATATTCCGGATGAAGTTTATTCCCGATCATTTGACCGTGAAGGAAGGAGATACCGTGGAATGGGTGAACAAAGATTTTTACCTCCATGATGTGACCGATGAAAAAGACCAGAAATGGACTTCAAAACCTTTTGGCCAAAATGAGGTCTGGAGTAAAGTGGTGACAGATGATGAACAATATTTCTGTAACCTTCACAAGGTTATGAAGGGAACCATTACGGTTGAATAAAGTTTTTTGAAAAAGAAAATTATGACGAACCGAACCGGTTTGGGACGTTGTTGTCCAGATCGGTTCAATAACTGATTTTAAAATCTAAATTAAACTACCATGAACAAATATTTCTATTCGAAATTATCAGTACTTACCGTGGTGCTCGTCTATTTGTCCAGTTGTACAAAGACAGAGACCATTACCGAGACAATTACCGAAACGGTCACGGATACCATTATCGAGACCACTATAGACACTTTGCACTTGGACCCCGTACTGGTGGCCCAGGGAAGAGAAGTGTTCAGACATGATACCTTTGGTGACGAGGCATTTTGGAGCGGAGTTCTCCATTTGGACAAGGCCATCCTAGGAGCGGATAATGGAGGGTATGGCGATGGGGTGAGCCCAGCAACAGCACTGGCCGTTGGGCTTAAGGTGGATGCCGAGGCCTTGCCCGCTGAGGTGGTCTCCCTTATACAATCAGGGGATGTTGACTTGAATGACCCGGCCACCACAGTGGAACTGCTCCGGTTGAATTCGGTTGTCGGGATCAAAGGTAATTTTGATGAGACAGGTGACCTGTCCTCTATCGGTATTACCTGTGCCCTATGCCATTCCACGGTGGATGATTCCTTTTCTGAGGGTATAGGTAAACGATTGGATGGTTATCCCAATAGGGATTTGAATGTTGGCGTCATTGTTTCATTGACGGACAATGCCCAATTTTTGGCCGATTTGCTCCATGTGGATGTCCCTACGGTCAATGCGGTATTGAATGGTTGGGGCCCGGGGAAATTTAATGCCGGTCTGATGGTGGATGGTATCGCCACACGACCTGATGGGTCCATTGCCGCAAACCTGCTTCCCGCAGCCTATGGATTGCAAGGCGTTAATTTGGCGACCTATACCGGTTGGGGGGATATGGTCTATTGGAATGCCTTTGTCGCCAATCTGGAAATGCACGGTCAAGGGAACTTTACAGATGCCAGGCTGAACGATGCGGGCATGTTCCCCATAGCCGTGGAAAATAATTTTGCCAATGTGGTCAACTCCCCGGATTTGATTACAGGAAAACTTCCAGCACTGCAGGCCTACCAATTGTCATTGGATGCACCGACACCTCCCGAAGGGAGTTATGATGTGGCGGCCGCCGAGCGCGGAAAGGTCCTTTTCGATGGTCCAGCACAATGCGCCACCTGCCACATCGCACCCATTTTCACGGATTCCGGGTTTAACCTGCATACTGCAGAGGAAATTGGAATCGATGATTTTGAAGCGAGTAGATCGCCCACGGGAATGTACAGGACCACACCTTTGCGAGGCTTGTTCGCCCGCATGAAAGGAGGCTTTTATCATGATGGAAGATTTGCCACCTTGGCCGAGGTCATTGATCATTACAATGGACATTTTGACCTTCAACTCTCGCAGGGTGATAAGGACGATTTACAAGAATATTTAAAATCGATATAAATATAAAGACTTGGTTGATTATTGATTGATGGATTGAATGAGTGATGATGGTTGTTCTTAACCAGGGCCTCATTGGGCATTACAACCAATGGGGCCTTGGTTTTTGATTGATCGGAAATCGGTACAAGCAAAAAATTGATTTTCGTTTTAATTCTAAAAAAAAAGCATGATTGGATTTATGCCAGAATTGGTCTTTGATGTCCTTTTCGTATCCATAAGGGTTAAACTGGACATTTTGTTGAAAAAGCGTAACAAATGTACTTGGGATTGAATCACACAGGCAAAATTATGATCATCACCTTTGGAGCTTTTTTACTCTATTGGGTACTTGATGGTTTATATTTTGATGCACTCAGATCCCAATTGGACTTGTACATTGGACAAAGGGGGATAAGCCATGTGATGGCATATACCCTTTCAGCTTTGCCCATTCTTCTAGGGGTATGGCTCGTTCAGAGGAAATGGAACTTTGCACAATACTTGGGATTGGTTGGAAATCCATTCAAAGCCCTGTTGTTTTCAATTGTGGCTACGGCCCCGATGTTCGTTGGCTATTATTTGGCATTTGATGTGAATACTGAAATCTCATTGAACCAAATATTGATTTCAGTGATTGCGGCAGGATTTTTTGAAGAGGTTTTTTTTAGGGGATTTTTATTTGGTCAATTGTACAGGTTCACCAGATTGGGTTTTGTTCCCGCAATTTTTTTTGGAGCCCTATGGTTTGGTGCCATACACCTGTACCAAGGCCATGATCTGATCTCGGCACTTGGGATCTTTGGAATTACTTTTTTAGGTGCCGTCTTGTTTGGATGGTTGTACATCGAGTGGGACAATAATTTGTGGGTGGCCATTTTCTCCCATACCCTTATGAATTTGAGCTGGTTACTTTTTTCGGTGGATGAAAATGCAATGGGAGGTTGGTATGCCAATGTATTTCGGATCATTTCCATTGTTTTGATGGTCCTTTTGACCATCTATTCCAAAATCCTTAAGGATAGGTCAATGAAAATCGGCCAAGGAACACTTTGGATAAAAAATAATTCTTGATACATAACATACCGATGGGGGATATTACTGCCCGTCACTTGGGATGGTCGAGATAAGTATCGATTGCTATATGGATGGTCTTAATCTTAATCACGTATTATGAAAACAATATTCATGAAATTGATTTTCATCCTGGGATCCACTTGGCTCATGGTTATACTTTTTGTTGCCCTTGCCTTTGGAATGGGTGTGGGAACATTTATTGAGAATGCACATTCAATTGATGCAGCCCGGATCTACGTTTACAATTCATGGTGGTTTGAGACCTTGATGGGGTTGTTTGTGATCAATTTCTTTCTGAACATTAAAAAATTCGGACTGCACTTAAAACATAAATGGCCCACCTTGACCATACATTTGGCCCTGGTGGTCATCATTATAGGTGCCTTTATCACCCGGTATCATGGATTCACTGGACTGATCTCCATCCGTGAAGGGGCGACTTCCGATAAAATCCTTTCGGATGATGCCTTCTTGGAGGTGGAAATTGAAGCAAGTAAGGGAACCAGAACCTTAAAACAGCATATCGAGAAACGGCAGTTGTTGTCCAGTGCGACACCTAGGCTAAATACGTTTTCAATCAAGACCGTTTTCGATAATAGGGATATTACGATTTCATATAAGGACTTTGTGAAGAATGCCCAATGGAGCTTTAGAAAAGAACCCCAAGGTGCTCTATTTTTAAAGATTGTGGAAACAAAACAGGGCGAAAGACACGATCATTTTATCAAGGAAAATGAACTGTTTCATTGTGGGGATATAAGCTATAGCCTCAACGGGCCAGTGGATGGGGCCTATAACTTTTTGACCCTAAGGGAAGAGTCCCTACTTGAGCCACCCTTGACAGGCTCCTTGTTGGAAATGGCCACTGGTAGGGAAGCCGAAATCGTAGCCGGGCAGAGGGACACGGTAAAGACCAAAGCGCTCTATGACTTTGGAAAGGTAAAATTCGTTGTACCGGAACCTCCCTCTAGGGGGGCATTGGTTTTGACCTCGGGTACTCCTTCAGGGGAAATGGATGGTTCGGATGGATTGATCCTTACCGTGGCCAGCGATACGATTCAGCGAGAGGTAGTCGTATTGGGTAAAAAAAGAAAAATAGGCGAGCGCACAACTGCTGAAATCAATGGATTGACCTATACCTTCACCTATGGGAGCAAGGTACATAAATTGCCCTTCCAGCTACAACTTGATGATTTCATTGCGGAAAGATACCCAGGGACCACCAACAGTTACTCGGCTTTTGAAAGTAAAGTGGAGGTGTTGGATGGCCAAAAAAAACAATCAGCGGAAATTTATATGAACCATGTATTGGACTATAGGGGATATCGTTTTTTTCAATCGTCCTTCCACCCGGATGAAAAAGGTACCATCCTGTCCGTTAACCACGATTTCCTTGGTACAATAGTCACGTATATAGGCTATTTTCTCTTATATTTTGGGCTCTTGGCAATTCTTTTTACCAAAAAATCCCGGTTTGGCCAAGTGATAAGAAAACTAAAACGGCTCAATGCCACGACCAAATGGGCTGGAACGATCATCCTTTTCCTTATTTCATGCCAAGGCTATGGCCAGAGTGATATCGATCCCATGGATTCTATGGTCCAAAAAAAATTGGATTCCATTTTATTGCACTATAAAGTTCCGGAATCACATGCTGCAAAGTTCGGCCGCTTGGTCATCCAGGATGCCAACGGGAGGATGAAGCCAATGGACACCTATGCTTCGGAGGTATTGCGAAAAGTCAGTAAAGATTACTCGTATAAGGAGCTCAATGCGAACCAAACCATATTGTCAATGGCACAGTTCCCCGAGCTGTGGTTCAATGTCCCCTTGATCTACATTAAGAGAGGGAATGACAGCCTTAGGAATCTCTTGGAGATATCGAGGGAAGCTAAACTTGCCCCATTATCGAAATTTTTCGATAAGGAAGGCGAATATAAGATTAAGGACCAAGTGACACTGGCCTACAAGTCCATGGTGCCCAATCAGTTTGAAAAGGACTTTATCGAGGTGGATCGCAGGGTAAACCTCTTGTACAATACCCTTGGTGGGGAGGGTCTGAGATTGTTCCCGATACCCAATGAGTCGAATAATACTTGGACCTCAAATCGCCGATTGGCCGGACTTGGCTTCCAGAAAAAGGACTCCCTGTTCGTGGCGGGTATACTCCCCCTCTATTTCAATACATTTTCAAAAGAGATACCCACCGGGAATTTTCAGGAATCCCTCCGTTTGCTGGAACAAATTGAAAAATACCAGTCGAAGTTTGGCCATGAGGTCATTCCCAATGCCTCCAAAATCGATCTGGAGATCCTTTATAACGAATATGACGTATTCAAGAATCTTTTTTCTTGGTACCTTTCCTTTGGATTATTACTGCTGATCGCGGCGATTCTCTACCTCTTTAAAGGAAAGGGTACGTTTGCTAATATACTTTGGATACCCCGGGTCGGGATCTACTTATGTTTCGCCGCACAAACCCTGGGCTTGTTGGCCAGATGGTATATCTCGGGGCATGCCCCTTGGAGTGATGCCTATGAATCCATCATCTATATTAGTTGGGCCACCATGTTGTTCGGGATTGTCATTGGACGAAAATTTGACTTGGCCTTGGCCGCAACCGCATTTGTAAATGCCATGATCCTTATGGTCGCCCACTGGAACTGGCTCGATCCGGCCATTGCCAATTTACAGCCCGTACTCAATTCCTATTGGCTGATGATACACGTAGCGATCATCGTGGCGAGCTATGGCCCCTTTACACTGGGAATGATCCTTAGCGCACTCAGTCTATTGTTCATGGCCCTGTTGAACAAAAGGAACCATGGTAATCTAAGACTGGCCATCAAAAAATTAACACTGCTCACAGAGATAACACTGACCATTGGCTTGGTAATGTTGACCATTGGTAATTTTTTAGGGGGACAATGGGCCAACGAGAGTTGGGGCCGTTACTGGGCCTGGGATCCCAAAGAGACCTGGGCATTGGTAAGTATCATGGTCTATGCATTGATCATCCATATGCGACTGGTCCCTAAATTGAACAATACATGGTTGTTTTCAATCATGGGGGTATTGGGCTTCTATGCCATCCTTATGACCTATTTCGGTGTGAACTTCTACCTGTCAGGACTCCATTCGTATGCCCAGGGGGACAATATCGTCACCCCAGGTTTTATCTACTATTCCATTGGTGCTGTAGGCATATTGGCAGGGATATCCTATTTTAAACGAAAACGATATCCTGTTTAAGGTAAGTTGTTCGTTTCGATCAATGCCCTTTCCAATAAATGCACAAGAAGGTCTATCTCTTTTTTGTGTGTCCTAAAGGACAATAGGGCGGCACGAAGGACAAATCTATCATGGATCATAGTGGAGGAGAGGAAGATGCGTCCGTCCGATACAAGGAACCTTAGAATGGCCCTATTGTGTTCATCATTGTACAGATGATCATCCGGCCTGGCTTCATACCTAAATGCAATAACGGTAAGTTCCGGTTCACAGAGCACCTTAAAGTTTAGCTGTACCAATTTCCGATAGAGATAATCGGTCAATACCAGTTTCTCTTCCAAGTAATCGGAAAATACCTTTGGTCCATAAAGTTTTAACGGCAGCCACATTCGGGGCCCCCTAAAATGTTTGCTCAGTTCCGGAGAAAGATCGGCGGGGGAGAAATGGTCATTTTGATAGCTATCCTGCATGTAATGTGCCCCTTGTTTAAAGGCCCTTACCAAACACTTTAGCTCCTTTACCAGAACAATACCGGATCCGTATGGTAGAAATAGGCCCTTATGGGGATCGAGGATTACGGAATCCGCTTGGTGCAAACCCTTGAGTTTGGATTTTCCAGTGGTTGTCAGTGTGAAAAAGCCCCCATAGGCAGCATCCACATGCAACCATACTCCATGTCTTTTGCAAATGGCACCCAATATTTCAATGGGGTCAATAGCACCTATATCCGTGGAACCTGCATTGGCGACGACCAAAAATGGGCTCAGCCCCGTTTTGACATCCCTTTCGATCTGTTCCTCCAGATATTGGGTCGATAGCCTAAATTGTGCATCCAAGGGAATTTTTTGCAGGACACATTCTTCCAATCCAAGCAATTGTATTGCCTTATAAATGCTATGGTGTGTCTGCGTGGAGCAATAGATTACACTTGTACGTACATTCCGGGAGGAGATATCATGGTGTTTTTTGGCACAGGAAAGTGCTGTAAGATTAGCCAAACTACCCCCAGAGGTCAAATTCCCACCAAACCCATCCTTGTATCCTATCAATTTTCCGGCCCACTGAATAAGGGCATTTTCCATTTTTACTGCACCAGGGGACGCATAGAATACCCCAGCGTACCTGTTGGTCAATGCCGCCAGGTAATCCCCCAGTGCAGAACTGAACAGTCCACCACCTGGAATATAGCCCAAATGGCCACCCGATACAGGGTTTAACCCAGGATCCAATACCGCTTGATCAAAAAAGCTCAATAGCTCGCCAAGACTCGAGGTATCTTCCCTAATCCTAAATTCCGGTTCAAGATTTTTAAGAGTTTCGGAATTTGTGTTAAAGGCTTTGATCGTTCCCAAGTTATCCAGAAAACCGTGGCCGAATTCCAATATCAATTTTTCCATTTTCCTCCGCTGTTCCCCATTCTCCTCCAAAAGGACATTAGGTTTGTTCAGGAAATCTTGGTTTGTTTCTAAAGCCATGGTTCGTCAGGAATTTAAGATTTTGCTCTGTCCAAACTTATAACCTGTTTGGATCCGTTTTTGGTCAACACCCATTTTCATCAAGTGGGTCATCATATCAAATTCGAAGGACTTGGGCCCACAGATATAAAAATATTGATCTTTTTTTTGGACAATCGATTTTAGGAACCCAAAATCAATACGTCCTGGAAGTTTTTCGCTTGCCGTTGGGCTGCTCAACCTCGTGATGAAATTGCTGCCCAACATTTTCCTCAATCTTTTTTCAAATAATATATCCTCTTTGCTTTTAGTGGCATAGACCAATAAATGGCTTTCCGTGAACTCGGGACCAAACCTATGGATATAGTCCAGAATGGGCATAAAGGGAACAATACCCGTGCCGGCGGCAATAAAATGTCCGTAACCCCTATATTCAAAAGTATCCCAGGGCCGACTAAGCTGGATTACCGCGCCTGGCTTTAATGCGGACAAACGGTAGGTCAGACTGTCCTTGTTCGGCCGTATCTTAATGATGAACTCCAGACATGGGTCATCTTCGGCACTTATGATCGTAAAGGGAGCCACCTCCAATTCACAACCGGGCTGGTCGATACTCAGTTCCACGGCCTGACCTGGAATAAAATTGAATCCAAAGGGTCTTTGGACCGAAAAGCGGACGACATTGTGGTTGACTTTTTCTTTTTTTACAAGTCTTGTGGTATAGGGAAAGATGAAACCGTTCATAGTACAAATGGTATGTTGGTTACCAATTGGATTAAAATGTGCGACCTGGGTTACAAAAAATGAAGATAAGCCGATACGGATTATACCGATTTTGAAAAAAGCACTTCATCCGTTCCCATATGGAACGTATCCTGTTTTAGAGTGGAGAGGAGATAGGTGATGATATCCTTTTTTGAAAAGGTCGATTTATATTCAAAACGGACAGCGCCACTGTTGGCAAAGCATAGGTTATGTTCATCGTTGCCATCCGACATATAAGGGATTTCATAATATTGGGCCAAACGTTGTACAAATTCCATTTTTACATCCAAGGTCAGGAGTTCGTCCCTTGAGTACCTAGATCGGTTCGTGGTATTCCCGAAAATTTCTGAAAGTTTGACCGTCATAAGTCCTTGTTACTCAATATGCTTAAAATATTCAATCTTCAATTGGAACATCTCCGCCATCTTTTCCGCCCGAAACTTGGCCTCAGCGGCTTTTTCACCGGTAAAGTTCTCATCCACCGTTTCCATAAAGAGCTGCTTCCATCGGTCAAAATGTGTTCCTTGGACCGGTAGTTTGATATGGGGGGCTAGGGGACTACCATAATAGGTGTGTTCTCCCAATAGGACCGTTTGCCAAAACCGGTACATTTTTTCCAAATGGGCTGGCCAATTGTCTTGGATCACGCCATTGAAAATATCCGACAATATATCATCATTGCGAACTTTGCCATAGAAAATATCCACCAATTGGCGTACTTCCTCCAGGGTTGCGATTTCTTTTTTTTGTTCCATTTTTTACAATACAATGACCATACACCAAGTTCCACTTATCCTTTTTGAATCTTTATCGGAACAGGACATGAAATTGGTGTAAAGATACGGAGAATTGAAAAATAACGGATATTTTTGTCCGAAATATAGATGGCATGAATACCCCTATCAAAACACAAAAAAAGGAAATTAGGAAACGGATGTTGCAACAGCGCGACCTTATGTCCATGACCACCAAGACCCTCTATGATCGATATGTCTGTAAGACATTATGGCAACTTATGGAACAGAGGGGATGCCAAACGGTCCACACCTATCTGCCCATGGGTTCCGAAATTGATATTTTTCCATTTATCGAACAGTGCCTGGCCCAAAAAAAAACGGTAATTTCTCCCCAGTCCTTACCCAAAAGGAGTTTCAAAAATTTAGTGCTTACCTCCCTACAGGATTTGGAACCTGGTATTTTTGGAACTGTTCATCCGGCAGGGGAAAGGGTTTTTGAAGGAACTTATGATCTGGTCGTGGTCCCTGGGCTGGCCTGTGATGGAAATCGATATCGGTTGGGGTATGGGGCAGGCTATTATGACACTTTTTTGGCGGACTTAAACACGTCCTTTAAAATTGGATTGTTTTATCCTTTCCAAAAAATGTACCTGTTACCGAAAGAGCCCCATGATGTCCGATTGGACGAAATATTGTGCGACATAAACTTTGGAGATGATACCGGCATGTGAACTTCATGTACGAGTAGGAGTGGCTTGATTTTAGGATTAATAGGAAATTCGCTCTTTTTGCATTAGCAAAGAGATTTAGGGTTCCACCCCAATAACCTTAATGGAATTTGGAGGTGGATAGGGGAGATTTTGGAATTGCCAATTGATTCAGTATGGTTTTTCAATCCCTAGCTAAATCTATTTTACCAAACTTTTTTGACAATTAAGGAATCATATTTAATACGGTGACCACAATAATAAAATATAAAAAGGTCATTTTATATTAATTATTTACATTTGCTTTATTCCGATCAAATGGATGTAGGTCTTGAGCCGCTCTTATAAACAGCGGGAGAAGAAACTCAAGATTATTTAACTAACTAACAAAAACTTTAAGTGCGTCAAAAATGGGGAACAAAGAGACGATTTCAGGCAAAAGGGATTTTAAAAAGAATATTGATTATTGGATGGACACCAAAAATTGGTGGGGCCCATTGTTGTTCATATTGATTATAAGCCTGGCCGGTGTCGGTTTGATCGGGTTTCAAACATACAATGATGCACCACCTATGACCGGGTTTCAGACCTCGGACGGTACGGTACTGATCAGTAAGGGGAATATAGTGGAAGGTCAAATTGTCTTCCATAAGTATGCCCTTATGGAATATGGCTCATTCTTTGGGGATGGGGCGCAAAGAGGTCCCGATTTTACCGCAGAGACCCTTCATCAGATAACCATACATGTCAATGAATACTATCAGGAGCAATATAAGGTGGAACATGGTCGCCAGGCTAATCCCAATGAACAGAAAGTGATTGCCGAAAAGGTGAAACAAGAGCTCAAGAAGAATGGTTATGACGGTACCGAGGATATCGTGGTATTGAATGATGCGTACGTATACGCACTGGAAAAGGTCAGGAATTATTATCTGCATGTTTTCTTGGGTACCTCCGGTGAAAAAGCTTTTCCTTTGAAGAATTATCTCACCGATAGATCGGAGATCCTCAATCTTTCCGATTTCTTCTTTTGGGGAGCATGGGTCTGTGTCACCGAAAGACCGGAAAAAAATTTTAGCTATACACATAATTGGCCCTATGATCCTGAAGCAGGAAACACCCCAACCTCTCCAGTGGTGCTGTGGAGCGTACTTGGGCTTTTGGCCTTTGTGCTACTTTGCGGTATTGTGCTGTACTTCATAGGACAGTACAATCAGTTGTCGAACAAATTTTTCAAACCATCGTCCAAAGAATTACTGACCGCTGGAAGTGTTCGGGATTTTGTGCCAACAAAAACCCAAAGAGCGTCCTATAAATTCTTCTTTGTGGCGATTGTATTGTTTTTTGTACAGGTTTCAAGTGGTTTTGTCACCATCAATGAATTTGTGGATTATCTTGGATTTTTTGGTGTTGATCTCTCCGAATCCTTTCCTATTACGGTTTCCAGAAGTTGGCATCTAATGCTTTCTTTATATTGGATATCAACCTGTTGGATTGCCTCATCCATTTTCATCCTTCCGATTTTGGCCAAAAAAGAGGTGAAATTTCAATTTCAACTGATCAACATACTATTTATTCTTCTGGTTGTCCTGGTTGCAGGTTCCTTGACCGGTATGGTCTTGGGCCCAATGGGACTTTTGGGGGATTGGTGGCACGCTTTGGGGCATCAAGGATGGGAGTTTGTTGATTTTGGACAGGCTTTTCAGGTTTTGCTCATGCTTATCTTTGTACTCTGGGGCATTGTGGTCTTCCGCGGAATCAGGCCCGCCTTTGTCAGGGGTATGCCTTGGAACCTTCCCAATTGGATCATGTATTCTATAATCGGGATTCCCCTGCTGTTTATCTCCGGTTTTGTGGCTAGGCCGGAAACCAATTTTGTTATTGCCGATTTTTGGCGGTGGATGGTGGTGCACATGTGGGTAGAAGCATTTTTTGAAGTGTTCATTACCGTTATAGTGAGCTATCTCATGGTATTGATGGGACTTGTGAGTAGGAATGCGGCCATAAGGGTCATCTACTTTGCCACTATCCTATTTTTGGGTACTGGCCTGTTGGGGATTTCACATAATTTCTATTGGAATGCCAAACCAGTGGCGACAATGGCCTTGGGCAGTATATTTTCCACATTACAATTTGTACCCCTTATTCTCTTGACCGTGGAAGCTTGGCGGTTCAAGAATATGCCCAGAATTGCCCTTGAGGGCATCAAACCAAGCGAATTGGGTGATTTCGGGTTCCCCGAGGTGTTTTTGTTTTTGATCGCCGTGAACTTTTGGAACTTCTTTGGGGCAGGGGTATTGGGAATCATCATCAATTTACCCATCATGAACTACTACGAGCATGGTACCTATCTAACCGTGAACCATGCCCATGCCGCCCTGATGGGAGTATATGGGAACATTTCCCTGGCCGCCATGCTATTTGCCACAAAGTTGTTGCTTAAACCCAAAAAATGGAATAAAAAACTGGTAAAAGTTTCGTTTTGGTCCATCAATTTGGGTTTGATGCTCATGGTCCTACTGGACCTTCTTCCCGCAGGTACGATCCAATTTAAGGCCGTGGTTGAAAATGGGCTTTGGTTTGCCCGCTCCGATGCGTTTATTGGTGGAGGGGTGTTTCAATCCCTGACATGGTTGCGGGGTATTGGTGCCTGTATATTTCTTTTTGGAGGGGTTGTTCCTATAATGCTGTTCATTGTATCAAGGGCAGTATCCCTAAAACGTACGGCACATACCGATAACAGTTTGGCAAAAATAGCAAGACATGATACTATTTAAACAATTCAAGTTTGATTCGGCCCATTTTTTGCCGAATGTTCCCGAGGGACATAAATGTAGGGGCCTTCATGGCCATACCTACCAGTTGACATTGTATTTTGAAGGGAAGATAGATGAAAAACTGGGGTGGATCATGGATTTCTCTGAGATCAAGAGAGCGGTCGACCCGATTATTGAGTGTATTGACCATAAGTTGTTGAATGATGTAGAGGGACTTGAAAACCCTACATGTGAGCTGATTGCAATTTGGTTATGGGACAAAATCAGGTTAAAGGTTCCACAGCTCAGCAGAACCAAGTTGTAAGAAACCCCTACGTCGGGAGTTGTATTTGAAGGGAAATAAATCGTTGTCAAAAATTGGGATATTGAATTTCCCGTCCAAGGTCATTTTGATAGATCGATTCCTTTAAGGGAAATGATCGTACCGTTCTGTTCAATCTCTTTAACAAGTATGGCGATGGATTTATCCTTAAAACTGCTGAGGATTTCTTCCTTGAAGGGAGAAACGATATGGTGTACGGGGCAAGGGTTTTCATTATTGCACTTGGAAAGTCCCAAAAAACAGTCATCAAATTTGTATTCCCCATCTATACTGGAGACAACCTCCCAAAGCGTATTTTCCATATTTTTTTGGTCCAAGAAAAAGCCACCTCCCGGTCCCTTACTTGAAGAAACCAATTTGTTCGTGGTCAGTTTGCGGAGCAGTTGTGCCAGAAATGGTTGTGGTACCTCCAGCTCCTCTGCAATTATTTTTGCACCTAACTTATTGTTTACGTTACCATGGATGGCTAAATAAACCACTGCACGAATTGCATATTTGCAAGCATTTGACAACATAGGATTCCCATATTTGAAGTATTCAAAGATAATAAAAAGATAATTTTATCTTTAATTATGATTTTTATCATTTTTTGTGAAAGTCAACGCATCTAGTTTCGCTCCACCAAATCCCTGCCACAATGTGCCCTTGCCACAAAATTCAGTAAAAAGGGAACGGATCATGAAATCGCTAAACTATGAGAGGTGGACAACAAATGAATTTTTTTATGCCTGGAATGGACCTTCAACATGAAATCCTAAGGCTCAAAAAAGAAAAAAATGCCATTATACTTTCCCATTACTATCAACGTCCAGAAATCCAAGAAGTCGCCGATCATGTCGGAGATAGCTTGGCACTTTCACAGGCTGCCGCCCAGACCGATGCAGATATCATTGTATTTGCAGGAGTGTATTTCATGGCAGAAACGGCCAAGATCTTAAATCCGACAAAAAAGGTGCTATTGCCCGACCTGAATGCAGGTTGTTCGTTGGCTGATTCCTGTCCGATAGCTGATTTTGAACCCTTTGTGAAGGCCCATCCGGAACATTTTGTAGTGACCTATATCAACTGCTCGGCAGAAATCAAGGCCTTGAGCGACTATGTATGTACTTCGTCCAATGCGCTACAAGTCATTTCGGATATTCCTGAAACCGCTCCCATTATTTTTGCACCGGACAAAAATTTGGGTAACTATCTGATTGGGAAAACAGGTAGGGATATGTTACTTTGGGAGGGTAGTTGTCTTGTCCATGAAGCTTTTTGTATCGATAAATTGCTAGATCTATGCAAGGAACATCCTGATGCAATGATCATTGCCCACCCTGAATCGGAGGAACATATTTTAAGGACCGCAAGCTTCATCGGTTCCACTTCTGGCATGATAACCTATGTGAAACGGCATCCCAATAAAAAATATATAGTTGCCACGGAGGTCGGTATCCTTCATGAAATGCAAAAGGAAGTTCCGGACACCATACTGCTCCCGGCCCCGGTAGTGGAAGATAACAGTTGTGCCTGCAGTGAATGTGCCTTCATGAAGTCAAATACCCTTCTAAAAACATACCGTTGTCTTAGGGATGAAACCCCTGAAATAGAAGTTTCACGGGCCATTGCGGAAAAAGCGTGGGTTCCCATTGAGCGAATGTTGAAACTTTCCAAATAGGACAGAAATGGTTTCATTGGATTATCTAGTGATCGGTTCGGGAATTGCCGGACTTTCCTTTGCCATTAAGATGGCGCATAAATGTCCAGATCGGACCGTCTTCATCGTTTCCAAGGCCGATGAAGACGAATCCAATACCAAATATGCCCAAGGTGGTGTTGCATCCGTTTCTGATTTAGGGGAGGACTCCTATCAAAAGCATATATCCGACACCTTGATCGCGGGAGACGGTCTTTGTGATGCGGCCATAGTGGAGATGGTTGTCAAGGAAGGCCCGGAACGGGTAAGGGAACTGATGTCCTGGGGGGTCCGTTTTGATACGGGCAAGAATGGTCGGTTGGCGTTGAGTCGTGAAGGACGCCATTCGGTGCATCGTATCCTACACCACAAGGACAATACGGGGTATGAGATTGAACAGGCCCTTTTGAATCAGGTGCGTCAGCGACCCAACATCACAATTTTTCAACACCATTTTGCCATAGACCTTATTACGGAACACCAACTCCATGGGGCCAATCCGGTCCCAACGACATGTTATGGGGCCTATGTACTAGACCAAAAATCCGGTATTGTGGAAACTTTCCGCGCAAAGTACACTGTCTTGGCCACAGGAGGAGTGGGCATGGTCTATGGCCACACTACAAATCCTATCATCGCCACTGGCGATGGCATTGCCATGGCGTATCGGGCAGGGGTACGGATCCAGGATATGGAGTTTGTCCAATTTCATCCCACGGTTCTCTACGATGGTAAGGCAGGCCGGTCATTTTTGATTTCAGAGGCTGTTAGGGGCTTCGGAGCATATTTAAGAAACAAAAAAGGACATAGATTTATGCCGGACTACGACACTAGGGCTGAACTGGCACCCCGTGATATCGTTTCCCGATGCATTGACCAAGAGTTGAAAAAATTTGGGGACCCTTGCGTTTTTCTCGATTGTACACACCTTGATATAAAAGCTTTCAAGGCACATTTCCCCAACATTTATGACGAATGCCGGACTAGACATATCACTATTGAAAAAGATTGGATTCCCATTGTCCCAGCAGCGCATTACCTCTGTGGAGGAATTGTCGTGGATCCAAACGGAAGGACAACCATAAATAACCTATTCGCCTGTGGGGAATGCTCGCGGACAGGTTTGCATGGCGCCAATAGATTAGCATCCAACTCTTTATTGGAAGCTCTGGTATATGCCCACAAAATTTTTGAGTATTTGGAACACCAAGAAACATTCCCGGAAACCCTTACCATACCCCAATGGGACGATACGGGAACACGGCTTGCCAAGGAAAACATCCTTATCAAACACAACACGGCCCATTTACAGGCACTTATGCAAGATTATGTGGGGATTGTACGAAGTACCGACCGTTTGCATAAAGCCATCAAACATCTGGATGTGATATATAGTGAAATTGAGGTACTATACCGGGCCATGAAAGTGGACGTAGGTATTTGTGAATTGCGAAATATGATCAATGTGGCACATCTTATCATCGGGCAGTGCTTGAAAAGAAAAGAAAATATAGGTGGGTTCTACAACATTGATCTTGAACCTATCAAAAATAGTCAATACCTAAAAAATACAGACGGCCTATGACAAAGCAGGTACATCATTTGGTTCAAGACGGTATCCGCAAGGGGATGGACTACGCCGGTTACATTTCAATGATGAACGACCTTGTCGCTAAAGGTAAAGCGACAGGAACCGAGCAAAGCGAAGAAAGGATCGCCAACACAAAATTAAATGCCCATAGATTACGAAGGATCGAAAAAACAATCACCATTCCAGATGAAAGACTTGATGTGTTCCGCAAGCTCCCAGAAAAGCAAGTTTGGCTGGTATTGCTGGAAAGTTGGTGCTCGGATGGGGCACAGGCCATACCCCTTCTTCATAAGATTGCCAAGGCATCCTCGAAAATTGAACTACGATTGGTGTTAAGGGATGAAAATCCACGGCTCATGGACTGTTTTTTGACCAACGGGACCCGTTCCATTCCCAAGCTGATTGTCACCAATAGTGCCGGAACGGTAATACAGGAGTGGGGACCAAGGCCGAAAACGGCTTCCAAAATGGTAGCGGAATATAAAGAACGAAACGGAAAAGTGGACGACAACCTCAAAAAGGAGCTACAGATGTGGTATCATAGGGATAGGGGCAATACCATGTTGGAAGAACTTATAGAAATGGTTCAGCCCCATTGATATGGGTTTCTTGGTTTAGGAAAATATAATATCCACCCCTCCATAAAAGAGGGTAAGAGGTTTCACCCAGACCATGTCCATGGACTGAAAAGCTCATGTGATGGTGAGGTGGTGTCCCTATTGGGCGTTGATGGTTTTCAAATCATGGATCTCAACCGAGAAATTGTCCAGAACGGTCCTGAAACGATCCAAGGCCCTTACCATTTGGGAGTTGTCCAAAAAGGCTTTGCTGATATTCCCCAACAGGGTCTGATAGTAGGATATCCCATCGTTTAAATTATTGGTGAAAGTGGTTAGATACGCCAATTGCCTCGGGGTTGTGGAACCTCTGGTTTCTTCGATCTTGATTTTGAGATAATCAATATAAATAGTAAGCTCCTTGATGAACATATTCGGCCGATCTGTACGTTCGATCAAATTGGATGTGCCATAAATATGTTGTGTCATTTCCCTAAGACCTGTGATTTTCGAAAAGTAGGCCATGTTGGGTCCGGGACAAATGGAAACACCTTTTCCTTCGGCCTTGGTGTCCAATCCATATTTTAATAACGCTGCGGTTCCCAATCCCACACAGGCACAGGATTTCTCAACAATTTTGTCATATGCCTCTTGATGTTTTTCCGGAGCAAGGTTCATGCCGTCCAACGCTTTTAATTTCAAATGTTGGTATTGTCGTGACGCTGTACAAATGCCTTCATTGGTGAATTCTTTGTTCATGGCAACATATTTTTTTGGACAGGCACTTCCTGGCCTACCTTTTTCAATGTTGACCCTCTTTTCCAAATCTTTCGTATTTCCTTTCAGACTATTAAAAGGGACACCCAAGGGCGAGATATTGCTCAGATAAAGATCCTGTTCTTTGGCCTTGGACAATTTTTCCATTGTGGAATCATCAACCGTGGTGACTTCGGGTACCAACAGGAACGGGGTTCCCCAACCTACGGAATCCAATTTATAGTGCTCCAACAAAAAATTGTGTTCTTCCGCTGTCCCCACCCCACCTTGTGCCGAGATTTTGATGGGTAGGGGAGATTGGGGGACATAACGCTTTTTATATATAAGGGCCTTTACAAGAATGGAATGGATTTCGGCCACGAGTTCTTTTTTCCGATCTCGGAACTCTGCCAATATCGGTCCCATCAGATGACCTTCGGTCGCGAAGGCATGCCCACCGCAGTTCAATCCCGATTCGATCCTGTATTCCGAGACCCAAAGCCCTTTTTTGGCCAAGAATTTGCCTTGGATCATGGCCGATCTATAGTCACTCACCTTTAGAATGATTTTCTTTTTAATGAACCCGAGAGCGTCGGGATAAAAATCTTCAAACTCCCCGATGTATCCATATAATCGAGGGTTCATTCCCGCTGAAAAAACGACCGAAGAGTCCAGATCGCTTTCTGCAAAGCCCCTAAGTGCTGCATGGGCATCATTGTATTTCTGGCCCAAGGGAACTTTTTTTCGATAATTCTCCCGATCCAGTTTCGTCATGATGTTCACCTCGATATTTCCCATGGCAAGATTTGAATCAAGAAAATTTTTGGACAACACCGGATTATGGGTGCCGAGACTTACATTTTCAAACTTCTTCTTAAGCGATGAAGTGTTCGGCAACATATCGAAATATTGTTTTAGACCATCACTTAAACCGTATGTGACATCCTTTAACTGTTCGAATTTTTTTTCTGCCAGCTCCTTGATGAGATTGAGATAGGAACTGATTCTTTTGGCCCTGAAGTCGTTAGTGTTTTCACTGATCTCCTGATAGGGCATTTCAAATTTTTCACAATACATTTTTCGCATTTTTTCCAAAAGAATATCATCTACCAGCGAAATCGTCGAATCTATGCCAAAATGTGCCACTTTCAATGGGGTGTCAATGGTAAATGCAATTCCCATTACGGGTATATGGAATGAATGTGCTGTCATACGTCGTATTTATGTTGATTGTCCAACTGGCCTCGTTCATTTAATTACATCGAATTCCTATTTTTTTGCGAACAACGCATTCAATACATTGAAAACAATGTGGAAACTTATTAATTGAGGAACACTGGCTATTTGGCGGTGATTATATTTTTATGGATTCTTGATTATTATTTACTTGTTGACCTGCTAAAAGGATTTTAGCTCTTTTATCCATCATAGTGCTTTTGGCCTGTTTCAAATGATAGTGCCGCAATCCATGTTCCTTTTGCCTTCCAGAACTGAAGTTGGAGACCCGTTTGAGGTACCCGATGACCCGGGTGGCATGGTCCACATCCAAGGAGTGGCATGCACTGCATTCCCAGAGGGTACGCTTGTCGATATGGAAACAGTCATTGCAAATGGTGATTCGGATATTGAAACAAAAATAATTGCATCCAGCGTTGGCCGTGGCATGGATCAATTTTTTGAACCCTTCTTGGTTCGGGGTTTCTTCGAGGTTGAGGTGGAGCGCCGAACCCCCGTCCAAATATTGAATGGTCTCCTTGCCATGCAATACAATTTTGTCCAAGGCATTGGTCTGTTCATCCTCTACGATATAGAAATAGGAATTGTAGCAGTCCCGGGGGACGAAAAGGCCGTCTTCCCGATCCCATTTGGCATTTTTGACGCCCAGGTTCTCGGCGGGGACAAATTCAGTGTTGAACAAGTACCCATGGGTTTCCCTGGCCCTCCTGTTTTCCTGATAGATGGCCTTCAGATAACGGTTGACGAAGTCCTTGTACTTTTCATTGTTGCCCACTTGGATACCTTGGCTTTCCGCAGCCTCGACCATCCCGTTGATGCCCACGGTCAGGAACTGCTTGTCCAGGGAGATCAAACCGGCATGGTACACCGGCAACATGCCCGCACTTTCGTAGTCATCGATGAGCTTTCTAAAAGCGACCTGATATTTGTGTACCTTTTGGACCTCTTCCACAATATCCGCCCCTTGCTGCACCAAGCGGTTCATGTTCAGGGTGATGACATTGATGGAACCTGTGGCGACCCCTCCGGCCCCCAGGGAATAGCTAAAAGTATGGTCGCTGATCTCATTGCGCAGGCGACAGCAGGAAGCCAGGCTGTCGGCGTTTTCGGATTGGTAGATGAAAAAGGAGTTCCCCTTGCCCAGTTCATGGGCACATAGGTCCGTAAACTCCGTATCGACCGGAGCCCCGTCCTTGATCAACATGGCGGCGGTGACCACAGGGAAGGTAAGGATGGCCTTGGTTCGCTCTTCGTTGAACCAGTCCATAAAGAAGGCCTGTAACCTTTTGACACTTTCCCATTGGGGCCTGCCCATATCGGGAAAGACAAAATCACCGAACATGTTTTCAAAGTAAAGTCTGTCATAAATGGAAATGTTCCAGAACACGGATTGGTAGCCCCTGGCCGCGGCAGGTTGGTTGATGGCGTAGACGACATGCTGCAAATGGTTGGCAATGATGTTCTTGTGGGTCACCAGATAGTCGGGCCCATAGTCCTTGGCCGCGAAGTGGTCAAAATACATCAAGAACTCCACGGTGGCCAAGGCCCCTGCGAATTGTGAACTTACCGCAAAGACCAAATTGACGAATTCTCCGCAAAAGCTTTCCAAGTGTTTTGGGGCCAAGCTTTCCCCACCCAGTTTGGTCAGCCCGTCCAATAGGAAGGGATACATGCTTATGGAGGCGCAGTAGGGTTTTAACGAGGTCTCATCATGGACGTAGATCTCGTGCGATTCTATCTGCCTCACATATTCATCGGCCAGGTCCTTCCCGAACAGTGAGGCGATTTTCTGTTGGACCAAGGCCCGGTTCACCTGGATATTGATATCCTTATTGAGCTCGGCTTCCATGGTGGCAATGTTCTTGGAGGTGACATTGGCATTGGCGTCAACCTTGGAGCCGTCAGCAGCATTGTGGGAATGCAGGTAATGATCGATGAAAGCAATTTTTTTGGCAATCTGTTTGTCGGTAAGCCGTATCATATGGAATATTATTTAGAGATGAATAAATGGTTGAGCAATTTATTGGTCCTCACTTCCCGGAAGACCTGATTGGTGTTCGGACTGTCCAATCCCCCAAGGGCTTTGTCCCAATTTCCCGTTTTGATATAGGTCAGATGTTCAAGGATATCAGGGGATACCCGATCGGCTCCGGTATACAGGCATGTCCTATATCCCAGTTCTTGGGCTTGTTTCAAATACCTTACCAATGCTCCCGGGTGCCATTCGCCCCCCATAAAGAGTACGCAGCTTGCAAGTCCGGCATATTGGTCGAGGTACTTTTGATAGTCCTTGGAGGTCAGCTCAGAGCCGCTACCTTCCTTCCACAAAAAAGGGGAGTGGCAGCCCTTGCAGCGTAAAGGACACCCTGAGATGGAAAAGCAAAGACTGACCTCTCCTGGAACCTCTTGGAGCACTACCTGAAAATGATGATAAAACATATATGGTGCAATTCATTTAAGATTACTGTATAAAATTAGAACAAGGGTTTTGGGAATAGTTGGGATACTCCAAAAGTTATAAAGACAGTTATTAACAATAAAATGACCTTTATATCATTTATTAGTTTAATGTATTGATAATCAAACGTATTATCCAAATGGGCGGCCGAGAATTTTAAAATTGCACTTAAGGGTAGTGTGTGCGGAAGGAAAGCACTATCCGGTTCCTTAATAAAGAACTAGGCCAAATGCAAAAGTATGACCACCGTACTGAACAGAACGCTAAAAATCAATATATTGAAGGTGGTCAAGGGCTTTAATTGTGCCAATACGGCCCCATTGAAAGCCATGCAGAAAATGGTCACAAAGAAAAGCAAGGTCATCTGTACAGCGGTATCCAGTGTTCCCATCAACAAAACCATTGCTGCAGCGGAGCCCAAACAGCTTTGTCCTATGATCGCTATGGAGGCGTAACCCATCTCACCTTTCTTGTATTCCAAGAACAGACGTTTATGAACGTTGGTAAGAACATTGCCTTTACTTTTAGTTCCAGAATGGGTCATGGGTATTGTCTTTGAATATTTCATCATTATGATATTTTTGTATGGTTTCCAACTGGGATTCAGTGGCCACTTGTTGGATTTCATTGAAGAGCTGTCGTTCCTCATACCGAATGTGTTGTTCTAGTTCCTCTTCGATCTGGACCAACATTCTGATCGGGTCAACGCTGGAGGTAAATAACCGGACCAATCTGCGATGCTCCCTTAATGCTTTTTTAATTTTTGGATTATCCATACCCAAAATGGGAAAGATGTGATTTTCCTCCAATTCAAAATGCGGGATCAAGTGAGTCTTGAAAAACCAGTCCACATAGGTCTTTATCCGTGCAGGTGCCACTTTTTTTGAAAGTCCCGTGCGAATCTTCCAACATAAGAGTAGGCCGTGATGATGTTCACGGCTTACCCCCTGTAAGGCCTTATGTCTTTTGATGGGTGTTCGAGCCATAAAGGTTTTAGTTGCTGAGTACTTTCTTTTCCAAAATTTCAGCCTTGGGGAAGAGAATGTTGTTCTCCAAATGGATATGACGGTGAAGGTCTTCCTCAAATTCCTGTAAAAGCGAGAAAGCTACCCGATAGGTGTTACATGCATCGGCCGGAGGCGTATAATCATTGCTCAATTCAGCGATCTTTCGGAAACGCTCGCCTTCATTGTCGTGTTCTTCCATCATCATTTTGATGGGATTTTTAACGGTTCCAAAATGCGGCTGTTCATTTGTAGGACCACTTACCATTTTACGTATCCACGGAAAAAGTACCAGTTCCTCTTTTTTCATGTGCATGGCCAATTCACCCGCGGAGGCATTGAAATGTTCAAAAATCTCGTGCAGTTCGGGATGTCTTTCCCCGTGTACCTTGCAAAGTTTGGTCAGGTATTGCTTCAAGATCGGGATTTGTTGCTCCACATAACGATGGTGCTTCTTTTCAATATAGTCGGCCAAAAGATCTAAAGGCCAGGTTTTAAAATCGGGCTGGTCACTTTGGTTTTGATTTTGTACCGTATCAAGTTCTTGAACCAGGCTGTCCAAATCGAGCCCTTTTTTCTCCGCAACCTCTTGGAGCGTGCGGTTGCCTTTACAGCAAAAATCTATTTTGTGATTTTTGAAAATCTGGGCAGTCCGGTAATCCTCTGCTACCATTTGCCCTATTGTTTTATCCAAGGTATCGTTCATAATAATTGATTTTCTAGGTTCATATATTAATCGGATAAAAATGTCCTTTATTTGTTCAAATTTTTTTATCGTTTCAAATAGGTCAACCCAATCTCCAATCCCGTGGCCAGTTCAAATAAACTGGTACTTTTCAGCATTTTGCTCAAATCGGTACGGATATCAACGAATTTGTCGTGCAGGGGGCAGGGTTTTTGGGCATTACATTCTTTGAGTCCCAGACCACAGCCCACATAAATCTTGTCACCATCAATGGCTTTGACTATCATGTTCAATTTTACCGCATCCATATCTTC
>NZ_LXTT01000116.1 GCF_001683915.1 Allomuricauda sp. CP2A | reverse complement strand
GACACGGACGCCGGGAACGAGTACAACACGGGAAGCGGTATCACAGGAGGTAACCTGGAGATCACGGACGGTGGCGGCACCGAGTCGGTCAACCTGATCAGCGGTGATGCCAACAACAACATAACCGCAGGTTCCGATGGTGCACTGTACCTAAATGTGGCCTCCGTATCGATAGCCGAGACCAACACCGCCTTGTCCTTCAACAGTTCCACTGGTGAATTGACCTATGCCAACGAGTTGGGGAACAATCCGGCGGTTGATATTTCAAGTCTTGATGACAGTGCCGGGGTTGCGGCCAATGCAAGCGACAT
>NZ_LXTT01000107.1 GCF_001683915.1 Allomuricauda sp. CP2A | reverse complement strand
GTAGCGTACGCGCATGGGGTGCTATGTTTTACCTCTGAAAACCAATGAACTAATTTTTATTTGCACAAAATTTTCACAAGGTTAAATAGAAAATTAAAAACTTTTTATTAACTCAGTTCTCTGTTATTCAAAGTATTTTTTACGATATTTTTCTCTTTCTAATCTTTGAGGTCCTTCTGGAAGTCGTTTTATAAATTCTGGATGAGAAATATCCAAGACAAATCTTGCAATTCCTGCCTGAATCCATTTGGTGAAACTTGAATTTCTATTCCCCCAAAAGTCTTTTTCGATACTGTAGAAATCATCCTTTACAACTTGCCAAGCTTTTCTCAGGTCATTCAAAGAGACATGATAACGTATCATCTGATTCAGCAATTGGCCAGTGGCATCAATGTCCTTTTGTCTTTTTGGCAAATTATTATCCATAAAAGCTTGTAATGTGTCCAGATTTAATTCGACTTTTTCGTCAGGTTCAATAATTTTCTTTGAAAGTGCTTTTTGGTATTTTTCACTTTCGATTTTTAGTTCTTCGAACTGTCCATCGGCTACTTCTAACATTGCGCTAATTAGGTGAATTTTTCTTCTAAATTGAGATGGAGTTTGAACTTCGTTTTTATAGGATAATGAATGTTCTATTTCTGCCCAAGTATGCATCAAAACTGTCCTAATTTGAATTTCGCATTTCAAATTGGATAAACCTCTAAATATAGGGGTTGAATCCCAATCTTTATTAATGGAGGCTATCAAATGATGGGAGCGATATCCAAATTGGTCGTATTTTAGTACTTCCTCTTTGTCAGTGGACTCATGAATTACAAGTTCTTTTGAAAGAATTTCTTTTATTCTTTTTATATCCCTTTTGTAGTAGCAAATTACTCTGATTCCACAAATGTCTTCGATTTCCAGCAAAGGATTTGAATAAGATTTTCTCTCGATTTTTTCTAAAAAAGATTCAGTGTTTTTAATTCGATAAGAAAGCGATAAAATCTGAATGTTCTTTTTTTTCAACAAGAACTTTAGCGATTCAGAAAGATTTTTCCCTAAGGTTTCGTATTGGGTAATATTATCTTTGAAATCCCTTTCAACTTGTTCTAAGTTCATATATAATATTTTGCCTAACAGTCTTATATATGGCTCTTATCTTGAAAATAAGCTATAACCATTCGGTTAATCAAGAGCCAAATTTTATCATCTTCGTATTACCTTTTCCCTTTAATAAGTCAAATTGACAAACTTGGAACACTTTCAAAATATGACTTAACTTTAATCAAGCAACTATTTAGCTAGTTATATTATTAGCTGTAGTTGTTTTCGCAATGTTGTCATTACGAGAAACAAGCATCATTTTTAATAACCTCAAAAGATAAATCATAATATTCTGTTCTCATTTCTTGGTAACATTGTATTAGAGATAACTTCGCAATGTTAGAGTTGTATTTACTAATAGTTTTCTGAAGCGGTTTGTTTTTTAAATGACTTGTGACACACATCACATATTTTATACTATCACTTTCTTTAAAAAGATTCACAAACTCATGTTCTGTTAAATCTCTGTTTTTGTCTTTTGTTTTTAAGCCTTTATAGAC
>NZ_LXTT01000095.1 GCF_001683915.1 Allomuricauda sp. CP2A | reverse complement strand
TATCTAAAACTTTATTAAGACGTGAAAAATGTTCTAAATAATCATCGTAATCATCCTGAGATATTGATTCTGCATTAAAATAAGCTTCTAAATCACTCAAATAATATCTAACCAAATGTTCTTTGGTAATTTTGTCTTTTTTATTATTGACAGAATAGTCAAAGCAAAGTGAGGATGTTAGATAATTCCACTTTGATTCTTTTTCATTTAGCTTTTTTGCCAATGACTTGTAGGTAGGTATGGATATTAACTGTGAAGCTATTTTATAATCTTTCAAAGACTCTATGGAGGAAACCCCTTCAGGTTTTCCACTCAATTTGTTGCTAAATTCCCTTTTTATCAATGAAAGCTTACCTGTATCTTTAAAAGCATCAATGAAATAATTAATCCTATCATTCTCATTATCCATTGTGCTGCTACCAAGGTATTTGGTTTTCAAATAACCTATAAATGAATGAAATAAGTTACTACTTATATTGTCAAAAAACCATTTAGTACCATCAACAACTTTTTCGAAATCAAGCTTTTCAAACAAATTCAATAACCTAGCATCCTTAAAAAGGCTTTTTAGAAAAGGGTATTCACTGTGGTTTTCAATCAATAGTTTCCTGAATTTTTCCTGTTTCTTATCCAACACGAATTCAATTAGCAATTGCAGCACTGGTAGGGCGATAAATTCGTATTCTTGATGCTTATAGGTTAAATCTGAAAAAACCTCATCAATTTTTTTAATTAGTGTTTTCTCATCGAAGGGAGTATTAGAATCATCAAGGTAATTTGCAATTGCTTCATAATAACCAAGTCTTATATAATTCTCAATATCGTCTGGTATTTCCTTGTCTAAATCAATATTGAGAATAAAAGGGTCTATTTTGGTGCAATGAATATCCTGTGTGCTAAAAAGAAAATTTCTCTGAGTATCAGTGAGTCTTACTTTTGTCTTTTCAATTTGATATAACCCGCCATCATCTGGTTTGAGATTGGTTATCACATCATTTATTTTGTTCAGGAGAGTTTTATCATATAAAATTCCATCGTAGAGATTTTTCCATTCATATTTGATAATCAAAAGTTTTATAAAGAAGCTAAGATTCTCTTTAATAAAATCACCATTGATATAACCTTTTTTTGATTGTTCCTTTATCAACCACATTTCACTTTGATAGTTGTTTAAGAACTGAATTACCTTCCTAGGGTTATTGGTAAATTCCTGACATATTATCCTAATACTTGAAGAATTTAATCCCAGCTCATATTTTTTGTTAACGCTATTGGTAAACTCAGTCAATTCTTTATTTGAAAAAGCCTTTAACCTTAGAATCAGATGGAATATTTTTCTTAGATATTCATCTGCATTATCTGTCTTTTGCGACAAAAAAGATGAAATACCTTTCTCATCGACAGGTAATATGAAAATCACTTTTTGATGTTCGAGAAAGTTTTTGACAGTATTAAGGGTTAAAAGTAAATTCTCATCATCGCAACGGTCAAGATTATCAATTACAATAACAACTTTTGAATGCTTTGTTCTTCCAATTAATTTTTGAATCCAATGGTAAACTTTGTTAGTCGAATTGGTAGTTAACTCTGAAATGATTTCATCAAAGACAGCTTCAAATCTTTCTGGCTCAACAAGTTTATTTTCTTTAACTACAACTTTATACTTGTTGACTGTATTACTGGCTGCTTTGGTCAGGAGTGATACGGATATTGTAATTAATGCTATTAGGGCTTTTGTTCTGTCCCCCATGCCAACTGTTGGCAAGAAGAAAAATACAAATGCAAAAACGACTAAAGCCAAAATCAACCAATCGGGAAGACTTAACCAGTTAATTCTGAATTTGGTTTGCTTAGGGTTTTCAAAACTCGACTCACTGTATAATAACTTTTCAAGCTTGGATTGGGTCTTGATGCTAAATTTTTTGGTCAATTCAATAAGAAAGCTTCTTCTAAAATCATCTTTTGAGTATTTCCAAGCATCAAATTCAAAGTATGCAATCTTTTCTGTCTTAATAGCATTATGCTCATCAATCAGGTTTTCTAGTGTGGTTAAAATCGTTGATTTACCGCTTCCCCAACTACCGAACAGCCCAATGTTCTTGCTACCACTACAATTATTGACTATTTCAAATATTGTATCCGAATAAGGCTTTGTTCCAAGTAAATCGGTATCGTCTGTTAGTTTTAATACCTCATCTGGTATAAAGTTAATTTTCATAAACTTTAAAAATTCTAGTGCAAAAAGAGATTAAGCTATGGGGGGAGAGACTGAAAAATACATCAAAAATTAACGCTGTAGTATTTTTCATAATAATTTCTTAACAATAAATGTAGCCCTCAATATTCAAAAAGCCAAATGATACATATAATTTTAAAACTCTTATCAACAAGAAATACTGTAGATATCTCGATCTTTAGGACAGCTTGAGATTAGAATTTTCAAAAATTATTAGAGAGCCCACGCGTTGTATATGCAGTCTGCATTTAGTGAGTGTCTTTGACCTCACCTTACGGGTGTACAAGCACCCTCAATCGGTGTTGTTAATCAATTATAACTTCGAGACCCGCTTTATTGGCCTTATATTTTATTTTGGTCATCAAATCATTGTAGCTCCAATTTCTTAACACAAATCCCTCTTCCTTAGCAATCTCAGTTTTTTCTTCCTGGTTCAAAAGTATGAGGGTTCCTGCTCTATGTTTAACACAAAAATCAATCAACCTCCGACTATAGACATGCAAACGGTTATGGACATATTTACGTTCCATTTGACCAAGTCTGTCAACTGCCTTTAGTTTTCTTTTGATGCCCTTACCCGATTTGGAATATGTTGCCCCAATCTTTGCCCGTCTGTGTGCCGATTGTATCGCCAGCCTTCGGTATAAAAATTCTTCCTTTGTACCAATGGTAAGCCTTGTCTTGCCAACCTTTACAACAATGGGATATTCAAGGGACAAAGAGGCTTCTGCAATAATCTCAGGTCTTAGATCATGGTTCTCTTTTTCAATTTCAAATACTCCCAACAAGAAAATCTTACCATCTTGTAGCTTGATGTGTGATGTGCACAGCTTAGTCTTGTCCTCCATTACCCGATCCAACAATGTCCGTTTATCCGTAAAATCCTTTCCCAAGTAGGTTCGAAACGGAATCCGAAACAAACGAAAGCAAAAGGCTTTTTTATCTTCAGTGTAGTGTAATCCACTTAATCCCTCCAAATCAAAGGGAAAGGCCATATCCCTCCTGAAATTTTTCAAAGAACGTTCACCATTCCAATACTCCGGCCTATTCTTTTTAAATGATGAAATCAATGCCTGGTTTAAATTGGACAATATGTTTGTGGGGATTTCTCCTTTAAAACGATCAGATACGACCCGATAGGTGGTGTTGATCCTGGAACGGTTTAAGATTCCTTGTTCATCTTTCTTTTCATCTGCCAATTTATATTTTATCCCCTCTGACAGATAAAAGAATTCCTTTATCATTTCCTGTACATAAAGGTGGGTCACTATTAGGTTGGCTGCCCTAAAGCATCGGTTCTGCCATTGGTACAGTTTATCCAAGGCCGCTTTTTTCTCTTCTTTGGTAGGAAGGTCTATCAATAGTTGGATCTTGCGAGTGAGTTTTAGCGTTGACTTTTCCATGTTAGGCCGATTGCAATTGATGTTTTGCTTCCATTAGCCTATAGGCTATCATGAATTCCTGATGCACCTCCTTTTGGGAGAGATTAAGTTCGTTGGCTATTTCGGAAAAGGAATATCTCAGTTCACAACGCATTTTAAGTACCTTTGTCTGCTCTTCTGTCATCTCGCCAGTAAACTTTATCTCATCCGCATTGTTGTTACCAGAATCAAGCTTATTTCCTTGATGGAGAATGGTTTTGATATCTTCAATGGCTTCCTTGATCTCTCTACAGGTTTCATTGATACCTTTTCCCATTACTTTGGAAATCGCTTTATACTGAAAGCCGTGTTTCAAACACAGATTGATTACATGCCTTTTGCTGTCATCCAATAAGGGAAGGACGCGTATGATACTTTCGAATTTCTCCTGTTCCCCTTCCTGTAGTTTAAAATTATCTTTATCCTCACGAGGGTCATACCCGACCATATAGTCTTGGTAATTTTCATAGCTCTCCAATGAGTGGACTTTCCTGAAAAACTTGTTCCTAGGGCGTGTATAGTATGAAATGCACTCCCTTTTCATAACAAACCGCAAGAAAAAATAAATGTGTTTGGGTGATTTCAAGCTGTCCCTATTAATCCACAACTTCAAGAATACATCCTGAACCAATGTTTCCACAACAAAACCATCATTGAGAAAGCTCTTGCCCAGCCAGAAAATCGGTTTGTAATATTTGGAATAGATTTCCGCAAAAGTTGAAGAGCAACCTTTCTTCAATAATTCAAGATGTTTGTTGTCGATATTTGAAATCACGAGCTTGAAACTTTATTAATCACTTACCAAATGTAATCATTTATTTATTAATCGTAATTATTAACTTATTATAAGTATATTTTACAGTACTATAAATGAATTACTTGTCATTTTAGGGTTAAC
>NZ_LXTT01000082.1 GCF_001683915.1 Allomuricauda sp. CP2A | reverse complement strand
GAATGTCGAAGAATCGGCAGTAGATCAAGCGCAAACAAGAAAAATAGTTGAAGATATTCTTCTTGATGTTGAAAAGAGAAGAGACACAGCTGTCCGCGAACTATCGGAAAAATTTGATAATTGGAGTCCAAAATCCTTTCGTTTATCGGACAGTCAAATTCAAAAAATCATTTCCAAAGTTTCAAAAAAGACAATCCAGGACATAAAATGGGCCCAGGCTCAAATTGGTCGTTTTGCGCAAATACAGAAATCTACACTTCATGATATAGAAATTGAGACAATCCCAGGGGTTGTTCTTGGACACAAAAACATACCTGTTAAAAGTGTGGGATGCTATGTGCCCGGGGGAAGATATCCAATGGTAGCTTCAGCGCACATGAGTGTTTTAACAGCTAAAGTTGCGGGTGTGGGTAAAATCATTGCTTGTACCCCGCCAGACCCTAAAACAGGGGGGGCACCACCGGAAACTGTAGCCGCCATGTACCTTGGAGGAGCAGACGAGATATATATACTGGGCGGAATACAGGCCATGGCTGCAATGGCCCATGGTTGTGTGGGAATGTCAGAAGTGGATATGATTGTAGGTCCTGGAAATCAATATGTGGCCGAAGCGAAAAGACAATTGTTTGGTAAGGTAGGCATAGACTTGCTTGCTGGTCCAACTGAGACCTTGGTCATTGCAGATGAAACAATGGATGTCGAAATGGCCGTTACAGATTTGTTGGGTCAAGCTGAGCATGGTCCAAACTCACCTTCAATTTTGTTGACCAATTGCGAATCCTTGGCCATTGGAATTGCCGATGAAGTTAAAAAGCAATTAAAAACATTACCCACCGCTGACCTTGCCAGTAAATCTTGGGAAGACTATGGTGAAGTAATTTTGACTGATAGCTATGAGGAAATGTTGAAGGTTGCCGATGAAATTGCTAGCGAACATGTCCAGATCAACACAAAAAACCCAGATTATTTTTTAAATAATATGACCAATTTTGGCGCAATGTTCTTAGGCAATAGAACCAATGTTGCCTATGGGGACAAAGTTATTGGCACCAACCACACCTTACCCACAAAAAAAGCCGCACGTTTTACTGGTGGTCTTTGGGTAGGCAAGTTCATAAAAACCTGTACCTATCAAAGAGTAACAACAGATCAAGCAAGTGCCTTGGTTGGAAGTTATTGTTCCCGCCTTTGTGAAATTGAGGGATTCATGGGACACAAAAGACAGGCGGATATCAGAGTTGAACGCTATGGAAAAGAGGATGTTTAGTTAAAATTGAAACAGGCTTTTTTACAACTCTGCTTTGAAACATTTACCAAGTATTTTCTCCATTCACTAAATTTAGGAAGTGTATATTCTTCAAAAAGGTAAAAATGGAGATGACCGTTAACTTTGAAATATCGTTCAACTTATGTGAATTATTTATAATTACATGGTCATCTCCAAACAATTATTGAAAGTATTATCCCAAAATGTATGCAAACAAGCCTTGAACTTAGCCTCTTTTGAAGAGATACTTATGATTGTTTTTGATAGACAAATACGATATAAGGAATCTTCAAACGGTACTTGTGATAACTGTTAGGGCATTTCACTTTTACCAATGTCTGACTTAACGTATCTCAAAAAGATAAAAAGACAGCACTTACACAATATAAAGATAAAGGCATCAACTTCTCAGCAGTACATACTAGACAATCCTTTTGCTCAAAACCCGTAGAACTGGAACATAAATGCAATATGGGATTTAAGCTATGGTATCAAAACACCCTAAATTTCGGGGCAATTGGCCAAATACTTTTAATTTAAATCGCCAAAAGGAAGCAAAAGGGAATTGAAATAACTGACCGATAAAATTTTTTCGTTCAAGATTCTATTGAATATATTCATTGATGAGGTTTACATTACTCTTTTGATATTTTGATATCAACTTAGGATCCAAGTC
>NZ_LXTT01000074.1 GCF_001683915.1 Allomuricauda sp. CP2A | reverse complement strand
GAAAAAATAAAGCAGCATCTCATTTAAAAAGCTACAATCTTGTATGCAATTGCATAGATTTTATTGTAAATACTTGGAAACATGAAATTTATCATTTTATCTTCAAAAAATATAACCGGTTAACAGCTTAAATTAGTAACCATTAAAATCAAACATTCCATGATTTCCATTGTAAAGTTTCTTGTGTTTTTGTTGATACAACTCATAGAAACTATCCTTATGTAATCCAAAGCAATTTCTATTTTTTTGCCCTTGGTCTTATTGCTTTGTTCAATTATCATTTCATTTTATTAAAACTTTAGCACTCCAATTATGACATGTGGTTCTGATTTAGTTATTTTACATCTGTAACATATCAAACCAAAAAAAGTGAAAAAAATAACAATTTTGCTTGTGGCCCTGATTGCCATGAGCTCATGCAAACAAGAATCCAAAAAAGAGGAAGTGCCCAACCATAATGTAGAATTTGAAGCATTATTGGACAATTATTACGAAGATGGCCTAAAGCTGAATCCAATTATGGCAACCTTGGCAGGCGATCACCGATTCGACGATTCGTTTCCCAACATGCTTTCTGATGCCTACAAAACCGAAGAAAAGGCCTATTACGAAAGCTACAAAAGCAAGCTTTCTGAATTTCCCGATGAAGAGCTCTCCGAAAGCGAACAGATGAGCAAGGCCATTTTGGCTTGGGAATGCGACATCAATTTAGCAGAGTTCAATTATAATGCAGACTTGACCCCCATTGATCAAATGTGGTCCCAAAACCTGTTTATGGGTCAATTGGCCAGCGGTGCCAGCGCACAACCTTTTGAGACCGTTGAGGACTACCAAGAATGGATGAAACGTGTGGACGAATATCTGGAATGGCTTTCCAGTACCGAGGACAAAATGAAAGAAGGTATTGAAAAAGGATATGTACTCCCAAAATCATTGATCGTTAAAGTACTGCCCCAATTGGAGTCGCAAATGGTGGAAGATGTGGAGCAACATCTGTTTTACCAACCCATTCAAAATATGCCCGATGATTTTTCGGATGAAGAAAAGTCAATGCTCACAGAGGCGTACTCGGACATGATCACCAACAAGATTGTTCCGGCTTACACCAAATTGCACAGTTTTATGAGCACAGAATATCTTGATGCCGGAAGAGAATCCAGTGGTATTCAAGGAGAGCCCAATGGCGATGCCTATTATGCGCACCAAATAAAAAAATATACCACTACCAACATGACCGCTGCGGAAATCCATGAGTTGGGATTGAGCGAAGTGGCCCGAATCCGTTCCGAAATGGAAAAAATAAAGGAACAGGTTGGTTTTGAAGGCGATCTTAAAGCGTTCTTTGACTATGTGCGTGGCAATGAAGAGTTGATGCCCTTTACCGAACCTCAACAAGTTATCGATCATTTCAATGCGATTCATGAACGGATGAAGCCGCAATTGGAAAAACTGTTCGACAACAAGCCCAAAACACCCTTTGTGGTCCGAAGGACTGAGGCTTTCCGGGAAAAATCAGCCAGTGCGGAATACAATCCAGGCTCTTTGGACGGTACCCGTCCCGGCGTTTTTTATGTGCCCATTCCCGATGCAAGCCAATATAATATCTATTCCGATGAGTCTTTGTTTTTGCACGAGGCCATTCCGGGGCACCACTACCAAACTTCGCTGACACAGGAGAATGAGGAATTGCCCCAATTTAGAAAGACCCTTTGGTACAGTGGCTATGGTGAGGGTTGGGCCCTTTACGCCGAATCTTTAGGAAAAGAATTGGGATTGTATACGGACCCCTATCAATATTTTGGCATGCTGGGGGCCGAAATGCACAGAGCCGTTCGGTTGGTGGTCGATACGGGATTGCATTCCAAAGGTTGGACACGGGAGCAGGCCATTCAGTATTCCTTGGATAATGAAGCTGAGTCCGAAGCCAGTATCATCTCTGAGATTGAGCGCTATATGGCCAATCCGGGGCAGGCTTTGTCCTATAAAATAGGACAGTTGAAGATTCGTGAATTGCGCAAAAAAGCGGAAGATGCCCTTGGGGAGAAGTTCAACATTGGCCAATTCCACAACCAAGTATTGGAAACCGGATGTGTGCCCTTGGCATTGTTGGAAGACAAGATTGATAACTGGATTGAAGCCAACAAATAAAAGCAAGAGAAAATACTTGAAATCGGTTGCTTGAAGGAACCATATTGGGCCACATGGCCCAACTGAATAACACATCTGATTAGGCTTGGAAGGCAACAGATTTGAATCCTACCGCGGTCACGAATAAATAGTTTAATAAGAAAAAACGCCAAGCTTGCTTGAGCGTTTTTTTGTTTAGACTATTTTCAAAGCGGAGCTTTTTCAGGAAGGGCAAAGCCAATCCTGCCGGGTCTGTACCATTCGGACACGTTCAGCATGAGGTAATTTTCCAAAAATCTATTTCAAAATGTACAATGGGTATACTATAGTTTTCTTATCTCAACACTTTTTCCTTTTTGAAAGACGGCCACTTTTAACAAACTAGTGTCATTGCCAATATCCACTATTTCAATGCTGCCTTCCTTGTGTAAAATCAAAAGACGATCACGAGCGATTGAAAACCTCATGGCGTTTCCCCCGCTCCACACTTCACTGGAATTTCCATTTCTTAAATTCCACTTTTTAAGATCGTTCCCTTCATGCCCATACAATTTGTTTTTTTCCAAATTGGTAAATATATGTACCTCTTCTGCACCCAAAGACCCTTCGCCCAACAGCTTTCCAGTATGAATATTAAACATAACCAAATTTCCCCCTTTATCCATGACAACTACCGCATTTTGACCGCATACCAGCAATTTAGGGTAACCTGAATCAAAATTCACCTCTTCCCCTTTAAAATCAAATACTTCATGATTGATTTGAACATCATTATCTATTTGGTATTTGTTAAAAAGGCGCCCCTCCAAAATCTCCACAACTTTGGCATCCTCTTTTTGGTAGAAAAAATCACTTGAATAATGATCTACTTGCGCATTCATTAACATTCCGTTCTCATATACCTTCCCTCCATCGTGCTTAAACCCATAATGACCAGGACTATTGGGGTCGGAGTAGTCCATATTCCCATATTCCTTAATAAACTTTTCAATATCCACGGTTATCACACCGCCATGCTGCCCGGAAAGTATGGCAGTATCATTACTTGCCCACCCCAACGCCTTGGCATTAATGGTGGTGACTCCAAGCTTTTTTAGTTCATTTGCTTCCAATTCCCACAAAAAAGCTTCAGTACCATTACTTCCCAGTAGTACTCTTTTCTTGTCTGGAGATAACGCTGCACTGAATACATCTATATAGTCTTCACTTAACTGTTTTAGTGTTTCACCGGTGTTGATATCCATCAAAAAACAGTTGTCCCGGGATTGAATGAAGGCCCATTTATAACTTACCAGAAAAGCACATGTAATCTCTATTTGCTGTTCTTTGCTTTCAGATAATTCAACCACCTTAAACTCTCCCTCAAATTCATGCTTCACCCAATTATTCGGGTAACCAAAACCTGCATAGTTGCCCTTTGGACTTACTCCCAAAACTTTAAATGATGGGTCTATGGTGAAAATATCATCTAACGTAAATTTTTGTGGATCGGCTATATTGGGAGTTCTGAAAATGGTTTCGTGTCTCTTTTGCTCCAAATTAAAACAAAGAAGAATCATTGTTGTGTCAGGTCGTAAGGTGATCCATACCTTTTTACCATCATCTTGCACCTTAATATTTGTAATTAATTCAGCAAAGGAATCCCTAGCCTTTTTATATTCTTGGGAATCCATACCGCTCTCAACCAAAAATTCACCCATGTCTTGTTCAGGCATGGTAAAGCACGGAATACCATATTGCCTCTCCCCTGTACTCAATTTAAACACTTCGGCTACCAGTAAGTACTCATTGGCCTCGCTGATTTGATACGGATGATAATCCAAACGAACCCCTAAATCCAGAAGCCCGCTGGCATCAAATATGGGATCGGCAAAAAGTTTGCTTTTAGTGTATTTCCTATATTCTAAATCGACGGTTTGAAAGTTTTGTTTGTCAAAATCGACAATAATCAACTTTTGAGTTTCCAACTGGAAATAAAAGGCTGCTTTGCTTTCATTGATTGCAACAGGTTTGCAACCTCGATCCACAAAATCTGTATCGATATCCTCAACGGCTTCTATTGGAGCTTTCACCTCCGTTCCAGAAGCTAGATCTATTTGTAGAAGCACTGGTTTGGAACCTTTGGACGTACTTGCAACATAAAGCACCTTGGCTTCTGCATCCGAATCCGCCAAAACCTCATTCAGCATAGTGTTCCCCTCTCTAATAATTTCCCCCGTGTCTTCATGTACACACCACTTACCGTCTACATCCACGGAAATGATGTGGTTTTCTTTTGTTAAACGAAGGTGTACAATGGCATTATCGTGATACTCAATCGTGGCGATTAAATTTTCAAGTTCACCTTTTGATTGGCTCAGTTGATATATTTGAATCAGACCTGCATCGTTTCCTAAAACAACCATTTCCTCATCAGGAGAATACGCAATTTGGGTTGCATTCATTTTTAAAATTTTATTATGGCTAATGTAGGGGTAGGTATCAGCCATTTTTGGTTCCAACCAACGAATGATAATTTTAAATTGACTATTTGGCCTTTTGAGTTGACGTATGGGACAAAAATGGTTCTTTTTAAAAGGTAGAGACCGAAATAGGATTTATTGCCTTGACGCATAATCGGAAAAAGGCAATTTTAAGGGCATAAGCCCGGCAAACCTATTTTTATACATTGGTCGATAAACCAATAATCTGATCTTTAAATGAAAAAGACCGTCTAAATGTTTTTAGGCAGCCTATTATTACGTATAGATCCAAACATCAACGATTCGTTGTATCTTGGCTATATTTGTAATGACCAACCAACGTTTTGGACCATGTTCTATAAAATTCTTGCCAAAATCAACAAAGCCATCCTTCCCTCCTATACAAAAAGGGGATTGGATTTGGCTAAAGCTTCCAAATTACAACTGGCCATCATAGGCTGGCGCTATTATGTCACCACAAGGGCGTTGGACAGTTGATTCAATATTGCAGTAAGGCTTCAATTTGATAGCCGTTGAGCTTTTCTGCTCCGTTCAAAAAGGAAAGTTCAATCAAGAAATTGCACTGCACTACTTCCCCACCCAATTTTTCTACCAATTTACACACGGCACTGGCCGTTCCTCCCGTGGCCAACACATCATCGTGAATCAATACTTTCTCTCCTTTTTTTATAGCGTCAGTATGGATTTCCAAAATTTCAGAACCATACTCCAATTCATAGGCCTCTGAAACGGTTTTATAGGGTAGTTTTCCTTTTTTCCGCACTGGCACAAAACCTGCTTTGAGACGATCGGCCAACATGGGGGCAAAAATAAAGCCCCTGCTGTCCACCCCCACCACTTTGTCAATCTTCATATTTGTGGTGAAGCTGGAAAGGGCATCACAGGCTCTTTTTAGTGCTTCCGGGTTGTTTAAAAGCGGGGTAATGTCCTTAAAGATCACCCCAGGTTTTGGAAAGTCTTCAATATCACGAACGTAGGCAGCAAAGTCCATATTTATTTTTAGCTGGGGCGGTTTTGTAGTAAAGGTAAAAAGAAATATATTTGCAGCCCTATTAAAAGGCCGCGTGGCGCAACTGAATAGCGCATCTGATTACGGCTCAGAAGGTTGCAGGTTTGAATCCTGCCGCGGTCACTAAACGGGATTTTTCACAAATTGAGTGGAAATTCCCGTTTTTTATTTCCTTCAAATTACCTGAAAACGAACTGATTGCGCCAAAAATTTCGTTGACCCGAAAAGTTTGAACTACTTTGTTTTTGAAGTCATACACAATCCCGTCGGGGAACACCATATATTGTATGGCCCTTTTTGTTTCCAAATCCCCTAACTTCCATAAATTCGGTAAGTTACAAGCATAATCCAGTGCCATTTTTACTGATTTTTTGAGGTTTGAACTATTTATCCCGCTATTCTCCAATTTCATCTCCAACTCCCTTTGTTTGACTTTTAGTTCAGGCATAAAAAGATCATATTGGGACTTTGTGATTTCGTTAAGCAAAACGAATCTTCTTTCCAACGTATTTATCTGCTCTCCGATTTGAGTGAGTTCTTTGGTCAATCGTTTTTGGTCGTTAAGTGCTTCTTGATTGTTAGCCAACAAGGTATCGTGTATGATATCGGTCAAAGGTTCGATATACTTTTTATCCGCTATGGTATACCTGCTCAAAACATTTATAAACTCTTCATGGAGCTTTTTTGCACTTCTGCTTTCCCTGCTTCCCTTACGCCTGTTCTTGTAATAATATAGCCCCTTTTTCTTCACGATAAACCCAGTATAAGGTGTCCCACAAACCGAAGATCTGACAAACTGTTTTAATGGCAGATTTTCATCGTCGTACGAATATTTCTTGGGTGTATCTCCCTCGTGAAGTAGATTATGGATCTTTAAAAAGATTTCTTTCGATATCAGGGCCTCGTGTTTTCCTTGAATCACTTCTCCAGGAATTAGGCTATTGACAATAAGTCCACAATAGAATGGATTTCTAAAAAGATCGGTCAATTTTTTTGCATGTATGTCCAGGCCCTTTTCTTTGAGCCGTTTTGCAATCTCGACATGGGACATATTTGCATTGGCCTTCCATAAAAAAGCTTGCTTCAACAATTTTCCTTCTTCGGTAATTACGAAATTCGGGACCTTTCCTTTCCCAGGATTTGTATTGGTATATCCAAATGGGTAGGCTCCCGTCCAATGCCCCCTTCGCAGCTTCTCCCGCATTCCCGTAATGGATTTGTCCCTACGGACTTGATTGTCGAAGTGGGAGAACATATGGTATAGGTTTTCTTGAAAGGTCCCAGCACTCGTGGTTACATCGATTTCCTGGGTGGCCGAAATAACGGCCACTCCCTGCTTTTTTAACTGTTCGCTGATATAGGCTCCGTTCGCTCCCGTACGTGAAAACCTATCGTAGGAATAGACAATGATATAGCCAATGTTCTTTCTCCTTTTGACATATTTCAACATCCTTTGAAATTCCCTACGTTCATCGCTCTTTGCGGATTCATAGGTTCCTCCGAAATATTCCAGAACTTCCAATTCCTTTCGAAGTGCATACTCCTGGCAATATTTAAGTTGGGTGCTGAGACTGGCATTTTTGTCAAATTGCTCTTTACTGGAAACACGGGTGTAGATAACAGCCGTATTGTTCTTTCCTATGATCCTTCCCTTTTCCCTTCTGGCAAATTGATCAAATACCTCTAAGTTCATATGTTCCCTTTTTGGACATGGCGGCAAACTATGTTGGCGAGTTCCCTGAGTTGCTCCAAGATTTTTTCCGCTTCTTCCTCCGAATAATCCTCAAACCCTTTAAATGTCTTGAGCCATGTGCTGTTGAATGTTCTTTTTTTCTGCCTTTGTTCAATGATTGTGTTGGACATTTCCATTAAATAGCAGTAGCTCCTTTATCTTGTATGGTCACTACCGTATTTGTATAAGCAGGCTTTAATTTACCTTTTTAAACTATTTAAATCCAGTATCGGATGACAATTTTATCCATTGAATATTAATGGTTGGTTAACTTCTTTTAGTTTTTCCGGAAGGGGAGACTTTTTTCCTGAATATCCTGTTTACACAAACAATCTTACCATTGCTTTGTTTGATTTCCAAGTTCTGAAAATCATGTTGCTTCAACAGGTCTATAATTCGCTCTCCTGTATGCATCCTCTCAAGACCTTCAATAACATCTACCTCTCCATTTTTGATAATCAGTTTGATGGATATGAACCTTTTGTTCCGTATCATTTCCAACACTTGGATCTCGGAGGGGGCCAGTTCTAATGATTCTTGTTTATTCATGTTTTTCATATGCCTAAATTCTACCGGTTCAACCCTTTCTTTTTCTTTGTTCTTTTGGACTTTTTCTTATTAATGTCATCTTTGAGTTCTAGTTTGAAAGGATTCCACTCAGCTTCTTCCAATAAAGGCTCGACTACTCCATTTCCTTTAATTTCTCCCACATAACTTTTTGATTGTTGAGCAGAATTTTCAGTGCTTTTTCCAGTCCCATTATTTCTCGGTTCAACCTTGACTGTTCCATCATCGTTTCCTTCGCCAATTTTATCAGTTCCTCGTTCTTTTCCATTAGCCGACAGTATAACTGAACGGTCTCTTGTTTGCTCATAATCGATTTGTTTTACGATACTGTTCCATGAAAAATTTTTACCAAGGGTACTGCCTTTATATACTATGCCCTGATAGTTGAATGAAATGCCCGAAACCCTTCCTGTGGTTTTGCTAATGTTGAATCTTGGCGATATACTTAGCTCTTGCAGTAATTTGACAAATTCAGTTGTATCCGTTGCCCTTGAAATTGCCAAACCAATCCGCTCCTGTAAAATAAGTTTGATAGGTAAATCGCCTGTTCTCAGGGTTTTCTCTATTTCCTTATGGTCAAGTGATTTTTTTGCACCGGCTTTTTTTGAAATCTGGGTCAGTCCATAATTCCTTTCCAGATCATTGAGCACTTCCCGGCTTCTTCTTTTAATGTTACTATCATTTGTTATCCTACCCGAATACCTTACCCTATTGGCCACTATATGGATATGTTCGTGTTCTGTGTCGGTATGGCGGTACATAATGAACTGGTTGTTATCGAAACCCATTTTCATCAGATAGTCGCATCCCAATGAAGCAAATTCTTTATCGTCCAATTGGTCAGAGTACGGCAGGTTCAAGGAAACATGAAGTACCGTATTCCCAAGCCCCGGACGCAATTGCCTGATCAAATTGAATTCCTGTGTCATATTCACCGCTGTGGATTGTCCGATATTGGAATCGATCACATGCCCTACACCTTTGCTTACCTTTTTTTCATTGTAGGCAAGAACACCGTAAAAATCCTTTCCTATGGTTATCTTACCTATCATTGTTCGAGATATTTGATTTGAGCTGTTTCAATAGCATTTTTACCTCCTCCAATTGTATATGAATGCTGAAAGGGTCACGGATACCTGAGTTCGAGACCCTAGCGAGTTGGTTCAGGTTGTTTCCCATCCGACTCAGCTCGACAAACAGTTTCCGGTCCAACGGATCTACCTTTTTCTTTGGCAGGGATTTTCCTGTACATTTTCTTCGGATATATTCGGCTGTGGACAATCCAATTGTCTTCGCATTGTTGCCAATGATCAAGTATTCGCTTTGTGAAACTCTGAAGGCGATGACAATCGTCCTTTGTTTTGATATGTCCTTTTTAGGTCTTGCCATTTTCTATGGTTTTGGTATTGTTCTAAAGGTCATTTGTAAACGAAGTGCGCAGTTTTTGTTTACAAAAACACAACTTGCTTCGTGACCTCCGATCAACTATATCACAAACCTATGGCCTATGGATTACTTGCAAGGATTTTGCCGTACATGGTCTTTTGTACGGCAAATAATTGAGAGATTTTTTCAAATGGAAAATCAAATATAGCACTGGACATGAACCAAGGATTTCTATGGGAAGGGGGAAAACGGCCGATAGGTTCCTTTGGACAGAATCTTCCATATTAGATCAATGGCCCGATTTTTGTCCCAAGTCATATTGAACACGGGGCCATGGGCCGGACACTGGGATATTTCGTATATTTGATATAGAAAGAACTATGAAAAAGTCGCACAACATAGCATCATCCAAAGGAAAGAACCTAAAGGGTTATTTTCCCGGACCTGTATTTTGGGATGTCGACCCCAGCGTGCTTGATGTGGAAAAGGACAAGATATTTATCATTGAAAGGGTACTGTCCCGCAACATGGGGGACCCACAATATTTTGAGCTTCTCGAAAGACTGTATCCGATAAGTGACATTGTCCGGTGTGCGAAGAGGAGCGAACAGATCCGGGGGAACAGCAGTATCAGGGCCGTGGCCGAACGTTATGGCATCAGACTGGACCATATGAAGAACTACAACCCCTCATTTGGATAATGACCGTCAACCAAGCCGTTTCGGATTAGCTAAAAAGCGTCATCGTCCAATTGATGCATGCGGATTGTTTAAGGGACTTCAACCTTGGAGGAGGACCAACCTCGCTATCCGGCACAATCATAGGGCTTCTACGGACCTCGATCTCTTTTCCCAAGGTGTGGTCGGGGTCGAAAGATTGAAGGAAATAAGTGCTTATTTCAGATCAAACTTCAAAGACGGGCTTTTGGGCCTCTTGGAGGAAAACTTCGGGGATGACCAAATGGCCTTTCTCAGGGTGAACGTACAAAGGAACGGTGTCCCGATCAAAATAGACATCATCCAAAATATCCCGTTGCTCCATCCCGTTGAAATATTAGACAACATCAGGTTGATCCATGAACTCGACATTGGGGCCTTGAAGTTGGTCTCGGCCGCCAATCGTGGGACGCAAAAGGATTTTGGGGATCTTTTGCTGCTCTGCGGGCTGTATTCCCTTGAAAGACTGCATACCGAGCTTATGAAAAGGGAAAGTATGTTCATCGGCAAAGAGTATGGCACCATCTTCAACGTTGAGGGATTTCCCAGCGGTCTGGCCGGTGACCTGTCCGCCTTGGGCAATTTCAATAGGGCAACGGACCGAAAAAGTGAAAGCAACCGCCTTATCCTGACGGAAAATTCCCTGATTCCCGGTTCTTGGCCCGAACTTGGCCAAAGATGGACAGGGATGGTCGAGGCATATACAAAATTGAAAGGTCTGCGTTTTTCCCCTCCTTCCAGAAAGAGAAGATGGAAAAACAAAGGGATCGGGCTGTGAAAAGCCTGTCCTTCAATGAGAAAGTTCCGACTTTTTGAAGTTTGTGCCAATATGTTTTGACCTGACCCACTATGACCTTTGTAGTGATAAAAAGTGAAAAGGGAGAAAAAGACAAAACAGCTCGGTATCCAAGAAAGTGAACGTGGAAATCGATATCGCTCAAAATAAAAATTGCTTCTTCCTTTCAAAAGCAGCAAACCATTGTCCCTGATCTCACAAGAATGACAGGTGAACCTGTCTAAGGAATTCTATGCTTCGTTTCAAAGAACAACGAATGGAGCAATTCCCCCAATACACTCCTTCGTACCATTACATTAATTATGTACCCATCAGATTTGTTTACATATTAAAACATCTGTTTATCTGTACAAATACATAATTGTACATATGTATAATTGTATATGCATACAATTGCATACTCAATCATTTGTATGGATAAATGCTGCTTTGAACCAGTTTGGAGATTATCCGAAAGACTTTTTAAAATTTGTCCTGCAAAATCAAAATACCATTTATGGAAAATGATGTATCCAGCAGCCGATCATTGCCCATCTCAAACCAATGGGATTGCTTTAAAGATATCTGCATCCAAAAAGGACAGAGAATAATGTTCTTGGAAATCTTCTTTTCTCCCTATCCATAAAAAGCACCCTTTAGGGTGCACAGTGTAAAGACCCCAATCTTTAGGACAGGTTCTCTACAAGACTAATATAATTAGATATAGTTCAGATTGCTAGTTTAAGATAATCATTGGAAAGACCCCAATAAACAATTGTTGCAAATTGTTCTTTTAAAAATGCTTTATTTACATCATTATTATCTTGAAAAGAATCATGCAAATCATTGGCGGTAATCGGATGATTGTCATGAAACAAAACCAACAATTGATATATATGGCGCAATGATATTACCATGTCAGATGTAAAGGAACGAAGATAAAAAGAGTTCGAAACTTTTTCAATAAAAAAGTCCTCTTGGTTGAACTTCACCTTTTTTCTCATGAACGATAATTTTCTTTCTTCGATATGTTCCGATAAGTTAGATAAACCGAATCTATCAATATAAATTTCCTCATTTTTCCAATTAAATTTTGGGCTGTCAAAAAGAGAAAATTTCTTTAGACGAATTAGGTGAGTTAAAATATATTCTTTGCCTGAATTAAGACTATAAAGACCATTAGAATTAACTCTGAGCAAGTCGAAAAATTCTGCATAACCCAAAAACTCGTGGCTACAATTATTAAAACTAGAATCTAAAAACATTCTTTCTTTTAAGACAACATGTGTCATCGATTCGATCTCTGTATCTATTTCTAAAATAGAAATAC
>NZ_LXTT01000059.1 GCF_001683915.1 Allomuricauda sp. CP2A | reverse complement strand
CTTGATGAGAAGAATTACAGGAATATCTTTTTATTAATACTTCTGGTAGTAACTAAATCTTTTTGATAAATTCTATTGTGACCAACATTTAAAACGTTGGTAAACCCTAAATCTTCGATTATTGCACAGGCTCTGGATACTTCTTCATAGCCTTTCCAAAACTGGTTTCCAGGTAAAAAATAGGAAGCATCATCCATGACAAGGAATCCACTAGGCTTTATTAAACTTGAATAATTTTGAATGTCTTTCACCACCGCATCATAACTATGGTCACCATCAATGTAAACTATATCTAAGTGCATGTCTTTAATACATTTTAAAACAGGTTCACTATTCGAGTATCCTTTTATTTTATTGACCTCATCAAAATTCAACTCAAAGTGTTCAAATACTTCCCTGATTATTGAAAAGTAATCTTGTCGGGGATGATAGTTACCTACTTTTTGATTTTGAATAAATTTCTGTGATATATAGCCCCGAACTTTATTGACAAAAGGGTTATTTAAAAAAACGTTATTGCTTATGTTGCCTGTAAAGGGGGACACCGCAACAATATCGATAGTAGAATTCAAATATTTAGCTATTAAGGCCCATAATGAAATGACTTGTCCTTTATATACACCAATTTCAAGAACTTTTGGATGTCCATTTTTAAGTACTAAGTGAGAAATAAGTAAGTACCACATGTAGTGAAATGCCCTGTCCCCAAACCCCAAATTGTTTTTTTCAATAAAGTCTCTATGCTCTTTAAGGAATGGAAACTTATCAGTCCTTCTCGTAAAGTTGATCCAGACTAAATCATTGTTGTAGGCACTATTGCGATATTGACTCAGTATTCCTTCTAAAGTGTTGGACGTGCTCATATTTTGGCTGAATTCTAGGCTTTTAGTCTTTTTTTTAGTGAAACTTGTAAGCTATTAAACGTTAGGCATTGTGTTTAGAATCAAACTTTTCTTTCGAAATTACACAGTTTGATATCAAATAGAATAGGCTCATTTTTTCAATATTTTCTAAGCCAAAAAAGTCGCAGAGAGAATTAAGAATAAACCCAGTATCAACATTCATCTCTTTTCGTAATTCTAAAATATCAACCAAGTATTTTTGTGTACGCTTCAAATTAGTTGTTTTTCTCTCTTTATCAATTAAGGAAGCTACTGTATTTCTATTGGCCAAATAAAATTTATGTAAGTGCTTTTTGACTACACTTAAATTTCTATTTTCCAGCTTTCCAAATTCTCTAGCGAGTGTTTTCTTAAAATTATTCAAGACTTCGTCCTTATCCTTTTCGGAAAAAACATAAAGTTTTATAAGTAAGTCAAGAACTATTTCTGGAAGGTATTCAATAGTCATGTCAGCATACTCCTCAAATGAAAATGACAAAATTTTGGAAATTCTTTTATAGACCGCTATATGCTTAGCGTATATTTCCCCATTATAAAGGCCATAATGGACCGTGTTATTTTCAAAATCACAAAAGATTTTTGAACCTGTTTGGAAAACAGAATTTATGGAAGAGGGATTGCTGGAAAGAAATTTTTTGAAATGGTTGTCACAATCTTTTACGACTTCTATGGTCTTGCTTCTTTGTATTATGAGAAAAAGTGCTATATGGTCGCCTCTGTTTTTGTTTAGCAAATAGAAATAATTGTTAGGGCCTAATTGCTTATCATAAAAAGGAATCAAACCTTTTGAAATTAATTTGTGCCAACTATCTTGAGAATAAAATATTGAAATACTCAAGCAAAAGTCCTTGTCAATCTCAGTTACTTCCATACTCACCAATCTAATTCCGTCTCACCAAAAGTTTTATTAACGACAATTATTTTATTTTTTTGATTTTCATACATTTTGATACAGTTGTTGATTTTGTAACCCTCCCTTTTCTCGGACCATTGGTTAGACGACTTTTATTTGTTCTTCCAAGCAAGCTTGCTTGGAAGAGAATTCCTTTTCGTAGCATTCCGGGGTGATCCCACCCAGGGCCTCGTGTGGCCGTTTCATGTTGTAATCCTTTATCCATTCCTCGGTCAATATGCGTACCTGTGAAATGTCCTCGAACAGATGTGCGTCAAGTACATCCTGTCTGTAGGTACGGTTGAACCGTTCAATGAACCCGTTCTGCATGGGCCTTCCCGGCTGGGTGTACTGGATATCTATCCCTTGGGCCTCGCACCATCTTGTGAAATCAAGTGCAAGGAACTCGGGCCCGTTGTCCACCCTGACCCTTTCGGGCCTGCCGTGTTCCCCGATGGCCCTCTTCAGTACCTGTACCACGCCCATGGCGGGGAAACTGAACTCGGCCTCCACACCGATGGCCTTCCTGTTGAAGTCATCGATGATGTTGAACGTCCTGAACCTTCTCCCGTGCACCAATGAATCGCTCATGAAGTCCATGGACCATGTCATGTTCGGACCATCGGGCAGCACCAAGGGCTCCTTGACCCGCTTGGGCACCCTCTTTTTGGTCTTTCTCCTCAAGTTCAGGCCCAGCATCAGGTATACCCGCCTGACCCGCTTCTTGTTCCATTTATGGCCCTCCAGTCTTATCCGCTGATAGTATTTGTCCTGTCCTTCCCTTGGCTTTGCCACGGAAAGTTCCAACAGTTTGTCGATTACCTCACTGTCATCTTTCACAGAGCGGTAATAGTACATCGATTTTGGGAACGTCAATGTCCTGCAGGCCCTGGTGA
>NZ_LXTT01000051.1 GCF_001683915.1 Allomuricauda sp. CP2A | reverse complement strand
GATAGACATTATATAATATGGCGCTAAATATCAATATAGATCATTATAATAGGCAATTTAGAGGAATACCTCCCGAGGAAATCATCAGTTGGGCATTACAATTGTCAAAAAGAAGAATTGTTACCACAAGCTTTGGCAAATACTCAGCTGTTCTCCTAAATACATTCCATAGTATTGATCCTGGGATTAATGTGGTTTGGTGTGATACGGGCTATAATTTGCCTGAAACATATGAGCATGCGGCATACTTGACCTCTTTGCTCAATCTTAATCTAAACACTTATGTTCCAAAGGAAACCAAGGCTTTTACCGAACATCGCTTGGGTTTTCCCTCTATTGATCAACCCGAACACGCTGAGTTTTCCGAGATTGTTAAACTTGAACCCTTTCGAAGGGCTTTGGCCGATTTTAAGCCGGATATTTGGTTTTCCAATATAAGAATACGGCAAACGGAGTTGAGAAGCTCTAAAGATATTTTGAGCTATAGTAAGGATGGTATCCTGAAGATAAGTCCCTTTTATTATTGGACCGATGATGATTTGGATAAGTATCTGGAAGAGCATAACCTGCCAAAAAACAGCACCTATTTTGATCCAGTCAAAGCATTGGAAACCAGGGAATGTGGAATTCATTTACAATAAGACTACCAAAAAATAGTGCAATAAAATTTTATGAGTAAACCTATTAAAT
>NZ_LXTT01000040.1 GCF_001683915.1 Allomuricauda sp. CP2A | reverse complement strand
TGAATCCGACGCTCTAACCAGCTGAGCTACCTCGCCATGATTCGTTTTAGCGGGTGCAAATATAGAGTTTAATTTTTGCTGAATCAAAATTCAGTATTAATTTATTATTTGATATTTATTTTTTTATCTTCCCAAATTATATCTATTGTTGAAAAAGGATTAATTGCGCGCTACATGAGTGATAAGGTAAAATTTGAAATTGAATTTGTCATCCAAGCTTCTCCACAGTTGCTTTACCAATATATTTCCACCCCTTCCGGTTTATCTGAGTGGTATGCCGACAATGTGAATTCGCGAAGCGAGTTGTTTACGTTTATCTGGGATGGTGCCGAGGAGCAGGCCAAGATGCTCAAACGAAAAAGCGACGAGTTTGTAAAATTCACCTGGGTTGATAATGAGGACGATTCCTTTTTTGAAATGCGCATTATAGTGGATGAAATCACCAAGGATGTTTCCCTGTTCATTACCGATTTTGCCGAAGAAGATGAGGTGGATGAGGCCAAAATGCTCTGGGAAAACCAAGTTTCAGACTTAAAACAGGTCTTGGGCTCTACCTAAAAATAGATTCTCAGCTATACCGTATCTTTGGTCCCGATAAAAATCGGGACTTTTTTATGATCAATTTTAATGGCTCGCTCTTTCCGGAAAACAAGGAAATATTGACCTCTAAAAACAGAGGGTTAAAGTATGGGGATGCCCTTTTTGAAACACTTCGGTGTGTGAACGGCACCCTGTTCTTTTGGGAGGACCACTATTTTAGGCTGATGGCCTCCATGCGGATGCTGCGAATGGAGATTCCCATGCAGTTCACCTTGGAATTTTTGGAGGATGAAATCAAAAAGACCATTAAGGAAAACGGCTTTGAAAACAAGGCAGTCCGGGTGCGATTGACTGTTTTTCGGAATGAGGGCGGGTTGTACGCTCCCGAGACGAATGATATCTCCTACATCATCGAAACCAAACTTCTGGATTCTCCTTTTTATATCATCAACGAAAGTGATTACGAGGTTGAGCTCTTTAAAGATTACTACGTAAATAAAGATATGCTGTCCAATCTCAAGACCACCAACAAAATTTTGAATGTGGTGGCCAGTGTCTATGCCAAAGAGAACGGATATGCCAATTGCCTTCTGGTGAATACGGACAAACAAGTGGTGGAAGCTATCAATGGGAATCTTTTCTTGGTGAAGGGCAATACCATAAAAACCCCTCCTTTGGGTGATGGTTGTTTGAATGGCATCATCCGAAAAAAATTGATGGAGGTTGTTGGGGCAACGGACGAATTTCAACTGTTGGAAGAATCCGTATCGCCTTTCGAGCTTCAAAAGGTCGACGAATTGTTTATTACCAATAGTATTGTAGGGATTCAACCCATAAGTAAATACCGAAAAAAACAATTTGTAACCACAGTCAGTAAAAAACTGGTGGGAAAATTAAATGCCAAAGCACGAATGGTGGGCTAGTTCAGGGATGGATTTTCAGGGGAATTGGACCATAAGAGGTAATCGCCGCCCAATTCAACCATTTTTTCTTTCCAAAAGGCACTTGCTGATTTCTCCAAGATGCCACTTTCATATTCATTTTTGACCACTACCCATGATTTGGATAGCAGTTCTTGGTCCAACTGCTTGGAACCCCAGCCAGAGTACCCCAAAAAGAATCGAATATCCTGTTCGGTAATCACGCCATTGTTGATGAGTTCCACGGTCTTGTCAAAATTGCCGCCCCAAAAAATCCCATCAGAAATCTCGATGCTGTCGTGGATCAAATCGGGAACCTTGTGGATAAAATACAGGTTGTCCTGTTCCACGGGTCCACCGTTGAATACTTTAAAGGGAATGATAATTTCAGAAATAAGGTCGCAAATGGTGTAGTCCAACGGCTTGTTGAGGATAAATCCAACAGATCCTTCATGGTTGTGCTCTGCGAGCAACACCACAGACCTATTGAAGGAAACATCTCCCGTAAGCGAAGGTTCCGCAACAAGCAACTTGCCTTTTTTTGGCTTTTGGCTCACCATTTCCATAGAACTAATATCTCAATTTGTTGTTTAATATACAATTTTTCTAAAAAAAGCTAGAGTGTCCCCAAATAAAAAAGCACTTCTT
>NZ_LXTT01000019.1 GCF_001683915.1 Allomuricauda sp. CP2A | reverse complement strand
AATGCCACGGACATCGCGAACCATATCGCCGCCGATGGCGACACGGACGCCGGGAACGAGTACAACACCTCTTTGGGCCTCAATGGCACTGTACTGGAGCTTGTCGACGGGGGTGGAACGTTGAGCAACGACCTAGATGTGGTCTTCGCCACCGATGCCGAGCTTTTGGCGGCCACTGACGACGACATCACGGGAGCTTCGCTGGATGCGCCGAGCAACGTATTGACGATCAGCGAGGGCACCACGGACGTTACCGTTGACCTGAGCGACCTTGACGACAGTGCCGGGGTTGCGGCCAA
>NZ_LXTT01000008.1 GCF_001683915.1 Allomuricauda sp. CP2A | reverse complement strand
ATTCCTAATATTCTCAATGGTTTTTGTCTGTTCATTATTTATGGAGAATAATAAGGTCGTGGTGGTCTCGCCCGTTTGCTCATGAACAAAGAAAATTGGCCTTGCTGAAAAGACAGTTTGAGGTTGATCCTCATTTTTCACAAGTAGAATCATTCTATGAAATTCTATTTTATAGGTAAGTTAACTTCCAGAGTATCTACAACATGAAAGTTTTGAAGTAAATTAATTTGTATTTTGGACATACCCGTTATTCTAGGAATAATTGAAAAAAATGCATTTGCTGAATTAGTTTCGTTAAATTTCAAGATCAAATTTGAATTAGCAATATCAGCATTACTGGCCGAAACGAGATAACTGAATGTTTTAAGAAGATCGGGGCGGAAATGCGGGTCGTTAATTCTTACCTTATAACTGAACTCGTATGACACATTCTTCTGCAATTCTCTATTTTCCGAATTAATCAAAACCAACTCAGTACTAGACGTATATTCCCCAACAGACATTTCACTGAGTTCATTAAACTGGTATTGGTCAGGGTCAAAAACCGCTCCATCCTTAACTTCTTCATTTTCTTTGAGAGCAACAGCCTCTGAAATTATCGCTTTACTTTCTTTTTTATCCTGGTATTCTTTAATCCCTTCAGCAATGGCATTTGTCACTTCAGTTAAAATAGCAGCTATTGATGTATTTGCATCATCATTTGCAGGTATCACAAAATCGATGGGTCTTGGGTCTGAATTTGTATCTACTATTGCAAAAATTGGAATATTCAATTTTCGGGCCTCTTTTACGGCAATGTGTTCACGCATCGTATCCACAATAAAGATCGCACCGGGTAAACGGGTCATATCGGTAATGGAACCCAAGTTTTTCTCCAAATTGTCACGCAAACGGTCTACTTGTAATCTTTCCTTTTTGGAAAGAGTATTGAAGGTACCGTCTTTTTTCATACGGTCGATGGAAGCCATTTTCTTAACCGCTTTACGGATAGTGACAAAGTTGGTCAGCATACCACCGGGCCATCTTTCAGTGATATATGGCATGTTTAGCTTGGAAACCTTGTCAGCAACAATGTTCTTGGCTTGTTTTTTCGTGGCTACGAAAAGGATTTTTCGGCCAGTAGCAGCAATTTTATAAAGAGCCTCGTTGGCCTCATCAAGCTTTGCTACCGTTTTGTAAAGGTTGATAACGTGGATACCGTTACGCTCCATGTAGATATAGGGCGCCATGTTTGGATTCCACTTTCTGGTTAGGTGTCCAAAGTGTACACCAGCTTCCAACAAGTCTTTGACTTCGATTTTTTTGCCCACTTATGAAATCAATTTAGAATTCGATTTTTTCTGAAACAAACAACCATTCCGTATTACTAATTGGAAAGATTGTACATGTACTAGCAAAGTATAATTTCATATTAAAGTTCTATTCCCAATATAACAAAAAACCAATTATGTTTATAGGGTAAAGTTCACAGTTTTTGAACCCCGTTATAATCACCTATTCAATTCTTAAAATTAGGCCTTAAAGATGGGGAATCTATACTTATATCATCAACAAACAATTGTTTCCACTAAACTTCATAAATCAAATCATATAGGCCAATTGATTTTGTTAAACTGTTCAAAATAATCTTTGGCAACATCCTTTTCAACAGCATGGACAAATGCTATGTTTCCCAATAACCAATCCTTAAAATTCCTTTGGCTAACCCCAGCTGATTTCAAATGATTTATAACTCCATTTTTAAGACAATGATATAGATGATGCTCTATTTCCTTCTTTTTCTTTCCAGGTACTTTGACAACACCATCCTTGATACTAAGTCCAGTAACAAAAAAGTTCCCGCCGGATTTTATAAATCTGGTTTTACTATAATTGACGTAGAAATTTTCATCCCTTACTATGAAATATACAGTTTTTTTAATCTTTTCCAGTTGAACAAGATTTCCTGAAAAAGTGATATCATCAGCATAACGCGAATAGTTCAGCTGGTTCTTCAGTGCTAATTTATTCAGTCTTTCGTCCAATCTTCTACAAACTAGATTTGCCAATTTAGGACTCGTTGGAGCTCCTTGTGAAAGAACCCCTTCATTAAGCATCTCCAGTTTATCCTTTAAAGATGATTCTTTTTTCTTGAAAGTGCTAAGAAAATAACTGTCCGGTCTCACAGTTAAAAGCTTAGCCATATAAACTGCCAAGTTTGGGTGATATCCAAAACTCAGGATTACTCCATAAATTCGTTTTTCATTTATAGAGTCATAAAATCTCTGCAAATCAATTTTAAGGATCGCTGGTTGACCCAAATGGGCACTTGCATTTTTAACTATTGAGGATTCCTTATCAAAGCCAAAACATTTTTCATGTGATTCAACCCTATTGAGAATATTTTTTAAAATCCATCTATGCAAAAATTTCAGCGTGTTCTCTGGTGTTTGGATCACACGAAAACCTCCTCGTTTCTTTTTGAGCTTAAATCTTTTATAGTAACGAATTCTGTCAGATTTACATATCTCCAGAATCTCGGTGACCGATACTCCGGCCAATAAGCACAGATGGTGGATTGAAAAGACCAATGGGAGTCCTTTTTCATCAAGTCTTTCCCTGTATTCCTTTATGTCTGACAAAAATTCTTGGGAATGGTCCATATGGTATCATTTTTAGACAATGGAAAGGTCATAGGTGCAACTCTATTTTGAATAATGCGGAGCATTTCCAGCACAACTCTCCCGAAGGGATATGTTGTACTGGAAGTGTTGAAAAGTAACTTCAACCCTGCACGGACTACTGCCCGAGCCTCCAGGCCCTATCTCATTTAAAAAAATGTAGTTATGCCTGAAATTGCTTGCACTCTATGACCTACCATTGAATTGTTTTGGCAAATATTTTATTTCATTTGGAACAAAAGATTGTGATTCTTCGTTTTCTATACTTCTATTTAGTGCCTTTATCGTTTTTTTGGCCTCATAATACAATTGCAGGCCATAATCAGATAGTTCAAAATTTTCTGTGAATAGTCGTCGTTCCACTGCTTTATCCATCATGTCTTCATAATCAGAAGTCAACATCCCCATTTTTTGGCAAATGGTTGGTACTGTATGACCGGCACGTTTCAATCTGATGATTCCATAAACAGAAAAGTCTATTTTACCCACTGAATTAAAAGTTCCTTTATTTCGTTTGACCTGAAAAGTGAAAAACTCTCTTTTGACATTGTTGGAGCCAAACTCTTTTAATAGGGCTAATTCATAGGAAAGAGATTTACGAAATTCTCTGGACACACTCATTTTATCATTTGAAAATCTTGGTATGAGTGGATGCCATCCATTCTTGTTAGCCCAAATTATTGGTAAAGTATTGTTCGGACTTCCGTGGGAAAAAGAGACTAACGCCTGTGAATTTTCAAAACCCAAAGCATGAACATATTTTTCATTTCCATTTTTCAATATTTTGGGTCTCGACAAGGTAACACCATATTGATAGCAAAATTCTCTATAAGCATTATAATTCCTATATCCAAAGTTGTGCGAATCCCTAGCAAATAATGGTTTGAATAAATTGGATTTAGGAAAATGCACTTTGTCAAACAATGGTTCAATTCGCTCAACTGCCCTATTCATACCAGCAATGCCCACAAAATGGATTTCCTTGAATCTATCTTTATATTTCAACACTTTATCATTGTAAAATGTTTCTATAGATTTTCCAGAACCGGCAAAATCATCTATCAAGACCAAGTAGATTTGGTCTTTTCCGAAAATCGATTCATCTAAATGAGCCACTAATTTCAACTTATTTGAATTTTTCATTCTCCCGTGAAAATTAGTTTTCTGAACGAAGTATGCTATCATGCTACCACTCTTTCCAAAATCCCCGACTGGAAGGATCAAAATTTTTTCACCCTTTTCCAATTTGGGAAATTGACCATTTAAAGTTTTATCCAAAATACTTTCTATTTCATAGGTAGTAAAAACATTCATGTTCATAGCAATATGGATTGCAAACTGAACTTCGGAGGGCTTGAAATTATTCAACCATTGGATTATATTCAATGGAGCGACCACATTCTTCAGTCGAGAACCTAGAATCTCCAGGGTAACATTGTCAATTTGTTCGATAATTTGCATTTAAAAAAAATTAATCTTAAATTTTTAAATCTCCTAAATCATAATGT
>NZ_LXTT01000062.1 GCF_001683915.1 Allomuricauda sp. CP2A | reverse complement strand
AACATTTATTATCCCAATAAACTCAATATTGAGCAAACCAGCTCCGAAGAAACCGCCCACTACAAAGCCAATTTAGTGGATGGAAAAACACTATTGGACCTTACTGGGGGATTGGGAGTGGACACCTACTTTTTTTCCAAAAAAATCGACACTGTTTTTCATTGCGAAGTTGATAAAAATCTCAGTGAAATTGCCCAACATAATTTTGAGGTTTTGGGTTGCAAAAACATCATTTGTATTCCCGAAGATGGAATTGATTATTTAAAGCAAACGGATGAAAAATTTGATTGGGTGTATGTGGATCCCTCTCGCCGAAATGATACAATTGGAAAAGTGTTTTTATTAAAGGATTGTCTTCCCAATCTTCCCGAAAATCTTTCTTTACTATTTGAAAAAACCAAAAATATTCTGGTCAAAGCCTCTCCCCTTTTGGATATAAAACAGGGCATTGAGGAACTCCATTTAGTAAAGGAAATTCATGTGGTGGCCATCAACAACGAGGTTAAAGAACTCCTCTTTGTTTTGGAACTCGGGTACAAAGGCAAGGTGGCCATCAAAACCATGAACAAAACACATGAACAGGAAATGATGTTCAATTTCAACTTGGAGGATGAACAACCCATTGAAGTTGAATTTGATGAACCAAAAAGCTATCTCTACGAACCCAATGCAGCGATTCTAAAATCCGGGGGGTTTAAATCGGTAGCGGGTGCATTTGGTTTAAAGAAACTGCACTTGCATTCCCATTTATACACTTCTGATGGACTTATCGATTTTCCCGGAAGACGGTTTTTCATATCAAGGGTTCTGCCCTACTCCAAAAAGGTCTTGAAAGAATTCGCCCAGAAAAAGGCCAATATCACCACACGGAATTTCCCAATATCCGTAGCTGACCTCCGAAAAAAACACAACATAAAAGATGGTGGCGACACCTATCTATTTTTCACCAAAACCACAACCGATGCATTAATCGTGCTGGAGTGCCAAAAAGTATAGTAGTCATTCCAAATTTTCAAGCCAACTGTACAATAGCGTCATCCAATTCTTGAGTCGTCCATCTTGTAGCGCCAAAGAAAATCCATGTCCACCTTTGGGATAAATATGCATGGTTACCGGTATCCCTTCCTTTTTCAGTGCACTGAACATCAAAATGCTATTTTCAACAGGTACGGCATCATCGTCTTGGGCATGAAGCAAAAAAGTCGGTGGGGTGTTCTTGGTCACATTTTTGTTTGCAGAAAATCGGTTTGCCAAATCGTCCGAAGGATTTTCACCCAACAATGCCCCCTTGGACCCTGAATGGGTGGTTGCATTATCCATGGAAATAACCGGATAGATCAACGCCATAAAATCAGGTCTAGCACTTAAATCATCTGCAGCGTCCTGCTTTTCGTAAACGTTATCATCATAATGGGTTCCAAGGGTCGATGCCAAATGTCCACCCGCAGAAAACCCCATGATTCCTATTTTTCCTTCAGAAATATTCCACTCAGCTGCTTTGCTCTTTACCAACCGTATGGCACGCTGGGCATCTTGTAGGGGAACCACTTCTTTTCCTTCCACAATGGATTTTGATATGGGCAACCTGTATTTCACCACTATTCCGGCCACTCCTTGGGAGTTTAATGCCTTGGCCATATCAATGCCCTCCCAATCATAGGCCAATCCGTAGTACCCGCCTCCTGGAAAAATAACCACAGCCTGTCCGTTGGCACTTCGCTTTGCGGGTAAATAAACTTCAATGGTAGGCTGTTGCACATTGGTAATCCAATCAAATCGGTCTGTTTCAACTTTTTCCTTCTCGTTGGATGCTTTCTGATTGGGAATTTCATTGGGCCATAAGGGCATAATGGTGTCTTGTGCCGACAGGCTCATGGCCAATAATCCCATAAGGGACATAAAAATTGATGTGCGTTTTGAATGTTTCACTGTGTTTGTTTTTGGTTAATTAGTACAATTCCATTTAAAGTTGGCCACCCTGTCATTGGAAGCTGCCGATAAATTATAGTGCCACCACTCGGTCCTGATGGACCAAAACCCATGGGTTTCCATAGTTTCTTTCAACAATTTTCGATTCTCCAAAATTTCTTCGGGAAGGTCAAGATTATCGTGATAGGCTTTCTTGCCAAAGAAATCAAAATCGGTTCCCATGTCCAATTCGTTGCCCTCCATGTCCACCAAGGTTATGTCAACGGCTCCTCCCTTATTATGGATGGAACCCTTTACCGGATTGGCCACATATTGGGGGTTGGGCACTATTTCCCACATTTTGTACTGCACTGAATTGGGCCGGTAACAATCAAAAAACTTGATTTTCACTCCTTCTTTCATAAAATCCTTGTTGGCTTCTATCAATGCCTTGGCTGTTTTTACCCGGGTGTAGCATTCAGCACAATCATACACCTTTGCCTTTAAAAAATTGTTCTCGGTGGCATAGCGGATGTCATACGCAAAATCATCACTGAAATCGGCCAAACGAACAAAAGTGGTATCGGCCAGCCCCTCAAAAGTCTTTCGTTTTTTTTCTTTTTTAATGACCGTATCCACAACCTCTACTACAATTTGCTCTTGTTGTTCGGATTGCTTGCCATTTTGCTTTTCCCGACAATTGAAAAAGAAAAAAGCTATCAAAATTAAAACCAAATATCTCATTGCAATCAGTTTACGCGTTTCTGTTTGGCCAGCCATGTGTAGAGTGAATCGGTCGTGTATGCCCTATCCCAAGCATTATGTCCAACATCTTTATACCGGGTGTAAATGACATCATAATTCATTTCTTTGAGCTTTTCCACCATTTTATCGGACTCATCCACACGAATAATTTCATCCTTATCCCCATGAAAGACCCAAATGGGCATTTCTTTGTCAATCCAATGGGCATAAGGCAAGGGAGTCATACCGCACACTACCGCCATGGCCGCAAACTTTTGGGGATATTGGGTGGCCATTTCCCAAGCTGCGCTTCCACCCCTGCTGAGCCCGGTTAAATAAATTCGGTTTTTATCCACTCGGTTCGTTTCTACAATGGAATCCAATAATTGGGCAACGGCTTGGGTATTCCACCACTTTCTCTCATGGGGGTTCTGCGGGGCCAAGATCAAGAACGGGAATTGCTTTCCTTCCGCCAAAAGTTTTGGTGGCCCATTTTTCTTTACATGCAGCAACTCTCTTCCAGATTCCCCGCCTCCGTGCAAAAAGAGCAATAGTCCGAAGTCGGCATTCTCTTCCTCAAAATAGTCCTCTGGATAATACAAATAGTACCGAAGATCCTCTTTGGTCACGGTTTGTACCTCATCTTCCACCAATTGGGATTGTGCAGAACAAGCTTGATAAAAGAATGGGATTCCCAAAAGGATGACTTTGGAGATGGTTTGGCGAATTTGCATGCCCTAAGTTACAAAAGTTTGTCGGCGATTTCTTTCCAATTGTTGGCGCGCTCAAAATCTGTGGTATTGGTGTTATGTGGGGAGGTGTACATAATGCTCCGTCCATCAAACTTTTTTAGGTTTTTGCTACGGTCATCGATAAGCACATCCCCTTTTAAGATGAATTTGTCCCCACATAAAATTCGCTTTTTCCACGGAATAAATGGAAAGTATTCATCCAACCAATCCGACTTCTCCTTGAGAGAATGAGGGAACTCCATGGCTGCAGAGGCAATATAGACCTCATACTTTTTGTGCAATTCATAAAGTACCTCCTGACTATCTGGAATCACCTTGAGGTTTCTAAAATATCCTACTCTCCAATTGTGTCCTCTAACAGACTCTTGGTGTTCTTCTGGCACACATTGCCATGCTTCCTTGCCATAGCAATCTTCCAGTATGAGTTGGGCGTTGAACTCCTTGTTATATATTTCGAGGTGCGCCCCATACGCATCGGCCATCACCTCGTCCATATCCACAAAAATGGTCATGTTAAATGTTTTTGTGAAGTACGGGAAAACTCAATAAATGGTCAAAAAATAATTTTAAAAGATACTATGATCAATGCAGCTCTTCACAATGAAATCCACTTTTTTGCAAAAGTGATGAGATTGCAGGTGCGCTCAGACTTTGGGTTTCAACCCGGAGGATGTTATCGCAATCCTCCAAGTCGAAATTCCAATAGCCGTGCTGGTTTACCAATCGGTTCAGTAAAGGTTTCAGCTGTTGCACCTCATTTTTACCGGTAACCGATGTTTTAAATACCAATACGTTTTTCATTCCTTATGCAAATTAATTTAGCTACGGTCGTAAAAAAATGGTGGTTCCACACCCAATGAGCGTAAGTAGACATACCCTTGGGCCCGGTGATGTATCTCGTTGTCTATGAAATAAAAAATCTGGGAATGTACAGGTCCCTCATACTGCCCAAACAATTTGACGTGTTCCTGAAATTGCTCTGCTGGAATTTTGGCCCATAGCTCATTGATTTGTTCTGTGGCCTCATCCCACCATTGCAACATTTTAGCTTTACTATTGTCGTGATCTAAATTTTCGTCAAACTTTGAGGCTTTACCCGACACTATTTCCTGAAGCCCTGGCACAGCGATGGCCAGAAGTTCCGCCACCATCTGTGAAAAAGGACGCATTCCGCCAATGGAGTGGGTAAAGAACTCCTTTTCCGGAAATGCCTCGATGACCCTTCGGGTTACCCGTCGGTGTCCTTGCCAATGCTCCAAGAGTTGGGAAGGTGTAATGACCTGTGCTGTTTTGCTTTGCTTTTCTGCGGTGTTTTTCATGGTACATTGTTTTTATTTATTGATTCTGAAACCAAAGGTAAATGGGGGTTGTGACAACCCCGTGTCAGTAGAAAAAAGTGGTGGGTAAATTTTCTTTGTTGACAATGGGTTGTCATTGTTCCCACATAGTTTTGGAATTCAAAACCATCCCCTACATCCATTTTATTACACAATGAAATGGATATTGATACGGATGCAAAGTTGAAAGAATGAACAAAAAATGGCCTGCCTACCTTGGATTGAAATCCTATCTTTGGGAGATAGGTCGCTTAATTATGGGAATGGATACCGTTAAACGTTTTGACAGGATTGTGGCCATCTTGATCCAACTACAATCCAAACGCATTGTAAAGGCCCAAGAATTGGCTGATCGTTTTGAAGTAAGTCTTCGCACCATTTACAGGGATATTCGCACCTTGGAAGCATCCGGAGTTCCCATTGTCAGTGAAGCAGGTGTGGGCTATTCCATTATGGAGGGATACCGATTGCCCCCTGTCATGTTTACCCGTGAAGAAGCCGGAAGTTTTGTGGCCGCAGAAAAGTTGATGCAAAAATTCACGGACAAGTCATTGGGTACCTACTACGAATCTGCCATGTTCAAGCTAAAATCCGTTATGCGCGGAAAAGAAAAGGATTGGGTGGAAGCATTGGAGTCGCAAGTATCCATTTTTCCAGGGCAAGACCTTTTTAATGAAGCTATTCCCAATGCGCTTGAAATTTTGTTCGAAAGCATTGCAGAAAAGAAACAGGTGTTTCTTCGGTACGAATCCCTCCATGCCGATGATCCTTCTGAACGAAATATTGAACCTGTTGGGGTTTTTCATGAAAATAATTTCTGGTATATCTTGGGGTATTGTCACCTCAGAAAAGACTACAGACACTTCCGAACGGATAGAATCCTTCAAATTAAACGGACACCGAACAGTTTTATCCTTCAGCATGGCACCATTGATGAGCATCGACATAAATATGAGAATGTTCAAAAAACAAAAGTGCGTATATCGGTGAACAAGACGGTGGCCAAACACATACAGGGCAGCAAAAAATACTATGGCTTTGTATCCCAAAAAACAAAAAACAATCAGGTTGAAATGACCTTTATGACCACAGATTTGGAAAATGGGTTTGCCCGGTGGTATTTAATGTTTGGGGATTATGGCAAAATATTGGAGCCCGAAAGTTTAAAAAAGAGAATAGCAGAATTATTGCAAAAAAACCAGGACATGCTTTCAACATAACTGCACAAATCCTGCCTTATTTTTTTATCATATCCCAAAATTTTACTTCTTAAGGTTTAATCTTTTCAATCCATAAAAAATCCCATCACGAAATCTTACATAAGGTTTCAATTTAGAAAAATATCCTTTACCTTCACAGGTATTGCAAAAGGGCCGCCCTTGGTCGCTTTACACTTAAAACCAACCCTTAAAACTATGCTGCCTAAAGGTAATTTTCCAGAAAAAATCTTTTTGAACGGTGAAATCATTTCCAGTAGCCAAGCAACCATATCCGTCTTTGATCGCGGTTTTCTTTTTGGGGATGGCATTTACGAAGTCATGGTGCAATTGGAGAATGGACTTTTTTACAAAGATGCCCATTTGGAACGGCTTCAAAAGAATCTGGAGAAAATTGGGATTGTCTACAATGTGGCTGAAATGGATTCTCAATTGAATCCCCTTTTGATGGCCAGCAAGCTCGAAAACAAACCCTGTCTCATCTATATGCAGGTGACCCGTGGCGTGGCCCCCAGAAAGCATTCTTACCCAAAAGATGTGCCGCCAACCGTTATGATGTACGCCCTGCCCTATTCCCTACCCTACATCAACACAAAAAACATGCACACCATTTTGTGTTCAGATAATCGGTGGCTCCGGTGTGATATCAAATCAACATCGCTTTTGGGCAATGTCATGGCCAATGAAAGGGCCATGGAAGGAAATGCGGACGAAGCCGTTTTCGTCCGCAATGGATTCATCACCGAAGGCTCGCACACCAACATCTTTTTTATAAAATCAGGAAAAGTATACACCCATCCTGCCAATCAGCTTATTTTGGATGGTATCACCCGAAAGATTGTGCTGAAACTTTGCGAGGAATTGGACATTCCCATGATGGAAAAAGCCATCGGTGTGGATGAAATTGATGATATGGACGAAGCTTTTCTCACCGGAACCACCACCCAAATTGCCTCCATCGCCAAATTAGGTGACCATGTTTACCACGCACCGGAAGAAATTGGCGAAACCACTCAAAAATTACAGAAAGCCTTTGCCGGGCTTAAAAAATTGGAACCCTCAAAATTAGTATTGTGAACAACCCTAACGCAAAAATAGAAATCGTTTATATAACCAAAATCAGTTTGGTGCTTTGGTCTCTTATCCTATTTTCCTGTGGTGGACCTGAATATGACATTCTTATACTGAATGGAACCGTTTATGACGGTTCTGGAAATGCCCCTATTGAGACCGATATTGCGATAAAGGATTCCATGATCGTGGCCATGGGCGATTTGGATAAAGCTAAGGCAACTCGAATAGTTGAAGCCAACGGACTTGCCGTTTCACCTGGATTTATTGACATGCACACCCATTTGGAGCCCATTATGGAGCTGGCTTCATGTGAAAGCCATGTTAGACAGGGTGTTACCACAGCCTTGGGCGGGCCCGATGGAAGGTCCCCTTGGCCCCTCAAACCCTATTTGGATAGTCTCCAAGAAAAAGGCATTGGCATGAACGTAGCCTACCTCATTGGTCACAATACGGTACGGAAAAATATCATGGGATTGGAAAATCGTGCGCCCACCCAAGAAGAACTTTTGGCAATGGAAGCAGAAATTGACAGTGCCATGCAGGAAGGGGCCTACGGAATTTCAACTGGGCTCAAATATTTGCCCGGAGCCTTTTCAAAGGTTGATGAAGTCATAGCCTTGTCCAAAGTGGCTTCAAAATATGGAGGCATTTATACTTCGCACCTCAGGGAAGAGGGCTTGGGTCTTTTTGATGCGGTTGAAGAGGCCATCCAAATTTCAGCGGAAGCAGATATTCCCGTGGTATTGACCCATCACAAAGCCATTGGAAAACCGATGTGGGGTAAAAGTGTGCGCACCTTGGCCATGGTAGATTCTGCCCGTGCCAAAGGACTCGATATTAAAATAGACCAATATCCCTATACCGCCAGCTATACCGGAATTTCCGTGCTTATTCCCAGTTGGTCCATGGCGGGCGGTCAGGAAGCTTTTGATGAAAGGGCAACCGACCCCGTGCTCAGGGACAGCATAAAAAATGGGATAATATTCAACATCATCAATGATCGTGGCGGTTCTGATTTGGACCGAATTCAATTTGCCAAAGTGGAATGGCAACCCGATTTGGAAGGAAAAACCCTAAAATTTTGGGCCGAGCAAAAAGGTTTGGAACCTACGGTTGAAAATGGGGCCGATTTGGTCATTGAGGCCCAACTGAACGGTGGTGCTTCCTGTGTGTTCCATGCCATGGCCGAAGAAGATGTGACCCGAATTATGCAACACCCACAAACCATGATCGGCTCGGATGGCCGATTGGTGGAACCCGGCATGGGTCACCCGCACCCCCGCTGGTATGGAACATTTCCAAGGGTATTGGGTCATTATGTTAGAGAAAAAAAGACCTTGGAACTTACCGAGGCTATTCGCAAAATGACGCAATTGCCTGCCCAAAGCCTAAAATTGACGGATAGAGGAATGTTGAAGGAGGGTATGCGGGCAGACATCACCATCTTTAACCCTGAAACAGTAATTGACAAAGCCACTTTTGAAAAACCCCACCAATATCCAGAAGGAATCGATTTTGTCATTGTAAATGGAGTTTTTGCTGTGGACAATGGTAAATTCCATGACGTTAGGTCTGGAATCGTATTGAGAAAAAAATAGACGCAATAGATATGAAACAAATTATTACAGGGTTGGTATTGGCCGCTTTTCTGCTGCCCAACATGATAAAGGCACAGGAAAGTCCAGGGATTGAAAAGAAATATACCAAGGAAATTGACCGTTTGGCAAAGGCTAAAAAGGTTCAAGCCGCATTTGCTGTTATTGAGGAACAAGAAGACCAGACCATGAAGGATTTGGTCACCTTAACCGAGATATTGGCACCACCTTTTGGAGAAGATAAAAGAGGCAAAGTCTTTGCGAAGATGTTGATGGAAGCTGGTATTGACAGTATTTGGACGGACAAAGTGGGCAATGTAATCGGTTTGCGAAAAGGAACCTCTGGAGAACCAGGTTATGTGGGCGTAGATGCCCATATGGATGTTGTTTTTCCGGAAGGTACCGATGTTACCGTCACCAAAGTGGGCGATACCTTGAAGGCACCGGGAATAGGTGACGATACCCGAGGGTTAGCCATGCTCCTCAGTATGCTGAAGGCCATGAACAAAGCGGAAATCAAGACCGAAAAAGACCTCCTCATTGTGGGAACCGTTGGGGAAGAAGGCCTTGGCGACCTGCGCGGCATGAAATATATGTTCAACGAATCTGGTTTGGATATCGATGCTTGGATTGCCATAGATGGTGGTAGTTTGGGGCGAATCAGCAATGCTGGATTGGGCTCCAAGCGATATAAATTGATTGTCAATGGAAAAGGAGGGCATTCTTGGGGCGATTTTGAGCTTGCCAATCCGCACCATGCCTTGGGCAAGGCCATTGATGTCTTTTCAAAAGATGCATGGGCCTATACTTCGGGTGATATTCCCAAAACCAGTTTCAATGTGGGGCGCATTGGCGGTGGAACCTCTGTCAATTCCATCCCCTTTGAATCGTGGATGGAAGTGGACATGCGGGCCATCGACCCAAAAAATCTGGATGAGATTGAAGCTATTTTCAAAAAATCGGTGGAAAAAGCCATCACCGAATATAATGCCAGTGGCATTACGGGAGAAGTGACCTATAAATTGGAACAAATCGGTGACAGACCTTCCGGCGAACTCCCCGCTACCCTACCCTTGATTCAAAGAACGATGGCCGCAACCCAATATTTTGGGGTGGAACCGGTATTGAACAGGGGCTCTACTAATATCAATATCCCCGTTTCCAAAGGCATTCCATCCGTTTGTATTGGTCGTGGAGGCAAAGGAGGGGGAGCACACTCGCTTCATGAATGGTACATGAACGATGAGACAGGGGCAGAATCCATTCAATTGGCGTTGTTGATTACTCTGGCGCAAGCTGGACTTGAAAAATAATCCATGACAAGAATTTTTGCCAAATCGCTCTTTTGTATTGCATTTCTCTCTTTGGGTTGCGTATCGGCCCAAATAGAAAATAAAATTGCCCAGATTGATAGCCTATTCCTGGATTGGAACCGTCCCAATCATCCAGGGGGTTCCATAATGGTGATGCAAGGAGATGAAATGGTATTTTCCAAGGCTTATGGATTGGCCAGCATGGAATACTTGGTGCCCAATACCACTGGAACCCGGTTCAATGTAGCCTCTGTTTCCAAGCAGTTCAGTGCTTTGGGGATTGTTTTGCTTCACCTTCAAGGAAAACTTTCTGTGGATGATACCATTGATGCTTATATTGATGGGCTTCCGGATTTTGGCAATAAAATTACCATTCGGCACATGCTGCACCACACCAGTGGATTGCGAAGTCTCCATGCTCTGTTTGCATTGGCTGGATGGAGGAACGATGATGTGCGGACCAATGCCGATTTGGACCGAATTATTGCCCAACAGCAAGACCTCAATTTTGAGCCAGGCTCCGAATACATGTATTGCAATACCGGATATATGTTCTTGGCCAACATTATTGAAAAAGTAACTGGAAAGTCCTTTGTGGAATATATGAAAGGTGATGTTTTTGAGCCTTTGGGAATGCATGACACCTATGTGGAAGCGCAATACGATCGCATTGTACCCAACAATGCCACATCCTATGACGCTACAGAAGATGGTTTTGTTCGGGCTGTGGAGTATTGGGGGTATGTAGGTTCGGGAAATATCCATACCACAACAGCTGACCTTGCAAAATATCTGAAGAATTATTACGAGCCATCTTCAGGCTGGGAAAAGGCTTTTGAAATGATGCAAACCGCGGATCCGCTGAACGATGGGAACGTCAATCAATATGCCTTTGGGGTGGTGGTGGATGACCTCTATGGAATGAAACGCATCGGCCACGGAGGTTCCATTGGTGGATATCGTTCCAATATTTCCGTTTTCCCTGAAAAACAGACCTGTATTGTGGTGCTAACTAATTTTTCATCCTCTTCCCCGGCCACAAAAGCTACAGACATCGTAAAAATCCTTTTTGATAAGGCCAATGGCCCAAAAAAACTGAAAACAGTCAACGTTTCTAAGCCGCAATTACAATCTTATGTGGGCATGTACTGGGATGATATTACCTATCAAGAGAGAAATGTCGAAATTAATGCAGATACCCTCTACTTGGGCAATGGAAATTCCAAAGCATTCTTTCTTCCCACCGATAAGGAAAAGTTTACCGCAATGTATTCAGAAAATGATTCACATATCGTATTTGAGGATGGTAAAATGATATTTTACCCGGAAAGTGGAAAACCAATGGTTTTTGAAAAATTCACTGAACAAAAATTGACGCCCCAGCTCGCTGAAGAATATACAAGCACTTATTTCAGTCCCGAAATAGAAACCTCATATACTATCCATTATCAGAATGACTCACTTTATGCCCACCATATCCGACATGGAAAATTATCCCTTCATCAAAAGCAAAACGACCTTTTGGAGGGAACATATCCACTGAACTTCCTAAAATTCAAGCGTAATGCTGAGGAGGAAATCGAGGGTGTGTTTATATCCAACGGTAGGGTACGAAATCTTTGGTTCAAAAAAACAGATTAGTATGATGAAATCAATTCCACATTATTCAGGTAAGCATGTATTGATACTGCTCTTTTTATGTTGCACATGCGTAACAGCACAGGTATTTCCAGACCGGGTTTGGCACCGAGCTTCGGAAAGTGAGGCCAAAGCATGGCAAAATGAAAAAGCCGAAGCTTTCCACGAATATTTGGTGGACAGCACAAAAATTACTGGCTTGATGATCGTTCACAAAGGCAAGGTGGTTTTTGATTATGGGGACCTAGAGGAACTGAGTTATATTGCCTCAATACGGAAAAGTGTGCTCTCCATGCTCTACGGACAGTATGTTGAGGACGGTACCATTCGCCTTAACAAGACCATCAAAGAATTGGGCATTGATGATGTGGAGGGGATTTTGCCGATTGAACAAACTGCAACAATACAAGATATCATTTCGGCAAGGTCTGGAGTCTACCATCCTGAAGGGTATCCGGGCGGAATGCAGGAATACGCCCCGGAACGGGGTTCCGTTGAACCGGGAACCCATTGGTTGTACAGTAACTGGGATTTTAATGTGGCCGGGCACATTTTTGAACAGGAAACGGGAAAAAACATTTATGACGAAGTGGAACGTCAACTAGCGAATCCACTGCACATGCAAGATTGGGACCGCTCCATACAGCAGAAACAGGGCAACACCTCAATCTCCAAATATTTGGCCTATCCCATGTGGTTTTCAACTCGGGATATGGCGCGTTTGGGCCTTTTAATGCTGAACAAAGGAAAATGGAAGGATGTTCAGGTCATCAGTGCATCTTGGGTTGATGAAATGCTGACATCCCGCACTTCCCATGAAGAATTGAACAAAAATGTCCCTGTTTTTCATGGTACTGGGGTGAATTATGGCTATGGCTATATGTGGTGGCTGTGGCAGGATGTGAGCGACCCGCGTTTTGAGGGTGCCTACTCAGCGAAAGGAGCAATGGGGCAGAACATTACCGTTTATCCCGCCATTGAAACTGTGCTGGCATTTAAGACCAAGGCAGCCTATGGGCGTAGAAATTCTTCAGAGGTACGCATAAAAGTGGCCCAAAAGGCCGCAGAAATCTTCAATAGGGAAGACTAGCTGGTTTTTGGGCCATTTTAATCTTGACACTGCTTTGTTCCTAGACAATGGTGGCTTTAATTTGACGCCATTTCAAAATCAGGACCGCACCGGAAATCAAGGCGACAATGGTTAAGATCACCGCACCCGTCCATCTTCCATAAATCCAATATCCCGTGGCAAACAAAAGACTATAGATCAAAACCGTACCAAACAACATCGCCTGTATACCGTTGGGCACGCTCCATTTTTCTCCATTGTCCAACTCAGTGCCCCCTGCCCTGGCCTCTTGCACGATCTTTTTCCAACCGGGACCTCCAGGGTTTATCTTCTTGTAAAAGCTGTTCAGCACTTCGGTGCTCTCCGGAGAGGTTGCATATGTTGCAATGAGCCAAGCTGCCGTTGTAACGATGACCACAGTGGGGTACTCCATCCAATCCGGTAAGATTCCGGATTCCGTGGCGAACAAATGGTCCCCGAGTGGTGTAAGTTTGAAGAGCAAGGACAATATCCCTGAAACGAACATGGCGGTGATCTCGCTCCATGCATTGATCCGCCACCAAAACCACCTGAGAATAAAAATCAATCCCGTTCCGGCACCAAATACGAGCAACACTTCAAAGAGTTGAAGGGCATTTTGCAATAAAAGTGCTAAAAGGGCACTCAATATCATCAGTCCAACCGTGGACAATCTTCCCACGGCCACCAATCGTTTTTCGGATGCTTCCGGGTTCACCCGTTGTTTATAAAAATCATAGACAATATAGGACGATCCCCAGTTGAGCTGGGTTGATATGGTGGACATGTAGGCGGCCACCAACGAAGCCAAGACCAACCCCAACAATCCTGATGGCAGTTTGGTCAACATGGCGGAATAGGCCAGGTCATGCCCCAATTTATCCTCGGTCACAATGGGGAAAGCTTGTTGCAGGCTCTCCAGATCGGGAAACACCACCAAAGAGGCAAGAGCTACCAAGATCCAAGGCCATGGGCGCATGGCATAGTGCATGATGTTGAAGAAAAAGGTGGCCCCAATGGCATGCTTTTCATTTTTGGCCGATAGCATCCGTTGGGCGATATAGCCCCCGCCCCCTGGCTCGGAGCCTGGATACCAAGAGCTCCACCACTGTACGGCCAATGGGATGATCAATAGGGTGATTAGGGTATGGGCATTGCTGGTGTCCGGCAAAATATCCAGTTTGTCCTTGACGTTCTCATTGGACAACAGGGCCTCCAATCCACCAACTTCGGGAATGTTCACCAAATAATAGGCGGCACCAATGGCTCCCCCCATCGCAACGAAAAAGAGGAGAAAATCGGTATAGACCACACCTTTAAAGCCTCCCACTGCACTGAATATCACTGTGATCAAACCTGCACTCACCACGGTCTGCCAAGGTTCCAATCCAAGCATTATCCCCCCAATTTTTATGGCGGCCAGTGTCACTGCGGACATGGTGATCACATTGAAGATGACCCCTAGATATATGGCCCTGAACCCTCTCAAAAAACGGGCGGGCTTGCCACCATACCTGAGTTCATAAAATTCGAGGTCGGTATTCACATTGGATTTTCTCCAGAGCCGTGCATAAATGAACACCGTCAAAAGTCCTGTCAGCAAAAAGGCCCACCAGACCCAGTTTCCTGAAACGCCGTTGGTACGGACAATATCGGTCACCAAATTGGGCGTATCCGTGGAGAAAGTAGTGGCCACCATGGATATCCCCAACAACCACCACGGCATGGATTTGCCGGAAAGGAAAAATTCGGAACTGTTCTTTCCCGAGCTTTTTGACACATAGACCCCAATGCCCAGGGTTATGGCAAAAAATCCGAAGATGATGATTAAGTCCCAAGTGTTCAGTGATATCATACTATGTAATATTAAAATCGGATTATGTTAGAAAAGTAAAGTACAACAAAAATGACATATCAAAATGGAAATGATGGCCAACATTTGTACCTGTAAAAAAGTAAAGGAAGAGTTGCTCTTCCTTTACCTTACTAAACTCAAAATAAAAACTAACTCAAATTATGAAGTAATCGCTTGGATTGATTTCATAAGACCTCTGGCTTATTGTGCAAACCAAAGGGTAGTTCCTTGCATATCCGGGCCTTGGGTAGCATTGGCAGCTTCTGTATTGGGGCCGTTGGTATTATACGCATTGGTACCGTAACGCATTCTTTGTGGATAGGCACCATTAAGCGTTCCTGCGCTGTACAGGTCATAATCAGAAACTCCTTCTGCCAGTTCTGATGGATACCCACTATCCCTAACAATGGCCCATGCCTCTCCACCATCGGTGAAGGCTGCTATCCATCTTTGAATGCTTATCTTTTCCAGGTTTTCATCGGTTGACCCATTTAAAAGTGCCATATCTTCTGTGGACAAGAAGGTTTCAATGGCTGCATCATCCACATTCCAAATCCGCATGGCCTGACGTATTCCTTCTTGGTAGAACGTCTGGGCATCACCAGAAGCCAATCCTTTTACAATGGCCTCTGCCTGCAAGAAATTACCTTCGGCAGCCGTGAAAACGATTTCTGGGAAAATATCATTCCCTTGGTTTTTGGCATTGATGATGATTTCTGCCGGTCTGGAGAAAAGGGCTTCTTTCACATGGGTATAGATCAATCCGTTCAAACGTGTTGGTTGTCCAACATAATAGGGCGTATCGGTAGCCACATTTATGGTGACCGTGGCCAGTCCATCCCCATTGGTACCGTCTGTTCTGGTGTAACTTACCCCGGCGTTGTCCAATTGCGCAAGGATAAAATCCACATGCTTATCGAACAAGGCCACACCTTCACCCTCAACAGGTTCGGTGAAAACTACCTCGCCACCATCAATGGGCTGGGCGTACATGGGAAGTCTTGGGTCGTTGTTGGTCTGCAAATAATCAATCAAAGTCTTGCCCACGGTCCAGTTTGAGCCTACACCGAAGTTATGCCAAACATCTCCATATGCCGCATTGGACCACTGTGATATTTCAGTGTCTTTTTCCATGAGAGCGTTATCCATGTCGGTTACCAAAAGGTCACCAGCCAATGCTTCTGCAATGGCTGCAGTGGCAAAATCTGCCCCGGGCGCTCCTTGGGCCCGTAATGCCATCCTTAACTTAAGGCTGTTGGCCAGTTTTTTCCATTGCTGTAGATCACCGCCGAAGAAGAGATCATTCTCAGCCAAAACTTCCACACCATCTCCAGTTACCGTGGCATCGCCTATGATGTCCATGGCCTCATCCAATTCAGCAATGACACCTTGGTAAATGGCGGCCTGCGAATCATAGGTAGGTGTAATAATGTCTGGGTTAAGCGCTTCGGAATAGGGAACCATACCAAATACGTCGGTATAGGTCTGGTAGTACAGGCCTTTCATAATCAAACCTATTGCGTAATAGTTTTGATTTTCCAACTCTCCGCCTTCCCCTACAAAATTCATGAATGCGCTAAGGCTGGTAACATATCCGGCCAAATAGTCGTAAGCGGCATCGGTATATCCTGAATTATAGTCATAAGATAACGCATCGGTCCACCAGCTTCCATTGAAACCAAAGCAGAACTGGCCAGCGAAACGGTCCCAGTGGATCAACTGTGCCCTCCAATAGGGAAATCTATTGGGAGCATATAGTTGTATTTGTGTCTCTGTGACAAAATATTTGGCACTGACCTCATCAGATGTAAAAGCGTTGGGCTTTACATTGATCTCGTCAAAATCGGAACAACTTATTGCGAACAATAGGGTGGCCACTGCCAGTCCTATTCTCATTATTTCTTTTTTCATCATCATTTTTTTATAATTTCAGATTAAGGTTCAACCCAAGGCTCCTGACCGTGGGTACATTGTTTATGGAAATACCCTGTCCGTTCAATCCAGTACCCAAGGTGGCGTCTGGATCAATATCATCTGCCTTTTTGTAGAAGAAGAACAAGTTTCTTCCTATCAATCCCAAGGATGCTGAATTGAGGCCAATTTTCTGGACCAAGTCCCTACTAAAATTATAGGTAAATGCAAATTCCCTCAATCTAACATTGGTCTGCTCATACACATAGTTTTCAGCAATGCCGGACATAGCGCCCCAGTATTCCTGGGCTGTGATGCTCTCCGTATTTGCGGAACCTGTATCAGAGTTAATGGCATCCACTACAACACCGCCATCCCTATACAACAAACTTCTTTCAGAAACACCGGAACCGTCCAAACTTGCAGAGGTAACGGAATAAATTTCACCTCCCACACGTCCGTCAATCAAGAAACGGAGCGAAAGGTTTTTATACGATATGGTGTTGGTTAAACCACCAATCCAATCGGGTTGTGCATTCCCCAAAAGTTCTCTTTCGGAGGAAGCCATGGGAATCCCTTCGGCATTGACCAATCTGTTTCCAGCATCGTCAGTGGCCCAAACGGTACCATAAATATCACCGATACCTCCTCCAACATTGGCCGCAATGGCCACGTTACCAGAATTGGTGGTGTTTAATACCGTACCTTCCAAGCCTTCAATCAATGAATTTACGGTGTTTTTGTTTTTAGAGAAGTTAAAGGATACATCCCAAGAAAAATTTTCGGTTCTAATGGGCATACCTCCAATCAAAAATTCCACACCTTTGTTCTGTACCTCACCAATGTTCGATTTGTAAAAATTAAATCCTGTGGCGGCAGGTACCGGCAGGTCATAGATCATATCATTGGTGGTGATGGTATAGGCTGAAAAGTCAAAATACAAACGGTTTTTGAAAAAACGTCCCTCTGCACCAAACTCGATTGACTTTACACTCTCTGGTTTTAAATCTTCATTGTATCTGATATCAGGAGCGCTCAAGGTGGTCAATCCCAAATACCCTTGTTGTGGCACATCAAAAGTTTGGTACAACTGGTACACGCCTGTATCGTTACCTACTTCTGCCCAACTGGTTCTTAGCTTGAACATATCCACTACGTTTCGCTCTGGATCAATAAATCTGTCCAATAAGATTGCGAAACTCGCTGATGGATAAAAATAAGAACGGTTGTCAGCTGCCAAGGTTGATGACCAATCGTTTCTCGCTGTCAAATCCAAATACATGAAATTATCATAACCCAAGGACACAGAACCGTATAAAGAGTTTACCTTTTTAGTTTCCATTGGGGTATGGGTACTGGACTGAATGTTGGTGTTGGCCAGCAATGCCCTTGTTGGGATCTTGAACTGTGATCCCACAACACCCATTCTTTCTGCGGTACGTTTGGACAAGTTACCACCCACATTGGCGGTAAGATTTATTTTTTCTCCAAAATCCTTGTTAGCCGTGATCAAGAAGTCGGAGTTCATTTCAGTGTACTTATCTGTATTGAACTCCACACGACCATATCTGTTAAAGTGGTGCCCAACAGGGTTGATGAAATCGGTTCTTACATTGGTGATATCACCGCCCACTCTTATAAAAGCGGACAACCAATCTGTAAACTGATAGTCTACCTTACCAAAGCCAATAAAGCGATCACGTCTTTGGTCGTTGATGTCCTCATACTGGATCCAATAGGGGTTACCAATACTTTTGCCGCTTCCAGAGTAGCTGATCACGTCATAATCACTTAATCCGCTGTTTGGATCGTACAGTGAAGGGCTGTCCATCTGATACGTCTTCAAATCATTCACATCAACACTTCTGGGCATATAATACACGTAGCCCAAAACCCCTTCAGACCCCAAGTTCACCCTGTTGTTCAGCTCTTGGGTAAAGTAGGTGGCTTTTCCATCAAAACTCAATTTGTCCGAAATATCCACCAAGGTCCTTAAATTAAAGTTGTGGCTTTGCAATTTGGAGTTTGGAATGATGGAGGTGGTGCTGTTATTGGTATACGAAAAACGCATACTGTAATCATCTCCACCTTTATCCACAGAAACGGAGTTGATAAGCTTTTCCCCAGTCTCAAAATAATCCTCCACATTATTGGGTTGCGGCGAATAGGCTTTTTGTTCCCCTGTGTAATAGATCTGTTGGGTGCCATCCATTCTGGAACCCCAAGAAGCAGTTCCCATTCCAGCTACATCTGGATAAGGAGCCCCATTGGTTCCTTGCCCGTACTCGTTTTGGTACTCTGGCAAGAACATTGGGTTTTCCAATGTTACATTTGAATTGAAGGAAACACCAAGTCCTCTACCCTTACTTCCTTTTTTGGTAGTGATCAATAGCACCCCACTTGCAGCTCTAGATCCATAAAGCGCCGCGGCGTTGGGTCCTTTCAATACCGATACGGATTCGATATCTTCTGGGTTAAGGTCGGTAATACCACCTCCCGTAACGGTACTGCTGTACACACTACCTCCGGATGATGTATCGGACATATCAATAGGGATACCATCCACTACTATTAATGCCTGGTTGTTACCGGTAATGGAGTTGTTACCACGGAGTACAATTCTAGAACTGGAACCCACACCGCCCGATTGGTTCACCACCAAACCGGCAACCTTACCAACCAATGAGTTGGCCACGTTGTAGTCTTTTACGGTGTTGATCTGTTCGGAGTCCACCTCGGTCACGGCATACCCCAGGGATTTTTTCTCCCGACTGATTCCCAAAGCGGTAACCACTACCTCATCAAGAAGCTCCGTATCTTCTTGTAAGGTTAAATTAATCGTTGTTCGGCCCGAAACTGGGATTTCCATGGTTTGGTAGCCCAAATAGGAGAATACCAAAGTGGCACCGCTGTCGGATACAGTGATGTCATAATTGCCATCGAAATCGGAAGTTACGCCATTGCTGGTCCCTTTTTCAACAATGTTGACCCCAGGTAACGGTGTACCAGCTTCGTCAGAAACCGTTCCGGTAATTGTTTGCGCCATGGCCCCCTGAATGGAGAACAAAACCGCAAAAACAAATACATACTTAAGTTTTTGAATCATGTTAGTTTATTTGATCGTTAGTAATTATAAGGTACGTTAATTTTAAGTTAACACACGTAGTGAAAATCCCTTTTTGTTAAGGATTTCTGAAAAAATTTCGACCAACAACAAACGTGAAAAGCCGAAGGGAGTTTTTGTTGTGGGGTTTTAAACCAATCCAAAGACTGGGAAAAGATAATGCAATATGCCCCGTGTCCTCAGCCACCACCAGCATGGACAAGTCATTGGAGAGGGTATTCCTAAAACGGTTATTGAATTTTGAGACCTATGTGCTTATTCGGTTTCTGATGCCTTGATCACCTTAAAATGCTCTTCTTTCAAGGTAGTCTCGTTAAAGAAGAAGGCTTTTTTTGTTCCATTTTTCTTGGCTTGTTCAATGGCCTGTTCCAATTCATCAGCATTCATTTCAGGAATGCCAAGCGCTGTATGGACTTCCAAACCTTCGGACTCGGCCAAATCCACCAAATGATTTAAAAAAATGGAATCTGCGTTGATGTTCACCAAAATAACACTTAAGCTGTTGGATCTATACTTTTTGAATTCATTTAAATAAAAAGCATCATCCTTTTTTGGATCAGCGGTTACGCATACCCAATAGGCAATATCCTTGTCTGCCTTAGGGACTCTATTGGCATTGGGTTTCATACCTATATTGTCCATGCAGGAAATCGTAAATAGGGATAGAAGCAATAAAACTATTTGGTGTATTCTCATCTCAGCTTCTTATTTTATTTGCTGGTATTTTCCATCTTGGGCAATCACATATACTGAACCTGTGAATGGACTCACTGCTTGAATGTTCCATCCCATTCGGTGCAATTCCATATCAAGATTCACTTTTGTGCCATCTTTTAGGACAGGTTCCATACCAAGCTCTTGTATATGGGTTGCCCATGAACCGTTTTTAGCAAAATATTTTTTCTGTGCTCTGTACAACCCATACAACAACCATCTGATCTGTTCGTCATTGGGAATCTTAAAACTGTCTTTGTTCCCTACAACTTTTGGTGAAAAATAGGCATAGCCCCAATGCTCTGGCTCGTGCATGTTGACAACCCCTTGTGGAGACCATACCCAATTGTATTCAGGGAGAAATTTTCCATTTGCGTCCTTTTTGCGGAAATATTTCCCATCACTGAGGTCAAAATCCCAGTTCACCCGAGAAAAATTGATTCGCCAATAATCTCCTTCAGGGATGGCACTGCTGCTACTGGCTTCGTTCAATACCTCCCAAGGCATGGCCACTTCAACGCTCCAACCTCTGTCCTCATCGGAAGGATTGTTTAGGGTTCCGTTGATATGCACCACAGACTTTAACCCAAGAATTTCCCAACTGTCCACAATGGGAGCGCCCTCCCTGTACGGTTTCACCAGAAACAAATCCCAAACCGTATTGAGGGCATTCATTTCAAATTCATAATAATTGTGGGTATCCCCATCCGGGTCAATGAAAATTTCAAAATCGTTGTTGTAGAAAATAACGGTGTCACGTTGCTTCAATGTCGCCCATACATGAGGCTCTTCAAGTTCGGCAAAGAAGTATAGATATGTTTCATCCCACAACATGCGCACATTGGTTTGGTACGTTGGGGTTTTATCCCCTTCAATGTCTATAAAATCAGTGGAAACCTCAGCCTTGTCCCAAGATGCCTCATTGGCCAGACCATCAACCGTAATGGGTTCATTGGTCTTGTACACAACAATGGATCGTGGATTTGGTCTATGCTGCCCAACACAGGAAATGGTACCCGTAACGGCTAAGCACAACACGATTATTTGGAACATTTTTGACATTTGACTCAAATCTATATTCAGAACTTATGAACTTTACTTTGGTTACATTTGGCATCAAAGAGCCGCTTCATAAATTCGGGTACTAGTTACTTTTTTGTAAAAATTCCTAATTTCATCCGTATTTATGTGCTTTATTAGACCAATGACAGCTGAGGGAAGCCAAATGTTCAAAAATATGTAATCCATAGCCAGATGCAACTACAAAAACAAGTCAAGAATAGGTTTTTGGTAAATGCCGCCACACAGTTCAAAATCACTCCCTTGCACCATGTGATATTCTGGCTCATTTATTTCACCTTTAATTTTTTGCGCTGGGGCAGCTATTTCAATGATTATATTTATTCTGCAAAGGCAAATCTTTTAGGTTTTCCCATCCATATTTTTCTGACCTACTTCACCATTTATTATTTGATACCCCGCTTTATTTTTAAGCGGAAAATCATCGCTTTCGTTGTGATTTTGTTCGCTTCCATTTTTATAATGGTAGTCATTAAATATTTGCTTACATATTTTTTGATAAGTTACGATGTTTGGCCAGAAGGACCTGAAACCCATAGCCTTACTTTTAACTACACCATAGTGATGATGCTGGGCGAACTCTATGTGATCACCTTTGTCGCCTCCATAAAACTGACCATAGATTGGCTTCGGGAAACCGGAAGGGCAGCCCGATTGGAAAAGGAGCAGTTAGAGACCGAACTTCGGTTTTTAAGAGCGCAGATTTCCCCCCATTTTTTCTTCAATACCTTGAACAATATCTATTCGTTGAGTCTGGAAAAATCGGATAAAACACCGGAAACCATCATCAAACTTTCCGATCTTATGCGCTATGTGCTCTATGAGACCAAGGACAAAAACCAGAGCCTAAAAAAAGAGCTGGTTTTTATTAAGAACTACTTGGATCTTGAAAAGATCCGGTACAACGAAAACCTACAACTTGAATTTGAGGTGACCGGAGACCCCAAGGGGAAAAAAATCGCACCCATGCTTTTGGTCCAATTTATTGAAAATGCGTTTAAACATGGGGCAAACCAAAATATTAGGAAAGTACGGATAAGCATCAAAATCTTGATTGAAGAAAAGTTTCTTTATTTTGAAATCAGTAATACCAAACCTAAAAGCCACTTGCACAACAAAGAAAAATATGCTGGGGGGATAGGGCTATTGAATGTTGAAAAAAGATTGAAACTCAGGTATGGTGAAGATGAATACAAACTTGACATACATGAGGAACTGGATGAATATATTGTGAAACTAAAGCTCAAACTCAGATGACCCTAAAATGCGTAATTATAGATGATGAACCCTTGGCCGTAAAGGTCATTCAAAATTATATTGAACAGATAAAGGAGCTACAGGAAATGGCGGTTTTCAACAATGCCATTGACAGCCTTGCCTTTTTACGGGAGAATAAGCCCGACCTCCTTTTTTTGGATGTGAACATGCCCATCATTGATGGCTTCAGTTTTCTGGATAGTTTGGATGACAAGCCCATGGTCATCATCACCTCCGCCCATGCGGAGCACGCTGCTAAAGGCTTTGACCAAGAAGTATTGGACTATTTGGTAAAGCCCATTTCCCTGCCCCGGTTCATAAAGGCGGTGAACAAGGCCATTACCAAGACCAAGGACCATCCCAAATGGGATGCCGCCCGCGAGCATATTTTTGTGAAAGTGGACAAGAAAAAGATGAAAAAAATATACTTGGATGAAATCATTCTGGTTGAAAGCCTAAAGGATTACATCAAAATCATCACCACAAAAGGCAATCATATTGTACACAAGACCTTGAGCGCTTTTACAGATGAGCTTTCCAGTGACAGATTCATTAGGATCCATAGATCGCACACGGTTTCCATGGACAAAATAGATGCCTTGGAAGGCAATAGTGTTGAAATTGCGGGAAAACGATATGTGATAGGAAGAAGCTATCTAGATGCCGTAAAAAGCCATATTTTGGAACGTTCCATTTCCACTACCGGGAACAAAACCAATCCTGAATAAAAAAAGCTTGCCAAAATGGCAAGCTTCATTTTTTATTTTCTGTTGGGAAATTAGGTAATCAAATTTCCATCCGCATCCCACTCTGCAATGTCGTTGCGTTTGCTCTGGTCCACACACTTCGCAATCCATTCCGGGTCATAGGATACCCCGTGCTGTTCCAGGACATCCTCGGGTACCCCATCCCAGACATTGGGCATATTGCCCTTGTAGCCCAGTTCCTCAATTCCGATTTTTGAGGTATAGAAACCGGTCATGGTCAGGTTCCGCACCAAGGAGAAAAAATTGACCTCAAAGGGCCTTTCGTCCTCGGGGATTTCCGGATCATAATAGGCGATTTCGTCCAAAATGGTTTTCTGCTGCGCTTCGGTGGCCGATTTAAACTCCACTCCGAATTCGGTATTGCTTTTGTGGTCCAACCACATCAGGCCGCCCCTCAGGTCGGTCTGCATCTCGGGCATATCCTTCGCCATAAACTCAATGAAGGACACCACATCGGCATCTGAGGCACTTTTATATGCATCACTGCCCGGCAGAATCAAATCACAAAGAACGGTCATGGTGGCCATTTCGTACTCACTGAAAAACTGTTCGTCATACAGTTTGGCAACATCTTCATTCTCCTTTTCAGTCCGCCACTTTACCGCGGTGCTCTCAATCGTCTTTTCATCAATGGCTATTTCGGTCCCAGGCTTACAGCCTTTTAGGGCCAGCCCCCCTGCCACAGAGCCCAATACAATCGATTTTAAACTTTTCCTTCTATCCATTGCCTATAGATTTTGTTTTTTCAATTGGTCCACAATATAGTCCGATGCCCTCCACGAGAGTGCCAAAATGGTCCAAGTACAGTTTTTATCCGCCTGGGAGGTAAAAGGTCCTGCATCCACCACAAACACATTGTCCACATCATGCAATTGCTGGTATTTGTTGGTGACCGATGTTTTTGGATTGTCACCCATGCGGGTTGTGCCCACTTCGTGGATGATACGCCCGGGTACATGAAGACCGTAATCCACATCCTTGCCGGGTTTTTCACCTACGGGCTCTCCACCTAAATTCACCAAGATTTCTTCAAAGGTATCTTGCATGTGCTTGGCCTGATTACGTTCATTATCCGACCATTTGTAATGGAAACGCAATACAGGAATACCCCATTCATCAACGGTATTGGGGTCTATTTCGCAATAATTGTCCCGCAAGGCGATGGATTCTCCACGCCCGCTGAGCCCTACAAGAGCCCCATAATATTTTTTGGCATCGCTGCGGAGCATATCCCCATAACCGCCAACCTTGGTTCCAAAGAACTTATTGAATTCGTTCACATTGAAACCGAATCCGTAACTCGGCATTCCCATTCCGCCCCAGATTTCAATATGGTAACCTCTTGGAAAGTCCAATTTGGAATTGTCGCCCCACCAAGGTGAATACACATGCATGCCCCCTACACCATCTTCGTTGTAGGACACTTTTCGGTTCATCAAATCGGGAACAAAGGCCATTCGGTCCGCTCCTGTGGAATCGTGGAGGTACCTGCCCACATTATCACTGCTGTTGCCCAACCCATTGGGATGTTGCGGACTCTTGGAATTGAGTAGGATTCGTGCTGAGCTACAGGCGGAAGCACCCAAAACCACAACTTTTCCTTTCAGTTTATATTCTCTTCTATCTTCTTTGTTGATATAGGACACCCCTGTGGCCCTGCCTTCGCCATCCGTAGTGACCTCACGGACCACGCAGTTCACAAAAAGGTCCACCTGTCCCCCATTCTTTTGGGCCGGAAACACCAAACAGGTTCCCGCTGAAAAGTCAGCATAGACCTGACAGGCTCTTGAACATTGTCCACAATAGAAACAAACGCCCCTTTCATTATTGATTCTTTTGGTGAGCATGGACAAACGGGAGGGGTATACGGGAACCCCCGACTTTTTTGCACCTTTTATGTAGAACAATTCATGCAGCCTTGGTTTGGGTGGCGGCAGGAAAAATCCATCTGGGTCATTTGGAAGGCCTTCCTTGGTCCCAAAGACCCCTATTAATTTGTCTACTTTATCATAATACGGACTCACGTCCTCATAACCGATGGGCCAATCCTCTCCATGGCCATCCAAACTTTTATGTTTGAAATCATCCGGTCCGAACCGTAGGGAAATACGCCCCCAGTGGTTGGTACGCCCTCCCAGCATATGGGAACGGAACCAATCGAACTTTGTCCCGTCCTTATGGGTGTAGGGTTCCCCTTCAATTTCCCATCCGCCGTAGGCGGCATCAAAATCGCCAAAGGGCCTTACGGTTCCCGCTCCCCTTCTTGGGGATTCATACGGCCATCTTAACTGTGTTTTTTGTTCGGGGTCCGCTGGGTCAAAAAACGGACCTGCCTCGACCACGGCCACTTTCAGGCCGGCATCGGCCAGAACCTTTGTGGCCATACCGCCCCCCGCTCCAGAGCCAACTATTATGGCATCGTAGACCGTTGAATTTTCAATTATCTGCATTGTGCTTTAAAACTACTTATTAACACTGATTAAATACTGTACTGTCACCAAAAAAGAGAGCAGAACTAAAAATCTGCCTTGTGCACATGGGTGATGTGTTTTTCTTGGGTGCGCGATTAATATTCATAATTTTCGAACTGGAATCCCTACTTTTTAGACCAACAACCTACCCAAGCGGCTTAATAACAACAAAAAAAGCCCAAGGGCATGGAATCCCATTAAGCCTATTCTTTTGTGATCCAAAATGAATCAATGGGTCATCTGCATCTAACTGATTGGTTCCTAAAACACTTCTGAATTCCATTTCCAAGCCCAACACCCAGAAATTGTTACCCTGAAGATAAATATCGCTAAAAATTAAAAACCACGGTCTTTCCGTGGAATATTTATGGCATAATCAGAAAGCGTTGTCCTATTGTCCCTTCAAAAACTTAACGGTAAACTTTGATCCAACACCTACTTGGCTTTCCACCGCTATGGTACCACCCATTGACTCTATCTGATTCTTGGTAATAAAAAGTCCAATGCCCCTTGCGTCCTTATTTCCATGGAAGGTTTTGTACATTCCAAAGAGTTTTTCGCCATGTCTGTCCAAGTCTATTCCCTTACCATTATCCCCAACTGAAAAAACATGGTATTGCCCTTCTTCGGATGCTTCGATTTTAAGGTAACATTCCTTTTCAGGGTTGCGGTATTTAATGCCGTTGGTCACCAAATTAAGCACTATACTTTCCAAATATGCCGGTACACCCTTTATTTTTATGTGATTTGGAACAGCAATATCAAGCCTTACTTTAGTCTCATTGATCAGGGCATTTATATCTTCCAAAACCTTATCTATGGTTTTTCTAAGGAAAATATCATTTAGCTCCTTTTCTGAACCAAGTTTTACTTGGACCACCTCATTAAGGTGCGAAATGGTTTCATTGAGCCCATTGGATGCCCTGCCCAACATATGTAAAGTATCCTTGCGTTCTTCCCCATCCAATCCATCATCCAAAAGAAATCCACTTATCATGGTCAAGTTGGCGGCATGTGACCTTAGGTTGTGCGAAACTATATGGGCAAAATTCAGAAGACTGTTATTCTGGTTGGTGGTCAGTTGCAACAAGTTCTTTAATTTCTTCTCTGCCATAATCCGGGATGAAATATCAACAATCTGCGAAATGAAATGGGAAATTTCCCCGTCTATTTTTCTCACCGCGGTAACCGTAAGAAGTATGTAGACCGATTGCCCTTCTTTGTCGAAATATCTTTTTTCTATCTGGTAAGTAGATCTTTTGCCCTGAACGACTTCCCCGAGCAGTGCTAGATCTATTTCAAGATCATCAGGATGTGTAATATCCTGAAAAGTCAAGTTCAGTAGTTCTTCCGAACTGTACCCCAAACTATTGCATAGGCTTTTATTCACCTGCATGAATGTGCCATCCAAGGCTACCAAAGCCATTCCTATGGATGAATTTTCAAAAGCTCCTTGAAGGGATTCTTCGCTTTTTTGAAGTTGTAGCTGGGTAGTCTTCAATGCAGTGATGTCTTCATTGACCCCTATCATTTTAAGGGCTTTTCCTTCATCATCCCGAATCACCACTGACTCCGCCTTTATCCAATGCGTTTCCCCATTGGGCCACTTTACCCTAAAGGTTGTGTTGAAGTTCTTCTTCCCTTCTACTGCGTCCCGTACCTCTTGGGCTGTCCTTTCCTTATCTTCTGGAAGCATACAAGCCTCCCAGGCTTCATATACCCCTTCAAAGTCAGATTTTTTAATGCCATAGAGATCGTACATATTTTGATCCCAGAATACCTGATTTTCTTGAACATCGTACTCCCAAATGCCAATACCTGCCGTTTTTGTTGCCAATGCAAGTCTTTCGCTGACATTCTTATAATCAATTTCAGCCTTTTTTTGCTTGTCAATATCTTGGAAGGTTCCGGTAAGCCTCACGCAAATCCCATTTACCATTTCGGATTCTCCAATGACCCTGACCCAAATCTCGCGTCCACTTGCGGTAACAATTTGGAGTTCGACATCCCACTGTGTTCCATGGGTAATGCTTTCTTTGACCAGTTTTGAAATGGTGTCCCTACTATATCCCTCCTTATAGAATGAAATACTATCCTCTAGATTGGGCATGTAGTCATCAGGTACTTCATGAATTTCGCGTGTAACTTTGGACCAATAAATCCTGTTCTTTACCAAATCCAATTCCCAACCTCCAATTCTTGCGACCTGCTGGGCCTTTTTTAAAAGTGCCTCTTCAGCTTTTCTATGGGTTATGTCTTCTAAAACGAGAATGATTCCGTCTACGACTCCAACTTTGTCTTTTACCAAGTTGATTTTCCATTCATACCAGACCGCATCACCATTTTCCAAAATCATCCGTATAGCGCCCGACCGTTGGTCGACACCTTCAAGGCAATACTTGATGTCCAGCTTCAACTCTTCCGGCAACTCAGGCATTACGTCAAAGAATGATTTTCCTTTTGCATTCCTTGTCAGCCCAAATTGTTCCAACCATTGATTGGAAAAGTCCACAAAAACCAACTCTGGCCCCAAAAACGCAATGGGTATTGGTACTTGCTGGCAAAGGGATAAATCAATCGTCATTCAATTGAATTAAAAACTATAATAACTTAATTCTCATCAACATACTGTAGTTGGCACCCAATAATAACACAAAAAAAAGAAAATTATTTTGATAACTGCAGAGGTATTGCTTCCTCTTTTGTCAATTGCCACGAATCTTTTCACTCCTATGCCATTTCTGCTCAAAAATAGTGTACCTGACCCAATTTCACCATTCATTTTGTTAAACTTTTAAAAAAATAAATTAAACAAAATATTATTGTTTAACTTTACGTATTAATTGTTAAACATTTTAAACAACGATCACATGAAAGCACTACTGAGAATAACCAAACTAACATCATTTGTTTTCCTTTTTATTTTTGCATCCTGTTCGGATGACGACGATGGAATGGCACCCCCTCCACCAGAGACAACCGTCAACATTGTTGAGGCCGCTCAGGCCACTACAGAACTGAGCAGCTTGGTTGCTGCCCTGCAAAAAGCTGATGAAAGTGCCAACAACGACTTGATTACTGCCCTTAGCGGTGACGGCCCTTTCACCGTATTTGCCCCCACCAATCAGGCCTTTGTCGATTTGTTGGCCCAATTGGACGGTTTTGATTCATTGGATGATTTCAATTCACAAGAACTACAAGATTTATTGGCCGTTATCCTAACCTATCATGTCGTCTCGGGAAGTGCTGCATTATCCACCGACTTGAGCGATGGACAAACACTGACCACACTCCAAGGCTCTACGCTGGAAGTTAGCACTAGCGGTGGTGTGTTTATTGGTGATGCCACGGACAATGATGCCCAAGTGACCACGGCAGATGTGGAGGCCTCAAACGGGGTGGTACATATTATTGACAAAGTACTTCTTCCACAAGCCATTATTGATCAACTCGCTGACATTATTTTGGTTCCCATCACAGATTTAGCCATTGGCAATGAAAATCTTGAAAATTTAGTGGCCGCCCTTGTTGCAGCTGATGGTGATTTACCGACTGTACTTAGAGGTGATGGACCTTTCACCGTTTTGGCTCCGACAGATGAGGCTTTTGAAACCTTTTTGGATGGTGCTTCCCTTGGTGACATTCCCACCGAAGTATTGACCCAAGTTCTACTTAACCACGTTATAGAAGGTGAGTTGTACAGCACAGATTTACAAGGTCTTGGTTCTGGATACACCTCAACTTCGGCAGTAGGAGCTGGGGATGAAAACATAAGTATCTTCTTTGACACTTCGGATGGAGTCACTTTTAATGGAGTTTCTTCAGTGGTCGCCGCAGATGTAAAAGCACTCAATGGTGTGGTTCATGTGGTGGATGCCGTTATTGATCTGCCCAACATCGTAGACCACGCAGTGGCAAATCCGAATTTATCTTCTTTGGTTGCGGCTTTGACGGATGGAGGCAACACCACTTTCACAGACCTTCTTTCCAATGAAGAGGAAGAATTTACGGTTTTTGCACCACTTAATGATGCGTTTAGTGCCTTTACCAATCCAAATTCCAATGATTTGAATGCAATTTTGTCCAATCACGTTGTTGTGGGAGCATCTGCATTTTCTTCAGGATTGATGAATTCTTATGTGAACACTGCAGCAGAATTTGATACCGATGAAAATTTGAGCTTATACATCAACACCGATGATGGTGTTACTTTAAATGGAGTGAGCAATGTTGTTGCTGCCGATATTGTGGCTACCAATGGCGTGATTCATGCGGTGGATGCCGTAATCGATTTGCCGACTGTAGTTACTTTTGCTGTTGCAGACCCTAATTTCTCAACCTTGGTTCAAGCGTTGACCGAACTTACTCCAAGTACGGATTTTGTTAGCGTACTGTCTGCGCAAGGTGGAGCCGGTGATGACCCATTTACCGTTTTCGCTCCAACCAATGCAGCATTTGAAGCCCTTGCGGCCATTCCAGATGAAGCTGGCTTGACTCCAGTTTTACAGCACCACGTAGTGGCAGGAGCCAATGTGCGTTCAGGTGATTTATCCGATGGCATTATGGCCACAACCCTAGAAGGTGATGCCATTACCATCAACTTGCCCGGTACCGGTGACAATATAGCCGATGTAACCGATGGGGCTGGAAATACTGGAATAGGCATTGACGCAGTTGATGTACAGGCCATTAATGGTGTTATCCATGTTCTGGATGGTGTATTGATTCCCGATACCACGAATTAAGAATAGTTACTATTTTGAGTTGAGTTGATAATGAAAAAGCTCCCAAGATTAATTTCTTGGGAGTTTTTTAATTTATAATAGATAGAAAATGATAGGAAGTAGTAGCTTCCAATTGGTTATTTTTTCGTCAAAGAATTGATCATCCTTTGGAATACCAACGCATGAAAAGGCAATACCATGTACCAATACAAGCGTCCCCATAATCCTTTGGGTCTAAAGACAGCCCTCTGGAACAAGGTGTCTTCAACAATTTTGAACTCTAACCAAGCCTCCCCTGGCAACTTCATTTCAGCAAACAAAAGCAATCGTTTCTGCTTTTTGTCCGCCAGCAAAACCCGCCAAAAATCCAATGGGTCTCCGGCTTCCAAATTGGTGTCGTGCCTACGGCCCCGACGTAGCCCCACCCCTCCAAAGACTTTATCCAAATAGCCCCGTATGCGCCAAAGACCATTAAAGCCGTACCATCCATTTACACCGCCAATGGACCAGATTTTATTGAGCGTGTATGCCTCATCCACCACCATTGTGGAGCGCACATCCTTAAAACAACCATGGTTGGGTACTTGGATGTGGTCGGCCAACTGATCTTGAAAGACGCCACTGCTAATGGCATCCTTCCAACTGGAAATGACCGAGTTTTGCTCAATCTTTTGAAAAGCCAACCTTACCGCCTCCTTGTAAGACATGGGCTGCACGTTAAGAATTTCATTGATTTGGCTGGGTCTTGCAATGACCTCAACCTTCATGCTATCCACTAGTGCTCTGGCCAGATTAAAGGAAGTGGAGGTCACAAAATAGAGCCAATAGGAGGACAATCTTGGTGTGAGCACCGGCAGGGTAAGAATATATCGTTTCAATCCCCTTACTTCACCAAATTGAAGCAGCATTTGTTTGTAGGTAAGTATCTCTGGGCCACAAATATCAAAGGATTGGCTCATGACCTCTTCCCTGCCCGCTGCCCTTTCCAAAAAATTGAGAACATCCCGGATGGCCAAGGGCTGTGTTCTCGTATTCAACCATTTGGGGGCCACCATCACAGGCAACTTTTCAACAATATCCCGAATAATTTCAAAAGAGGCACTGCCACTGCCAACAATGATGCCTGCCCTGAACGTTGTTACCGCGTAGCTACTGGACTTCAAGGTCTTTTCGACTTCCAAACGCGATTGCAGGTGCTTTGAAAGTGATTTGTCGTTCACTATCCCTCCCAAATAAATGACCTGGCGACATGCAGTTTCTTCAACTAAATTCTTAAAGTTTTGAGCACATTGCTTTTCCAAATCTTCAAAGTCATCCCCTGTTGCAGCCATGGAATGAATAAGGTAATAGGCTACATCGATATTTTTTGGAAAAACAACACCTTCCGTATCCAAAAAATCCACTTTAATGAACTCAATCCCCTCTTTGGATTCAATTTCATCCGGAATACGGTTCAAATCGCGAACGCAACAAATTATATGGTGGTTTTTTTTCAACAGGTTCAGCACCAATCGCTTGGCAATATAGCCCGTTGTTCCTGTCACCAAAATTTTCATTGATCTTGTTCCTTATCTGTTTTGGGATGCTCAAATGGATATCGCTTCTCCAATTTGGGCAGGGCATATCCATCTGGCCCATTAACGGCCACCACATTTGCTTTGGATAAATCCACAAATCCATCGGCATCCAATAGGTGGTCTTCAAGAAAAACGGATACGATTTCGCCCACCATCAAAATGGTCCCGTTCAATGTTATGGAATGCTCTTCTACATATTTCATGGCAATTTTTATGGGGGCTTGAATGACAAATGGAGCCACAAAATCGCCCAGATATTCCGATTTTAATCTGGTCATTTCAAATTCTGACACATCTCTTTCATATTTTGCAGAGGTATGGTGGCCATCCGCCACAATGTCCATTGAAAGATGGTTGATGGTATAAAACCCGGTCTGCCTTATATTCTCATAAGTGTTTCCCCCAGCTTCAATCGGTCTATGGATAAAACCCAAAATTGGTGGGTCTGATCCCAAGTGAATGACTGAACTGAAAACAGCCACGTTTTCGTTTCCTTCCTCAGAGATGGTCCCTATCAGGTTGGCAGATTTATATCCAGAAAGTCCATTGATCAGGTTGATCCGGAATAGCCTGTCCAAAGAACTTAAGTCCGATTGTGTGAAACACCTCATTGCAACATCTTGTAATTATTGATTTTGATTTGACTTGCCTTAAGGTCATGCAAAAGATTGTAAAGACCAAAAAAAGTTCTGTTGATGTAGATAAAGTGTTTTGATCCTCTATTACCGTCCATTCTGCGCAGTTCCGTGTTTTGGGCATATTTTTTTCCCAATTCAGTGATTTTACCGAAAAATACTTTGTCTGAAAAATCGAACTCCTCGCTATGGAAAGGCACGGTAAAGAGGCTCAACATTTCGTGAAACATGGTTTTAAAGAATTGGATTTCTTGAGGGGAGTCGTTTGGACGCAAAATTTCCAATTCAAACAGCTTTTTCTCAAAAAATTCCGGATTGGAAATATTTTCCTTAATGGCCAGTTCAAAGTAAGGTACATAAAAAGACTCGGGTATGGTTTTGATACATCCAAAATCCAATACTACCAATTGATTGTCTTTTGAAACCAAAAAATTGCCGGGATGCGGGTCGGCATGCACCTTTTTTAATTCATGGATTTGGTACATGTAAAAATCCCACAATGCCTGACCCAAAATATTGGATATGTTGCTATCCGTATTGTGCGCAGTGAATTCGGATAGATGTTCTCCCTCCATCCAATCCATGGTTATGATTTTCTCCGAGGATAGTGCTGCATAATACGACGGGAATTTGATGTTGGGCAAATGCCCACAAGCTTCCACCATGGCCTGGCTTTGTTCCACTTCCAGCAGATAATTGGTCTCTTCAATCAACTTGTCCCTGACCTCTTCAAAATACTTGTCGCTGTCCTTTCCCTTTATATTGAACATTTTTAAGGCTATCGGTTTCACCAATGCCAAATCTGTGGCAATACTATCCGAGACACCCGGATATTGAATTTTTATCGCTAGTTTCTTTGCATCTTTTTCGGCTTTGTGAACCTGGCCTATACTGGCACCATGGACCGCTTCGGAGTTGAAGGTGTCGAAAACTTCGTCTGGCGATTTTCCAAAATATTTCTTGAAGGTCTTGTTCACCAGAGGAGCTGATAAGGGTGGCACGGAAAATTGGGCGAGTGAGAATTTTTCCACATAGGCCCTGGGTAACATATTCTTTTCCATGCTAAGCATTTGGGCCACTTTTAGGGCACTGCCCTTTAACTCCCTTAGACTGCCATAAATATCCTCGGCATTATCTTGATCAAGTTTTTCCTTGGCCTCCTTTTCTGAAGTGGCCATTTTGTTACCGTAATATTTTATATAATTTACACCAACTTTGGCACCAGTTTGGACCAATTTGGTTGCCCTTTGGATTTTGGACGTGGGGATGCTATCTATTGTCTTCATTTACGACATGGCCATTTTTTCTTTGAAAATAAATTTCCCAAGATCCACTAAACTTTGTAGCGGGGTCGCTTCCAAAACATCAAAAGAGCTATTGACGGATTTTTCAATGAGAATATCGGTTTTCTCAAAAGATGGGGAAGTATCATCGAGCCAAAACTTCAAGGTGAAAAGTAACTGCGCCCATGCACTTTCCGATATTGCTTTTCGCTGTATTTTTTCTACCTGTTCCTGATTCATGTCCAAGGTCTTGATATCCAATCCATCCACATATTTTTTGAAACCTTCCCGAAGTTTATGAAGTGATTTAAGATTATGCAACGTATGCTTTCTGTCTTGGAAAACCAGTGCCACGTAACTCCTGTTGGCAGTTAGAATTTCAAAAAACGTATAGTAGAAACTCAAAAGCTTGTTTCGGGCATTGGAGTGATTGTACGTTTCATCTTTTTGAAGCAAATCCAACGTATTTTCAAGGAATAGTGAAAATATGGAGGACTTTATGGCCGCAAATGACCCAAAGTTCTCATAGAAACTGGTTTCGTCGAGATTATAGGTTTTACAGAATTTGTATACCGAGGCGGGTTCTTCATCGTGTTCCAGCACATAGTCCATAAACC
>NZ_LXTT01000171.1 GCF_001683915.1 Allomuricauda sp. CP2A | reverse complement strand
TTTTTGCACTGCCCATCATATACTTCATTGTAGCCCATTATTTTATTCCTTATATAATGAAACTTAAAATAAAAAGTGCCTATGAATTATTGGAAACAAAATTGGATGTTAGGAGTAGAGTTGTGGCCGCAATTTATTTTTTAACAATGCGCATGGTTTGGATGGCGGTAATCATCTATATGGTTTCTGAAAAAGTCATTGTTCCTATCATGGGTTGGCCAGAAGAAACAGCTTTATTGGTAAGTATCATAATGGGAGCAGTTACCGTAATATATACCTCTTATGGAGGTTTGAAAAGTGTTGTCCTGAGTGATGTTGTCCAAACTTTTGTTTTGTTGGGCGGCTCTTTGGTCGCGATAATTTTAATTGTAAAGGATGTTGGGGGTGTTTCAAAAATAATCCCGACCCAATGGCCGGCCCATTGGGCAGAATGGAAGCTTTTTGATACTCAGGCCCGGCTCAGTTTTTTACCTGTGGTCATTACTACCGTAGGATGGTACGTCTGTACTGCAGGGTCAGATCAAATGGCCATTCAGCGATATTTGGCAACCAAAGATATAAAAGCTGCCAAGAGAATGTATTTGAATTCAATACTGTCCAATGCTTTCGTCACCTTGCTTTTGGCAGTTCTTGGGCTCGCCTTGTTCACTTATTTCAAAGTGCATCCAGATGCACTCTTAAGTGGAAATTCTATTGTAGATGAAGCCGATACATTATTCCCGAAATTTATTGTAATGGGTTTGCCTGCCGGTTTTTCCGGTCTGGTTTTGGCAGGTTTACTTGCTGCATCCATGTCAAGCCTTTCTTCTGGTATTAATTCGTCGGCCATGTCCATAATTAATGACTTTATCCTTCGGTTTGGAAAGAGGGCCATTACCACTGGAGATCAGGTTAAAATGGCAAAATACATATCCTTTGGTATCGGGTTCATTATTGTTTTGCTAAGTTTTGTTGTGGGAAACATTAAAGGAAATTTATTGGAGATAACCTACAAGACCATCAATTCATTGGTCGCTCCATTGTTTGTACCTTTTTTTATGGCCATGTTTGTCCATAAGGCAAAACCTACCGCGACCTTTATAGGTACATTGTCAAGTGGAGTTGTTGCCATATTGATCAGTTTTTCCCAAGAATTTTTTGGAAAGGCCATTTCCTTTCTTTGGATTATTCCTGTTTCTTTTATTGTTGGGGTTGTAATAAGCCTTGTTTTGAGTTTATGGAAGAAAAGTAATCATAAACGCTGGACTTGACCGGGTAGATTTTGTTGTTGGTGAATCAATATAGAAAAATTTAATTTCTAGTGTTATGGGTTTAAAGTTAACCTTGAGTTTTTTGTTAGTGCTTAATATCTCTTTTAAAATTCATGGTAAACGTCATAAAGAGTATCAAGTAACACCTTATTTTGACCATGAACAAAAAGTAAACAAAGACTCGGTGCCTTATAAGATAATTTCTAAAAATGGGATAGCCAGGGAATATCAAGCCGTTCCTGATGCCTGCCGTCTAAAAAACGGTGATATCGTGGTGGTGTATTATGATGGGGACAATCATGTGACCTATCCCAATCAAGAATATCCCAATGCGGGAAGGATTTGTTTGATCCGATCAAAGGATGAAGGGCGTTCATGGAGTACCCCGGTTGTTATATATGACGATGTAAATGATAACCGTGACCCCCATATTAATCAGATGAGTGACGGTACATTGGTCTTGAGTTTTTTTTCATTGAAATTTGAAGTATCTGGTTCGCACATATTGAAAGGAGAGGAGCCCTCATATAATCAAGAGCAAATTACCAAATATGGCAATAACCCAGATCTTTTACATGAGCAGCAACCTGAAAATTCCAAAAAGAAAGTGAGGCCTACCGGGAAAATCAAATGGAAAAGTATAGGCCCATATGTATTGAAATCTTACAACAATGGGAAAACTTGGCAAGAAGAAGCCAAGTTAATAACAACATCAACACCCGATTGGAACTGCTCGGCCAAAGTAAGAGAAATGCCAGATGGCTCATGGTTATTGCCGGTCTATCATTCCGAACCTTCAAAGAAGGCTGCTTGGGGCGGCGTTATTCCTTCATACGACAAAGGAAAAACCTGGGGAAAAGTTGTGTCCATTGGGGAGGCCGCTAATCTTGTACTTGCAGCGGAAACCGATGTTCTTTTACTGAACAATGAAACACTTTTTGCAACATTGAGAGGAGATCGCTCCATAGTCAACATGCATTATGCTCTCAGTAACGACCTTGGAAAGAGGTGGTCTCCAGTAAAGGATATGGGATTTGTCGGCCATTCCCCATCACTAACACGGCTTAAGAACGGGAAAATACTATTGTCCTATAGAGGTTTTTATGATAGTATTGGATATTATACAGGATTACAAATCAGTCATGATAATGCCAAGACTTGGCAAGGACCTTACCTTATCGACAACACACCAGGCGCGTACCCATCTACGGTAGAATTGATGGATGGATCACTATTGGCAATATATTACGAAGAAGGTAAAGGAAGCTCAATCCGGGCATTACGTTTTAAGTTGCCAGACATTGAAGATGGTAAAAGTTTTACCGGGCCAAAAAAATTGGAAACCCTTCCCTTGGACTCCGAACCATCCGGTAGAAAAGCTTCACCAAATTAAAATTTTCACTAATGAATGATTTGGGGATGAAAGGTACTATGGTGTTGAATATGATATTTCTATATAAATAACTATGAGAAGAAGCCGTGTTTTAGAAAGATTAAGAGCAGGAAAGATTGCCAAATGTTTTAAAGTCAATTTGAACGATCCAAAAGTTACTGAGATTGTGGCTATATCAGGATTTGATTGTGTTTGGTTGGACCAAGAACATATCAGTCAAGACCCATCAGTGCTTGCTGCAGGAGTATGGGCCGCAAAGGCTCATGACACTGATGTTATGGTCAGGGTTTCGCGTGGAAGTTATAGTGATTATATCAAACCACTTGAAATGGATGCTGCAGGCATATTGGTACCCCATATCATGAATCTGGAGGATGCCCAAAATGTTATCAAAATGGTACGCTTTCATCCCCTTGGACGTCGCCCAATCGATGGGGGCAATGCCGATGGGGCCTATGCCACACTTGATTTCAAGGAGTATATCCAACAGGCAAACAAACAACGGTTTGTTGCGCTTCAAATAGAAGACCCAGAGCCCTTAGAGGATTTGGAAGCCATTGCTGCATTGGAAGGGTATGACATGCTGTTTTTTGGTCCAGGAGATTTTAGTCAAGGTATTGGTGCTCCAGGACAGTGGAACCACCCAAGATTAATAGAAACCCGAAAATTAGTGGCGGAAATGGCAAATAAACATGGTAAATATGCCGCAACAGTTGGTAATCCAGACAATTTGAATGAATTAATGGATATGGGCTACCATTTTATTAGTATGGGAGCCGATGTAGTGGGTTTATCAACTTATTGCAACAGTTTACTACAAGGATTCAAAACCGGGGCGGAACAAAAAGGTGGTAATAGCCCGAAAGGAACAGAAAGCCCATACAAATAACAATCTATAATTATGAAAAGAAGACCTCTGGGAAACACGGGGATAAACGTGTCAGAAATAGCGTTTGGCGGTGTGGAAATTGGAATGCCCTATGGTATAGGGGTAAGCAGTGAAGCCGATATGCTCTCCCGCTATGAATCGATTAATCTATTACATGAAGCCGTGGATAGGGGGATTAATTTTTTTGATACGGCACGTATGTATGGAGCAAGCGAGGAAATTATGGGTCAAGCTTTTAAGACCAAAAGGGACCAAGTGGTCATTAGTACCAAATGCTGTAAACTTCGAGATAAATCTGGGGATTTGCCTTCATCCAAAAAGATAAAAGAGCTTATTGAAAAATCGTTACAGGAAAGCCTTTTGGCCTTACAAACCAATTATGTTGATGTTTATATGTTGCATCAAGCAGACCTTGGGATTCTGGAAAATGAAGATATCGCCCAAACTTTTTCTCGGTTAAAAAGAGATGGGATAATCCGAGCTACAGGGGCCTCCACATATTCGTTGGGAGAAACCAAGAAAACTATTGAAAGTGGCAACTGGGACGTTGTACAGTTACCTTATAATTTGATGGATCAAACACAGGAGATAAACTTTTCTTTAGCGGAAAAAAGTGAAATTGGCATCATGGTACGCTCTGTTTTATTTAAGGGCATATTGAGCAAAAAAGGCAGGTCTTTACATTCGGAATTGAGAGAAGTGGAGAAGCACATTGGATTATATAAAGAATTGTGTGACAAGCTTGGTTGCGACCTACCAACATTAGCAGTAAAATTTGCATTGTCATCGCATCAAGTTTCCTCGGTGCTTGTCGGCATTGATCGGATGGAATATTTGGAGAATTCAATTAGTGCCGCAAATGGTACTTATTTAGAGGTTGAACAGTTAAAAAGGCTAAAAGAGCTTCAATACCCAGATATTGACTTTTTAGACCTGGTCAAATGGGAAAGAGAAGGGTGGTTAACATAGCCTGTTTTGAACCAGTGAATATGAAAATCGTTTAAAAAAGCATTCATCATGAAATTTAACCTATATAAAATCAGTGTTTTAAGTGTAATTTTGGTTTTGGCCATTCAATGCAAAAAGACAAATACGACCGATTCAAGTATTGAGTTAAAACCTGAAGATTCTCAAACAACAATAAGGCAAAAAGGAGAATATTTGGGAGACAGCCTACTAGGTGTCCGTAAGATAAAGGATATCATAATCTACAAAGATTCAACTTATTTCTCAACATTTCCGTCCATAATACAACGACCTGATGGGGAAATATTGGTGGCATTCCGAAGAGCCCCAGATCGTAAAATATTTGGAGAGGACAAAACACATCACGTTGACCCTAACAGCTATTTAGTGGCAGTCAAATCAAGTGATGACGGAGAGACATGGACCAAGGAACCAAAATTAATTTACGCACATCCTTTTGGAGGGTCCCAGGATCCCTGTTTACTCCAATTGGAGGATGGAACAATTCTTTGTGCAAGTTATGGATGGGCATTCGTTGGGGAAGAGGGTTTGTCTAAATTAAAAAAGCCCAATTTTCAACATTCAGAAGTTTCAGGAGCTATTTTTTCAGGGGGATATTTGGTTCGATCTACAGATGGAGGAAAAACATGGGGAGAGGTTATTTATCCTCCACATATAGAGCCGGAAATATTAAATGATCCATTCGGCTCCCCAGTAGCTGCATATAATAGAGGGCAGTTGTATGAAACCAATGAAGGTAGAATATTGTGGATTGTAGCGGCCCATGATAGTCCCACTAAAACCTCAAATCACCTCATTGTTTCAAAAGATAAGGGGTTGACATGGGATTATGTTTCTCCTGTTGCTGTTGATAACACAATATCATTTAATGAGGCATCGATAATTGAAACCCCTAAAGGAGATTTTGTAGGCTTTTTAAGGACTGCAAATTTTGAGGGTCAAGCTGTTATTTCCCGTTCAACAGATGGAGGTAAGACATTCGAATGGGAGACAATGGGTTTTAAGGGGCATCCTTTACATGCACTGCGATTGAATGACAATAGGGTTTTGCTTACCTATGGATATCGGCATGAGCCATATGGGATACGTGCCAGGATACTAAATGCAGAATGTACGGATTTTGCGACAGCTCCTGAGATAGTGATTCGCGAGGATGGTGGTAATTGGGATATAGGCTATACTTGGGCAATCCAATTTGATGATGGACGAGTTTTGGTCGTGTACTATTATAATCAAGAAAATGGTCCCCGATACATTGCGGGTACTATTCTGGATATAGAGAATAAATAATAAATGGGACATCAAGAATTGATTCGGGGTCTCATGGCAGCCATGATAGCCGTACTTTTTTTTAACTGTCAAAACAATAAAAGGGCATCCAACTCAGAATCTGTGAAAATAATCGCGAAGGAAAAGTTGCAGTACGCCTTGAGGAATTCCACTGGATGGGAAAAAGTGCATGCTGCAGAATACATTCTTAATCTTGATCATTCCAATAATGTGTATGATACTTTTCTTAAGGAAGAAGAGCAAAATAGGAACAAACCCTATTACCGCATTGGAATTTGGCGGGTATTGAACCAGGCAGCGGTGACCACCACAGAAAAAAATAAATGGCTGGATTCAATTTCAAAGGTTTATGTAGAGAATACTTCCCTTGATCGTATTCATGCCGCTGAGTCTTTGGCAAAATTAAAAGTATCACCGAGCACTATTTCCATTGGGATAACCGATTCAATTCTTAAGGCATCCCATGATCCATTATGGGCTTACACCTATTGGGGCACAGCATACGATTCGGAAAAGGATATGCGAGAGGTGAAAAATAAATTTGTGGACATCATTATAGACTCCAATGAACAGACCCAAATTAAACGTATAGCACTGTACGCATTGTATAAAATGAGGAACATTGATGTCCATAACTGGGATTTATTGATTTCTAGAGCATTGGATGAAACCAGGAATTCACCCTTGAATACAAATTTATTGCTCTGCACTTTGGCAAATATTCCCAGAGATTCTTTGGGATCCTCCAGAGTACGTGAATGCAGGGAAAAGTTGGAGAGCAAAATAAATTCCTTGAATAGTGACGAACTCCCTCCAACCTTGGCCGTTTATGAATACATTGCTACAGAAGAGGACTTACCTTTTCTAAGATTTTATATGGATAAGGGAGATGATTTGAACAATAGGGAAATAATAATGGCCGCTGCAAATGCAATATTGAGTATTGATTGAAGGGGCTGATAAGTTTGATTAAGAATAAGTAGTATGATAAGAATAGGAGTTATTGGAATGAGTGATGGCAATGCCCATCCTTACTCTTGGTCGGCCATAATAAATGGCTGTTATAGCGCCGAGGAAATCAACAAAATAGGGTATCCGGCCGTAACAAACTACCTAAAGGCAAATGAAGATACTTTGGGAGTGAGAGGAGCAAAAGTAACCTGTGTCTGGACCCAGGACAAAAAAATTTCGGAAAGTATAGCCAAAACCGCAAAAATTGAAACTGTTGTGGATCACTTGGAGGAAATGGTCGAAATGGTTGATGCTGTAATATTGGCCCGGGATGATGCGGGGAACCATGTTGCTATGGCAAAGCCCTTTATTGATAGGGACATACCTATCTTTATAGATAAACCGCTGGCCATTACCATAGAGGACTTGCAATATTTTTCAGATCAATCCGCCAAGGGGAAATTCATTATGTCATGTTCTTCGATGCGTTATGCGAATGAATGTAAGATTGTCAAGCAAGAATTGGGCTCTTTGGGAAAGTTGGAGTTGGCCACTGCGGTAGGGAAAAAGGACTGGATAAAATATGGTGTTCATCTTTTGGAGGCTTTATTTTCTTTATTGAATGACCCAAGGCCCAAGTCCGTAAAGCATATAGGGCAAACAGGAAAAGACGTTGTCCATATTGAATTTGAAAATGGATTTCTGGCTACCGTGCATCTTTTCATGGGTATCACACCCACTTTTCAAATTTCCCTTTTTGGACAAGAGGGGTGGAGATTAATTGATTTTAAGAATTCATATTCTATGTTCAGGGACAATATCATAGAATTTGTCCGGTCGGTTGAGGAAGGCCAGCCCAGGCTCCCATTTAAAACAACGGAAATGATCATAAAAACCCTTATAGGGGCTACTGAAAGCCTTCAAAAAGAAGGGAAGACGGTGTATTTATAATTGAAATAATTTAAAAAATTATATGAACGTAAAGGACTTATTGAATTTAGAAGGGAAGGTCATATTGGTTTCAGGCGGTGCAGGCTCCTATGGCAAAAACATAGTGGAAGGCCTTGCTGAAGCAGGTGGAACCATTATAACGGCCTCCCGTGATTTGAAAAAGGGACAGGCCGTAGCCGAAGCTTATCGCGAGCAAGGTCTCGATGTCCATGCGATGCAGGTAGATCAGGGAATCCATGAATCTGTATTGTCCCTCAAAAATGAAATAATGCGATCTTTCGGGAGATTGGATGTTTTCGTGAACAATGCCGTTGCCCGTCCGATGAGAGGGTATGACGATACAATTGAAAACTTTGCAGAATCCATGCGAATCAATGCAACTGGCATGATGGATATTGTTAGAGAAATGTGTGAGATTATTGGAGAGAGTGGAGGAGGAAGCGTGATCAATATAAGTTCCATGATGGGCATGTTCGGTCCTGACCTTTCCAATTATGAAGGAACTGATATGGGTAACCCGTCACCAGATTACTTTTTTCACAGTGGCGGACTCATCAATCTTACCCGATATTTGGCCAAAATACTTGCAGATAAAAAAATTAGGGTCAATTGTATAAGCCCAGGTGGATTGTTCAACAATCAACCAGAACGCTTTCTTGAAAATTATCAGAAAAAAGTACCGGTAGGTAGATTGGCAAACAGTGATGATATAAAAGGATTGATGGTTCTCCTTGCATCCGATGCCGGGGCATACATTAATGGGGAAAATATATTGATGGATGGAGGAATGAATGCTTGAAATTGAATAAATCGAGGTTTTTGTGGTCCAAGGGTCATCTGTGATTGCCCTAATAGTGCTATTCCCTTGAAAATGTTTAATGTAAGTTAAAAACAATTCATAGGTTTTGTTGGCTTAATTTAACCGGATGTTGTTTAAATACAGATATTTCGATGTATTTTGATAAATATCGTGTATTTTTGATTGATTTAATCATCAACACATAGACCTGAAGCATAATTGGACATTATGAATAGTAAGAAAACAAAAACCACTACACCAGAATTACGTAAAAAAATTATATTGAACTTATTGGAGAGTGAAGAGGTCGTATCGGTACAGGAAATCGTAAATGAATGTAATGCATCGGAGGTTACGATTCGGCGTGATTTAACAGAATTGGAAGATAAAGGTCTTTTGATCAGGACACACGGCGGAGCGATAAAAAACACCGGAGCGGAGATTCTCTTCACATTCAATAGTAGAATGAACCAAAACAAGGAAAACAAGGAGCATATATGTAAGGTTGCTTCTAAGTTCATAAATGATAACGATATCATTTTTATCGATTGCGGTTCAACACTATCTTTTCTTTCAAAATACATCTCCAAAAAAGAATCATTGACCGTTATTACCAATTCACTTCCCATTGTGTCAGAACTGATAAACTTTGATAATATAAAGTTGATTGTTATTGGTGGAGAAGTTCTCAATGAACGGAAGGCAACTTATGGTCGTTCAGCTGAATTGAGCATATCCCATTATCATGCAGATAAAGCTTTTATAGGGTCAGATGGAATATCTTTGGCCAAAGGATTGACCTCTTATGATGAAAAGGAGTCTTTGATTACATTGAAAATGGCTGAAAATGCCAATGAAGTCTTTTTGCTTTGTGATTCAACTAAAATTGAGAGGAATTCCTTTGTGAGTTATGCCCCTATTTCTATCATTGATTATATTATAACGGATAAGGACTTGGAT
>NZ_LXTT01000145.1 GCF_001683915.1 Allomuricauda sp. CP2A | reverse complement strand
TTAACTTTTTGAATTTTATTCTCAGAATCTTCTTGTGCATAAATGCCAACAAAATTTAAAAATATCAAAATGAGCAGAATTTTCTTCATAATTGTAGGCAACCATTAAGCTAAACGTCGTTTTAATGACGCTTTAGCGACAGATAACGAAGTTAGCGGAAAATGACCAAAGTTTCAATACAGCTTAAAAAGTGTTATCCATAATATGCAAGTCATTCCTTCTGCCAACCCTTTTTCCTTAGTCCATCACCCATTACCCAACCACCCTTTGCCATAACTCTCAACAAATCACTATCTTTGCCGCCCTAAAACAAGAGGTTGGTCAATGAACAAAAAAGTCGCTTTTTATACGCTGGGTTGCAAACTCAATTTCTCCGAAACTTCCACCATTGCACGAAGTTTTGAAAAGGAGGATTTTGAGCGGGTGGACTTTACGGAAAAAGCGGACATTTATGTGATCAACACCTGCTCCGTTACCGAAAATGCGGATAAGCGCTTTAAGACCATCGTAAAACAGGCCCAAAAGGGTAATCCAGATGCTTTTGTGGCTGCTGTGGGATGCTATGCCCAATTGAAACCGGAAGAACTCGCCGCTGTGGACGGAGTGGATTTGGTGCTGGGTGCCACGGAAAAGTTCAAGATTACAGACTACTTGAACGATTTATTGGATTCGGACCCTGAGCGGAGTCGAAGGGTCGCCCAAGTACATTCCTGTGAAATTGAGGAGGCCGATTTTTATGTGGGCAGTTACGCCATCGGTGATCGCACCCGAGCTTTTTTAAAGGTACAGGATGGCTGTGATTACAAATGTACCTACTGCACCATTCCCTTGGCCCGGGGCATATCACGTAGTGATACTTTGGACAATGTTTTACTGAATGCCAAGGAAATAGCATCCAAAGACATTAAGGAAATTGTGTTGACAGGTGTAAACATCGGCGATTATGGCAAAGGTGAGTTTGGCAACAAACGGCATGAGCATACCTTTTTGGATTTGGTAAAGGCCTTGGACCAAATTGATGGGATTCATCGGTTGCGTATTTCGTCCATAGAACCCAATCTCTTAAAGAATGAGACCATAGATTTTGTGGCCCAGAGCAATTCCTTTGTACCGCATTTCCATATTCCCCTCCAAAGCGGAAGCGATGAAATCTTAAAGTTGATGCGCCGACGCTATTTGTCCAATCTCTATGTGGACCGGGTAAAACGCATTAAGGAGACCATGCCACACGCCTGTATTGGGGTGGATGTAATTGTGGGCTTCCCGGGGGAAACGGATGAACATTTTTTGGAGACCTATCATTTTTTGAACGAATTGGATATTTCCTATTTGCATGTGTTCACCTATTCGGAGCGAGACAATACTTTGGCGGCAGAAATGGACCAAGTGGTTCCCAAGAAGGTGCGCAGCAAGCGCAGTAAGATGTTGCGAGGACTTTCGGCCAAAAAGAGAAGGGCGTTCTACGAAAGCCAATTGGGTACCGTTAGGACGGTTCTTTTTGAAGGGGAGAACAAATCGGGCTATATTCATGGGTTTACCGAAAACTATGTGAAAGTGAAGGCGCCCTGGAACCCTGAATTGGTGAATACGCTGCACCAAGTGGAGCTTACCGGGATTGATGAGGACGGTTTGGTACGGTTTGAGTTTGTTTCCGCTTCGGTTTCGGCATAAAAAAACCTCCCATTGCTGAGAGGTTAAAATCTTTTGTCTGTAGTTTGGTCAGATTCGGATGCCTACGGGAAGCATCTCTTTGTATTGTCTGTTTTTCCTCAAAAAACCAGCTATATGTGGGCTTGTAGGTACCACCCTTAGGTTTTTCTCTTGAATCTCATTCAGAACGGCTTTGATAAATGCTTCTTTAAAGCCTTCTTGGGTAATTTCTTCTGGGATCACCAGTTTGGTCAAAAATACCTTACGCTCTTGGGAAGAGTATTCAATTTTGGCTAAATGCCCGTTGACCCTAGCTTCAAATTGACGTAAGAAACTATTGTCATTAATCTCCATTTCTGTCATATAGTACTGTTTTTAAATTGACACCGTACAATTACCAAAACGGTAAATTGCTGTTACCCCCTTTTAAAAAATGTGTTCAGATAGGCGGGGTTAGTTACAAAAGGGATACAAAAGTAGTCAAAATATTGCTAATTTCCTAGACCTTGTCGATATTTGGTGTCAAATGTCCGATAACAAAATCCATGTCTACTTTATGCCCGGGATGGCTGCCAACCCATCCATTTTTGATGGCATAAAACTTCCCGCGGACACTTTTGAGACCCATAGGCTGGAATGGTTTCTTCCAGATAAAGGCATGTCCTTGGAGGATTATGCCAAAAAGATGTGTGGTGAAATCAAACATAAAAACCCTGTGCTTATAGGAGTCTCTTTTGGTGGGATGTTGGTGCAGGAAATGGCAAAGTCCATTCAGACCAAAAAAATAATAGCGGTTTCCTGCGTCAAGACAAAAGAGGAACTGCCCAAGCGAATGCTTTTTGCCAAGTACACCAAAGTACATAAACTATTGCCCACGGGATTGGTGAACAATGTGGAGCTTTTGGCCAAGTACGCCTTTGGGGAAACGGTCACCAAACGGTTGGACCTTTATGAAAAATACCTTTCCGTGCGGGACAAACATTACATTGACTGGTCCATAGACCAAATTGTAAACTGGAAACAGACAGAACCGCCCAAAAATTTAGTTCACATCCAAGGTGAAAAGGATGCTGTTTTTCCCATTGCAAACATTACCGACTGCATTAGGGTGAAAAACGGCACGCATGCCATGATCATACATCGGGCAAGATGGTTCAATGATCACCTTCCCACAATTATTTTGGAATAATTTCGTCTTTATAATAGTATCTTTACGGTACTTTAATAAACGATTTGCTATGAAATACATAAAAAACATATTGGCTTTAATAGGATTGGTGGCAGTTGTGAGTACACTCATTTTTGCCGTGCAATCCAGTGAAGTGGAGGAGGCCCCCGTTGTTAAAGAAGTGGTGGCCAAGGATAAAAATGTGGCGGACACCTACCAAATCACGGCCATTGAAATTCCCAAGGATCTCAATTTTGCCGGGGAAGATGTCCCTCAAGATGATCCCGAGATCATGGAGCGTGTGGACCGCGAGTTTTTGGTAAACACCTATTGGCAGTCCAATGCGCTCTTGCTCATAAAACGCGCAAACAAATATTTCCCCATTATTGAACCCATTCTTAAAAAGAATGGAATTCCAGATGATTTTAAGTATTTGGCCGTGGCCGAAAGTGGCCTTGAAAATTTGGTCTCCCCAGCTGGGGCCACCGGTTTTTGGCAAATTATGAAAGGAACCGGAAAGGAATATGGCTTGGAGGTGAACGACAATGTGGACGAACGCTACCATGTGGAGAAATCCACCCAAGTGGCCTGTGATTATCTCAATAAATGGAAAGAACGCTTTGGTAGCTGGACCTTGACCGCTGCCGCCTACAATGCAGGCCCTGCGGGAATCCAAAAATATATGGGCATCCAACAGGTGGACGACTACTATGATTTGTTGTTGGGGCAGGAGACAGGCCGATATGTATTTCGGATTTTGGCCATAAAGGAAATCGTTTCCCATCCAGAAAAGTATGGTTTTGAGTTGGACCAAGAAGATATGTACGAAAAAGTGCCCACCTTTACGGTTGAAGTGGATACGGCAGTGGCCAATTGGGCCGATTTTGCCGAACTCTACGAAATCAACTACAAAGTACTGAAACGGCACAACCCTTGGCTGCGCGAGCCCCATTTAAATAATGCTTCAGGGAAAAAGTATGCCATTGAGATTCCGAATAAGGGGTATTACCGCAGTACGAGTGCGGGACAATAGGGGAAACCTTGTTTTGGGATTTCGGAAAGGTATGTAGGGGTTCCTTTTATTATCTAGTTGAAGGTTAAAACCCTGCAAATTTGCCTGACGGCAGTCAGGTTTAATTGCAGTTACTTTAGTTTCTATAAATTTTTGTGTATTCTAAGAGTTATTGGGTTACTGAGTTACTATGTGATTATTGAATAACTCGATAACCTAATAACCATGGCAATTTCATTGCCCTTCTAAACCTCTGGACTTCAAATCCAGAGTGTTTTAGTTTTTCAATTCGTCTTTTATTTTATAACAATGGGCTATTAGTCCTTGGCCCACAACTGAGTTGGTTCCCTCAGTCAGGTCCTGTTCTTTTTTGTCATTATCAAGCCATAAAAAAAGTTTCTCGTTGTAAAAATAGTATCTGTCTTCTTTTACCGCTGTTTTTTTTGGGTCAAATGCTTCATTGTCACCATTTTCCTTGGCTGTTTTATCGTCCCAATAGATTGGTCGGTTATAGTCAAAATCTTGATCAAATGCGAAGATTAATTTTCCGTCATTGAAGTAGTATTCAATTTGATTTTTTCCCGTCTCACCAAGCCATAAAACCTCAATTAGTGTTAAATCGCCATTGTCATAGTATGCGGTTGCTTGTCCGCCTTCAGTCGATTCGCCCCAAATTTCCATCATTGTTGTACTGTAACACTTAAGGTTGGCTCTTATTTCAGCATATTTTCCACGAATGTCTTTGACCAACGAATCTTTGTCCTGAGCAAACAAGAAGTTGCTTGTCAGAAAAAAGAAAGTTGATATGAGTAGCAGTTTCATCATTTTTTGCGCTGGTGGCAACTATTGCTGAATGTAGTTTTAATGACACTTTAGCGACAGATACCAAACAGGACTGAAGTTAACTTTTTCGGCCAAAAAATCCAGATTGGATTGATGGATGCTCAAGTTTGATTGACCAATGGGCCAAGCACCAAGCCCTAAATACCAAACAAAGGGTATTACGGCAGTACGAGTGCGGGGCAGTAAGACGTCGGTGAGCAAGATATATCCTTTCAAAATTCCAGGGAATACTCTATAGGTTCACAAAAGAAAAAGTAAAGCGGGATTATAAACTATGTCCAATCCCGCTCGTCATTAAATTGTTGGTGGCCGTATTTATTTTTTATGATGTCCAGGTTCCCATATTAACCGGATGAAAGAACTTAATCTTTCGTTTTCTCGACTTACTGGGATTCCTGCTACAATTCCAATCAATAAATTGTCGGCAATACCCAATCTCATTTGAGGTCTCATGGTCATATCAAAGTCTCCTTTGTCGATGGTCTTGTTAAATTCAACCCCAATAAAGTTTCTTGTACCAGAAATCATGTAGTGAAAACTGGTATTGATATCATAAGTTGTGTGAAACGTATTGGAACTGAAAACCTGCTCAATCATTGGTCCCGTGTAAATCAATGAGTGAAAGTTATTCCCCCAACGCTTGGCTACAACCAAAAAGGGATTGTAAACATTTCCCTTAATAAATGGCTTTCCAAAATCCCCAAAATCCGAAAGTTCAAATTCGTTTATGTACCCTAGTGCCATAGATGTAGCCATTGGCTCATTGACGAGAAATGACCATTGTGCAGCAATTTTTATACTGTTCAATTGGTTGGATGGAATAGAGTTGTTTGCTGTTCCGTTGACAGGTGAATAAAAAGTGAACGGCAATTCCACTTCCAAACCCAATCTGTCCACAGGGGCCCATTCATATTCAATTAGAGCTTCATAAGAGTCGAATTTCAAATTGTCAGTAAGTCCTAAGCCTAAGTTCCATTCTTTTTCACCTTTTCTGGCTCCCAAATCACGGATTAGGTCAATGTACAAAGGTTCAGCATGTAAAACTTTGTCTGGTTTTTTATGGTCTTCAATTTGTTGAATGTAAAGGCTGTCCTTTTCAGTATCAGTAATTTGAGCAAAACTATATACAGATGATACCAATGCAACGATTAGCATCAATTTTTTGTTGATGTTCATATTTGATTTGTTTTAAAAGCATTAAGAATTTTCCCATGTCCTTCTGGCTATGGGTTCATAAGGGGTGCAAAAACAAATCAAACTTTAGGTGGGGGACTGTCTATTTCTTTGAAGCCATTGGCTAAACTGGCCTCATAATTATGATAGAGACTTTTCTCTTCGATGAGTTTTCGTTGAAAGTCTTCGTTAGTGGTAACCTGATAGACCAATAAATCAATTTTTACATTCTTTTTCTCATTGTGGTCTTTAGTGTCATGGTCATCATATTCTTCGATGGCATTTTCATAACCCAAAACTTTCTCAACAATTATTTCAATAATGCTTTCTTGGTCATTGAATGATAAGTCTTCAGGTATGTGTTCAGGATAAAGGTCTGGCGTGTCAACACTAACATTGAGCAGATAAAGCCCCATAAACCCAAAAAGGATTTTAGTAAAGACGCTATTTCTTATACGGTTGAACACAGTTCAAAAATAACGTTCTTTTATTGTCTTTCTTGTATAGCTACCAACTAAAAGAATATGAACTGGACTTAATGTTATACCGAATAATTGATGGGACCCCACCAGAAAATCCAGACCAAATTAATGAGCACCAAGCACCCCGCCTGCGGCTGGCAGGCAAATTCCAAAGAAGGGAATTTGGTATTTGGAATTTTTAAGTTGGAATTTACCCCTAGATTTTCTTCATCTGCTGCTGCATCATCTTGATCTGTTCGGTAAGCATGTTGTTTTTGTCCAACTTTTTGGCTTCTTGCAGCAATTGGGTGGCTTCGCGCTTTCTTCGCTTTTGCATGGCAATGCCAGCGAGGCTCAGTTTGGTCATGGCCACATCATAATCCATGGTGAGTCCGAACTTTAATGCCTTTTTAAAGTACTTTTCTGCTTGGGTCAGGTTTTTTTGGGAGTAAATAATGCCGTGCAGGTAGTTGTAGTAGCCCTGCTGCTTTTTAATGAGGGCAGCGGACGGGTTCTTGATTTTGTCCAACCACTTTTGGGTTCCATCCATGTCTTGTTTCCGCATCCGAAGAAAGGCCAACAAAATCATTTCGTTCCTAAAATAGAGGAAAATGAAGATCAACGAAAACAGGACCAGGGCAATTCCGTTGCCAATATAGCCTTCAATAAATTGATAAACCGCATACCCAATGATCAATGCGGCGATGACTAGTTTGATGTTTTTGTTGAACATATTTCCAGTTGATTTTTTCCTTTGATTAACGAGGTGGCAAAAGTACTAAAAACTAAATTAAATACTGATTGTTCGTAATTGTACCAGTAGCCTTGATAGTTTGTGTCAATGTTTTGTTTTTGTCCTCTTGAGCGCAGTCGAAAGGCTGACAAAAACATCTCGACTGCCTGCCCGTCCGGCAGGCGGACGCTCGATG
>NZ_LXTT01000135.1 GCF_001683915.1 Allomuricauda sp. CP2A | reverse complement strand
ATTTTAAATAACCAACTCTATAAATACATATTTATTACATAAAGCATATGACCTAACCCATATCGAAACCAAAACTCCATTTTGCATTAAAATCCATCAATTTTAATGTTAAAATGGTTAAAATTTGTTAAAAGGTGAGCAATTCGGTGCCTCCCAAAAATGACCCTACTGAAAGCCTTGAAAAATGGGCTTTTTTTATATAAAGTTCGAGTCCCGTCCAGACCGCAAAAAGCTTCGAGAAATCGGAGCTTTTTTGTTTATATGCCATTGATTTTTAATAGGTTATAAATTAATTGAAAAATCATATTTCTTATAGCGTGCCGCATTCGTGCCGCATTTTTAATGCTTTTTTACTTCTTTTCGGCATTTTACACAAACCTATTTCACAAAAAGAAGGTTATGTAAAACTGTATAAAACGAATATATCTTCTTACTTTACTACCTCATAAAATCTCGTGAATTGAGAATACAATACTGCTCAGATTTGCATTTAGAGTTCCCGCATAATAAAAGTTGGTTGGCCGAATACCCTTTGATGCCAACCGCTGAAACTCTAATTATTGCCGGAGATACCCATTACCTAGGGCCTGAATATGCGAAACTTGATTTTTTCAAATGGGCATCTGACAACTATAAACGTACGTTTGTAATATCCGGCAATCATGAATATTATGGTGGCTATGATTTGTCTTTACATCAAAAGCCTTTTAAATGGGAAATTCAAAGGAATGTCTTCTTATTGAACAATCATGTTGAGATAATAGAAGACATTAGTTTTCTTTTTTCTACATTTTGGAGCCACATATATCCTGAAAATGAAAAATTTGTATCCAGTGGAGTCAATGATTTTTATAAAATCATGATTAATCAGAGACGGCTTACAGTTGATGATTTTAACAAGCTTCATAACGAAGCCTACACTTTCATTAGGGAAAATCTAAAACCTCTGAATGACAAAACTGTAGTTGTAACTCACCATCTGCCCACACCATTATGCAATTCCCCTGAATTTGAAGGTAGCCCCATTAACAATGCTTTTGTTGTGGATACAACTGATTTTATAACTAAATCCGATATTGATTATTGGATATATGGCCATATCCATAGAAATATTGGCAACGGCACAATGTTAGGAGACACTACAATGGTATGCAATCAATTGGGATACGTTCACATGAATGAGCACTATAATTTTTCAAGGGATAGTTTTATTGAAATTGCATGATGAAGTAAAATTCGCTTTCATACCAAGAGACATGATTCATATAAAATACGTATGATATGCGCTAAATTTTATAGTGTTTCGAAACTGTTTTTGTGTTCTAACTGATTAAATTTATTCTTGCATTTAAACTTAAAAAAACTAGCTAGAAGGTAATCATAAACAATAATTGTCAATTTCTTCCAAAATTTGATTTAGCATGTATCCATCTATTAATGATAAATCCAATTCTGTGGCAAAAGTACATAAGAAGTTATTTAGTTCTTGTACAGTTTCTTGTCTCAAATTGCTATTATTAGGTTCATAAATTTTATAGGCCAATTCCCTGCTAAACTTTTTATCGTATTCACTTTCGGAGTATGTGTCATCATCATATTCCAATTCATCTAAGTAGTGTAAATACCTTTGGTTCAATACCCAAAAGTATAAAGCGGTACGTTCTTCTTTTTTGAGATTATCAATAAAGTTTTCCAACTGTTCCAAAAGCTCAAATTCAAGTTCCATAGGTTTAGCATCAATGCCATAAAAATTAAGTCTTTGGATCAAGCCAGTAATTCTTTTGGTATTTTGCTTTAATTCAAAACAAAATGTCATCAATAACTTACGGAATACTATTTTTTTGACATAGTCAATCGTAACTTCATTGATTTCTTTTGTAACCAATAATTTATCCTCTACTGTAATCAAAGCTTTGCTTGTACGGTATTTAGTTTAGATTCCCCAATCTTTGAGGAACTCGTCTTTTCTCTCTCTTTCAATATATGTTTTACACAAGTATATTTTTCTTTCCAACTCGTTAATGAAATCCAGGGCCCCAGTATTGTTCTTCTTTTGGAGATATTCTTTGTACTTCTCGTATTCTGAGATTTTATATTTGAGCCTCGGGACTCTACTGCCAGAAAAAGTACTACTCAATACAACAAAATCAAGTTTTTGAAAGGTATTAAAATCGATGCCTTTATCTAAGATTAGGTCCAAGAACTCGAATCGGTGTTCATTAAAAAGAGATACTACTATATTAAAAACAGTGTAAACACCTTGTTTATCAGTAGTTTTCTTTAAATAGCCTCTAAGAAAATTTATATGTCTCTCTCTTTTGTCAATAAAAATATTGGTTATGTTATCTGGGTTGTCAGAAATCCTATGATATGGATTTGAATAGTTCAGTATTTTGGTAAATACCTCCTCATAGTTTTCAAGTTCCCAAAGTTTTTTGAAATCATTTTCCAATAATGAACTTTTTGATAAATAGCTTGAATCTTTGAAATGCAAATCCATTAGGCTTATTACGTAATCAGGGTCTTTTTCCAATATGATTTTTAGAACCTCAAGTGAATAGTCGAAATGCCTTTCGGTTTCGTCAAGAATTAGATAGAGATCTTTAACTACGCTCAATTTATCATAGAACAACCTAGGTTGTGTGTTACATATATAGATAAAAAATGTGTTCGGAACGAAAATTTGCCCTTGTCCTGCTCTGAACAAAAGTATGTCTAATAC
>NZ_LXTT01000123.1 GCF_001683915.1 Allomuricauda sp. CP2A | reverse complement strand
AATGGGCTACAATGAAGTATATGATGGGCAGTGCAAAAAGTGAAGACCATATCATTGGTCCATATTTGATCATTTCCCCAGGCATTGAAAGATAGGATACAGCACTGAACATGGTAGCAAATAAAGAAAGCCCTACCTTCCATGGTGACATATTTCTGCCCCCCAACATATAATCTTCAGAATTTTTATTCTTTTTAGAATAATAAAATCCCACAAATAGCATAGCAAGTGCATATCCAACTATTATGGCCCAGTCTAAAGAGGTAATCGTCATAATTCCTAATAATTTGTTTTGATAAATGGCCACAATCTAATTTTGCAGCATTTTATGGACTGTTTCAACAATCAACTCACCAGATTCCCAAGAAAAAATACTATTGAAGGCTTCATATACGCCTTTCTTTTCCGCCTCTTGAGTAACTATATAGCCCGCCAATACGCCATTGGAAAGAGTGCTCACATATACATTTCCTGGTAATATGCTTTTGATTTTCAATGAATATTCCACAAATAACTCTCCTGGTAGGAATATAAAATGCACATCGCCCAGGGCCACACTACTTATTTCTATTGGCAAAATGGTCTCATAAACTTTCTCAAGCCCTCCATTGATTGACATTTTGGTAAGTTTCAAATTCTCTTCGGCCCCGAACCAATCACATTCAACGGTCCTAATTTCAGTTTCCTGCTTTTCATAAAGTCTCATTAAATCTAATTTGGTTTTCACAATAGCCACCTTTTCCTTTGCGTCTTCCAAGGACATAAACCTCTTTCTCGGCAAATCCAAAAAAGTCTTCTGTACCTTAAGGCTGAGCCATTCCTGATAGTCCCGCTCATTTAACCTCAAAATATTTTCGGTAATTCTTTTTCCCAACAAAAAACCCAGTCGTCTAGCTTCTGACAATGAATTTGAGTCAATGAAATGTCTTGGGGATTGGTTACCGGAAGGACCTGTTTGATATAGTAAAACTACATCTTCACCTAAATTGTCACTGATGAACTTTCTGGTATATCCAGGAAAATCCGCAGAAATCAACTTGGAGTCTTCATGTAAAACCGTGGGATGCATGCAATGGATAATGGACAGAGCGAAAATATGCCCTTGATCAAAATCTCTCACAACGATAACGGGCACCTCCGAATCAACGGGACCCAATTTATCATGCCGATTTCCACCAACACCAGTACTATCGGCCGACGTAATAGCTATTTTGCTCCTACGTTTATCATGATATGCTTCTATAAAAACTTGTGTGATTTTAGAAATCAAATATGAAATATATTCAGGATCTGGTTCAGGTACAATTGGATCATAAAAAGCATCGGCGACCGTAACAGGGCCAGAATGTGTGTGGGAAGCTGATACCATCAGATTTTCTCCCTTTATATCTATTGATTTCTCTACACGCTCCCTTATCTCTTTTGTAATTTCTTTAGATACAAAAATGACATCAACAGCACAAAATCCAATTTGATTCTCACCATCATCTATTATCAATGCAGAAGCATACAGGGGATCGTTGATACCCTCACTGTCCCTTTCCACATGTGGATAACCATGCAAAAACATTGGTTTCCTTGGTGTTATATCAATTATCGCAGCACCTGCTAGTAGTTTTTTCATTTCAATGCACCAAATAAAAATCGTAGGTTATTCTCATAGGCAATCTTATTCTTTATTGGTTCGGGCAATCCATGTAATATGTCTGCCTCCTCCCTATAGTGGCAATCCAACCGATTTTCCGTCAATTCCCCATTTCCCATATAATATTTTTGAATCCAATAATTAAAGGGCGTGTCGCTTCCCCATATCATCGTGTTCGGGTATGTTTCCGCCATTTTGGTCATCACAGAAATAGGATCGTTGTAATTTGCTCTAAACCGTAAGTTTTCAGTTGCTATACTTGGTGAGTTTTGCACTGCGAGTTTACAATGGATCACAAATGCCGAAAAATCCACAAAACAATTGTCCAACCTGTCTGCTTTTTTCAAAACCGGTTCCATGAATCGAGCAGAATGGGCGATGCAAATACGAATATCTGGATTCCTCTCCGCCAAGTTCACTATATCTATCGCCGAGGCCCAAGGGTCTTCAGGATGTACAGAGGAATGGAATATGATTGGAATGTTCTTTTTACGCACAAACTCAAGAATTGGCCTGCCAACGGTCTCCAAATCATTTACAAAGGCCTGAATGTACGTAGTGGCGGTCTTGATTCCGTAAATATGGTATCTATCTGAAATCTCTTCCATGAAAATTGCCTGCTTCTCGGCATCCCTTGAAGGATCGAACATTAAAAAAGGAAGTATCTTGTCTGTATATTCCGGAAATATTTCATTGACCTCATTCACCAGATTCCTATTTTCCAGTTCAAAGGGAAAATTACAATATTGGGTAGTTGTTTCAATTTTTGGAGAATCGATGTCATTCACATAGTATGCCGAATCAACAAAAGGAAAGGCGACAGAATAATCTATCCCAAGAAGATCCATACGGATAATGAGGTCTTCAACAGAAAGTGCATAAGGGTATCCATACTGAAAATAGAATTTGGGAGATATGCCAATATGTGCATGCACATCAATAATGGCCTTTTTCTTATACAAAATATTCTTTAAGTTTTCGGTCTTCATTAGTATCCCTTTTCAAAATCTGGTTTAATATTGGCTGCTATAGTTTCCGAGATATAGGAATCCGTCCGTAAAAGTTGATGAACCGATTCTGGAACCAATGGTGTTGGTTCCCCATGTAAAACCAGTCGGGTAATTAGTCGTTGCCATGAAGTGGTTGTCCCGTGCACTGTGATTCCGCAAAATTGCATCCTATTTTTAGCCCTTACCACCTGGGCAGGTCCAATGGTGGCCGCTTTCGGGGGAACCATCGCTAAATCACCGCTCATCCCAAAACTACCATGAAGGGAATTTTGCGCCAATGTAAAAGGACTGAGTGTAACAATTCGGGAATCCAATTCCATCCATTCCTCCATGGAACCAGCTTCGAATTCCGGTGCATCTGGCTCAATAAATGCCAAATGGCCTGTCCAACCTGGTCCACTGTATACCATATCAGCCTCCCCCAAATCGGAGATCATCTTCCCATAATCATTGACATTCTTATTTGTGAATGTGTGTATTTGGCTTTCAGGAGGGCGGAGTGCTTTATCCAAATTATGATAAAAATACTTTTTAAAGGCATAACCAAAACCGTATTCCCAACTTTCGGGAGCAATATTGCCATCTTGGTCGGCATACTCATCCATATTGAACGTATATAGCTTACTGCAATCCACTTTGAATTTATTGAGCATGTGTGCAAGCATTCTATAATGAGGCCAAGGGTTTGGCATAATCAATACAAGAGGCTCATTGGCATCGGATGCAGTTTTAATTCGATGGAAAACATCAAATAACATAATAATACCCATATCGTCATCAGGTACAACCTGTATCTTAAAATTTGGATTTTTATGATCCTCTATATTTTCCCGCTTGATGCTCCTTACCCTTTCAAGAACCTTTTTATCCCTAAATGGGACATGTTTTGAAGGGTCATAAGTAAATTTTTGATTTTTCATTTTCTGATAAATATATTTTCAATGCACCGACTAATCCAGCAAATTCTTGGTTATTGATGATTACCTTATGTTTTATTTCCTTATCTATAATTCGTTTTAGCACTTTGGATTCTGAAATGGCACCAGACAAAAAAACAGTATTAATATTCATTTTTTTCTCTATATCAGCCACACACCTTTTTAAACTGTTCACATAATATTTTAGAATGCCGGCACAAAACTGATTGGGTCTATCAATAGCCATCAAATCAAGATCACACATGGAGACATGGGGAATTCTTTCTTCAATCCCTGGGTTATCCATATAGGTTTGAAACAGTTGATCGTATGAATCCTCTTCAAATAATTTTTCCTTAAGATACTTTATTATGATTCCGAAATCAGGTTCATAGTTCAACACAAAATAATAATTGGATACCGGGTATTTTCCTGCAATTTGATTCAATTCCAAATTTTCAGGATATTCCTCGGTAATTGAGAATATTACCAGTGCCGTACCAAAGTTTATCGTAACATCACCAGGAATATTTAGGCCAGAACCCGATGCTGAAGTACATTGATCATTTCCACATAAGTAAACAGGGGATCTATGGAATATATGCCAGTCGTTTGCTATTTTCCTTGTTATCAACGCACCTCTTTTTGAAACTTGCTCTATTTTTGGAAAATTATATTTGGTAAGCCCAAGAATCCGTAATAATTGATCATTGATATCATTTTTTCTAAAATCATACATCCCTGTCATTCCAAAACTTGTGATGTCAGAAAAAAATTGATTCGTGAGGCGATAAGCCAGATATTCATTGATCAAGGGGAAAAATTTGGCGTTTTGAAAAACTTCAGGTTCATTTTTCTTTAACCATAATAGTTTCGATGCGAACATTCCCGCAAGTGGCTGTCTAAAACCAGCATATTTTGAATAATCGGGAAATTGCCCCTTTAAAAAATCAGCTTCTTGATCTGCGCGATTATCCAACCAAACGACACCATTGCACAATGGTTTAAAATCGTTGTCTACCGGAACAAATGTATTGGCCTGACCGGTGATCAAAAGAGCAGCAATTCTCCTATCTTGAACAACTTTTTCTGAAAGGCATTGCAGAACCACACTTTCAACGGTATTAAAAAATAAATCAACATCGATTTCATATGAATTCCCATTTCGGACCAAGGGAAATTTTTCCTGCTTCTTGGTCAAAATTTGTTCATTCGAAGTGAGGCATCCACATTTAATACTGCTGGTGCCTAAATCCAATACTATGAAAACATCCCTTTTCAATACTGCGCCATTAATTTAATAATTCCAATGCTTGATCTATTGAGAAATCGTAATGGACAATTCCCATAAGAGCTTTTGTAATGGCAGCTGGGTTCTTATGCTGTATAATATTCCTTCCATAAACGATGCCCGATACACCTTGCTCTATCATTGCCTTTGTTCTATTGAGTATTTCCAAATCGGATACTTTCCCACCGCCCCTTACCATCACAGGGATCTTTCCGGCAATCTCAACCACTTTATTGTACTCCCCAACATTATCAGTTGGATCTGCCTTGATTATATCTGCGCCCAATTCCACCGCTTGACGTACCAATGGAAGTATCTTGTCCAGATTTCCATCAACCATATAACCGCCAGCTTTTTCATTCGGTTGGAAAACGAGGGGCTCTATCATGAGGGGCATTGAATAAGTGTCACAAAGTGGCTTGATCTTCAATATATTTTGAATGCAGTGGTCCGTCACAATAGGTTGTCCGGGTATCTGAAAGAGGTTTACCACCACACAGCTTGCATCCTGATTTATAGCTTGTGTTATTGGGTCATCAATCATTCTGCTGAACAAGTGGCTTGGCAATTCTTTCCCGTAGACATTGGCTATATCAGTCCGCATCACCAAAGAGGGTTTACCTTTCCCTGGCAATGACTGTAAATAATGGGATTGACCAGCGGTCAATTGGATGCAGTCAGGTCCAGCCACTGCAACCGTTTCAACAGCCGATTGCAGGTTTTCAATACTTTTCAAAAATCCAATTTCATTAAAAAAACCATGATCGATGGCCACATTGAGACAACGGTTGGATTCCTTATTGAACATCCTATTTAAACGATACTTTTTCATCTGTAACCAAACTTTTTTTCAACTTCAGCAATTGATTCTTCTATAATATCCAACCCCATATCGGCATGCTTCTTATCCATAATGAGTGGAGGGGACATTCTAAGTATGTGACCGGCAGGAATCCAGGCAAGTCCCTTTGAAAAAGCTTTTTGGTACACCAGTTTTCCTGCCTCTGGAAATGGCTCTTTTGTAACTTTGTCCTTGACCAATTCTATTCCAAGTAAAAATCCTTTCCCCTTTACGTCTCCGATAATAGGGTGATCTTGTTTCATCTTTTCCATTCTTTGCATAAAGTGGGCGCCAACCTCCCTTACGTTTTCCAAAATCTGCTCTTCTTCAATGACCTCAATTGAAGCCAATGCCGCGGCACAGGCCATAGGATTGCCCCCATAGCTTGATGAGGCCGAAATTCGATCCAAGGCATCAGCATACTCCTCTTTGACTACCATTGCAGTAACCGGAAACCCATTGCCAAATGATTTGCCCAAGGTAACGATGTCCGGTACCACATCCCAATGATTCATGCACAACCATTCGCCCGTCCTTCCCATACCTGTCAGGACTTCATCGGCATAAAACAAAATTCCCTTTTCAACGCACAATTTTTGCAGTTTTGGGAAAAAATCCTCGGGCGGAAAAATGGACCCACCCCACCCCTGCGCGGGTTCCAATACAAATGCAGCAACGTTTCCAACAGTAGCTTCTTGAATAAATTGTCTGTAGAAGTCTATATATGCATCCGTATCTATTGCTCCGTCAGCTGTTTTAAAAACAGGACGATACGGGTCAGGCCGGGGCACCATATAAAAACCTGATGATCGAGCTGGACCATAACTGAACACATCACCTCTGATCATTTGGGCTAAATTAACGGCCCCCATTGTCTTACCATGGAAATCTCGAAAGCAAGAAATAAATTCATACCGGTTTCCAATAGCCCTGGCCGCCCTAATACCTGCTTCTACAGCCGTACTGCCATCACTATAGAACTGAATGGAGTTTAGACCTTTTGGCAACACATCCGCCATCTTTTCAAGCAGTTTTTCCTTGACTGGCGTGGCAAAATCATGACAGTTCATCAATCTATTTGCCCATTTTGACACCGCTTCAGATACCTTCGGGTGACTATGACCAAGCGAGGCAACATAAATGCCCGATGAGAAATCAAGATATCTGTTATTGTCAACATCTGTCAAGGTAATCCCATAGCCTTTTTGGAATGCAACAGGAAATTGTTTCACCTGTGAAGAAAGACCACGCACATATTTACTTGTATTCGCATGCATTTTTCTAGATTTTGAACCGGGCAGTTCAGTAATAATTTGAGGTATACCCTCCACTTCTTTTTTCCACCAATCTTTACTCATTCTTAATTTATTAAATATGACACTTTTATTCATTATCAATTGTGACATCTGCCCAGCTTTAAATCTTCTCCGCCATCCAGCCACTTTTCTTTTCGTATTTCTCAGACCATCAAGGTACATCAGGCTCAACCTCGCTCAAGCTGACCATATTCCATTGGTCAACTATGTCTGTGAAAAAAGGTCTCATGAAATTCGTGCATTGCACACAACACAAGCTTCACAAGACCATGAACA
>NZ_LXTT01000115.1 GCF_001683915.1 Allomuricauda sp. CP2A | reverse complement strand
TGCGGAATATCAAACCGACAAAATCATACTGGCCTCCACCAAGTTAAATTTAAAAGATACAGTGCCTATGAAATAAAATATACAGAATGAAATGAAAACCGACAGATGTTGGCGCATCTGCCGGTAAAATGTATTACCGAAGTAATAACTAAACTGAACTCTAAAATTATGAATAATTACTTAAGTATTGCCCATGTTCTAGGCAAATTAAATGGTCAATCCATTTCAATAAAAATAATGAGGTCCTTTCTTTGTTACATATTATTGGGGTTAACCGCTCTCTATGCAAACCACTCTTACTCACAGACCAAGTTTAATCTTGACCTTAAAAATGTAAGTTTAGAGACACTATTCAACCAGTTACAGGATGAAAGCGAGTACATCTTTTTTTACAAAGATGGTATTTTGCCCAATGATAATTCAATTACTCTCAAGAAAAACAATATAACCTTACCTAACGTTCTTGACTCTTTATTAGAATCGTACGGTCTAGGTTACAATATTATTGGCAGACAAGTAACAGTCTTTAAAGATCAAACCTATCATATACCAAACACCGACGCCGTTTTTTTTCAAGATTTTACGGTCAGCGGAACGGTTTTGGATGATTCAGGAGTTCCTTTGGCAGGAGCAAATATCATCGAAAAGGGAACCACGAACGGCACCCAAACCGATTTTGATGGAAATTTTTCGATCAAGGTAACTGACGGTGATGTCATATTGACCGTATCCTATATCGGGTTCACTACGAAAGAAATCCCTGTCAACGGACAATCGGTTTTGAACATTGTTTTGCAGGAAAGTACTGCCGTCCTTGATGAAATCGTGGTTGTCGGCTATGGAACGCAGAAGAAAAGTGACTTAACTGGGTCCGTGGCGTCATTGGGTCAAGACGACATGAACCCGGGGGCGAACGTATCCGTGGACCAAATGATGCTAGGTAGGGCTGCTGGGGTACAGATAAACCAAGCCAGTTCAGCCCCTGGAGGTGGGTTGGCAATTAGGATCAGGGGCTCCAACTCTTTGAATGCCAGTAACGAGCCTTTGTATGTAATAGATGGGTTCCCGATTGACAACAGCCCCAACCTTGGTTCTGGCGGGGTGGCCGAAGTAGGTCAAAACCTGAGCCCTAGGAATCCCTTGAATTCCCTGAATCCAGCTGATGTGGAATCGATAGAGATTTTAAAGGATGCCTCAGCAACGGCAATTTACGGTTCAAGAGGGGCAAATGGGGTAATTTTGATCACTACCAAGAAGGGAAGCAAAGGCAAGGTAAATGTCACGTATGATGTATATGCAGGTATCCAATCGGTCGCTGAAAAAATCGATGTGCTTTCCACCTCACAATACATAGATGCCATAAACGACTTGTCAATTGCACAAGGAAACGCAGTGGTTTTCAACAATGAGGATATTTCAAGAATCGGCAGGGGGACCGATTGGCAAGATGAAGTCTTTCGCTCGGCTCCTTTGACCAATCACAACCTGGCTGTGAGCGGGGGCAGCGAAAACACAAACTATTATGCCTCATTCAACTATTTTGATCAAGAAGGTGTTGTAAAAAATACGGGGATAAAAAGATATACCGGAAGAATAAACCTTGAGACAAAAATTGGGAACAAGACCCAGATAGGCCTAAACTTCAACACAAGTTTGGTCAAGGACAACAACAATGTCGATGGCGTCAATACCAATGAGCAAGCAGGGCCTATTTATTCTTCATTGTTATATGATCCTACGGAGACCATATTTAATGACGATGGTACTTTTAGCCAGTCGGCGAATCTGACTGTCAACAATCCAGTTACCTTGATAAATGCCATCATTAGCGAGAGCGAGACCAATAGAACATTCGGAAGTGCTTTTTTGAACTACGATTTCACTGAAGATCTTTCAGGCAAGTTCAATTTCGGGACCGACAGACAAACATCGAGACGTGACATTTACAATACCACCCAGACCATTCGTGGCGGTGCCGCTGGCGGTATCGCGAACATCAACGTATTGGAACGCTCCAACTATCTGTTCGAGTACACGATGACCTATGACAAAGCTTTTAACGAAGACCATGCACTTACGGTATTGGGTGGTATCACCTTTCAAAAGTTCAGTTCGCGGTTCTTTTCCGGTAATATCAGCGGTTTTCCGACAGATGATATCAAAACTAACAATTTGGCACTGGGCGACACCAATACGGATGTACTCTCTAGTGGCAAGGAAGAAAATACCTTGTTGTCATATCTAGGCAGGGTGAACTATAACCTTTTTGACAAATTTTTATTTACCGCCTCAATAAGGGCGGATGGGTCATCAAGGTTTGGAGAGAACAACAAATGGGGTTATTTTCCATCCTTTGCCTTGGGCTATAAACTTGACCAAGAAGAATTTATTCCCGATAGTTTCAGCCAGTTCAAGCTACGGGCGAGTTGGGGTCAGACAGGTAACCAGGAAATTGGCAACTATGCATCGCAACTGACCTTTGGAACAGGACCCAACGTAGTGTTTGGTGGCACCATTTCAGGCAGTGTCTCCCCCCAGCGTATTCCAAATCCAGACCTTAAGTGGGAAACCACCGAACAACTCAACATCGGTCTTGATTTCGGTATTTCAGGGGGCAGATTCAGTGGTAGTTTAGATTATTTTTCAAAAGAATCGAAGGATTTGTTGTTTGACCTTCCATTGCCATTTGCTTCCGGTTATTCATCAATATTGACAAATGTAGGCGAAGTTAAGAACAGTGGGGTTGAGTTTCTTTTTAACTCGACCAACATAGTGACCGATGATTTTAAATGGGATACTTCATTGAATTTTTCCGCCATTAAGAATGAAGTGGTGGATTTGGGACGAATTGAAAGTATTGTGACGGGAAGTGTACAAGCAGTGGGCAACACGGCGATCATTCAAGAAGGTGATCCCCTGGCCTCCTATTATGGATATGTTGTCACCGGCATTTTTCAGGAAGGTGACGATATAGCCAATTCACCACAGCCCACAGCCCAGCCAGGCTTTCCAATTTTTGAAGATAGAAATGGAGATGGGGCCATTACGCCTACCGACCAGACCATTATAGGCACCCCATATCCTGATTTTACCTATGGTATACAAAATTCAATTTCCTTCAAGAATTTGACGTTGGACTTCTTTTTTCAGGGTCAGGCAGGTGTCGATCTATTGAATATCAACCTGATAGAGTCTCTCTATCCTGCAAACTTCAGAAGAAACCGACTTGCGCACCAAATATTGGATCGATGGACGCCCCAAAATACAGGTGCTAAATGGCCATCAGGGGTAAACCCCAATGCCTATGGTGCAGGAAAAGTGAATACCCTGACCATTCAAGATGCATCTTACCTGCGTTTGAAAAATGTCAGGCTATCGTACAACGTTCCAGTTCAAAATATTGATTTTTTGAACTCACTTCAAGTCTATGTGACCGGCCAGAACCTGTTTACAATTACTGATTATGTGGGATTTGATCCTGAGGCTAATTCATTCGGTAGAAGTAACGTTAGGATCGATTATAGTAGTTATCCCCTGGCAACAACCTATATGTTGGGTCTTACTGCCAATTTTTAGGTCAAACAATTAAAAAAATCATAATTATGAAAACTTATTATTATAGAATAGCTCTCACTATAATGCTGTCTGGCCTGCTGGGCTGTGAAGAACGTTTGGAGGAAGAGGTGTTCTCTGAGCTCTCGCCCTCAACACTTTTTACCTCTGAGCAAGGTCTCAGCTCCTTATTGAATGCAGCTTATGCCTATTCGCATAGGGCTGGGGATGATGAATCCTGGTCCCCTTATTATTTGGGAACCATGCCAGCCGGTGAGGTATGGGGCGCTGGTGGGTCGATTGAAAGTGTATGGCAATCATTGATCGATTACAATTGGGACAGCAACCATGGCCAATTGATTCCTGTATGGATAGTGTACTTTAGTTCCATTCGTGATGCGAATCTGGTCCTGGACAACCTGGACAATGATTCTTTTTCGAATGATTTTAAGCAGAGAACGGAAGCCGAGGCCCATTTTATAAGGGGATGGGCCTATTCGGAGCTTTACAAGCTTTTTGGTAGGGTGCCGATTTATCGGTCTTCTACTGATGATCCTTTGCTGCCCCGATCAACTGACGAAGAGACTCAGGCCTTTATAGAGCAGGAACTGTTGGGGGCAATAGCCACTTTACCCAACCAACCTCCGGCCTTTGGAAAAGCATCCAAAGGCGTGGCCATGTCGGTCTTGGCAAAGTTTTACCTGAACACCAAGCAATGGCAAAAAGCGGCCGACATGTCCTCGGGCGTTATCGATTTGGGACTGTACAGTCTTTTACCCAATTACTCAGACGTGTTTGAAATATCGAACGAGGGCAATGCCGAGGTCATTTGGGCACTTCCCAAAGATGCTGCTGGGGCGGGCCAGTTTATGAATGCGCTGATTTTCCCACCGGATTATCCAAGACCTTTCCCGAACAATTCTGTATTTGCTGCACGCACTTACTTATTTGATGATTTTGTAAACTCCTTTGAGGCGACAGATACTAGAACCAGCCGTATAATAACCGAATGGCAGAGTACGGCAACCGGTGAACTGGTAATGGGGTTGGGCAACGATCAATCACACCCCTATAAATTACCTTTTGACCCAAATGCCGTGGGAGCGTCAGCTGGCAATGATATTATTGTCATCAGGTATGCGGACATATTGTTGACAAGGGCAGAAGCACTCAATGAACTCAATGGTCCCACCCAAGAGGCCATCGACCTGATCAACGAGGTCAGGAACCGGGCCGGTGCCACCCCCTTGAATCTGGGAAGTTTTGGCAAAGATTCCTTAAGAGATGCCATATTGAGTGAAAGGGAGTGGGAATTTTACTTTGAAGGAAATGCGAGGGAAGACCAAATAAGACACGGGGTCATGATTTCTAGGGCCCAAGCAAGGGGGAAAAATGCCCAGGATTTTCATGTGCTCTATCCGATTCCCCAAAGAGAACTGGATGCCAATTCAAATTTGGAACAAAATCCTGGATATTGAGTGTCACGAACAACTAACATACAAGTTGATGCTGTGCAAGCGATGAGAGTAGGTCTCTCGGAATCGGCTTACAGGAGCGGGTTCCAAACCGCCCCCAAGCTGCTGTGGTTAAATGCCGTGGTAGTGAGCGTTGGGGGAAAAGGCACTTTGAAGTGTCAGGTAGGTACCAGAAAGATGAACGCGAGTGAACCCCTGATGAGGCGTCGAAAGGATAAGGCTATGTCAAAACCAAGGTCCAGTATCGTCCTTGGGACAAGTAACAAGGCAACCTGTTTACTGTTGTTACGGCATACGGCGTATAGGGGGCATGAGTCTGGTACAGGCGTTAGCACGGAACGTGAGAACCTGTCGTTGCGATGTCAAGAGAAAACCTCAAGTAAAAGACACTACAAGAGGGAAAGTATCGAAGCGCAGCACGGGGGCAGAACATCCCGTAGTAGTGATGAAGTGCCTGTAATGGGCATGGAGCGAAGGGGATGTATTATTGAAGCTCCGTCAAAGCGGAAACTGAATGCAAATTTAGGAGGTACAAACTGATGGGAGCAAAGCCGTTTGAAATATCGGGGGAAACAGTGTACAAAGCTTATCGGCAAGTGCGCAGCCGCAAGGGGGCAGGGGGAGTCGACAAGATGAGCCTAGCCGACTTTGATAAGGACTACAAGAGGTACCTGTACAGGATATGGAACCGAATGAGTTCGGGCAGTTACATGGCACCATCCGTAAAGCTGGTGGAAATCCCCAAGAAAGGGGGCGGCCTACGGCCACTGGGCATACCCACGATATGCGACCGAATCGCACAAACAGTGGTAAAGATGTGCATTGAGGATAGGTTTGAGAAGATATTCCATGAGGACTCGTACGGGTACAGATCCAATAGGAACGCCCACCAAGCTCTGGCAAAGGCCAAGGTAAGGTGCTGGAAGAAAGACTGGGTCATCGACCTTGACATCAAAGGGTTCTTTGACAATATCCCGCACAATCTGTTGATGAAGGCCGTTGGCAAACACTGTAATGAAAAGTGGGTATTGCTCTACATCGGGAGATGGCTGGTAGCCCCTCTGGAAAAGGAGAATGGGGAAACAGTAGCACGCACCAAGGGCGTCCCACAGGGGTCGGTCATCGGGCCGCTGCTGGCAAACCTATACCTGCATTATTGCATGGACGTATGGTTGGAACGCAACTATCCCGAATGTAAGTTCGAGCGGTATGCGGACGATGCCATTATCCATTGTTCAAGCGAACAAAAGGTGATGGAAGTAAAGCAGCGACTGGAAGCCAGAATGCAGGAATGTGGACTGGAACTCCATCCCGAAAAGACCAAGATAGTCTATTGTAAGGACAGTAACCGAAAGAGAACCGCGACCGAACACGTACAGTTCGATTTTCTGGGCTATACGTTCATGCCGAGAAGCGCACAGCATAGTGTCAGAAAAGAGTGGTTCACCAGTTGGTTGCCCGCCGTGAGCAAGAAAGCTATGAAAAGTATGAACGGGAAGATGAGAAGCTGGAGCATACTGCGTGTCAGCAGTTGTACGCTCACCGACATTGCCAAGGCCATCAATCCAATAGTGAAGGGATGGATCAATTACTATGGAAAATTTTATAAATCAAAGCTTAAAGACTTTATGCACACACTGAACGTGAAACTCGCCAAATGGGCGAGACGGAAGTACAAGAGCCTTCGGGTCAGCGACAACAAGGCCATGAATTGGCTTTACAAGGTAAGTCAGGAATCACCGAACTTACTTGCTCACTGGACAATAGGTTCAATACCATCGAACGGAAACAATAATAAGAGCCGTATGACGGGAGACCGTCACGTACGGTTCTGTGAGAATATCGGTGCTGCGATGCCCGGTTTTACTCGATAAACATTTTAATGCTCTTTAAAATGTGATAGTAACTATAAAAAGAGAAACAGCGGTAGGCCGACTTTAATGGTCTGCCTACCGCTGCTTTTCTTTCAACTTAAACGATAACCTGAAATGCTTTTAGTAAATTTTACCAGATTTCCCGAGTTTTAGGCCTGAATATTGAAAATAATAATACCGATTAAATGAAAGTAAATACAATTAGATTCATGAACATAAAGCTGTTTTTGACACTTGCCTTCTTGTCATGGGTTGGTATCTGCATAGGACAGCAAGCCAATGTCAATCAGGATATTCAGGGACAAGAGGCACGTCCGAACTTTGTGGTCATATTTGCCGATGACCTTGGCTATGGTGATTTGAGCTCATATGGACATCCCACCATACATACCAAAAATCTGGATCAAATGGCGGTCGAAGGCCAAAAATGGACGAACTTCTATGTTGGGGCGAGCGTATGCACACCCAGTAGGGCAGCATTACTGACTGGGAGGTTGCCCATCAGAAATGGAATGACCAGTAGGGTCAATCGCGTTCTTTTTCCCGATTCCCACAATGGGTTGCCGCAACATGAGATAACGTTGGCGGAACAATTAAAAAAAGTCGATTATGCCACTGCTTGCATTGGTAAATGGCATTTGGGCCACAAAGAAGAATATTTGCCCACAAATCAAGGCTTTGACTATTATTTTGGTATTCCTTACAGTAATGACATGGACAACATTATTCCATTCAGGTCGACTCAAGGGTATATTGATTTTTGGAAATCAGAAGAGAGGAAAGATATAAAAACTTTTCAAGTTCCGCTAATGCGCAATACCGAGATAGTGGAGCGCCCAGCAGATCAGAACACATTGACAAAACGTTATAATGAAGAGGCGGTGCAGTTCATCCGGAAAAACAAGGAAAAGCCTTTTTTCCTTTATTTGGCACATAACCTTCCACATGTGCCCCTTTTCGCATCAAAGGACTTTGTGGGTTCCAGCAACAGGGGGCTCTATGGCGATGTTGTTGAAGAAATTGACCATGGTGTGGGACAAATATTGACCGAACTAAAAAATAATGGACTTGATAAAAATACAATTGTGGTATTCACCTCCGACAATGGGCCATGGCTCATCATGAACCAAGAAGGCGGAAGTGCAGGGCTATTGAGAGAAGGAAAAGGATCTACATGGGAGGGAGGTATGCGTGAGCCATGTATTTTTTGGGGGCCTGGGCGAATCGAACCTGGTTTGGTGACCCAAATAGGGACAACCATGGATTTGTTTACCACTTTCAGCAGATTGGCAAATGTACCATTGCCCGATGATCGACAAATGGATGGAAAGGACCTTAGTCCAACACTCTTCGAAAAAAGGCCTAGTGAGAGAAAAGAAGTGTTTTATTACAGGGGAGACGAGCTTTATGCCGTGAGGTTCGGAGCCTTCAAAGCCCATTTCATAACGGAAGGTTCCTATGGCCCACCGACGCGTGAAGAACATGACCCCCCAATTCTCTACAACCTCGAAGTGGATCCATCTGAAAAATATGATGTTGCCGAAAGTAATCCTGATGTCATCGAGCAAATCAAAGCCTTGGTAAAAAGCCATAATTCAAATTTGGTCAGGGGGGAAGATCAGTTGAAAGATAGGGGTTGACCTTTAAATCAATCAATTAAATTTCAAATGATTTAATATAT
>NZ_LXTT01000106.1 GCF_001683915.1 Allomuricauda sp. CP2A | reverse complement strand
GTATTTTATGCTTGCGTACAACGTGTTTGTATAAATGTAAAATACGTTTATATATTCCCAAAATGGAATATAATCCATGTAAATGTCCATATTTTGTTTTTTGAACAATCCTTTTTAAGGCTGCAATGAATAATATATTCCCATAAATCCATCGAATGCCCTGCCTTATTGTATTTTTGCAGACCATTTATAGCAACTATGCGGACAAAATCACTGAAGAAGAACAAAATCAATGTGGTGACCTTGGGTTGTAGCAAAAATGTCTACGACTCCGAAGTGTTGATGGGGCAATTGCGTGCCAACAACAAAGAAGTGGTCCATGAGGAGGAGGGCAATGTGGTAGTGATCAATACCTGCGGTTTTATCGCCAATGCCAAGGAAGAAAGCGTGAACACCATTTTGGAATATGTGCAAAAGAAGGAAGCAGGCGAAGTGGACAAGGTTTTTGTGACCGGATGTCTCAGTGAACGCTATAAACCCGACCTGCAACAGGAAATTCCCAATGTGGACGAATATTTTGGCACCAGTGACTTGCCCAATCTCTTGAAAGCATTGGGCGCCGATTACAAACATGAATTGCTGGGCGAACGCTTAACGACCACCCCAAAAAATTATGCCTATCTAAAAATTGCCGAAGGCTGTGACCGTCCCTGTTCGTTTTGTGCCATTCCGTTGATGCGGGGCAAGCACAAGAGCAAACCCATTGAAGAATTGGTGGCTGAATCAGAAAAATTGGCCGCAAAAGGAGTTAAAGAACTGATTTTGATTGCCCAAGACCTGACCTATTATGGTCTGGACCTCTACAAAAAACGGAATTTGGCCGAATTGCTCCAAAATTTGGTCAAGGTGGAGGGGATTGAATGGATTCGCCTGCACTATGCTTTTCCAACCGGATTTCCAATGGATGTGTTGGAGGTAATGCGGAACGAACCCAAAGTCTGCAATTATATTGATATTCCTTTACAACATATTTCAAATGCCATTCTAAAAAGCATGCGGAGGGGAACAACACAGGCCAAAACCACCAAGTTGTTACAGGATTTCAGGGCAGTCGTTCCCGAAATGACCATCCGTACCACCTTGATTGTGGGCTATCCCGGAGAAACGGAGGAAGATTTCCAGACCCTGAAAAATTGGGTGAAGGAAATGCGATTTGAACGTTTGGGCTGCTTCACCTACAGCCATGAAGAAAATACCCATGCCTATTCCTTGGAAGATGATGTTCCCGAAGAAGTAAAACAGCAACGCGCCAACGAGATCATGGAGATACAATCGCAGATTTCCTGGGAACTCAATCAAGAGAAAATTGGAAAGACATTTCGCTGTATCATAGACCGAAAAGAAGGAAACTACTTTGTAGGCCGCACGGAATTCGATTCCCCGGATGTGGACAACGAAGTGCTCATTGATGCGGCCAAGCACTATGTGAAAATTGGCGATTTCACCCAGATTGAAATTACGGAGGCTTCTGATTTTGATTTGTACGGCATTCCAGCCCCTAAATAAGGTTTACATATTCACAAATTCAAATCCAGATAATGGGATATTGCGCAGGTCGAACTCCGTTTCGTTGAGCAAAATCCCATGCTCCAAATAGGCTTTTAGGTTGGCCAGCCAAAAGGTCCAACCGTTGCTGCAACCATAATGGATGTTCAACTTACTATCCTCATCCGTTGGAATTTCATGTTGCTTCAAGATTAGGAGTACAGCATTGCCGTGGTCTTCCAGACTGACAGAAACCTTGCTGTTGGCAAAGGAAATCTCCAAAAAATCCGTTCCGTTGGCCTGAAGCACTTTTCCCGTTTCCTGCCCATCCCAATTGTGCCATCTCCAGATGTAGTCATCACCCGCTTGAATGTTCTCATCAGGTTCTCGCTGTTTGCCGTTTGAAGTATAAATGGCTTCACTCAAAAACCAGGATGCAATCCCTTCGGAAGTGCCCCAGCACCAATAGAGTTTTTCTTTGGGCGCTTTAATGAAAATCTTTTTGGTAAAATTGTCAAAAGTCAACTTGCTCATCGTTTTCGTTTTAATTCATACTCATACAATTCTCGCCCCAACTGTGCCAAAAAAGGAATGCCCACTTCATCATAATCATAATTGTCATCGTTAAAAACCTCGTTGCTGTTCACCAAAATGGTAGCATTGATCATAAAATCGATATTGTTTTTGGTGTCGTGGATATAGGCACAATCGGTTAGGGTGCCGTAGGCATAACCTACCTTATTATATATTTTGATGTGTTCGGGCATAGGGTCGTACATATCCCCGAACATGAAAAATTTCACATAGCTGTCGTAATATTCCTCGGGGTCGTACCCCAACTTAGCTGGAAGGGTGTGCATGGCCTCCAACAAAAAACTGCGTTGTTCATCCTTTAGGTCAAATTGCTGCTCTTTGGGGAAAGCTTGGGGAAAAATGATGCGTTTTAGGAGGGCATTTTGGGATTGGATGGGGAAATAGTTCTTCAGGGAAAAATCAAAGGGTCCTTTTTGTGGAGAATCATCTTCATAATATCCTTTTCCTTTTTTGATTTTACGCAATTGCAAGGGTTTGGCAGGTGTGTTGATGATGGGTTTGCTGAGAACGGTTGTGGAATCGTTCAAATAAATGACCAAGGGCTTGGTGGTCACGTCATCACCATTTGGCGCAGACAGTCTATGGGCAATTCGGATGGGTTGCACTCCTCTCTTCCGCATGCGTTGGTTGAGGTCGTCCTGACCCAAAAATTCAATCAATCGGTTGTTGGCGGCATTGTCCGAAACCGCAAAGATTTCCGAGATGGCCTGGGCAAAAGTGGTTTCCACAGAATCTCCTTCCACATAAAATCGGGTATGCATGGAAAGGGAATCAATGGCATTGAGTTTTTCAAGAGTGGCCACGGCCACGGGAAATTTTGCCGTGCTGGCCGGATAAAAATAGTTGTCCTTGTTTACCTGAAAATCAAAATCGGTAAAAATAATGCTATCGTTCCTTCGGTCTATTTGGGTGTACCGTATTTGCAGCTCATGTGCCTTTAGGTTCTCCATTACCCTTGTGATCAATGGGTTTTTGGAACTGAGCGCTTTTTCCAACGGGTCTTTGTAACTGACACCACCGCAGGAAACAGTGAAAATAATCAATCCCAAAAATAGAAATCTGCCCCACATGATAAATTTTGGATTCGTTTAGTGTTCTTCAATATAAATTTCGCCCCTGTGCGGCTTTAGGAGTTCTTTTACCTCTTTTAGTTCAAACTCCGCCACCACAAGAAAAGCAGTGCTGTGCGTTGGGCTGTAATGTTCAACTCCCGTAATATCGAACTTCAGCTCTTCTATCATTACAAACTCTTCAAGGTGCTTTTGGTAGTGTTCCGCGATATTGGCCGCACCGGGACCTCTAAAGTCCCAGATTATTTTAATTTTTCGATCTAAGGTCTTTTCCATGGGATCAAAGATGTTCAACTGAGGTGCCGTTTTCGGCAAATGCCTTAAAATCTTCCATATACTTCTTGGACTGTTTTTTAAATGCACCTGGCATCAAAAGGCCCATCAATTTCATGCCAAAACCTGAAAACTGAAATTCGCTTTCCGAAATCCACCGGGTTTTTCCATCCTCCTCTTTAAAATAGTTTTTTTGGATGTTGTGCACGCCTTTGGTGTCGTAGGTGGTATGCATTTCTTCTGGAAGGTTGCGCTTCATGATGGTCTCCACCATATCCATTTTCCGATTTCCCATTTTAAAGCTAAGGCTCATCTGGGCACCTTCCTGACCGGGATTTTTTGAAAGTTGTTCGTAGCCCATAAGCCCACGCTGCCAGTGTTTCATGTTCTCTGGGTTATCTAGTTTCTTAATAAATTCATCACGCGGGAGGTCAACAACAATTTCCGTAGTGTACTTCATTTTTGGAGTGGTTTGGTACTAATGTAACAATTTCTTTGATGGTACGGCCTACTAAAAATCTGTTAATGAGAAAGGAACCTGCTTGTTTGGGATGTTGTAATTGTTATTTTTGCGAAATGCTTAAGCTCCAAAAAAATAGTCTTCTCCTACTTTGCCTCATAGGTGCTCTGTTGGTTTCATCCTGCGAGGGCCTTTTCAATAAAGAGGAGGAGAAGGAACCTCTTGCCAGGGTTGGGGACACGTACTTGTATAAAGATGACATTGCTTCTCTTATAAGTGATGACATGTCTGAACAGGACAGTACGTTGTTTGTGACCGATTATATCAACAACTGGGCTTCCAAACAATTGCTGTTGTCCAAATCCAAAATAAATTTGCCGGAAGAGAAATTGGCAGAGTTTGACCGCTTGGTGTCCAATTACCGTGCAGATTTGTACACAAGGGCCTATATTGAGGCCTTGGTGCTCCAAGCGCAGGATACGGCTGTGACCAATTCCCAGCTCCAGCAATACTACGAACGGGAAAAAGAAAATTTTAAGCTCAACGAAAAACTTGTACAGCTACGTTTTGTGGGCATGCCCGAACAGTTTTTGGACAAGGATCAGGTAAAGGCCCGAATCAGGGACTGGAAGCAAAGCGATAAAAAGTATTTGGACTCCATTGCCGTGCAGTTCAAAAAAATGCACTTCAATGATTCCATTTGGGTGAGTGCCTCCAGGGTCATTGAAGAAATCCCGCCCTTAACACCTGCAAATGAAGGGGACTACTTAAAAAAATCACAATTTTTTGAGCTACAAGATTCGTTAGAGGTATATTTGGGAATGGTGACCAATGTGTTGGAAGTCAATGACACGGCTCCCTTTGAATACATAGCTCCCGATATACGACAATTGATCTTGAACAGGCGAAGGTTGGATTATGTAAAAAAACTTGAAACCGAAATTATAGATGAAGCTATTAAGAAGAAAGAATTTGAGGTTTATGAAAAAAATAAATAGAATGGTATGGGCCATGGCACTTTTTGTTGTCGGTGGTATTGTACAAGCACAAGATTTGGATGAATCCATGGCATCCACAGATTCCACAAGCACCTCCAATAAAGTAAAATTGGATGGTATTGCAGCGGTTATCGGTGATTATGTGATTTTGGAATCGGACATAGACAAAACGTTGATCGATTTGAAAAGTCAGGGTGCATCAACACAAGATATAACCCGTTGCAGCCTTTTGGGAAAATTAATGGAAGACCGGTTGTATGCGCACCAAGCGGTGCAAGATAGTTTGCTGGTTTCCGATGATCAAGTGAACGCACAGAGCGATGGACAGATTCAGCAGCTCACCCAACAAATTGGAAGTGTGGAGAAAATGCTGAAGTACTACAACAAGCCAGACATGGAAAGCTTTAGACAAGAGCTTTTTGAAATCAACAAACTACGGATGCTCTCAGAAAAGATGCAGACCAAGATTGTTGAGGAAATTGAGGTGACCCCGGAAGAAGTGCGTCAGTTTTTCAATAAAATTCCAGAAGATGAAAGACCTGTTTTTGGTGCAGAATTGGAAATTGCACAGATTGTGAAACAACCAAAAGCAAGCGATGAAGAAAAGCAGAAAGTCATCAACCAATTGAAGGAAATTAGGCAGGATGTATTGGAAAATGATGCCAGCTTTAATGTTAAGGCCATTCTGTATTCCCAAGATCCCGGTTCAAAATCTAAGGGAGGATTTTACAGCATGACCCGGGAAACTCCCTTTGTAAAAGAATTTAAGGACGTTGCCTTCAGTCTTCAGGAAGGTGAAATTTCAGAGCCTTTTGAAACAGATTTTGGGTATCACATTATCTATATTGAAAAAATTAGGGGACAGGAACTGGACTTGCGCCATATTCTGTTGATACCTGAAATTCCTAAAGAAGCCATTGACAAAGCAGTACAGGAGTTGGATACCATCCGTCAGCAAATTATTGATGGAAAATACACTTTCGCAGAGGCTGCCTTGAATTTTTCAGATGAAAAAGAGACCAAGTTTGACGGTGGCCTCCTAAGAAACCCCATTAATTTTGATTCCCGTTTTGAATTGACCAAGATGGATCCCACACTCTACAATCAAGTGCGGAACATAAAGGACGGCGAAATATCAAAACCCATCCGTGAGGATGATCCGCGGGGAGGGGCGCCCAAGTTCAAGATCATGAAAATATCCAATCGTTTTGATGAGCATAAGGCCGATTTTGCAAAAGACTATCTCAAAATCCAAGAATTGGCCCTCAGGGAAAAGCAGTTCAAGGCCATCAAAAAATGGATGGATGAACATATAGAGGACACCTATATCCACGTAAACACCGAAAACAAGGACTGCGATTTTGCAAACAATTGGGTAAAGGAGTAAATACATGTCAGACGTTACAGCTGTTGAGAATCTTGTAAAAAAACACCAAGCCTTAAAAAACGAGATTGCCAAGGTCATTGTGGGCCAAGAAAAGGTAATTGAGCAAATATTACTTTCCATTTACACGGGCGGACATTCGTTGTTGATCGGTGTTCCCGGTTTGGCAAAAACCTTAATGGTCAATACCATTGCACAAACGTTGGGGCTCGATTTTAAACGGATTCAGTTTACCCCAGATCTAATGCCCAGTGATATTCTTGGGAGTGAGGTCTTGGACCAAAACAGGAATTTTAAGTTTATCATGGGACCCGTTTTTGGAAACATTATTTTGGCCGATGAGATCAACAGGACACCGCCAAAGACCCAAGCTGCGCTTTTGGAGGCCATGCAGGAAAGGGCCGTGACCATTGCGGGAAAACAGCACAAGCTCAACCGTCCTTATTTTGTGTTGGCCACCCAAAACCCTATTGAACAGGAAGGAACCTATCCCTTGCCAGAGGCACAGTTGGACCGATTTATGTTCGCTATTGAGCTGGAGTATCCGTCCATTGAGGAGGAAATCCAAGTGGTAAAATCCACCACCTCAGATGTAGAGGTGGAATTGGACACCTTGTTCACCGCGGATGAGATCATAGACGTCCAGCATTTGGTGCGGAGAATTCCTGTACCGGACAATGTGGTGGATTATACCGTGAGATTGGTCAATAGTACCCGCCCAGGCCAGAAAGGCACATCAGATTTTGTCAATACGTATGTGGATTGGGGTGCAGGTCCAAGGGCATCACAAAATCTTATACTTGCCGCAAAGGCCCATGCCGCCATTCATGGAAAATTTTCTCCCGATATTGAAGATGTAAAGGCAGTATCGCTGGGAATCCTTCGACACAGAATTCTAAAAAACTACAAGGCAGAGGCCGAAGGAATTTCTGAGGAAAGGATTATCTCAGAATTGTTGTAAATATCAAATCTTACATACTATTTAGGGCAATTCTAATTCAGAATTCGTAGGTATTTTAGTAAATTTACCAAATTACTAAAATCTTAAAACCCGATTGTAGAATGGCATTTGATATTGACATGATTAAGGGCGTCTATGCTTCCATGGCTGAGCGTGTGGACAAAGCCCGTGAATTGGTGGGAAAACCCCTTACCCTTGCTGAAAAAATATTGTATTCACATTTATGGGATGGAATGCCCACCAAGGAATTTATAAGAGGAAAGGATTATGTTGATTTTGCCCCAGATAGAATAGCCTGCCAAGATGCTACAGCACAAATGGCGTTGTTGCAATTTATGCAAGCCGGTAAGGATAAAGTGGCCGTGCCAACCACAGTGCATTGTGATCACTTGATCTTGGCCAAGGATGGAGCCGCATCAGATTTAAAACATGCCAACGAGACCAGCAAGGAAGTTTTTGACTTCTTGGGATCCGTATCGAATAAATATGGCATTGGGTTCTGGAAACCAGGTGCCGGGATCATCCACCAGGTGGTTTTGGAGAATTATGCATTTCCGGGAGGTATGATGATAGGAACCGATTCACATACCGTAAATGCAGGTGGATTGGGAATGGTGGCCATTGGTGTTGGTGGTGCTGATGCTGTGGATGTAATGGCCGGAATGGCTTGGGAATTGAAGTTTCCTAAGCTGATTGGAGTGAAATTGACTGGAAAGCTATCTGGGTGGACAGCCCCCAAGGATGTTATCTTGAAGGTTGCCGAGATTCTTACCGTAAAAGGAGGAACAGGAGCCATTGTGGAATATTTTGGCCCAGGAGCCACCTCAATGTCCTGTACCGGTAAAGGAACCATCTGTAACATGGGTGCCGAAATTGGCGCAACAACCTCAACTTTTGGTTACGACGAGTCCATGGAGCGCTACCTGAGGGCAACCGATAGGGCAGATGTTGCCGATGAGGCCAACAAAATAAAAGAACACTTGACCGCTGATCCAGAAGTTTATGCAAACCCAGAACAATATTTTGATCAGGTTATTGAAATCAATTTATCTGAATTAAAGCCATTGCTTAACGGTCCCTTTACTCCCGATTTGGCCACGGAAGTCGGTACCATGAAGGAAAAGGCCGAGAAAAATGGTTGGCCCTTGGCCGTAGAGTGGGGATTGATAGGATCTTGTACCAACTCTTCCTATGAAGATTTATCGAGAGCATCATCCATTGCCCAACAAGCTTTGGACAAAAAATTGAAAACAAAGGCTGAATTTGGTATAAACCCAGGTTCGGAACAAGTAAGATATACCACAGAACGTGACGGTATCCTTGAAATATTTGAAAAATTGGATGCCAAGATTTTCACCAATGCCTGTGGACCTTGTATTGGCCAATGGGGTCGCTATAAAGACCCAAAGAACGCACCAAAGAACAGTATTGTGCATTCCTTCAACCGTAACTTTGCAAAGCGGGCAGATGGTAACCCCAATACGCATGCGTTTGTGGCTTCACCGGAAATGACGGCTGCGATTGCCATTGCTGGTCGTCTGGACTTTAACCCGCTGACGGACAAACTGATCAATGAAGATGGGGAAGAAGTGATGTTGGATGAGCCAACAGGATGGGAATTGCCTCCAAAAGGTTTTGAGGTGAAGGACAATGGTTATGTGGATCCCGTTGAAGATGGAAGTGGTGTTGAGGTAGCGGTTGCTCCAGATTCTGAGCGATTGCAGTTGTTGGAACCATTTGAGCCCATCACCCCAGCTAGTCTGCAAGGCATGAAACTGTTGATCAAGGCCTTTGGCAAATGTACCACAGACCATATTTCAATGGCTGGACCTTGGTTACGTTTTAGGGGGCATTTGGATAACATCGCCAACAACACCTTGATCGGTGCGGTGAATGCGTTCAACCAGAAGACCAACTTTGTTAAAAATCAATTGTCAGGCGAGTACGAAGGTGTGCCCGACGCACAAAGAGCCTACAAAAAAGCAGGGGTCAAAACCATTGTTGTGGGAGACCATAACTATGGTGAGGGATCTTCCAGAGAGCATGCGGCGATGCAGCCCAGACATTTGGGTGTGGCGGCAGTTTTGGTAAAATCATTTGCAAGGATCCATGAGACCAACCTGAAAAAACAGGGTATGTTGGCCTTGACCTTTGCCAATGAGAACGATTATGAGCTCATTCAGGAGGATGATACCTTCAATTTCTTGGATATTGATGCGTTTGCTCCAGACAAGCCTTTGACCATTGAGGTTGTCCATGCTGATGGCGGCAAGGATACCATTGAAGCAAATCATTCGTACAATGATGCGCAGATCAAATGGTTCAAGGAAGGTTCTGCTTTGAACGTTATCAAAAAAGAGAATGCATAAATTTTTTTAAGATTATTGAATAAAACTCCTGATATTGTCAAAATATCAGGAGTTTTTAATTGTAACCTAATCCCCAAGAATGAAAATCAGTAAAAAGACCGTACTTAATATTCTGTTGATGCTTTTTGTACTCTCTTTTTTTGTAACCCCTTTGGGTCATTATGGCAAGATTTTTTTGAATAGGTTGTTTGCTTTTTCACCTCCGGTGATTGAAGAATCCCAACAGGAAAAAATCACGGATTACGATTGGCGATTGAAAGATGAAAACTGGGACTTTTTCAATTTTGAAAAATCCAAGGGGAATGTGGTGTTCATCAATTTATGGGCTTCTTGGCGATTACCCAGTGAAGCGGAGCTCGAAAGTATTCAAGAATTATACGACACATACAAGGGCAAGATGGATTTCTATATCATTTCCAATGAGGAAAGGCCTCCAGTGGAAGCGTTTATGGAGGAACACGGTTTTACCTTTCCGGTCACCTACTTGATCATTGGGGAGAAAATGCCCATCAATCCCAATGAAGTGCCTGCTTCATATCTTATTGATAAATCAGGGAACATTGTTGTCCATAAAGAGGGAATAGCGGATTGGAGCAATCGAAAATTCTATGAACTATTGGATGAATTGATCGCCGAATAGCTTTTATGAAACTTTCCAAGGAACAGATCAGCAACGGAATTTGGATTTTGGCCATCATTTTGATCGTCTTTACCCCTGTTGGGTTTCATCTACGGGTTTTGGTGAGCAAAATTATTGCCACCAGTGCCGATGTGGTAGAAGTGGATGAGCAAAAATCCTTAAAGAATTACCATTGGAGCTTGGTTACTTCAGAAGGAAAACCAATGGATTTTCAATCCAAAAAAGGGGAAGTGGTATTGGTCAATTTTTGGGCCACTTGGTGCCCACCTTGTGTTGCTGAACTTCCAAGCTTGGTGGAATTATATGAAGATTACGGCAATAAAGTGGTTTTTGCCTTTGTGGCCAGTGATGAACGGGATAAGGTTACGTCCTTTCTTGAGAAAAAAGGGTACCACCTTCCGGTTTATTTTGAAGCTTCACAAACGCCCAACGAATTGTTCTCCAAAAGTATTCCCGCGACTTACATCATTGACAGATCGGGTAACATTGTGGTGGATGAAAAAGGTGCGGCCAATTGGAATTCAGAACGTACAAGGACTTTGTTGGACAGCCTTCTTTTGGAATAGCTTATTTTTTAACCCGTTGTGCATATCTATAATACCTTTACTATTATTGACTATGGCATAAGATGTTAAAATAGCATAGGTTTTCGTCACCCTGAACCTGCCTGGCCGGTAGGCAGGTTTATTTCAGGGTCACATTTTATAAGTATTGGATGAAAATATATGGTGGGATGCTGAAACGAGTTCAGCATGACGCAGTTTCCAATAGATTGTTGTTTCAAAATGTACAACGGGTTTATTTTTTAAAATACTTGAAGGGAACAAAGAGCATCCCAAAGCACTCACCATCTTCTTTGCCCAGATGTTTGTGGTGCATTTTATGGGCACGGCGCACACCACGGGCATACCAATTGTTGGCATTTCTAAAGAGTTTAAATCGTTGGTGGATAAAAATATCGTGCACCAAAAAATAGGCGATACCGTAGGCCAATATGCCAAATCCCAATGGCCATCCGTACCAAAACCAAGTGTAGTTGCCCAAGAAGAACAAGGTCATGCTCACAACGGCGTAGAACAAGAAAAAGGCATCGTTCCGTTCAAACCAAGAGTCGTGGTCCTTTTTGTGATGGTCTTTGTGGAGCGTCCATAAAAAACCGTGCATTACATATTTATGGGTAAACCATGCCATGAATTCCATGAAACAGAATGTGGCCAGAAAAATACCTATCCAAAGTGCTATTTTCATTGTACCAATTGTAGTTTATAATTTAGGTAGGATTGTGCCAAAAGTCCAAATTTTTGGTAGTTGGGAACACGGATACGGGCATTTTTTATTTCCAAGGGCGGTGTGCCCTGAAGTTTATGGAGCAATTTCTTGTAATAGCGATAAGCGGTATACACTCCAAATTTGGCTTGTTCGGGCAGTTTTATGATGCCAGAGTACCCGATGGCAAAATCAGCTTTTATTTCATTCACGATACGTTTTTTGGAAACTTCATCCAGCTCCATTAGGTTGGTGTTGGGGAAGTAGGTTCGGTTCAGGTCCTCGTAATCGGCCTTCAAGTCCCTGAGGAAGTTCACTTTTTGAAAAGCCGAGCCCAACGCCATGGCAGATTCCTTGAGTTCCTCATATTTTTCCTTGTTTCCGTTGACAAAAACACAAAGGCACATCAACCCCACAACATCAGCAGAGCCATAAATGTATTCCCTGTACTCATCGAAGGTCTCATACTTTTTTTTGGTCAAATCCATCCGCATGCTCTTCATAAAGGATTCTACCAAGTGGTGGGGAATATCATATTTGTGATACGTGTGCTGGAAGGAATTTAAAATGGGATTCAAACTGATTTTGTCAACGATGGCTTGCTCCATATCACTCTCAAAATCATTAAAAAGTTGTTCTTTGTTGTAATCATGGAACGTATCCACGATTTCATCGGCAAAACGGACAAATCCGTAAATGTTGTAAATGTCGGCACGAATGGATGGGGCAAGCATTTTGGTGGCCAAGGCAAAAGAGGTACTGTAAGATTGGGTAACAATCTTGCTGCAGTTGTACGATACATCGTCAAAAATAGTTTTCATCCTTTTAGTTTTTTAATGATTAAATCAGATACCAATTTGCCTGAGATAAGGGCTGGAGGCACCCCTGGCCCGGGAACGGTAAGCTGACCGGTAAAGAACAAGTTCTTTACCTTGCTACTTTTGAGGTTGGGTCTTAAAAAAGCGGTTTGCCGTAGTGTATTGGCCAAACCGTAGGCATTTCCTTTATAGGAATTGTACTGTTCAACAAAATCGTTTACACAGAAACTTTCTCTAAATATAATGGAATCTTTGATATGTTGGCGGGTTCTTTTCTCAAATCGGTCCATTATAAGGTCAAAATATTGCTTGCGCAATTGTGGTGTGTCCTCCAATCCGGGGGCAATGGGCACCAGAAAAAAACCGGTTTCGCACCCATTTGGAGCCATGGAAGCATCGGTCACGGATGGGAAATTGGCATAGAACAAAGGTTCCGAAGGCCATTGTGGCTCATCATAAATTTCTTGGGCATGTTTTTCAAAATCGGTGTCAAAAAAGAGGTTGTGGTGCTCTATGTTTTCCAATTTTTTATTGAACCCGATATAAAATAGGAGGGAGGAGGGGGCATAGGTCTTTTTCTCCCAGTACGCTTCTGAATACTGCCTGTATTTTGTATCCAAAAGTGTTTCGGAATGATGGTAATCCGCTCCGCTCACCACATAATCCGCCAAATGGTTTTTGCCATGGCTGCGGATGCCCAGTACTTCCTTGTCCGATACAATGATTTTACTGGCAGGGCTGTCCACATGAATTTTAACGTCCAGTTCTTTGGCCAGACTTTTCATGGCCTTAATGATTTCATACATGCCTCCCCTGGGATGCCAAGTGCCCAAACCAAAATCAGCAAAATTCATGAAGTTGTAAAATGAAGGGGTATTGCTGGGTTTTGCGCCCAAAAAAAGCACTGGAAACTCCAAAGTGGAGACCAATTTTGGGTTTTTAAAGCGTTTGCGTACCTCTTGACTGACCGTTTTAAAAAATTGGTCGACCCGAAGAACGGTTTCCTTGGTCACCAGTTCCAAAGGGGATAGGCCGGGGCGCAAGACTACTTTGTTGATGGCAATGTCATAGTTTTCCTGGGCCTGCCCGATGAAGTCTTTCAAATGGGCACCACTGCCCGGTTCCAACCGTTCAAACTCTTCGCATATTTTATCCAAGCAGTCGCCAATGGTCACTACGTCGTCCTTGAAGAAGACTTTGTAGGCCGGATTCAGCTTATCCAGTTGATAGTAGTCCGAAGTTTTTTTGCCAAAATCAGCGAAAAATTTGTCAAAAATATCGGGCATCCAATACCAGCTCGGCCCAATATCAAAGGTGAAACCATCCTTGGTCAATTGCCGGGCCCTGCCGCCAACCGTACTGTTTTTTTCAAAAATTTCAACCTCAAAACCAGCCTTCGCCAAATAACAAGAAGCGGAAAGGGAAGAAAAACCGGAACCAATAATGATGACCTTTTTCATGGTAAGTTGAGCAATTAGAGGGATTCCAATAATTGTTCGATGGAATTGAACGCTTTTACCGAGTCAGGGAACGTGTCCGCTGTGGCATGTCGTATTTGGTGTCCCAAAAGATAGAGTCTTGAATCTGGTGAAAGCTCCAAAATTTTGGAAAAACGCTCCAAGTAAGCATGCAGTTCATTTGGGGTAGGCGCTACGGTAAAATAGGAAATAAAATTGACATTATCATAATACTTTAGCAAATCCGATAAATTTTCCAGGGGCATGGTTTGCCCCAAGTAAATGGACTTGTATCCTCTTAAGGTTATCTCATAATTGACATATAACAACCCCAATTCGTGGATTTCATTCTCAGGCAGGAAAAGGGCAAAGACCTTCTCTTTTTTAGAGGGTTCTTCAAATTGCAACTTTTCCGTTTGGATGTAGATCTTCTGTTTTATGAGATTGGAAATAAAATGCTCATGTGCAGGACTGATGGTATCTGTCTGCCAAAGGAGCCCCAATTCGTTGAGCAATGGAATGAACACCTCATGAAAAACATCCCTGAACGATCTTTCAGCCAATAGATTGTTGTAGGTTTTCTGAAACAAGGGCTGATCAAAATTGAGCATGGCCAATTTAAAGGCATTGAGGGCGTGGCTCTTTTTACTGTTCTGCGCAACAATTTCCTTTACCATCATTGGAATCTGTGATTCATCCAACTTGGCAATTTTTGAAATCTTGTACCCATTATTGTACAGCAGGGTAATGTTCAACAACTTTTGTAGGCTCGCAATGGAATAGGTCCTAATATTGGTGCTGGTCCTTTCGGGACTGAACAGATTGTATCGTTTTTCCCAAATCCGGATGGTATGGGCCTTTATTCCGGACAGATTTTCCATGTCCCGAATACTGAAGGATGTTTTTACATTGTTCATCTTTTGTGTGTAAAGATTAAACAAATTTACAATTAAAACGATACGAACCTATTTTTTTGCCCTAAAATTTGGTACATATCCTCATAAAATGTGATGTTTTCAAGGGAAAAGATGGGCAGTTAAGAAGGGAAAAGTATAAAAACAAAAAAACCGCATAGATTGCGGTTTTGTGTGCCCACGACTGGAGTCGAACCAGCACGTCCTTACGAACACTACCCCCTCAAGGTAGCGTGTCTACCAATTCCACCACGTGGGCCTATCGATTCTGGGTCTAAAACGGCCAAAAATCTTTGGGGCGACAAATATAGGGGTTTTGTTCAAATATCACCTGATCTGGCATTCTGAAATTGTACTGGTCCACCACTCTTTTTTGCTCATTGTTTTATAATCATGCCGTCTTCCATTTCAATGATCCGGTCCGTTCGCTTGGCGAAATCTTCATCGTGTGTTACGACCAATAGGGACAAACCTTGTTTTTCCTTTAGATTTTTAAAAATAGTGAACACATTTTCGGAATTTTGACTGTCCAAATTACCAGTGGGCTCATCTCCCATTAAAATGGTTGGGTCATTGATAAGGGCCCTGGCAATGGCCACACGTTGTTTTTCCCCTCCAGAAATCCGGGATGCTCTTTGTTGGGCAAGGTGGTCAATATGGAGCATTTCAAGTTTTTGGTGGGCAGCCCGTTCAATTGCTGCGGTGGATTTCTCGCCCAATTTTTTGGCCGGGAGCATTACATTTTCCAGAACACTGAATTCTGATAGGAGATAATGAAACTGGAATACAAACCCAATGTTTTTGTTGCGGATGCGAGAGAGTTCTTGATGCGATTTTCCAGTAATCAATTGGTTGCCCAAATACAATTCCCCTGTATAATCCGTGTCCATGGTGGAAAGCACATACAGCAATGTGGATTTTCCCGATCCCGATTTTCCCATGATGGAGGCAAACTCACCTTCGCGTACCCCAAAAGATATATCCTTCAATACATGAAAATCCTTGGGCTTATGGAAATGTTTATTAATATTTTTGGTTTCCAGGACGAGTTTCATAGGCTGTGTTAGGTGCCCCGAATGATTTCAACGGGGTCGATTTTTTTGGCTCTGTTGGAAGGCAAATAACCTGCAACAAAGGTTGAAATAAGGGCAAATGTGATTCCAATCACGTAATAAGCCACATTGTAGTTTACCGGGAATGTTGAAATCGTGGGCAGAGCTTCGGTTTCAAAAGGAGCTTGGTCAATTATTTTTGACAGTACAAAGCCAATCAGTAGTCCCAAAACACCACCAATAAACCCAATGATCATGGCCTGACTCATAAAAATGAGCTGTACATCCTTTCCCGAAAACCCCGTAGCTTTCAATATGGCGATATCTTTCATCTTTTCGTAGATGAGCATGTTCAAAATATTGTAAATGCCAAAGCCGGCCACAATGAGCAATGTTATGGAAACTGCATAGGTAATGAGGTTTCGAATGTCCGAACCGGTTTCAAATTGCGCATTGGCCTCGTTGATATCTATGGCTTTGGTATTGAACTGTTTTTCCAGACGACGGGCCATGGGTTGGGCATCGTCAATATGCAATAGTTTAATGTTGATGTCAGTGACATAGTTTTCTGCTTCACCCAAAATACGCTGGACGGTTTTTAGGTTGGCAAAGCTTTGAACGTTGTCAATTTCGGCAATGCCACTTTGATAAATCCCTACAATTTTCAACGGAAAGATATTGCCCGCTACCGTACTCACCTGAACACGGTCTCCAACGGACAGGGACATTTTATCGGCCAATCCGGCTCCTAAGAGAATGCCATTATCATTGGTATCCAAGGCTTTTGGGGTGCCTTCCACAATATTGTCCTGAATATTGGACAGACGGACCTCTTCCATTATGTCCACTCCAATGAGGTTGCCGCCCAGCTCTATGGAACCGGACAAATAAAAAATCTGGGCCCGAAGCTGCGGAGTGGCCCCCTTTACATTGGGCTGTTTTTTAAGATAGTTGAGAATGGGCAGGGCATTGTGTATCTTTTTTTGATTTTGCTTGGGCTTTATGGAATGCACAACGTTGAACGCTTCCTTGAAATCATCGTAGAGTGCAACGGGTTGGGTGGGGGAGGGCCGAATTTCATTATACATATGGATGTGTGGGGTCTGGTTCAGCACCAGATCGTCCAGCATGGCATTTAGGCCCGTCATAAAACTTACCAGAGTAATGTAGGCGCCTATACCAAAGGTAACCCCCAGTGTTGCGGTCGCTGTGGATTTCATCTTGGTCAGAAGATGGGTTTTGGCAATGCCCAATATAACACTCCAGTTGATCATTGTTCAGGTTTATAGATGGCCGTTTTTTCGTCTATGCCTCCCAAGATTTCTACCCTATCCAAGTTTTGCAGACCGATGGTTATTTCTGTTTCACCATCGTCTGTAAGCACGTGCGATTCGCCTATTACATATTCCTTGGGGATGGTCAGGGTCTCTTCTTTTTCCGCGATAATGATATTCCCCTCCCCCGAAAGCCCCGGGTATAAAGTGGCAGGTGGATCTTTAAAAAGGGCCTCGACCTTAAAAGTTTGGGAACGTTCATCCTTTCTCGGGTAGATTTTGTCCAACGTGCCCTCAAAAACTTTTGAATTATAGGAATCCAAGGTGATGAACACTGCTTGCCCAATTTTTAGCTTTACAATGTCCACTTCATCAACCAATAGTTCCACCACAAATTTGTCACTTCGGCCCACAGCGGCAACGGGCTCCATGGTATTCACAATTTCGCCTTGGTTTTTGTAGAGGGCGTATACCTTACCATTGATCTTGCTGGTAATGGTAAAATCATTGGTATTGGTGAGAGCGGTTTTATAGTTGTTTTCCGCTTGCATTACCTGGGTTTCCAGTTCGTTTTTTGTCCGGTCATATTTCCGTTTGAGGAGGCTCAGGTTGTTTTGGGAAAGCTCGTAGGCCAGTTTTCGATTGTCGTACTCCAATTTTGAACCAATATTTTGACTCCAAAGGTTCTTTTGTCGGAAATAATTGATGGAATCATTCTTTAATTTAAGTTCTGCCGCTTGGATCTCATCTTTGATTCCACTTAAAACCGCTGCGTTGCCACTATAGTTTTCACGGGCCAATTGCAGGGCCAGTTTGGCATTTTCCGTGTTCAGTTCTGGAGAGGTGTTTATGATTTGGAGGATAGGGTCGCCCTTGGCCACTTTATCGCCCTCTTCCACCCAAATCTTGTCCAGAATACCAACCACCGCGGAGTAGACCTGGTAAAGACTGTCTGGCTGAACGGTTGCCGAAGCATATACAGATTCAGTCAAGGGCATTCGTTCCGGATAGGCCATATCCTTTTTGTCGGAACATGAAAACAGGATCGGGGACAAAAGAAGGGTGAGCAAAAAGTATTTCATGGTATGTTTCATGAGAATGTCCTCAAATTACCAATAAAATTATCATTTATAGTATGAGTTAAATCAGTATTTAGATTTTGATTTACCGTTCCTGTTTAAAATGGAATTGACTGTTTCTTGACTTGTTTTTTTGTTTGTTTTCAACCTGATTCAGAAAAGAGGTATTGTTTGACGCAGAAGGCTTTGAACGCATTGGAAGGGTAGTCTTAAATGCGAAGTTTTATGATTTGATTGTTTGAATGAGTTGATTGTACTGAGACCCTAAGTAATTGGTGTCTTGGTGTTTTTATGAGTTACTTTGGTAAAAAAAGAAAACCCTGAAAAACCATTAGGCTTTCAGGGTTTTTTGTGACCTGACTGGGGCTCGAACCCAGGACCCTCTCCTTAAAAGGGAGATGCTCTACCAACTGAGCTATCAGGTCGTTTTTCAGTGCTGGCGAATTGCGCTAAGCGGGTGCAAATATAACATCAATAATCTATTTTGCAAGGTGAATTAATGATAAATTTGTGTTTTTTAAAAATCGCTTATAAATCAATTACATGAGAGTAGTTTTGGTAGGATATATGGCAAGTGGAAAGTCGTCCGTGGGGAAGTTGTTGTCCAAGGAGTTACAGTTGAAGTTCATTGATCTTGATGAATATATTGAGCAACAGCAGCAAAAATCCATCAAAACCATTTTTTCCGAAAAGGGAGAAGTCTATTTCAGGAAATTGGAACATGAAATGTTGTCCAAGGTTTTGGATGAAAACAAAGCCCTGATCCTTTCTACGGGCGGGGGAACTCCTTGTTATGGCCGGAACATGGAGACCATATTGCAAAAATCCGACGATTCCATCTACCTACAACTGTCCATTCCGGCATTGGTGGAACGCATAAAGGGTGAAAAAGAAGAGCGACCTCTGGTAAAAAATATTGATGATGAAGACCTCCCGGAGTTTATTGGGAAACATCTTTTTGAACGAAGACCATATTACGCTCAGGCAAAGCATATTTTGGAATGTGATGGTAAGGATTTGGAAACTGTGGTCACCGAAATCAAACAACGGCTACTCTAAATAAACAGCATCATTTTTGGGCTGGAACTCCACTTCAATATGCTCATTGAGCGAGGTGGACAATGAGATGCCCTTGAAATCTGCCTTAACAGGGAATTTTTTATGGTTTCTGTTGACCAACACCGCCGTTTTCAATTGCTTTATGGGTGTCTTTAAAAAGTGATGCACTCCATAAATCAAGGTTGTTCCCGAGTTGAGCACATCATCTACCAATATAACGGATTTGTTTTTGTAATCCTCTTCTGGTATGGAAGTGTTCACCCCACTTTCCAAGGGGTTTTTCTTATCCATTTCCACCTTGCAGAGCACAATATTGGCATCAGTGATGTTTTTGAGAACCGTTACCACCTTTTTGGCAAAGTTCATTCCCCCACCATTGATTCCGGCCACAATGATTTCCTTCTCATCAACATTGCTCTCATAAATCTGATAGGCGATCCGCCGTACAATATGTTGAATTTGGTTGTGGGTCAATATACGGTTCTTCATGGCATGGATAATTGCATCAAAGATATAAAACAGATCATTCAGATTCGTCCAAATAATCATCAATGTCCCGCCGGTCCTTTTTGGTGGGACGCCCCAGCCCTTTCTTTCTGTAGTGGGTTTTGGCGAATTTCAGCAATTCATTGCTCTCAAAAGCTTCCTTAGGGGTCGTGTCCTTTCGGTAAATATCGACCAGTTTGGCCCCCACACGGCTCTCTGGAATGTCCAAGACCGTCAATTCATAATCAATCTGGTTCTTCCGCAGCACCACTTTATCCATAGGATAAACCTCCCTGGAGGGCTTCACAACACTACCATTGACCTTAACCTGCCCTTTCTTCACAGCTGTGGAGGCAACGTTTCGGGTTTTGTAATATCTAATACACCAAAGGTACTTGTCTATCCGCATAAGCTCTGCAAATCTTTGTTAATGCACCGAGCAAAAATAACGGAAAATTGTATCTTGCGCAGCTAAAAGACACACTTGATGAGGTACGGGATTTTTGTTTCTTTGTTTTCGGCATTGATTTTTTTATCATGCAACAATGATGATGATGGTGGGGTGGAAAGAGTTCCACCAAGGGCATTGTCTGAGGTTGCGCCCGAAAATGATAATGACATACAGGAGTTTTTGCAGACGCATTTCTACAATTATGAGGAATTTCAATCTCCACCAGCCAATTTTGACTACAAGATCAAGATAGATACCATTGCAGGTGATAACGCCGGAAAAACCCCGCTGAGCGATATGGTCAGAAGCACTACTGTGAAAATCTCTTCCAATCAACTCAGTTTGGATACGGATGAGGATGATGTGCCCCACAAGCTCTATTACCTTTCTGCCAGACCCACTTTTGAAGAGTTGGATGACATGGGGGCGAATCCTACAGTAGGTGCTTACCCTACCGTAGCAGATTCAGTATATGTGCGATATGAAGGGAAATTGTTGGATGGCACTTCTTTTGACGGGTCTTTTTTCAACCCTATTTGGTTTGATTTGGCCCGGTTACAGGATTTTTCCCAAGGTGCCAGAGGTTTTTCAGAAGGCATTCCCTTTTTAAAAACAGGAGGGGAACCCATTGACAATGGGGATGGAACGGTAAGTGTTGAAGAGTACGGCGTGGGTATGATCATATTTCCTTCTGCTTTGGGATTTTACAATAACGCATCAATGGCGTCAATCCCCACATATAGTCCATTGTTGTTCACGATAGACCTTTTCACCATGAACCAGACCGATCATGACAATGACGGTATTCCATCCATCGATGAGGATGTTAACGGAAATGGGTACTTGTACGATGACAATACAGATCAAGATGAGGAAGATAGGCTCAGGACAACGCGTTTTGCCAACTTCTTGGATGGGGATGACGATGGAGATGGTGTTTCAACCAGGAGTGAGATTACAAATGAAGATGGAGAAATTGTCCCTCCCTATCCTGATTCAAATAATGATGGAACTCCGGATTATTTAGATCCAGACAATTAATTCATAAAATGAAAGCATAAAAAATGCCCGCTCAACTGAGCGGGCATTTTTCATTTTGTTTTTGGGCTTTATAGCTTCAACGAGACCGAAAAGATGACCTGCGAAGGTCTGGAATCAACCCTACCGGAAACATCGGTAATATTGTTTCCAATAAAGTTTGCTTCGTTTTCCGAAAAACCGCGTTCATAACGAACATCGAAACCAAGCCTTCCGATATTCACCCCGGCACCAGCGTTCAACCCAACGGTAAAATCACTTTCAACATCGTCGATTTCCACACCTTCAAGGTCGTTCTTTAAGGTGTATTGAAAGGCTGGACCAGCAAAAAGATGGAGTGGGCCAACTATTTTAATGCCCAATAAGACCGGAAGGTCCAATTTGGAAACATCATAATCTTGGGAACCGCCATCCACATCATAGGAACTTTTGGTTTTGGTGTAAACCAATTCAGGTCTCAAATAGATTTTGGGAAAGTCCAATTTCCCCCAGAACCCTACATGGTATCCGGTCTTGCCTTCGGCACCTTCCACAATGTCTTGGCCCGAATCTCCAACAGAACCGATTAGGTCTCCGTTCTTGTTATAATTTAAACCTGCTTTAATCCCAAAGCCTGAACCGCTTTGAGCCATGGCAGCAGACCCTATTAAGGCCAACACTGCTACTAGAAGTGTTTTTTTCATAAGTGTTCATTTTTAAAAGGTTGATGAAGAATATCACAAAAGTGATACCGAAAATTATTTTCGTTTCAACACTTTTAAAACGGCGGCTTCAATGGCTTTATTGTTCAAACCATATTTCTCCATTAGTTGTTCTGGAGTACCGCTTTCACCAAAAGTATCTTGGGTTGCCACAAACTCTTGGGGCGCAGGATGATGTGTTGCCAATACGCGAGCAACGCTTTCGCCAAGACCTCCCAAGTAGTTGTGCTCTTCAGCGGTTACCACACATCCTGTTTTTTTCACAGAATCCAAAATGGCCTTATCGTCCAAAGGTTTTATGGTGTGGATGTTGATGACTTCCGCTGAAATACCTTGGTTTTCCAAGCTTTCTGCTGCCAAAAGTGCCTGCCACACCAAATGTCCCGTGGCCAAAATGGTCACATCGGTTCCTTCGCTGAGCATAAGTGCTTTCCCAATCTCAAATTTTTGATCAACAGGGGTGAAGTTGGCCACTTTAGGTCGGCCAAAACGAAGGTAAACAGGCCCAACATGGTCTGCAATGGCTATGGTAGCAGCCTTGGTCTGGTTATAATCGCATGGATTGATGACCGTCATGCCCGGAAGCATTTTCATCAAACCAATATCTTCCAAAATCTGGTGGGTTGCCCCATCTTCTCCAAGCGTAAGTCCGGCATGCGATGCACAGATTTTCACATTTTTACCCGAATAGGCAATGGATTGTCTAATTTGATCATAGACACGGCCTGTGGCAAAGTTGGCAAAAGTGGAAGCAAATGGAATTTTTCCTCCTATTGTCAATCCAGCAGCAATGCCCATCATGTTGGCTTCCGCTATCCCCGTTTGAAAAAAGCGTTCAGGGTTTTCTTCAATAAAGGTTTCAATCTTTAAGGAACCCACCAAGTCGGCACAAAGAGATACCACATTCGGGTTGGTCCTACCCAATTCTGTCATTCCGGCACCATAACCGCTACGCGTATCGTTTTTTCCTTGATCTGTATATTTTGTCATTTTTCTTGTCTTCAGAATTAATAATCACCTAAGGTCTCTGGATTCTGGGCCAATGCTGTGGCCAATTGCTCGTCATTGGGAGCTTTACCGTGCCAAGCATGGGTGTGCATCATAAAGTCAACCCCATTGCCCATCATTGTGGTCATAACAATGCAGACGGGTTTTCCTTTTCCAGTCCTGCTTTTGGCTTCTTTAAGACCGGCTATGACTTGTTCCAAATTATTTCCGTCTTCAATTTCCATAACATCCCAACCAAAGGCCCTGAATTTTTCGGACACATCGCCCAAAGGCAACACATCTTCCGTGGCACCATCGATTTGCTGACCGTTTCGGTCCACAGTGGCAATCAAATTGTCAACCTTATTGCCGGCGGCATACATAATCGCCTCCCAGTTTTGGCCTTCCTGAAGCTCACCATCACCGTGAAGACTGAACACCAAATGATCGTCACCGTTCAATTTTTTGGCCAAAGCGGCACCAATGGCAACGGACATTCCTTGTCCCAAAGACCCGGAAGCTACCCGAACCCCGGGCAGACCTTCATGGGTGGTAGGGTGGCCTTGCAATCGGGAATTGATCAACCTAAACGTATTGAGTTCCTCAATGGGGAAGTATCCTCTTCGTGCCAGAACACTGTAAAATACGGGTGAGATGTGACCATTGGACAAAAAGAAGAGATCCTCTCCCTTTCCATCCATGTCAAACCCATCCTTTAGATCCATGATTTCATTGTATAGTGCAACAAAAAATTCGGTACATCCCAAGGAGCCTCCAGGGTGTCCTGAATTTACCTTATGGACCATTCGTAAAATGTCCCTTCTCACCTGAACGACCAGGTCCTGTAATTCTTTCGTATTTGGCATTAGTATTTCATTTTGGATTGTCAAAAATAACCGCATTAGGTCGGCTAAACAAGCAGAAATGGATTATTTCACAAAATGTTTACCCGTGTAAACTTTATTTTTTTGTTAAGGGAAAGCGAATATGAGTTGGCTATATTTGCGGTTTTAAATATGACCATTGAAGTTTAGCTTAGTACAAAAGGACATTGAGAGCAAGGCCAGGGCAGGGGAAATCACCACCGACCATGGTACCATACAGACTCCTATTTTTATGCCCGTGGGTACAGTGGCCTCTGTAAAAGGGGTACACCAGCGTGAGTTGAAGGAGGAAATTGACCCGGATGTCATTTTGGGAAATACCTACCATTTGTACCTGCGCCCCAAAACCACAATTTTGGAAGAGGCCGGAGGCCTCCACAAGTTTATGGGTTGGGACCGAAATATATTGACGGATAGTGGGGGGTATCAGGTGTATTCACTTTCTGATAATCGCAAAATAAAGGAAGAGGGAGTTAAGTTCAAGTCCCATATTGATGGATCGCTCCATGTGTTCACACCAGAGAATGTTATGGAAATCCAACGGACCATTGGGGCGGATATCATCATGGCTTTTGATGAATGCACACCTTATCCCTGCGATTACAATTACGCGAAGCGTTCCATGCACCTAACCCATAGGTGGTTGGACAGATGCATTTCCCATTTGGAGAAGCTTCCTTTTAAATATGGATATTCCCAAAGTTTTTTCCCTATTGTACAGGGGTCTACCTATAAAGATTTACGAAAACAATCCGCGGAATATATTGCCTCGGTTGGAGCTGAGGGCAATGCCATTGGCGGACTCTCCGTAGGAGAGCCAGCAGAGGAAATGTATGAAATGGCCGAGTTGGTCTGCGATATTCTGCCAGAGGACAAGCCTCGGTATTTGATGGGTGTGGGTACACCTATTAATATATTGGAGAATATTGCATTGGGTGTGGATATGTTCGATTGTGTGATGCCCACCCGAAATGCACGGAATGGAATGTTGTTCACGGCCCACGGCACCATCAACATAAAGAACAAAAAATGGGAGAACGATTTTTCACCCATTGATGAAATGGGAATCACTTTTGTGGACACGGAATACTCCAAGGCCTACCTTCGACATTTGTTTGCCGCCAACGAATACCTGGGTAAGCAAATTGCCACGATCCATAACCTTGGTTTTTATCTTTGGTTGGTTCGCACGGCAAGAGAGCGTATTTTAGCAGGGGATTTCTTGAAATGGAAGACCCAAATGGTGCAACAAATGGATAAACGATTGTAATGCTTACCATACTTGACAAGTATATTCTAAAACGATATCTGGTCACCTTTATGGGGATGCTCATGCTCTTTGTGCCCATTGGGATCATGGCCAACCTTGCGGAGAAAATCGGTAAGATCATAGACAACGAAGCTCCCTTGGGCGAAGTAATTGTGTTTTACGGCAATTTTACCTTGGTGATCGGGAATTTGTTGCTTCCGGTCTTTCTGTTTCTTTCCATCATTTTTTTTACTTCCAAACTGGCCAGTAACACAGAGATTGTGGCCATTTTGAGTTCCGGGGTGTCCTATGGACGATTTCTGCGTCCCTATTTAATAGGGGCAACTTTGGTGGCCATCCTTATTTTTATGATGGGGATGTTCATCGTGCCCCATGCCAGCATCGGTTTCAATGAATTTGAATACAAATACTTTAAACGGGGAAAACAAGATCGGGTTACGGACAATATTTTCAATCAGTTGAATGAGAATGATTATCTGTATGTAAGCAGTTTTGATCCCAACAGAAAGATAGGGTACAATTTTACATACGAGCATTTTGATTCCATCAAACAGTTGGATTATAAAATTTCAGCAAGCAATATTCGATGGATTGATAAGGATAGTATATATCGGTTGACCAATTATAGTAAACGAAAACTCCAAAACAATGTGGAAATTATCGAGACCAAAAGACGGTTGGATACCTTGTTCACTTTTAAATTGGAAGATCTTACCCCGGTTTCCTATGTGGCAGAGACCAAAAACCTGTTCGAACTCAACGATTTTATTGAAGATCAGAAAAGAAAAGGAGCCTCCAATATCAATGCCTATATATTGGTGAAGTATAAAAGATGGGCATTGCCCATTGCCGCTTTTATCCTTACCGTGATTGCTGTGGCAGTTTCCTCTGTGAAACGTAGGGGAGGTATGGGGCTTAACCTGGCTTTTGGTATTGGGGTGGCATTTGTATACATCTTTTTTGATAAGGTTTTTGGTACTTTGGCCGAACAATCCGGATTTTCACCCTTATTGGCCGTGATCATCCCCAATCTTATTTTTGGTGTCTTTGCGGTTTATATGCTGATGAAGGCCAAGCGATAATGTATTTGAAAGACCTATCTGTTTGATGTTAAATGGCTTGGACATTTTCTGCGAATAACCCATAAAATCCTATATTTGTCCCCATTCTATTTCTTGAAAACAATTATTTTCCAATGGAATATTTAGAATTTGAACTTCCCATTAAAGAACTTGAAGACCAACTTCAAAAATGTATGGTAATTGGGGAGGAAAGCGAGGTTGATGTGACGGAGACCTGCTCACAGATTGAAAAAAAACTCGAAGAAACCCGAAAGGACATCTATAAAAATCTCACCGCATGGCAAAGGGTGCAATTATCCAGGCACCCCAATAGGCCCTATACCATGGACTATATCAAAGCTATTTGTGGGGACACATTTTTAGAGCTTCATGGAGATCGAAATGTAAAGGATGACAAGGCCATGGTAGGTGGTTTGGGCAAGATTGGTGACCAAAGTTATATGTTCATTGGTCAGCAAAAGGGCTACAACACCAAAACCCGACAGTACCGCAATTTTGGTATGGCCAATCCCGAAGGGTACCGCAAAGCCCTGCGATTGATGAAATCTGCAGAGAAGTTTGGGATTCCCGTGGTATGTTTCGTGGACACGCCCGGAGCCTATCCCGGAATTGAAGCTGAAGAAAGAGGCCAAGGAGAAGCCATTGCCCGAAATATTTTGGAAATGACCCGTTTAAAAGTGCCGATTATTGTAGTGATCATTGGTGAGGGAGCTTCCGGGGGCGCTTTGGGCATTGGTGTGGGAGACAAAGTCTTGATGTTGGAAAATACATGGTACTCCGTGATTTCTCCTGAATCCTGTTCGTCCATTTTGTGGAGAAGCTGGGAGTACAAGGAGCAGGCAGCCGAAGCCCTAAAGTTGACCGCCGCCGATATGAAAAAACAAAAATTGGTAGATGAAATTGTTAAGGAACCCTTGGGCGGAGCACATACCAATAGGGAAAAAACCTTTGAGACCGTCAAGAACAAAATCTCGTCACATTACGAGGAACTGAAAAAGTTATCACCAAAAGACTTGGTCAAAGCCCGCATGGATAAATATGCTGAAATGGGTGTTTTCAACGGATAATTCTTGTTTTTTCAGAGGTTAACTTTTATTGTTAGGTTTTTATCCTTAATTTTTTTAAGTTATTAACAGGCATTCAAAGAGTTTTCAACAAATGCCTGTTGAAATCGTATTCTTTAAAATTCAAGTTAACTAAAGGTTAATTAGCTACTTTCGTACTCATGGACAAACCTAGCCCAATCATCGGTCATAGAGTGGACAAATCTACCCTGATCAATCTTGAGAAAGGAAAAATACCACCTCAAGCAGTTGATTTAGAGGAAGTTGTATTGGGAGCAATGATGATTGACAAAAAAGGGGTGGACGAAGTAATCGATATCCTACATCCTGATGTCTTCTATAAAGATGCCCATCGATACATTTATGAAGCAATCTTTAAATTATTTGAATCTTCGGAGCCTGTCGATTTATTAACCGTTTCCTCCCAGTTAAAGAAAGAAGGAAAGCTGGAAGCTGTAGGAGGTGACTTTTATTTGATCAAGCTCACCCAAAAAGTGGCCTCTTCGGCCCACATTGAGTTCCATGCCAGAATTATTCTTCAAAAATACATTCAAAGAAGCCTTATAAAAATCTCAAGCGAGATCATTGAGGATGCCTACAGTGATTCCACGGACGTTTTTGATCTTTTGGACAATGCAGAGGCAAAATTGTACGAGGTTACCCAAGGCAACTTGAAACGTTCAGCCGAGACTGCACAGAATTTGGTGATTCAGGCCAAGAAAAAAATTGAGGAAATTTCCAATAAGGAAGGGTTGAGTGGAATCCCCTCTGGTTTTGACAAGTTGGATAAATTGACATCCGGTTGGCAACCCAGCGATTTGGTCATTGTGGCGGCACGTCCCGGTATGGGTAAAACCGCTCTCACACTTTCCATGGCCCGGAACATTGCTGTGAACTCTGAAATTCCCGTCGCATTTTTTTCCTTGGAGATGTCATCCGTGCAGTTGATCACCCGTTTGATTTCTTCTGAAACAGGACTGTCTTCCGAAAAATTGCGGACAGGAAAACTCGAAAAACACGAATGGGAGCAGTTGAACGTAAAGGTGAAAGCACTGGAAAATGCTCCCCTGTTCATTGATGATACCCCTTCGCTTTCCATTTTTGATTTACGGGCAAAGGCGCGCCGTTTGGCTTCCCAACACAAAATTAAATTGATCGTTATTGACTACTTGCAGTTGATGACGGCTGGGGGAAGTCAAAAAGGCGGAAACCGGGAACAGGAGATTTCTACTATTTCCCGAAACTTAAAGGCATTGGCCAAAGAATTGAACGTTCCAGTGATTGCCCTGTCCCAATTGTCCAGGGCGGTTGAGACCCGTGGAGGTAGTAAACGACCCATTCTTTCGGATTTGAGGGAATCCGGGGCCATTGAGCAGGATGCGGATATTGTTTCCTTTATTTACAGACCTGAATACTATAAAATTGATGAGTGGGATGATGAAGAGCGTACCCCCACCCAAGGTCAGGCAGAGTTTATTGTGGCCAAGCACCGTAACGGTGGATTGGATAATATTAGGTTAAAATTTGTGGGCGCTCTGGGTAAATTTGATAACTTGGATGACTTTGACTCCCCATTCGAATTCCAATCGAAGATGAATGCGGACGAAGAAAATCCCTTTGCAACCCCAAATCTTCCCAATGCGGATGAGGCTTTTGGGAGCGCAATGAACAGTGATGACGATGACCCAGATGACAATGACGTACCATTTTAAATTAAATTTTTTGCCCCCCAAATTAAGGTTGAGAGGTGTCTTGCTTCTTGTTTCCTTGCTCTTTTCTCTTTCTTCCTTTGCCTCAGTCATCCTTATTCCCATGGATGCCGAAAGTCAGGAAAACCATTTAAAAGCTTACGGAATCACCTATTGGGTGCTCACCAAACAACAGAAAGTGCAATGGCTGCTAAACTATCGGGGTGGTTCCTTTTTGTTGCCCGATGGTGAGGCCATCCGAAAAGAATGCCAGATTCGGGGTGTTTCCTTTGAAGTGTTATCGGATAGCAAAGCGGAACAGATTTTGGATGAAATCAGCAGTCCTTCCCAGAACCAAGATGCCGTTATTTTGGAAAAAGCCCCAAAAATCGCGGTGTATTCCCCCAAGGACAATCCCCCGTGGGATGATGCGGTGACCATGGTGCTCACCTATGCCGAAATTCCCTATACCACCGTGTATGATGAAGAGGTTTTGGGCGATAAATTGGCCCTGTATGATTGGTTGCACTTGCACCATGAAGACTTTACGGGTCAGTTTGGTCGGTTTTATGGAGCCTATAGAGCTGCTCCCTGGTATATTGAATCCAAAGAGCAGGCGGAGGCTTTGGCCCAAAGTTTGGGCTATGCCAAAGTTTCGGATGAAAAATTGGCAGTTGCCCTAAAAATCAGGAATTATGTGGTTGGCGGAGGGTTTATGTTTGCCATGTGCTCTGCCACCGATAGTTTTGATATTGCCCTAGCAGCAGAAAATGTGGATATCTGTGAACCCATGTTTGATGGTGACCCATCGGATGCCAATTATCAAGGGAAGCTGAATTATGGCAACACCTTTGCCTTTACCAACTTTGTTTTAGAGCGAAATCCACTCCGGTATGAGTTTTCGTCCATTGATATGACCAACAAAAGGGGTGACGTACCCAAAGAGTCAGATTATTTTTCCTTGATGGAGTTTTCGGCCAAATGGGATCCTGTTCCCACCATGTTGACCCAGAACCATACGGCTTTGGTAAAAGGATTTATGGGTCAGACTACGGCGTTTACTAGGAATCAGGTAAAACCTACCGTCATGGTCTTGGGGGAGAACAAAATAAACGGAGAGGCCCGATACATTCATGGCATCAAGGGGAAAGGTTTTTTTACCTTTTATGGAGGACATGACCCCGAAGATTACCAACATAGGGTAGGGGACCCAAAAACGGAACTGGAACTTCATCCAACTTCACCGGGATATCGATTGATTTTGAACAACGTGCTTTTCCCCGCAGCCCGAAAGAAAAAACAGAAGACCTAACCCAATTTCTTCTTGAAAAATTCAATGGTGCGTTCCCAGGCCAAATTAGCGGCGGCTTCATCAAACCTTGGGGTAGTGTTGTTGTGAAAACCGTGGTTTACCTCTGGGTAAAAATGGGCTTCATATGCTTTATCCAGCTCTTTGAGCTTGGCCTCGTATTCAGGCCAACCTTCGTTTACCCTTGTGTCCAATCCCGCATAATGAATCAATAAGGGCGCATTGATCTGCGCAACTTCATCATCGGCAGGTTGGCTTCCATAAAAGGGAACTGCCGCAGCCAAATCAGGAACTTTTACGGCCATCATATTGGAAATCCATCCCCCAAAACAAAAACCGACCACACCCACTTTTCCATTGCAATCTTTATGGTTTTTAAGATAATCATAGGCGGCGATAAAGTCTTCAAGCATTTCATCACGATCTCGTTGCCGTTGAAGCGTTCTACCTTCATCATCATTGCCGGGATAACCACCTAAAGGCGTCAACGCATCTGGAGCCAAGGAAATGAAACCTGCCAAAGCAGCCCTTCGGCCCACGTCCTCTATATACGGATTGAGCCCACGGTTTTCATGCACCACCACAATACCGCCCAATTTGCCTGTTGCATCTTTGGGTTTGGACAGCAATCCACGGATTTCACCTCCGCCTTTTGGAGAATTATAGGTAATAAATTCAGAATACAGCCGTGGGTCATTGGGTGGAACCAAAAGCGTATCCACGTAATTGGGCATTATAAAGCTCAAGAGTGAGGCCATGGTAACGCCCCCAACAGCATATACGGAGAGTTTTTCCATAAATTCCCTACGATTTAACTGGTTATGGGCATACGCATCATACAGGTCAAAGACCTCCTGTTTAATGTCTTCTTTTTTTAAGGGTGCCATACAGTTGCTATTTAGTTGATTGCCCCTTAAGGTACAAATTTTACCAAAGCAACTTATTGCAAACTAGTTAAATAGAATGTTTTCTATAAAAGTTTCTCCAATACCCTTTCCACCCCTAACTCATTATTGCTAACGGTTTCATATTTGGCTATTTTTTTTACATTGGGATGGGCATTGGCCATGGCAAAGCTATAGTTGGAGAGTTGCATCATTTCCAAATCGTTGTTGTAGTCGCCAAAAACCATGACTTCGTGGGCTGCAATTTGATGCTGATCCATGACTTTCTGAAGTGCGTAGCCCTTGTGTGCATTTTGGTGGGAAACATCTACCCAATTGGCGCCCGACACCTTAACTTTTAGGTTGTCCTCCAAGTGTTTTACCGAGGGATAGATATATTTTTCAGAATCCTCAAAATGGTAAATGGCAATTTTAAGGACCTCTGCTTCAACAGTGGTTTGATCCTTTACAATATCAAACTCTGAATAATATTCCGCCAGCATGGTCAAAAATGCATCGGAAGCATCATTGGCATAGGCATTGTATTGCCCACAGAGTACTGGATGCACATCTTTAAGCGGGGTAACAATATCCAAAATACGGCCAACCTCTTTTTTGTCAATGGGAGTGGTCAACAAGACCTTGTCCTGTTGTTTTATCAAGGCACCATTTTCGGCGATTACGATGATGTCATTTTTAATGGTTTCCAACTTGTCCACCATACTGTTGTATTGCCTTCCACTGGCAGCCACAAAAACAATGTCCTTTTTCTTGAGCTCTTCAAAAATTTCAAAAAAGCGGGGGCTTACTTCGTGGTTGGAGTTCAACAACGTACCATCCATATCGGTCACCACCATTTTGATCTGCGATAAATCCATTTTCAAGAAATTAAGCTGCAAAGGTATTTCTTATTCAGGGAATGAGAGAATCCCTTTTGGTAAAGTTTATATTAATTTAGTGCGATGTTTTACTTCAAACTATGGATTTTTACCAAAAAGAACTGCAATTACGAGCGTACCCAAGAGGGTTTCATTTAATAACGGATGCTGTTTGGGATGCCCTTCCTGAGATAAGGAAAATAGATACGGGAATGCTGCAGGTGTTCATTAAACATACTTCAGCAAGTTTGACCATTAATGAGAATGCCGACCCTACGGTCCGAACCGATTTTGAAAGTCACATCAATAAAATGGTTCCTGAAAATGCCCCTTATTATGTGCACAATTATGAAGGGCCTGATGATATGCCGGCACATATTAAGGCTTCATTGATGGGGGCATCGGTTCAAATTCCCATTACCAACGGAAGGTTGAACTTGGGTATTTGGCAGGGGATTTACCTTTGTGAGCATCGCAACCATGCATCGGGCAGAAAGTTGGTCATTACTGCCTTTGGGCAATAATCATTCGAGACAATTTGAGTAATTCCTGCCTGCGGTATGCAGGCGTGTCAAGCTGTTTTAGACCTTTTGTAAAATAAAAGATCCCGCACAAGGCGGGATCTAAATAAGCGGGGTAAGTTTATATTAAATTTTACTTTACTTTCTCAACGATGGCCTTAAAGGCATCAGGATGGTTCATGGCCAAATCCGCAAGAACTTTTCTGTTAAGCTCTATTCCGTTGGATTTTACTTTCCCCATAAATTGAGAGTAAGACATTCCATGCATTCTGGCACCTGCATTGATACGGGTGATCCATAGGGAACGGAATGTACGTTTTTTGTTTCTTCTGTCACGGTATGCATAAAGCATTGCTTTTTCTACCGCATTTTTGGCTACCGTCCAAACGTTTTTACGTCTTCCGAAGTAACCTTTGGCTTGCTTCATCACTTTTTTTCTTCTAGCTCTTGAAGCAACTGAATTTACTGATCTTGGCATAATGTGTCATTTTTTTGTAGCAGGCGTCTCAATAATTGAGAACTTTTTTGGGCCCAACTCCAGGGTTAATAATAATGTACCGGTTGAACAATTATTTTAAACGTAATTGTTCCTTGATGTTGTCCTCATCCGCTTTGTGAACCAAAGTGGAATGGGTCAACTTAAGCTTACGCTTTTTAGACTTTTTTGTCAAAATATGACTCTTAAAAGCGTGCTTTCTCTTGATTTTACCAGTCCCGGTAAGCTTAAACCGCTTTTTGGCACTGGATTTTGTTTTCATCTTAGGCATTTTCCTAGTATTTATCTCCGCTTATTATGCTGAACAAGGTTCAGTATCTTTTATTTCTTACTCGTTTTGGGAGCAATGAACATGGTCATTCGTTTCCCTTCCAATTTTGGCATTTGCTCTACCTTTCCAAGCTCTTCCAAATCTTGGGCCAGTCTCAACAACAAAATTTCACCTTGATCTTTGTAGACGATGGATCGTCCTTTAAAGAACACATAGGCTTTGAGCTTGGCACCATCCTTCAAAAATTTTTCAGCATGGCGTTTTTTAAACTCATAGTCATGGTCATCTGTTTGCGGGCCAAACCGTATTTCCTTTACGACTACTTTGCTGGCCTTGGCCTTCATGGCCTTTTCGCGTTTCTTTTGTTCGTAGAGAAACTTCTTGTAATCTATAATTTTGCACACGGGTGGATTGGCCTTTGGAGAAATCTCCACCAAATCCAGTTCCAGTTCACTGGCTTTTTCCCTAGCTTTTGAAATGGGATAAACTCCTATTTCCACATTGTCCCCTACGAGCCTCACTTCTGGGGCGGTAATCTTCTCATTGATATTATGAGGGTTTTTGTTTTCCCTCCTAGGTTGGGGCTTAAATCTTCTTCGTATTGCTATGACGTATACTTTTTAGTTAAACTTAATTTTTTAGAACGACTTTAAGGTACTATTTATTTCAGTAGATACCAAGTCGGAAAAAGCTTCTGTGCTTAAACTGCCCAAATCTTCACCTCCATGACGTCGAACCGAAATGGTTTCTGCCGCTTCTTCCTGCTCTCCTACGATGAGCATGAAAGGGATTTTTTTAAGTTCAGCCTCACGGATTTTCTTCCCAACCGTTTCATTCCTGTTATCAATGAGCGCGCGAATTTCGTGATTTTCCAGTGAATTCAAAACTTTTTCCGCATATTTTTCATGTTTCTCACTGACCGGCAGTACAATAGCCTGAGTTGGAATGAGCCATAAGGGGAAGTTTCCGCCAGTATGCTCCAGTAACAGAGCCACAAAACGTTCCATGCTTCCAAATGGTGCCCTATGAATCATTACGGGTTGATGCAGCTCGTTATCACTACCTTTGTACGTGAGTTCAAAACGTTTCGGAAGGTTGTAATCGACTTGAATGGTACCCAATTGCCAATTTCTTCCGAGGGCATCCTTCACCATAAAATCCAGTTTGGGACCATAAAAAGCAGCTTCACCACTCTCAACCACAAAATTCAACCCTTTTTCCTCTGCGGCATTGATGATGGCCTGCTCGGCTTTCTCCCAATCATCCGTGTTTCCGATGTATTTTTCAGGATGTTCAAGGTCACGCACAGACACTTGGGCCGTAAAATTATCAAAGCCCAAAGAGTTCAATACATATAAGGTAAGGTCAATCACATTTTTAAACTCATCATTAAGCTGTTCGGTTGTACAGAAAATGTGGGCATCGTCTTGGGTAAATCCTCTGACCCTGGTAAGACCATGCAGCTCTCCACTTTGTTCATATCTATATACGGTACCGAATTCGGCATAGCGTTTGGGCAAGTCCTTGTAACTAAAAGGAGTGCTGTTGTATATCTCACAGTGGTGCGGACAGTTCATGGGTTTTAGCAAGAACTCCTCATCCTCTTTTGGAGTGTGTATGGGTTGAAAACTATCCTCTCCGTATTTGGCATAATGCCCAGAAGTTACATACAGTTCTTTTTGACCAATATGGGGTGTTACCACCATCTCATATCCCGCTTTCTTCTGCGCCTTCTTAAGGAATTGCTCCAAACGCTCACGCAATGCGGCGCCATTCGGTAACCATAAAGGAAGACCTTGACCCACTTTTTGGGAAAAAGTGAACAACTCCAGTTCCTTTCCCAATTTTCGGTGATCCCTTTTCTTGGCCTCTTCCAAAAGCTCAAGATATTCTGTGAGCTCTTTTTGTTTGGGGAATGAAATTCCGTAGACCCGTGTCAATTGTTTGTTATTTTCATCTCCTCTCCAATACGCCCCGGCCACACTAAGAATTTTGATGGCTTTTATGATTCCAGTATTGGGAATATGTCCACCACGACACAGATCGGTAAATGTGCTATGATCACAGAAAGTGATGGTGCCATCCTCAAGATTTTCAATCAACTCTACCTTATATGGATTATGTTGGTCCTTGTAATAGTGTAGCGCATCAGCTTTGGAGACGCTTCGCATTTTATAATCGTGCTTTCCACGTGCAATTTCCAAGGCCTTTTTTTCAATTTCAGGAAAATCCTTTTCCGATACGGCGTGCTCCCCAAAATCTACATCATAGTAGAAACCATTTTCAATGGCAGGGCCAATGGTAAGCTTAATGCCTGGGTACAATTCTTCCAAGGCTTGGGCCACAACGTGGGAGGTGGAGTGCCAAAATGCTTTTTTCCCTTCGGCATCGTTCCATGTATATAAGGTAAGTGTGCCATCTTCGGTTAGGGGCGTCACCGTTTCCACAGTGGTATCATTGAATTTGGCCGAAATTACATTTCGGGCCAAGCCCTCACTAATGCTCTTTGCAATCTCAATAGGTGTAGTTCCCTCAGAAACTTTCTTTACCGCGCCGTCAGGCAATGTGATCTCTATCATTTACACTCCTTAATTTTGGATGGTGCGCAAAGATACTATCTTGAATTGATGCTTACAATATATATAAGGCTCAATTGGGTAAGAAGGTTCAAATCAGAGGTTTACCTAAAATAGCGTTGAAAAGTAGTCGTGGGTTTGATGGATTCAATAAGATTGATTTGATGTAACACACTGATTTTTAAATCATTGAAATTTTTTTCGATTTTTTTTCGAAATTGTTTTGCGGTATCATTTAAACCTCTCTATATTTGCACCCGCTTAGCTGATAAGGCTGGGTTGGTTTTAAGGGATGGAGGGGCCTTTTCAGGGTTCTTTTTTTTCCTTGATTTGAAAGAAGAAGTTCATATACATATTGTAACGACAGCGTAAAGAGAATTATATTATAAGAACCATTTTGATGCAGGGACTCAGGTCTTTGGGTGTCGGACAGACATTCAGAGAAATACAATGAAGAGTTTGATCCTGGCTCAGGATGAACGCTAGCGGCAGGCCTAACACATGCAAGTCGAGGGGCATCACGGAAAAGCTTGCTTTTCTGGTGGCGACCGGCGCACGGGTGCGGAACGCGTATGGAACCTGCCCCTGTCAGGGGAATAGCCCAGGGAAACTTGGATTAATGCCCCATGGTACCACGACATCGCATGATGATGTGGTTAAAGATTTATCGGACAGGGATGGCCATGCGTACCATTAGTTAGTTGGTAAGGTAACGGCTTACCAAGGCAGCGATGGTTAGGGGCCCTGAGAGGGGGATCCCCCACACTGGTACTGAGACACGGACCAGACTCCTACGGGAGGCAGCAGTGAGGAATATTGGACAATGGGCGGGAGCCTGATCCAGCCATGCCGCGTGCAGGATGACTGCCCTATGGGTTGTAAACTGCTTTTATACGGGAAGAAACCTCCCCTTGCGAGGGGAGCTGACGGTACCGTAAGAATAAGGACCGGCTAACTCCGTGCCAGCAGCCGCGGTAATACGGAGGGTCCGAGCGTTATCCGGAATCATTGGGTTTAAAGGGTCCGTAGGCGGGCCGTTAAGTCAGGGGTGAAAGTCTGCGGCTCAACCGTAGAATTGCCTTTGATACTGGCGGTCTTGAGTCATGGTGGGGTTGCCGGAACATGTGGTGTAGCGGTGAAATGCATAGATATCACATAGAACACCGATCGCGAAGGCAGGTGACCAACCATGTACTGACGCTGATGGACGAAAGCGTGGGTAGCGAACGGGATTAGATACCCCGGTAGTCCACGCCGTAAACGATGGATACTAGCTGTGGGGACCTCGGTCTCCGTGGCCAAGCGAAAGTGATAAGTATCCCACCTGGGGAGTACGTTCGCAAGAATGAAACTCAAAGGAATTGACGGGGGCCCGCACAAGCGGTGGAGCATGTGGTTTAATTCGATGATACGCGAGGAACCTTACCAGGGCTTAAATGCAGGCTGCATGGGGTGGAGACACCCCTTTCTTCGGACCGCCTGCAAGGTGCTGCATGGTTGTCGTCAGCTCGTGCCGTGAGGTGTCAGGTTAAGTCCTATAACGAGCGCAACCCCTACCGTTAGTTGCCAGCATGTAAAGATGGGGACTCTAGCGGGACTGCCGGTGCAAACCGTGAGGAAGGTGGGGACGACGTCAAATCATCACGGCCCTTACGTCCTGGGCCACACACGTGCTACAATGGCCGGTACAGAGGGAAGCCACCCCGCAAGGGGGCGCGGATCTACAAAACCGGTCACAGTTCGGATCGGGGTCTGCAACTCGACCCCGTGAAGCTGGAATCGCTAGTAATCGGATATCAGCCATGATCCGGTGAATACGTTCCCGGGCCTTGTACACACCGCCCGTCAAGCCATGGAAGCCGGGAGTGCCTGAAGTCCGTCACCGAGAGGAGCGGCCTAGGGCAAAATCGGTAACTAGGGCTAAGTCGTAACAAGGTAGCCGTACCGGAAGGTGCGGCTGGAACACCTCCTTTCTAGAGAAAGAGACGCCCGGTAGGCCGGGGTCCCGCTCGGGGTGGTCCTTATATCTTTGTGCTGTCGTTTATGATATGTTATAGAAATATTGGTGGTTTTAGGCCAAGACAGTCTCATAGCTCAGCTGGTTAGAGCGCTACACTGATAATGTAGAGGTCGGCAGTTCGAGTCTGCCTGAGACTACAAGGTCGAAGCAGACGAGAAGTTTATCCCGAGCGAAGTCGAGGGGAGTCTGCCTGAGACTACAAGGTCGAAGCAGACGAGAAGTTTATCCCGAGCGAAGTCGAGGGGAGTCTGCCTGAGACTACAA
>NZ_LXTT01000094.1 GCF_001683915.1 Allomuricauda sp. CP2A | reverse complement strand
AAGACAGATGCTATTTTTTGTAATGACCTAAACTATAATGAATTATTTTTAGGGTCATGGATTTTGGGATATGAAATTAGTCAGTTTTTTCTGGTGTTTGATTTTGATTTCGTGCAGCGGTCAAAATCTTGAGAAAATCAATGGTGTCAGCTTTGTGGGCTCCCGTGAGGAAGTGGTCCAAGAACACGTGGACCCCTTGCTGAAAATACACGCCAATTATGCTGCTGTGATGCCTTTTGGTTTTATGCGGGAAGCCAACTCCCCTGAGCTTGTTTTTAACTCGGATCACCAATGGTATGGAGAAACCCGTGGTGGAGCCAAACAATACATTGACCTTTTGCACAAAAATGGGGTGCAGGTAATGCTGAAGCCCCAAATTTGGATTCGGCGCGGTTCGTTTACAGGAGATATGGCGATGTCATCCGAAGCAGATTGGAAAACTTTGGAAAAATCGTATGCAGACTTTATTCTTACCTATGCAAAATTGGCTGAAGAGACCCAAAGCAGCGTGTATTGCATTGGTACGGAATTGGATGAGTTTATAAAGCACCGACCTGAATTTTGGAATGAACTTATTGGAAAAGTGAGGGAGGTCTATCACGGAAAGCTGACCTATGCCGCCAATTGGGATGAATATGCCCGGACCCCTTTTTGGGACCAATTGGATTTTATTGGCGTGAACGCCTATTTCCCTTTGTGCGAAAAGCAAACACCCACTGTGGAGACCTTAACCGCGGGATGGCAACCGTGGAAAGCTAAATTGAAAGCGCTTTCCAAAGAACATAAAAAACCCATGCTGTTTACCGAATTTGGGTACAGAAGCATGGATTACACTGGAAAAAAACCATGGTTGGTGGACCGAAACCAAGAAAGTGTCAATTTAAAGGCACAAGCAGATGCCACCCAAGTAATTTTTGATGAGTTTTGGGGTGAGGATTGGTTTGCAGGCGGCTTTGTATGGAAGTGGTTCATTCATCATGATAGGGCCGGAGGATATGCCGACAATAGGTTTACCCCGCAAAATAAACCAGCAGAATCTGTGATACGGGAGCACTACGCCCAAGTTAAGAAATCAAAACTTTAAGGTTATCAATACCGATTGTTAAAACTTTTTGGCCCTGCCAAGTTTTAGGATAGGCGATTTTTGCCATATTTGTACTGCACCTCCCACTAATAAACTGAACCTTATGAAATTTTTTCCAACCCTCTTGCTTTGGGTATGTACTTGCACATTGTTTTTCGCACAAGAGGTGCCCAATACCGTTATTGCAGAACATGGCGATGGTATCTTTTCCCTTCTTCGAAAGCAAGGCTTAGATCCCGTGAAGCACTATGAGGAATTCATCAAACTAAATGAAGAAAAAATCAAGGATGGCAGTTTTTTGCAGGTTGGAGTGGCTTATAAAATCCCGAAGGCAGCAGATTCTTTCAAAAAAACAGGGGTGCAAATAGTAGCTGAAAACGGAACGGAGGAGCCCATTTTCGACGAAGAATTGGCCAATATGTCCCTAAAAAGTGAGAAACTCAAAGATGCGGTGTATTATTTGATTGTGGAAAACAACGCTCATCAAGACAATGGGTTTGTTGGGGAAACCGCCCAAAATTTGGCTTCGGAACTTATGGTACATGGTGCGAAGGTGTATATCCTCGGCAACGACAGTCCACAAATTTTGGAAGAGAATGAAACTGAGGTGGCCCAAGCCCAAAAAATGGGAAATTATATTGATGCCATAAACAAGCGTTACATTCAAAATACGGGCAAGTATCAAAGAGTGTTGATCATACGGGCCAACGAAATTACAGGTAATGGAAATATGAATGTGGCGGTTTATCATTACAACAAGAGTGAGGAGGGCCAGCGTTTGGCAGCAAACATTCAAAACGTTTTTAAAAAGAACAGTGTTTCCAATCGTTCCTCCAATGACATCAACATGATTTTTGAAGATAAAATCAGTTTATATCTGGCCAGAAACATCCTTCCGGCAATTAGTTTGCTTACAATTGAAAATGAATCCCCCAAATCTGCCGAAGAAAAGATTTCGGTACGTCCCAACAAAAAACTGCTGGCCAATCTGCTTACCAATGGCATTATGAACGACTTTGTTGATCTAGAGATTGAGGACTGAACCTTTAGGGAATAATGTATCTTGCATAATATCGATACAACTCATCCGGGCCCGCTCCCAAATACTTTTTTAGATGGATAATGGCAAAATGGAATTGAAGTTTCATTGCGCCTATTTCCCGATATTTTCTTGCCGAGGTGATCACATACCCCGATAAGACCTTGAACTTTGTTTGCTGGTACAAGCGGCCTATAAATTCAGTGTCCTCATAAATCTGATAAACCTCGTTGAACCCTTTACTTTTTACGAAGAGGTCCCGTTCCACAAATAAGGATTGATCACCTCCCCTGCAAAGCAGCAGATTGAATCTGGAAAACCAAGCAAAAAATTGCAGGAAAAGGTTTTTGGTGTCGAACCGCATTCGAAAGCAACCAGCCAGAAAACCATTGTTCACAGCATCCAAAATAAGGTGGTCAAAATGGTTGGGAGGGAATGTATCGGCGTGTAAAAAATAAAGGATGTCGCCTTTGGCCTGTTCAGCGCCCAAGTTCATTTGTTTGGCCCGGCCCTTTTCGGACAGAACCACGTTAACCCCGTGTTGCGAAGCAATTTCCCGTGTTTTGTCCGTGCTGCCGCCATCCACACAAATAATTTCCATGCTATTGGAAGATGTTGCCGTCTGTTCAAGATGGTTGAGCAACTTTCCCAAGCAATGCTCCTCATTGAGCACAGGAATGATGATGCTTATGGAACGACTCTTATTTGGCATCGTTCAAGCTCCAGTCATAATCCAAATAATCAATATCGGCATCTTTGTTGACGGGATTTTTCAGATAGGGATTGATGTACTCCAAAAGCGAGACATCTTTCGTAAAATCTCCCTTGTACCATTTGAATATTTTGGAAAGTTGTGCCTCATCATTTTCAAAGCGATTTTTTGTGGGGTCGTTCACAAAATCCATGGTCACTTTGGAGAGCAGTTGTTCCATCTTTTTAGCGGTGAAGGCCTCATTCAACAATTTGGGGCAGGAATACGAGGCACAATTGATGGCGAAATGGATTCTGGGCTCGTTCATCTCTCGAAGTATTTGATGCTCTATATAATCCAATGATAGGGTCGAATTTCCCACCTGTATCCATTTTTTGCCCCATCGATTTGGGATGTCTTTGATGCTCTCTACAGGGTAGTGGTCCACAATCAGCTTTACGGTAGCCGCATTGTACAGGTTGATGTAATACGCCAATGCATCTTCCTTGGACCATGTTTGGGAAGGGGGATGTTGCGCCAAATGATCTAAATAAGCACTTAATTGCGCTCCATCCTGTTTAAAACCGGAATAGCTCACATTTCCATTTTCATCCACATAACGTTGCAAAAGCATGTTCCAAACCGAGTGGGAGGGCTTGGAAGTAGTAATTTGATGTTGTGGCTCCCCAGTATTTTCCTTCTTGCCGTTACAGGAAAGAAGAACCACACCAAACAACAGATATAGGACAATGTTCATGTGTCTTTATTTTAGAAAAAATTTAGCAACAACCACCACCGTTGTAATGCCATGTGCTTTCACTGACATGGATTTGATCCGAGGCTTTCGCCAAAGCCGCCGCCGTTTTATCACACACGGCCAAGGGTTGGTTCTGGTACATGATATGGCCCTTGCCATCATCAAGATATTCCTCATCACCGTAATAAATGGCTGTTTTTCCAGTGAACATACAGGGCCCATCCTCGGGCATGGGGTCTTTTATGGCCGCAATTTCAATGGATTCAATGTAAATTAGTTCGTCTGTGGGGTAATGGTTGGGCGATAAAACCCGATAGGATCTTCTTCCCCTTATTTCAATGGTGCCAAAACCGGCATCGGTCAGAACTTTTACGTAATCTTTTAGTGGAATACTGCCGCTCAGGCACTGGGCCCTGAGTCGGTCATCATTACGAAGCGCCTCGTTCATGGGTTGCTCGCAGATGGGATCGCTCATCACCAAACGGCCATGGGGTTTCAGTACCCGGTACATTTCTGAGACGGCTTTTTTCAAATCTTCCATTTTAAAGATATTGAAAAGGCAGTTTTGGGCCGCGACATCAATACTTTCATCGGCAACGGGTAGATTTAGTGCATCTCCTTTTACCAAATTCACGTATTCGCTTTTGAACCAATCGTTTTCTTCTTCGGCAATTTTGAAGTTTTTTCGGGAAGCCTCCAACATCTCATCCACGGAATCCACCCCGGTGACACCACCTTGTTGCCTAGAGAAATAGGAAAATTGCAACAACTCCATTCCACCGCCCACACCTACGTAGAGGATTTTTGGGTTGTTCACCAAATCTTGAGCCGAGACTGTACTGCCGCACCCATAATTCATTTCCTGCATGATCTTGGGAATGGATAGCCCAGGAAATTGCCAAATGGGATTCGTGGTGCAGCAAAGCCCAACATCTGGGGTAAGGGCAGCCTCTTTGTAGAGGTCTTGGGTGGCATTCAAATAGCTCATAGTTGTTTGATTAATTCTTTGAACAATTGTATCATTTTGGGCTCGGTCCTGTTGGCAATGGCCAGGATTTCCTCAATATTTATCGGTTCAAGGTTATCCGGGTCGCATTCATCGGTTAAAACGGAAACGGCCACAATGGGTAGTCGTAAATGATTGGCAACAATTACTTCGGGTACGGTACTCATTCCAACGGCATCGGCGCCAAGGATTTTCAGCATGCGGTATTCGGCCTTGGTCTCCAATTGCGGGCCAACCACGGATGCATATACCCCTTTTTGAAGTGAAATCCCTTCTTTTTTGGCAATGGCCTCTATTTTTTTTCGCATATCGAGGTCATAAGGTTCACTCATGTCCACAAAGCGGTCTCCAAATCCGGATACACCTTTAAAGGCCAATGGGGAACCTCCTTGAAGATTGATATGGTCTTCAATGAGCATAATGTCCCCTTTCTTAAAGTTGAGGTTAATGGCCCCTGCGGCATTGGACACAAACAGTTTTTGGATGCCCAATTGGTGCATCACCCGAATGGGATAGGTAATGTCCAGGAAGTCGTACCCTTCATATAAATGGAACCGTCCCTGCATGACCACTGCTTTTTTGCCTGCAATGGTCCCGTAGATCAGTTTTCCGGTATGAAACTCCACCGTGGCCAATGGAAAATAGGGAATATGGTTGTAGTGTGCCTCAATGGGCTCTTCAATATCATTGATCAATTGACCAAGTCCGGTACCGAGGACAATGCCAATTTCGGGTGTATCGAACCCTCTCTTTTTTAGGTGATCGACAGATTCGTCAAGTTGCGCCTGGGTCATTCTTTTATATGTTTTAAGAAAGGCTGGAAGGCCTCAATATTTTTAATGTCTTCGTAATAATCCACATCATTCCTCTCGGGGAGCATAAAAATACTTCCAGATTGTAAATCCTTCAATGTGTCTGATAGTACGGTGTCTGTACCCCAAGATTTGTTTTGGAACACTTCTTTTTTTAAGGATTTCATGCCCAACAGATAATACCCGCCATCTTCGGCCGGACCCACTACATAATCATGCTCTTCCAGCCGTAAAAAAGCCTCTTCCAAATCAGCTTGGGAGAGGTGGTACATATCGCTGCCAATAATAATGATTTTTTCAAAACCGGAATTGAACCCTTCCTGAAAGGCATTCAGCATCCGCTCCCCCAGATCATTCCCAATTTGGAGTTTTTTTTGATAGTTGTTTCGGTCCCAAATATCATTTTCCCAAATGGATTCCGAGTAGTACACCCATTTTTCCACATTGAGGTCTTTGGTAAATGAAACGGTATGATTCAGCAAGAATTTGTAGATGTCCAATGCCGCTTCATCGCCAACCTTGGCAGCCAATCGGGTTTTACACCTGCCCAGTTCCGGGTTTCTCGTAAGAATCAAAAGTAGGCTATTGTTCAAACGGTCTGTTTTTTGAAGGAGGTACTTTCTTCGATTGGTCAAAAATCACTTCCAATACTTACCCAAAGGTCTGTATTTTTTCCATTTCATGGTGCAGGAATGCCAACAAATCGCCAAAAATGTTCCTTCATGAATTGATTGTGAAAAGTGCTGGTTTTTTTGGGCTATGACATTTTTACCAGATAGTTTGGCAAGTGGTGGCGAAGCTTGTCAAAGGAAATGGGTTTGGTGAGGTAGTCGTTCATGCCCACACTTATGGCCTCATCAATGGCTTCTTTGGTGACATCTGCCGAAAGTCCGATAATGGCAATGTCTTTGTTTATTTTTCTGATTTCCGTGGTAGCCTGGAAGCCATCCATATTGGGCATGTGTATGTCCATAAAAACAAGGTCGTAGTCGTTTTTGGACACGGCTTCCACGGCCTGTAGCCCGTTGCACACCGAGTCGGCCCGGATGCCCAATTTCTCCAGACTCATTTTAAGAACAATGACGTTCACCCTGTTGTCATCCACTATTAAAACATTGCAGCCGTTAAGGTCTATTTTTTCAGGACTTGGCAAACTGGAATCCTGTTTTGCTTTGGATATGGGGAACTCAAGGTTTAGGCAGAATTCGGTGCCCACGTTCATCTCGCTGTCCACCGTGATCTTTCCTCCCAAAAGCTCCACCAATCTACGGGTAATGTAAAGCCCGAGACCGCTACCTTCATGTCTTTTTGCTTTACCGGCATCTATCTGGGTGAATCTGTCAAAAATGGTTTTCAGCTTATTTTTTGGAATTCCTATCCCTGAATCCTTGAAATTAATTTCAATTGCAAGCGTTTCTTCCCTTACTTCTTCGCGGTAGAAAACCTGTAGCCCTCCATTTTCTGTGAACTTGAGTGAATTTCTAAGAATATTGGTGATGATCTGGCCGTACTTTCCAACATCGGCTTTTACATAATGATGGTTTTCAATGGAGGAATTTAGGCTTATATGGAGTCCCTTTTCTTGGGCAGAAGGCCTGTAAATACTAATAATGTTTTCCAATTCCTCCGCTGGGGAAAAAACCTCTTCCCTGAAGCTTATCTTTCCAGATTCTATCTTGTCTATTTCCAGAATATCGTTTACCAGCACCAGCAATTTTTTTGAGGAGATGTCCATCAGTGAGAGATACTCTTGCAGGGATCCATGTAGTTTGGAAAGCTTCAGAACCTCAATAAAACCGATAATGGCGTTCAATGGGGTTCGTATCTCATGGCTCATATTGGAAATGAACTCGGTTTTGGCCAAGGAGGATTTTTCGGCTTTCAACCTTTCTTTTTTCAACGATGTGTTGAGTTCTTTGAGTTTGTCATTGGCATAGCTCAGGCGGATGTTCTTTTTTCGCGAGGACTGATAAAAGTAGATGAGCGAACTGGTAAGCAAGGCCACCAAGGTTCCAAAAATCAATAAGACATAGGTGTCCTTTTGTCTTTCCACCATAAAGTTCATGTCCGAGGGCATCAGTTTGAACGTCCATTCCCGTTTGTCAAGGGGGTCTATCTCCAAGGATGTGGCGAATACATATTCATCTGCAAAAGCATTGGTGTCGGGGTTGTTCTTGGAGTAAAAAATTGTACCGTTTTCATCCTGTATTTCTATGGCATATACTTCCAAGCTGGATGCCAGTTCATTGAAGGGGTTGGTGAAATCCATCCCTGCGGTGATAGATCCTTGGAACCTCCCCTTAAAGAAGACGGGCACATCAACCAAAAAAGCATTTCCCCCTTGATATAGGTTTGTCCACGAAGAAATATTGGTGGAAGCATTCGCCATATGTCTCCGCCATTCCGTATTCCTGGGGTGTGTGGAAAGATCTAGGCCAATGGCAGCCTCGTTTCCTTGCAAAGGGGTCACAACCCTTACGACCATGAGGCTATCCACCCATTCCACAAATTTAAAAGATGGATTTTGTTCCAAAATAAGGCGGGCATCCTGTTCCCAATATTGAAAATAGGATCCATCGGACATTTGAATGCGCTGTTTAAGGTTCTCAAGGGATTTGATGTTGTATTTAACAGAAGAGAAGAATTCCTGGGCCCGTAGATTTCCCGTGTTATGGATTTCTTGAACGAATGATGATTTCTGTGATTTTAAGGAATTGTTCCATAAAACCGACACCGTGGTCATAAGAACAACAAAGACCACAATGGGAAGAATCAACTCTCTTTTTGAAGACATCACCGACATACCAATTCTCAGGATAGAGATCAATTATTCATCTGCAAGAATCGCTGTAGGAAAAAACAACAGTATTGCAAAGACTTAACACAAATTTTATGAAAAAATTGTATACGGCAGCTTTTATTCGATGATTATTCTGGAGGATTTGGGGTCTTTTTGGCGTACACCTTTTCGGCATTGGTTAAAAAACGCCCCCAATATTTGCTGAAGGCATGTACCTTTTCAGTTTCTTGTTGATTGGTATTGTATACGGGATATCCCTTGTTTTTCCATTCAAAGATGCCCCCAAAAAGGTTTTTGACGTTGGTATACCCAGCCCTCTTTAATCGCTCGCCAATATCCTCGGATCTGACCCCAATGGAACAGTAAACCACAATGGGCTTTTCTTTGTTGGGTAATTGTTGCAGCACTTTGTTGATGTCAAAATCATCATAGCCCACCCAAACGGCATTTTGCAAGTGGCTAACCTCAAATTCATTTTTTTCACGTGCATCCAAAAGTAGAGGGGCCTGTATTTCGTGTAAATCTTCCACGGAAATATAGTCAACCGTGTTGTCATTGAGTTGTTCCAGAACCTTGGGAATGGACTGCTGTGCACATGAGGCCAAGCTCAATGTCAAAAAGAGAAAGAAAATTAGTGGTAATCGCATCGGCAATGGGTCTAAACCAAAGATAAGCCAATAAAATTTTGATTGATAATATTGAGTATCTTATGCAGGCAAACATAAAAAAAATGAAAACCAGCACCCTTCTTTTTACTTTGGCGGTACTGCTCATGGGTTGCAAGGACCGAGTTAAGGAAAAACCCAATAAAGAACCAAAGGAAACGACGTATACAGAACAGTATAGGCCCCAATTTCATTTTTCCCCACCCGAAAAATGGATGAACGATCCCAATGGATTGGTCTACAATCAAGGGGTCTATCATCTTTTTTACCAATATTATCCTGATGACATTGTCTGGGGACCCATGCATTGGGGGCATGCCACGAGCAAGGATATGGTACACTGGGAGCATAAACCCATTGCGCTTTACCCAGATGAACGTGGGCTTATTTTTTCGGGAAGTGCGGTTGTGGATAAAAACAACACCTCTGGTTTTTCCAATAATGGAGAGGCTCCTTTGGTTGCCATTTTCACCTATCATTCCATGGAAGGGGAAAAAGCAGGTAGAACAGATTTTCAAACCCAGGGCATTGCCTACAGTTTGGACAATGGGGAGACTTGGACAAAATATGAAGGAAACCCGGTGATAGGAAATAATGGCATTAAGGATTTTAGAGACCCAAAGGTTTTCTGGCACAAGGATTCCCAAAAATGGATTTTGACCTTGGTCGCCGGAGACCATGCCAAGTTCTATGCCTCCAAGAACTTGAAAGATTGGGAACACCTGAGCGATTTTGGAAAAACACAAGGTGCCCATGGGGGTGTATGGGAGTGTCCCGATCTTTTTCGGTTGCCTGTAGAAGGTACGGATGAAGAAAAATGGGTGTTGATCATCAGTATAAACCCCGGGGCTCCCAATGGAGGAAGCGGCACCCAATATTTTATTGGTGATTTTGATGGACAGAAATTCACATCGGATCAAAAAGAACCCAAATGGCTTGATTACGGTACAGATAATTATGCAGGGATAACGTACAACAACACCCCCAACGATGAGCGGATTTTTATAGGTTGGATGAGCAACTGGGATTATGCACGTAATACGCCCACACAAAAATGGAGAAGTGCCATGACCGTACCGAGGGAACTCTCTCTCAAAAAAATGGGTGACGATATTGTACTGACAAACTATCCCTTAAAACAATTGGAAGTGTTGACATCGCATGTTTTGGCAGAAAATGTGCAGATGGGTTCGGGTGCTTCGGACACCTTGGTGGTCGATGGGTTGAATCAATCCCAGATTGAGTTGGAAACTGCCTCTAAAAACTTCACATTGATTTTTAAAAATGATTTGGATGAAACGTTGGAGTTGACCATGGATGCCAACAACAATACCTTTATAGTGGATCGCACCAAATCTGGTAGCGTTGACTTTCAGTCAGAATTTGGAAACAAAAAGCATTTTATGCCCATGGGCATGTTGAATGATGGCACACATAAGATCAAAATCCTACTGGATTGGTCTTCCATTGAGGTTTTCATGAATGAGGGCGTATATGTTATGACGGAACAGCTTTTCCCCACGGAGCCCTATAATACCCTAATTGTCCAAAATGGAAGTGATGAATCGGAAATTCGTCTTGAATCCATAAAACACATGGAATCTGTTTGGTGAAAAAACCGCTCTTGTTTTGGGTCAGTTTTTCGGATTGAGTTCAATATGATTTTTAAGGGAATAAAAAAAGACGCCTTTTAGGGACGCCTTTCTTGAGAGACTTATGTAACTGATGGGTTTTTGATTGATGATGGTGGTGTTTATATAGCTTAAGAGATATACAAGTACAGGCTGTTAATGAGGGAGTAAACGGAGAGGGCAATTACAAAATACCAAAAAAGGTAGCCCAACTTTGTTTCTACAGTGTTCATTTTGCTTCAGTGTTTGTTTTTGTTTGAGAGTATTTCTACACACCGAAATTACTGAAAACAATGGGTCAACAAAGCACAATTTTATTCGTTGCAGGAAATAGGATATAATTGGTAGTAATTGCTTCGTAAATGGAAAAACTGTTTTATGATACTACAAACAAACAAGGGAAAAGCAGGCTGGTAACAGACAAACACAGACTGTTTTGTCTGCCAATCAAACTAGTATAAACTATGGGGCAAGAGGTGTTGGGGAAAAGATTTGATGAAAATTAACTGATATCCGTTGCCAGTAATAATTTTCTTCTGCACGTCATTCCGAATTCCTGCCTGCCGGCAGGCAAGGTATTTCGGACTCTCATCATGTTAGTAATCAGTAATTTGATGAGAACCTGAAACAAGTTCAGGTTGACGAAAGTTTTGTTTATGATAAAATACGGACAATCAAAAAAAAATTAAAAAAAACGCAATCTTAAACCAAGGGCTTTCCTTTGAGGCGCTTTTCAATCTTTCGCTTTTTTTCCGTAAGACTCTTCATGGTCTCCATTAGCTTGGAGTCTTTGGTCTTCTTATAAATTTCGTTGATGGAAAGGATAAGTTTCTTGGCTTCTCTCGACGCTTCAACCCTATCACTGGTAGACATATGGCTCAGTGACCTGTTCTCGAACTCTTCGGCTTTGGACAATAGATCTTGTGTCATTTTTATTTTAAAATTAATCTGAATTGGCTAAATATAAGAGTTAGATCCATACTTTATGCTTATAGAGCGATTCGATTTTCATATTTATGAAAACATTAAGAATGTACACGTTAAAAACAACCTTCTAAGGGTTTTGACAGTCTAAATTTTTAAACGGTTTCCATTCCAGTCAATCAAAAAATGAATTGAGTAAAGCTTGGAAAACCAACCGATGTAATTTTATATCATAAACTGAAAATATTGAATTGAAATGGCAATCATAGGGAGCATCATAAAAGGTTTTATTGAAGCAAGGGATACGTTGAGTTTGGGCAGCAACCCAGTTCAAGAGCAACAAAAGGAACTACAGAACCTACTCTCCCAGGCCAAAAACACCCAATTTGGAAAACACTTTGATTTTGAGTCCATTTTGGCATCTGAAGATATAACGAAGGCCTTTGCTAAATCCGTTCCCTATTTCGATTACAACAAAATTTCCAAGGAATGGTGGAAAAAGGTGATCGAAGGCGAACAGAACGTGACTTGGCCGGGCACCCCTGATTTTTTTGCCCTCAGTTCCGGGACTACGGGAAAGAAATCCAAGCGGATACCCGTGACCAAGGATATGCTGTCGTCCATAAAAAGTGCGGGGATCAAACAGATCTATGCGCTCAGTAATTTTGATTTGCCATCTGATTTTTTTGAAAAGGAAATCATGATGTTGGGCAGCTCCACCGATTTGGAACAGCACAATGGCCGCAAAGAAGGTGAAATCAGTGGGATAAGTGCGAGCAACATTCCCTTTTGGTTCAAAAAATATTACAAACCGGGTGATGAGATTGCCCAAATTGACGATTGGGACAATCGGGTATTGAAAATAGCCAAAGAAGCCAAAAATTGGGATATCGGGGCCTTGAGCGGAATCCCCTCCTGGATGGAATTGATGCTCAAAAAAGTAATCGATTATAATGATGTTGAGCATATTCATGAAATTTGGCCCAATCTACAGGTCTATACTTCGGGCGGGGTGGCCTTTGACCCTTACGAGAAAAGTTTCAATGCGCTTTTGGGCAAACCCATACAGGTCATTGATACGTATTTGGCATCGGAGGGATTTTTGGCTTTTCAGGATAGACCAAACACTACGGCCATGAAATTGATTACTGATAATGGGGTCTATTTTGAGTTTGTTCCTTTTAAACCCGAATATGTCAATCAAGATGGATCGCTTACCAATGATGCGCCATCCATCACCTTAGATCAAGTGAAGGAAGGGGAGGATTATGTATTGATCATTTCCACAGTTTCCGGAGCTTGGCGGTATATCATAGGTGACACCATTGAATTCACCGATGTAAAACGGGCCGAAATAAAGATTACGGGAAGAACAAAGTTCTTTTTGAACACCGTGGGATCTCAACTCTCCGTGAACAAACTGAACGATGCGGTAAAGCATTTGGAAGAAGAACTCGATATTAAAATTCCGGAATATACCCTATGCGCGAAACGTTTTGATGACGGCTTTTACCACACTTGGTATTTGGGGTCGGACAGTCTGGTTGATTCAGAAAAAACGGCAGAGGTGCTGGATGCATACCTCAAAAGTGCCAATAAAAACTACAAAGTGGCCCGAAGCAAAGCTTTGGAAGGGGTAAAAGTGCATTTTGTCTCCCAGAATGCCTTTGCCGAGTGGAGCGGGGCCAACAAAAAGAAAGGTGGGCAGGTGAAAATGGAACGGGTTATGGGTGAAGAGAAATTTGCCGAATGGGAAGATTTTGTCTCCCAAAAGATTTCGTAGGATTCAATTTTGGGCCATTTCCTTTTTTTCTTTCACCATTTCCATGATCTCATCGGGTGAAAGATAATATTCTTTGATGCGCTCTTTGTAAAGTGGGTCGATGTCAGCGTGGTCCAAAATGAATCTCTTGGTTTTTATGATGTAATCCGCCATGCCCCGTAAAACGGCAAAAGAATCGGCGGCGCGCTCGGCTTTTTTCACATACTCCTTTAAAAATGCATACCTGAATCCAAATGCGACCAGATTAAGGCCGCTTCGGTTTTGGTAGTCCATCACATGGCCCAGTTCGTGGCCGATCCAACCAATAAGCACGTCTTTGGGAACACTGGTGGTGCTATACTCTTCGCCGGTAATTTTGAATTTTTCACTGATCAATATCCGGTAACTTCTGTTTTCTTTGGATTTGAACAGCCCCTTGAAGGTGGGTTGGGCCTGCATCACGGATTTTTCAATGTTCTTTTTAAACTTGAACTCTATGGGAATGTTCTTGAGTTCGGGAAAGTGCTCCAGAGCTACTTCAACCTCGGATTTTATATTTTTTGGAATGACTTTTTTGGGTTTGGACAAAATAATATCGATAATAATTAGGAACAATACCAGTATTGCAATACGCTTGATAATCTTCTTCAAAATGAAAAGGGATTAAAAAAGGGCAAATGAATTTTGCCCTCTTACTTCTATACTATTTCTACTAAAACTGGTATCGGAGCCCTAAGGCAATATCAAGATCCAGATCATCAGAATAATCATCATTAAACCCAAGTTCTGGTCTCATATCCAAAGAGATGAGCAGGGGGATTTCAAAATCATATTCTATCCCCAGATCTCCGGCAACAAGGGCAAAAACACCATCGTTGTTGCCTGCGTCAAAGGAACCAATACCTGCACCGGCACCAACATACCAGTTAAACCCACCATCTATGGGCATTACCCACTGGTAGAGTCCCACCAATTTAAAGGCATCTACATTGTTTGAATCTCTCCAACCAAGGTCAAATTCCAACCGATTGTTCTCATGTAGATATCGCTGATAAGAAATCTCACCTCCAAAGCCGTCATTATCCCCAATACGTATACCCAAAGCATTTTTGGAAATGCTCTGCGCACTTAGGCTAACTGTTGCCAGTACAAAAAGAATACTTAAAATAGTTCTCATAATTACATTGTTTTGTTGCAAAGTTAGGGGGTGTTCTATTTTGGGTTGCCCCAAAAAAAATAATGTTTGCCGTAAAAAAGTTACGGTAAAGGCTATAAAAGTGGCTTAAAAAACTTGGAAAGGCCTTCCATGAACTTTTTCCATCGGGGCCGGTTCTTGAATTCTTCCAAGGAAAGCTGCTCTGCTTTTTCGCAAAGGGCATTGAATTCCGCTTTCATTTCTTGGTTGATGCCTTGGTCATAGATGAGGATATTGGCTTCATAATTGAGTTCAAAACTTCTAATGTCGAAATTACCGGAGCCAATGGAGACCAGGTCGTCATCAACAAGTAGAATTTTGGCATGGGAGAAATCTTCGCGCAGGTAAATTTTAATGCCAACGCCCAAGAGTTCCTCAAATTGGGAGAACATGGCGAACATGGCTGCATTGGAATCTGATTTTTTGGGCACCAACAACCGTATTTCAACGCCTTCAAGGGCAATGATCTTTAGGGTTTGAAAAAAGGCTTCACCCGGCAGAAAATAAGGGTTTGCAATACAAATGGATTTTTGGGCCTGATTGATCATCCCAATATATTGCTGCATAATGGTGGGATGGCTGGAATCTGGGCCCCCGGCCACCACTTGGGCATGTACATCCCCACTTTTTGACTGTTCAAAAAGGTAATCCTCTATTCTAAACTCCTCTTTATTACTGGCAAAAAAATAATCCTTGAGAAAAACCTGGTGAAGATCGTTTACAATGGGCCCTTCCAGTTTTAAGTGGGTGTCCTTCCATTTTCCGAGTTCGCCTTTATGCTTGATATATTTATCCGAAATGTTTACCCCACCCGTAAAGGCCACTTTGTTGTCGATGACCACAATTTTCCGGTGGTTTCTAAAGTTGAGGTAGAACAACAGGTTTTTTAAACGGATGGGCATTATGGGGTGAATTTTAACCCCGATTTCCTGAAATCGTTTTTTAGGTCTGCCCCTTAGCGTATAGCTTCCAAAGGAATCATAAATGATCCGTACTTCCACACCTTCGGAAATTTTCTTTTGGAACAGCTCCAACATTCTCTCAAAAAGTTTGCCCCGTTCCAAAATGTAGTATTGCACATGGATGAACTTTTTGGCCTCCTCCATGGCGTTGAACAGGGTGTTGAAGGTTTCGCCCCCGTCTTGCAGCACCGTTATGGCATTGCCACGGGTGGCCGAGGTATTGGAATTGGCATTGATGAGTAGGTTCAATCGCTTTTTGCGTATATCCGAATCAAAATTGGCCTTGAATTGGTTTGAAGTTGGGGCATTTCCGTAGGAAAACCGTTTCCGTTGTTCAAATTCCTTGGTGTTGAAAAATTTGAACTTGCGCCGATTTACACCAAAAAGATAGTAGAGTATTACCCCAACAAAGGGCAGGACAATAATGGTAAGCACCCAACCTATGGACCTAGAGGGACGCCTTCCGTGGTAAATGATAGAACCAATGGACCAAAGCGAAAGGACAGTGTGGACAATTATAAGTATGGTCTTCAAAACAGGAGGTTCAGCAATTAATTGAATTCTAAACTACTGCGCAAAATCTAAAACGCCACGTTTTTGTACATAAAAAAACTCTGGACAACAATCCAGAGTTTCTGTTTTCAGCCTTAAGCAAAGGGGCTATTGGTCATCCGTGGCATCTTCAATCTCATCCCCAACGTCATCGGCGGCATCTTCAATGTCTTCTCCTACTTCTTCCACGCCTTCCTTAACGTCCTCTACGGCTTCTTCGGCCTTACTTTCCTTGGTTTCCCTGCAACTGGTTACACTTGTGCCAACGGCAAAGGCAATCAGTAGCATAAATAAACTTATCGATTTTTTCATTGTTCTCTATTTTTAGTTAATAATTAGTATGAATTCCTTAAAGTCGCTTTCTTCCTGTGATCAGTGATATTATGAATAACACAATAAAAATGAAGAAAAGGATTTTGGCTATACTGGCCGCACCGGCGGCAATTCCTCCAAAACCGAATATTCCGGCAATGATGGCCAAAATTATAAAGGTGACTGTCCAACGTAACATATTCTATAGTTTTTGGTTGCTGTCTGACTAACTCTTAATCAGTACATTACAAAAGTGCATGAATCTGGGTCATATCCTTGCTTCAATCAAGTTTTATATTGACCCATAAGCGACAAACCAAGTAAAAACAAGGTGTTGGGCTTTAAATAATATACGTATTTGGACCCTAAATGGACTATTTCCCTAAAAAATCGGGATGTAAAATGGAGCCACTGGGAATAACATTCTTAAGGAACTCCTTGGCCATAAGAGTGGCCTTGAGCTTAACTTCTGGGGGGCTATTGACAACTTCCTTTAAGGTATTGTCGTCAAAATCATCGGTCAGCCACGATTTTGCATGGCTTTTTGGAATTATGATTGGGGCCTGGTTGCTGATGTCGTGGTAACTGGAGACAAAAGCGTTGGTCTTGGCCGTGATCAGGGCGCAACATTGAAAACCATCTTCCAGCACATTGTATACCCCGGCCAAATAAAAAGGTTTTCCTGTTTGAAGGGTCACGTAATAGGTATATGTTTTTCCATTTTTGAGAAGGTGGGTGTAGAAACCCGAAACGATGATCAAGCATCTGCGCTTCACAAAGGATTCCCTCATCCACTCCACTTTTTCCAAATCCTGAAGCTGCACGTTCAAGGTATTGGCATTGTTTTGGAAAATGTACCAATCTTCTTTGAAATCCTGGGGCATCAGACCCCATATGGCAAAAGAGATCTTGCGTTTGTCCTGCATGGTAACAACACATACATTGGTTTCTTTAAAGCCATCAATAATGGCACTGGGGGTATATAAATGGGGGTATTTAAAGTGTACTCCAAACTCCTCTTCAATCTGTGCCCGGTCTACCGCATTGGAAAGTTTGTATATCATAGCATCAAATAATATGGGTATAAGTAATGCTAAAAACAAAGACTTGGTTGACTCAAAAAAAGTTATTTGTAGTGCGTTTAAAATAAATTGTTCAGTTTTTTTGGGAATTGTAGGGCATATACTACCCAAAGGTTAAACACTTTTGGGGTTTGGATGCAAAATGCCAAATAACGGATTCAATCTACTTTGCCATTGAACAATCCGGGACAAAGGTTATCTTTATCGGATTATGCTTATTTACAAATAGGGCCGTAGCGGTCTAGATCAGTTGCTTTTTGTATGATTACGATTAACGTGGATGCCAAGGATACGGCAGGAACAGTGGAACAGATAAAGGGTACCATTGGTGGTGAGATCACTGAAAGGTGGGGGCAGTATACATTAACGGTTTCCAATGATAGGGCAGAAGGCAGTATTCGCTTTACCTCTTTTGATTGGGGGGTAAGTTTGTTGGAATATGAGATTACTTTTTTTGATGAGGTGACCATGATCATGGATGCTTCCCAATATAACCCCATTAACTTTTACTATTGTCTGGAAGGCTATTGCGGCCACAAGTTCGGCTATCAGGGCATGAATGAGCTTAAAATTTTGGAGCAATTCCAATCTGTGATCATCACGAGTAGGGACGGCGGGTTCAACCAGGGCTATTTTCCAAAAGACGTGAAACTCTCCATCAGTGTCATTCAAGTGGAGCGAAAACCATTTTTGCGAAAACGGCTCAACCAAGGGGAGAACCTGAACAAAGAACTCTACCATGTTTTTTTGGACACCGACCATGAAAAAGTGTTTGCCTACTTTGGTTCCTATAACCTTAAAATGGCGGACAAGATGTCGGCATTGAAAAAGATAAAGGCCAAGGGCATGATCCGTATCATGCAGATTGAAGGGCTGGTCTACCAAATCCTGTCCATGCACATGATGCAGCACAACAAAGAAATGGCCAATAAGCGTCCGCAAAGCTCTTTGTTGAAGCGGGAGATGAAAATTATCCGGAATTATGCGAAAAAGATAGAAAAGAACATTTCCAAAGATTTCTCCCTGGAAGATATAGCCGCAGAAACGGGGCTTACACAGGCCAAACTACAGGAAGGGTTTAAATTGCTCTACAACAAAACGGTTACGGAATACATTCGCCATGCCAGATTGGAAGTGGCCCGGGACTTGATCAACACCACAGAAATGAACATCTCCGAAGTGGTCTATTCCATTGGCTTTACCAGCAGAAGCTATTTCTCCAAAATATTCAAGGAAAAGTATGGCATCAGCCCCAGTGAGTTTAAAAGCAGCAAAAAGGATGCACAGGTCTCGGGTTGAACCAAGACCGAACATCAAAAATTTTAGGTAAAATCCTTTGCTTCATTACCTTGATCAAATGGGGAGCAATGATTTTTTGGGACTCTTTTTTTAAAAAATGCCCTGTTATAGATAGGAGACGGAACTTTTATAACCTAAACCACCAACCATGCGCTTACGTTTTTTTGGAATTTTTGTGACCACTGCCACATGGACCGCTCTCATGATGACTTCATGTACCGAGGATAAGCAAACCCTGTTTGTGTTGAAGCCCTCATCCGAAACCGGAATCACCTTTAACAATTTTATTGAAGAGACCGAAACGTTTAACATCCTCACCGAAGAACTTATTTACAATGGGGCCGGGGTGGCCGTGGGCGATTTCAATTCAGATGGGAAACCCGATGTGTTTTTTTCCGGTTCCAAAGTGGGCAACAAATTATACCTCAACCAAGGGAATTTCAAATTCAATGATGTTTCAGCCGAAGCTGGCGTGGAAGCCACTGAAAAATGGAGCACAGGAGCCGTAATTGTGGATATCAACAATGATGGCCTGCTCGACCTTTATGTTTGTGCATCGGTTAAACCGAGTGAAAAGCAAAGGGAGAATATGCTTTTTGTCAATCAAGGGATAAATGACAAAGGTGTGCCCACTTTTAAGGAAATGGCAGGGGAATACGGGATAGCGGACACGGGAAATTGTACCGCAGCCACCTTTTTTGATTATGATCTGGATGGGGATTTGGATCTCTACATTCTCAATAACGTCATCATAGATGACATGGGAAATGCAATCCCGACCAACTACCGCCCCCGGGTGATGGACGGCAGTGCCTTGAGCAATGACCGGTTCTATCGGAACAATGGCGATGGCTCTTTCTCCGATGTTACCATGGAGGCGGGCATCACCATAGAAGGTTTCGGATTGGGTGTGGCGGTGAGTGATGTCAATATGGATGGATGGCCCGATGTGTACATCAGCAATGATTACATGACCAACGACATTCTCTATATCAACCAAAAAGATGGCACCTTTCGCAATGACATTGAACAGCATGTAAAGCATCAGAGTCGGTTTTCCATGGGGTCGGATATATCAGACTTCAACAATGATGGATTTCTCGACATTTTCACTTTGGATATGCTCGGGGACAGCAATCTACGAATGAAGACCACCATTGGCGAGCACAATTACATTTATTATGTGCTCAACAAACGTTGGGACTATGAGTACCAATACATCCGGAACATGTTGCACTTGGGCAACGGTCCCGATGCGCCGTACAGCGAAATCGGTCTCATGGCCGGAATCTACAAAACAGATTGGAGCTGGTCGCCCTTGGTGGTGGATTTGGACAACGATGGAAATCGGGATTTGCTGGTCACCAATGGGTTTCCCCGAGATATTACCGATCGGGATTTTGGCGACTTTCGGCTTAACGTAGGGCCTTTTACCACCCCTTCCCAAATTTTGGATTCCATTCCCGTGGTGAAGATCGCAAACTACGCCTACCGAAATAATGGTGACCTTACCTTTGAGGATGTGGGGGAAAAATGGGGGCTCAGTATTCCCTCGTTTTCCAATGGTGCTGTGTATGCCGATTTGGATGGTGATGGTGATTTGGATTACGTAGTAAGCAACATCAACGATGAAGCCTTTGTTTTTGAAAACACCCTGGATTCCGGGGAGGGCAACCATTTTCTCAGGATTCAATTGCAGGGCCCTGTGGAAAATCCCTTGGGAATTGGTGCCAAAATAGTGGTGAGGTTTCCCGATGATGGCATTCAATATGCAGAAAATTATGTGACACGGGGATACATGTCTTCGGTGGAGCCTGTGCTGCATTTCGGTTTGGGAAGTCATGATAAAGTTAAATCGGTTGAGGTGCTTTGGCCCGATGGAAAGATGGAAAAGCTGTCAAATGTGGCAGTGGACAAAGTGCACACCATTGACTATGAAAACGCCAAAGTTTTGGGGGGAGAACGTCCAAAATTCCCATTTTCACCACCAAAAACGCAGACCCTGCTCACCAAGAAAACAGATACGGATGGACTTGATTTTGTTCATCAAGAGCAAGATGTGATCGACTACAATTTGCAGCGCACCCTTCCGCATAAACTTACGCAAAACGGTCCCTGTCTTGCCGTGGGGGACATCGATGGCAATGGCATGGAAGATTTTGTGATAGGAAGTTCAACAGGCTACTCGCCAATGGTATTTTTTCAAAAATCCGATGGCAGTTTTGAGCAAAGGAAACTTTTCAGTGAAGCGCAAGATTGGGCCTACGAAGAGGAAGGCATGGCGCTTTTCGATTTGGAAAATGACGGGGATTTGGACCTGTACATGGTTTCCGGAAGCAACGAATTTATGCCCGTGGGCAACAAACATACCGATAGGCTCTTTGTGAATGATGGCAAAGGAAATTTTACCTTGGCACCAGAACTTTTGCCCGAGGTCAATGCCAGTGGCTCCGCAGTGGTGTCTGCGGATTTTGACGGAGATGGCTACACCGACCTTTTTGTGGGAGGAAGAACACCAATGGGAACCTATCCCTATCCCGATAAAAGCTTTTTGTTGAAAAATGAAAAGGGAAAATTGGTGGATGTCACCGAACAATGGGCCCCCGGGCTGTCAAAAGTAGGCATGGTGACCGATGCTTTTTGGAACGATGTGGATTTGGATGGCCGAATGGATTTGATTGTGGTTGGCGAATATATGCCCATTACCATTTTTAAAAATAACATGAACAGCTTTACACCCCTTCTTGAAACTGGATTGGAAGACGAATTGGGCTGGTGGGAAAGCATTGCCGGGGCCGATTTTGATGGCGATGGCGATACCGATTTCATAGTGGGAAACATTGGGGCGAATAATTTCTACAAACCCAGCAAGGTATATCCCGTGACCGTTTTGGCAAAGGATTTTGATGGAAATGGCAGCATGGACCCCATTGTTTTTGCCTATTTCAAGAACAATGAGGGCGAATTGGAATCCTTTCCCGTTAATTTTTGGGGCGATCTGTTCCAACAAAGCCCCATTTTCCGTGGTAAGTTTAACTTTTACAAAGAATACGCAATGGCCACCCAAGACGATATTTTTACCGAAGCCGAGCGGGAAGGTGCCCTAAAACTAATTGGAAATCAGGATAAGAGCAGTTATATTGAAAATTTGGGAAATGGTAAATTCAAGCTCCATCCACTCCCCAGTGAAGCCCAACTGGCGCCCGTCAATGATATTCTGATCACCGATGTGGACCAAGACAGCCATCTGGATGTGCTGTTGATTGGCAATGATTATGGGAACGAAACCTTTATCGGACGTTTGGATGCGCTGAACGGGTTGCTGCTGCAAGGCGATGGAAAAGGGAATTTTACGGCAATGCCCACCCATAAAAGTGGGTTCAATGCCAGTGGCGATGCCAAGGCCATGGGGCAAATCAAGACCAAAGAGGGCAAAAGCGTATATGTGGTGACCCAAAACCGGGATTCTTTATTGGTTTTTGAATAGTATCGTAACATTTAATGGGCTTGCCCACAAAGTGGCGTGCAATGGTGTTCCAATTTGAGGATATTTTGGTACACATGGGTCACCTCCACCCGAAGGGTGGGGTCCGGGGCGTCTATCCGAAAAGAGAGCCGCAGTTTTTCGTTATCCACGAACAGCCCGCCTTGGTCCAACGGGCGGGGCAAAGCAAGCATTTCGCCATCGTGGAATTCCCCAGCATTGGGTATATGAAACTGAAAGGAGAAGCAAAACACCAGATTGTCCAGCACCGTTAGCTCCGCTAGACCCTGTTGTGGCAATTTTTGAAGGATGATACGGCTCTGGGGCCGTTGCACTCGGTTAAGGAACTGCCCGTTTTGGTGGTTGCGGATGGCAAGCATGGCAAAAGTGATCTGCAAGGGGGCAGGGGAGCTTTGGTGGAGGTGGTTGGTAAATGTGGATGAAATGGGACGTGGTGGCATAGTAGATTGTTGGATTTTGATGGATGTAAAGTAAACAAAATAATCCAAAATAACACCATATGGTGTTTTTATTCGGTTTTAGGAATGGGCAATTTGCTGCTATGCAGAAAGATTTGACAAAAGAAGAAGAACAATTCCTAATGAAATTTGGTGCGCAGATACGGCACTTGCGTAAAGAAAAAGGGATGACACAAGCTGATTTAGTATATGAGGCTAAAGTTCATGGAAACATGATTGGCAGAATAGAGCGCGGTGAGCGGGCAGCCAATCTTCTTCAACTCCAAAAAATTGCCAAAGCACTTGAAGTAGGCATAGAAGAACTTTTTGAGTTTGGAAAATAAATCAGGCTGATTATCAGAGTATTTATTCTTAATTTGGGAGTGTATAGATATATTTTTCATGCCTATAAACAAGTAGACAGCAAGTAATGAAATGACCATTTTAAAAAGGAACCTAAATGCATTTTTACCTCGAATGGTAGATATGATTGACCACGAGAACTTCCCATGGGCAAAAATAGAATGTAAGTTTGAAAGTGAAATAGAAAAAAGATTTAGGGATAAAGGCGACCGAGAATACATTACAATTGAGGCTTCTATTTATGATATTATAATCTCGGTAAAATCTGGCAAAAGGGAACATGTTGGGTTGTTAAAGTATTTCAATTCATTATTCACTGAATTAAGTGAAAACTTGTCTGAGCAAGAGAAAACTCACGTTGTTTCAGCGGTAAAAAATCTCCTGCTCACATTTGACAAAAGATATCTCAACTTTGTTGGTGAATTAGCCGTTTTAAATCAGTTGAAAAAGACTGGTAATTTTAATCTCCACAAACATGAATTCAAATTACCAAACAAAAAAACCATAGATTTTGATTTGGAGATATTGGAACCAAATATGAGAATTCTCTTAGAGGTCCTAAATATTCACATTAATGAACAAAAAGTAGAAAATGATTTCGATAAAATCAAAGGCTTTTTTGAGAGGCGTATTAGTGATAAAATTGATTCAAAAAAAATGAATCTACAGCCTGATTACAACATACATATCATTCCTGTTGTATGGGGATCATATGAACAGCTGGTAATATATCGAGACTTTTTTAAAGAAAATAGTTTAGATGTCGATTTAGCTCACGAACCATTATCTTTCCTAATGTTATCTGACGGAGAAGACTATTACCATTTTCAATTTTCTCCTTTAAGCCAACTACCCTAGTAAACTGCAAATTACCAGCTGCCAACAATTGCTATAATTCATTGCTCCCTCCTTCCCCTAAACTAAATTCCCCCACTCACGCAAGATTGTATCTTGTGATAACTTGGTATAGAGAATCCTTTTATTTTTCTTCTTCTTTGTGAGCTACTTCTTCTAATTCACCATGGAAAAATTGGGTTGGTATTACCAATGAAGTTAGTACTCCCCCTAAATTACTAGTCAAAGTGGACACAAATGAACGAACATAAGGGAACATTATAGCCGGTGCATTTACGTTGACAAAGCTTTTTTTTAGTTTTTCATCGGTAACACCATGATCAAAATAGAATTCTCCAACGGCATTCAGGATTAAGTTGAAACTACCTTCACATGTAAGTCTCACTTCCATTATTATTCTGAACATGAGCTCATCATTTTTTGGATAAAAAACCTTTGGAACGGTACTAACGTTTATTGTTTTTTTTCCATCATACAGACTAAATGCATCGAAGTGAACATTCGTAAAGGAGACGCCCTGAAACCGTAATTTTGGTTGGGTTTTGACTTCCATTATGCGGCCTGTCTATGCGGTGGGATTGGATCAAAGTCGGTATCCTCCGAATCAAACCTTTGTTGAATGGGTTCAACTTCGAAAGTAGCTTGAGCATTCTTGGTTGGTATGCTGACAAACTCACCATCACCAATGATGGTGTTAATGTCGGACAACCTTTTTTGAAAAAGCCAATTACTCAATGAATCTGAGGTTTCAGTTTCCCAAAGATTATCGATTTTTGCTTGTAACGCATTTAAGTCTAACATGGACTAAAGATTAATTGCAATCTCCCACATAATGGAGTGCAAAGTTACTCAATTTACTTTTATTGTATAACGCTAATTGTATTCGCTTCTTATATTGAAATTTTTCGACCAAAAAATGAATTGGATTTTGTGATAAGTCTTGAAATAGAATTCCATCTATATCATCCCAAATTCCTTTGTCCTTAAACAAATCATTTATTTCTTTTAAAGTTGGTTTAGATCCTGTTTTTTTCAACAGTTGCTTAGCTGCTTTTTCAACGTTTTTCACCCAAAATTCATATTGTTCTTCATTGAAGACTGTATCCAAAACATTCTCGCAATCTATATCGCCAATGTACACTCCGAACTTGCCGGTTCTTCTTTTGGCATTTTCTCCCCAATATAAAGCATCCAGTTCCTCTAACCAAAAGTAGTAAGCTTCACCAAGCCAAGCATTGTCTTTTCTGCAAATTATTGGTTCTTCAAGCTCTTTAATACGATGTTCCTGCGTATGATAACCGGTTCTTCCCATTCAATCATTTTCACGCAATTATATGAAATTAGTAGTAAATGTGAATAAAATCTTACAGTGAAATTGACTTAGAATCGTGATTTGGGCTAGTTTTTCAAGGAAAAATGGTTATGAAAGGCCCTAAACAAAAAAACCCGGCAAATTTGCCGGGTGTTTTGTGGGACCTCCATGCTAATATCAATAAAATTAATAT
>NZ_LXTT01000081.1 GCF_001683915.1 Allomuricauda sp. CP2A | reverse complement strand
TGCCGAGAAGCGCACAGCATAGTGTCAGAAAAGAGTGGTTCACCAGTTGGTTGCCCGCCGTGAGCAAGAAAGCTATGAAAAGTATGAACGGGAAGATGAGAAGCTGGAGCATACTGCGTGTCAGCAGTTGTACGCTCACCGACATTGCCAAGGCCATCAATCCAATAGTGAAGGGATGGATCAATTACTATGGAAAATTTTATAAATCAAAGCTTAAAGACTTTATGCACACACTGAACGTGAAACTCGCCAAATGGGCGAGACGGAAGTACAAGAGCCTTCGGGTCAGCGACAACAAGGCCATGAATTGGCTTTACAAGGTAAGTCAGGAATCACCGAACTTACTTGCTCACTGGACAATAGGTTCAATACCATCGAACGGAAACAATAATAAGAGCCGTATGACGGGAGACCGTCACGTACGGTTCTGTGAGAATATCGGTGCTGCGATGCCCGGTTTTACTCGATAAAAACATCAGTGTTCTTTTTGGGAGTCGAGAATATAATATATAATGAAAAGAAAAGTATTCCAGATTAATTTAATGGTCGGCCTACCTCAAGGTTTCTTCCAACCTTTTCGCTTTACTGAAGTCTATCTTGGTAGACTTCTGTGGATTTACCAGGCCTTGCTTGAATATTAAAAATTAAATTTAGATGAAAGTAAATACGATTAGATTCATGAACATAAAGCTGTTTTTGACACTTGCCTTCTTGTCATGGGTTGGCACCTGCACGGGACAACAAGCCAATGTCGACCAAGTTACACAGAGAGAAGACGTACCTCCGAACTTTGTTGTCATTTTTGCCGATGACCTTGGGTATGGTGATTTAAGCTCATATGGGCACCCTACAATACACACCAAAAACCTGGACCAAATGGCGGTCGAAGGCCAAAAATGGACGAACTTCTATGTTGGGTCGAGCGTATGCACACCCAGCAGGGCAGCATTGATGACCGGGAGATTGCCCATCAGAAATGGAATGACCAGTAAGGTGAACCGTGTTCTTTTTCCCGATTCCCATAAAGGATTGCCGCAAAGTGAGATAACCTTGGCCGAACAATTAAAAAAAGTCGATTATGTGACGGCTTGCATTGGCAAATGGCATTTGGGACATAAAGAGGAGTATTTGCCAACGAGCCAAGGGTTCGACTATTATTTTGGTATTCCTTACAGCAATGACATGGACAACATTATTCCATTCAGGTCAACTCAAGGGTATATTGATTTTTGGAAATCGGAAGAGAGGAAAGATATAAATACTTTCAATGTTCCACTGATGCGCAATACGGAGATAGTGGAGCGCCCAGCTGATCAGAACACATTGACAAAACGTTATAATGAAGAGGCGGTACAGTTCATAAGGAAGAACAAGGAAAAACCTTTTTTCCTTTATTTGGCCCATAATCTTCCACATGTGCCCCTTTTCGCATCAAAGGACTTTCTGGGCACCAGCGATAGGGGGCTCTATGGCGATGTTGTTGAAGAAATTGACCATGGGGTGGGACAAATATTGGCCGAATTAAAAAATAGTGGCCTAGATAAGAATACAATTGTAGTCTTCACCTCAGACAACGGACCATGGCTCATCATGAACCAAGAAGGTGGAAGTGCAGGGTTATTGAGGGAAGGAAAAGGATCTACATGGGAAGGGGGTATGCGTGAGCCATGTATTTTTTGGGGACCAGGCCGAATCCAACCTGGTTTGGTCACCCAAATTGGCACCACCATGGATTTGTTTACCACTTTCAGCAAATTGGCAAACGTGCCATTGCCCGAAGATCGACAGATGGATGGAAATGACCTTGGGCCAACACTCTTTGAAAAAAAACCAAGTGAGAGAAAAGAAGTGTTTTATTACAGGGGAGATGAGCTTTATGCGGTTAGGCTGGGAGCCTTCAAAGCCCATTTCATAACGGAAGGTGCCTATGGCCCACCGATGCGTGAAGAACATGACCCCCCACTCCTATACAATCTTGAAGTGGACCCATCTGAAAAATATAATGTTGCCGAAAGTAACCCTGATGTCATTGAGCAAATCAAAGCCTTGGTCAAAATCCATAATTTAAATTTGGTCAAAGGGGAAGATCAGTTGAAAGACAGGGGTTGACCTTTGAATTATCAATTAAATTTCAAACTAGTTTTAATTTATCAATATACAATATATATATGAAAAAACGAGGTCAAATTCAATGTGTGGTTATTTTATTGCTTCTATTAGGCGGGGGCATAGTAGCACAGGACCAAAAAAGCAACTATTCGCTGGTGGAGATTCCGGCTCCATCACTTAAGGATAATTTAATAGGCACGAAAGATGTGCAAAAGATTGGGGTTTATTTACCACCGTCTTACTTAGACTCAGATCAATTGTTTCCAGTTGTCTATTTTTTGAACGGTTATACCGTTGAGGCTGGCGAATATCCCAAAACGGAGGCTTTTGACAGTTATATGAAGAATAGTAAAGAACACGAGTTCATCTTAATAGAACTCAACGGCCATAATCTGTTTGAAGGGTCGATGTATGCCAATTCACCTGTTTCGGGAAATTGGGAAGATTTTATTGTAAGAGATGTCATTACTTATGTTGACAGCCATTACAAAACTTTGGCGAAACGGGAATCTCGTGGAATAAGTGGACATTCAATGGGCGGAGGTGGAACAATCAATATCAGCTTAAGGCATCCCGAGGTATTTTCTGTGGCCTATGCCATGAGTCCTGCCGTTTTGGCAAATGATAATTTATTGAATGGTATGTTTAAGAACGATTCGACCTTGGTGCAGGTTCAGAATTTATCCGAAAAAATGGTAAATGTGAGGGATGAGGATTTTTCTGAAACCTTGCAACAAGAATTAAAATCGTATGACCGAAAGATAACGAGCATATTTGGTATTCTTGCCTTTGGATCTGCATTCTCTCCCGATCTTTCACAACCCTTAAAGATTGCATTCCCGTTTACGATGAATGCCGATGGCACCTTTTCCAAGAAAGAAGAAGTCCTAGAGAAATGGGTAGCTGGTTTTGGGAATTTGGAAGAAAAAGTGAAAAATTACAAGAACAATTTAACCCAGTACAAAAAAATTGCATTGAGTTGTGGCTATCAGGACGAAACTCCCGGATTGCTCGAAGGTTCAGTTTATTTCTCTACATTGTTGAAAGAGGAAAAAATACCACATAGCACCTGCTGGTACACCGGCAAACATAGTGACAAGGTCAGTGAGCAACTCATCGGTGAGGTATTTCCGACTATGTCCGCTTACCTACATGGTGAAAAGTAATATGATAGGTTGATTTTGAGTTAGTTTTTTTAAGGGAGCGCAGCTTGTCTGCGCTTTTTTACTTTTGCTTCCAGTTCCTGTCCTTATGCTGATTTTCTTATTATGAACTAATACATTCACACCGTGAAACCAACAGATTCGAAAAAGACTTTTAAGTGGGATTGTAAAATGCCACACCTGAAAGTATTGGCTTTTTTATTTATTTTTTTGACATTTTTCTTTACAGTCCATGGCCAAGGTTCTGAGTTACTTTGGCTCGAAAATGATTCCATTAGGGTATCAATAAGCAAAAAAGGGGCTGAACTTCAAAGCATAAAAGGCAAAATCAGTGAGTTTGAGTACCTATGGCAGGGCAATGGTGAATATTGGGCGGACAGGGCTCCCATAATGTTTCCAGTAAATGTCAGATTCAGGGACAACGAATTTTATTTTCGGAACGTCAAATACGATATGCCGAAAATGGGAATTTTAAAAGAGCGCTTTATGACAGTAAAACATAAATCAAATGATGAGGTTACATTAAGTTTTGTTCCCAACAAAGAAATATTGCATGAAAACTATCCCTTTTTGTTCAAAATTTCAGTTCGATATAAATTGACCGATAATACCATCTTGAACGAATACGTCATCAGAAATGACGATACCCATAGCATGTATTTTGCACTTGGGGGGCATCCTGGGTTTAATCTGTCACTTGGTCAACCAAATGATAGAAAAAAGCATGAGTTGTTTTTTTATAAATCCCTTTCTGCCCAAAGAGAACTAATTAAAAATAGTCTTCTGAAAGATTCGGTAGCCCCCTTTTTACAAAATGAGACAACTCTTGGATTTGATGATGACAGGATACCTAATACTGGGATTTTCATCAAAGATTCAGTTATCACTAAAATTGGTCTGGCCAAATCTGGCCAAAAACCATACATAAGTTTGATTCTGGGTAATTTTCCGAATGTCAATATTTGGAGCCCTCCAGGATATCCGTTTGTGTGCATTGAGCCTATGGCCTCACATCATGATTTTGAGGATTCTCCAAAAGATATTGAAAAAAAGTCACACCTCGTCACATTGAAACCGGGCGAAACCGTTAAGTATTATTTTTTAATACAAATAGACCAAAGCCTTTAAACAACAATCTACATATTATCAAAACATGGTTTTGCATTTGCTTCTAATGCCTAATTATGTAACGAATTTATGGTGTTTTGTGTTTCGTTTCTGCTTTTCTAAAGAAGGTAATTACTGGCAGTGCCTGTTGTCTTTGGCGTTACTTTAAAACATGAAATATTACATTTGAGGTTTATTGAGAAAATTTGATAAGTTTTGGAATAACCATTTTTCAATATAAGTCATAAACACGACCTTGCTTCAGTAGGTTATTTTGCATATGAAGTGATTTAAACTTTTTTTGGACGAGAGATAGTGTAAGGTTCCCCTAAAGCAAAGCGTCCATAAATATACTTTCTTTTGTGAAATGGCTGTCCATTAGCAATTAGGGAAAGCTGGATTTCCCTCGGCTTTCCAAAATTTTTTCGGTGGCCTGTTGCCCAATGATTCATGTGGTCGGACATTGTTGTATTCCCGGAACCATCTCTGGGTCTGGTCCCTGACCAGATCAAGCTCCGTGAACAGATAAGCATCCAAAACCTCTTTACGGTAGATGCCGTTGAACCTCTCGACCAAAGTGTTCTGGGTCGGTTTTCCCGGTTGGAAATACCGGATCTCGACACCGTTCTTTGTGGCCCATGTATTGAAAATGGCCGAAGTGAACTCAGGGCCATTGTCCACGCGGATGGTCTCCGGTGAACCCCTCCATTCGATGAGCCTGTCCAGTTCTCTTGTTATCCTCCTCGCACTGAGCGAAGTGTCGACGGTGGACACCAGGGGTTCCCTGTTTAGGTCGTCGATTACGTTGAAGACCCTGAACGATTTTCCGTTGGTCAAGGTATCCTGCATGAAATCGGCACTCCATGTGATGTTACAGTCCACGGGGTGTATATGTGGGCTCTTTACCCTTTCGGGCAACCTTCTCTTTCGCTTTCTTCGAATGTTCAGCCCCATCAACACATAGACCCTGTAGACTTTTTTGTGGTTCCAGCCGTGGCCCATTGCCCTGAGCATATGGAACATCTTTCTGAACCCGTAGGTCGGGTGACCTTCGGCCAGCTTTTCCAAAGAATCCATAATCACTTCGTCTTCGGGCTTCCTCTTGAAACGGTAATAATAGACCGACAGACTAAGGCTCACCGCCCCACAGGCCGCCTGATACTCAACCCTACCTCTTTGGCCAGGTATCCGACAGCTTCTCGCTTCTCGGCGGGCTTAGCTTTTTTCGATAAGGTTCTTCAGGGCGTTGTTCTCAAAGGCAAGATCGGCTTACATGCGCTTGAACTCGGCAAGTTCCGACTCCATCTCCTTCATCTTCTTGAGTTGGTCTACTCCCATGCCCCCCTTATTTTGCCTTCCAGTTGTAAAAGGTCGGTTGGCTGATACCGTGCTCGCGGCATATCTCGGCAACGGTCTTTCCCTTTTCTTGTGCCGTTAGGACCTTGATGATCTGTGTCTCGGTGAATCTGCTTTTTTTCATTGCCTCAAATTTAAACGTTGAACTCTAATTTCCAACGCTTCGTTTTTCAGGGAACCTTACAGACTTCTGAGATCAGTGTTACCATACTTAAATTCCATAGTCCATGCACAAAGTACACGATAAAGATACTATTGAAATGGAGATAGTTCCGCAGATTTTTCTTTCCCAAAGTGGTTTTCCACCGACAGCCCCGATTTCTGAAATTATCAATGCCATCCTAGTCTAGTTGAAGAGCGGTGCGTAAGGAAAGGAAGAGGCGCAAAAATGACCAATGCACTTTATCTGATCGCTAGGCGAGTTTATGGGCTAGCTCGTCAAGTTTTTGTTTGTAATTGTCCCTGTCCCTGTCCTAAGGATGGGGGCAATTATAATACATGACGGTTGTCAGTCTATTTTTGGATAAACCTGTTGGTGTAATCTTCGGTTACAATACCTTTTATGGTGTTGATTATGAGATGTTGTAGAATCTCGTGCTGGGTATATTTATCAAACAGACTGGTTTTACCAAAAGCGATAGTGTTCAAATTCAAAAAGTACAGTTCACAAACCAATCTCAAGTTCACCTCATTTTGAATAAAGCCCAATTTTTGTGCATCGACAAAGAGTTCGTAAATAGTTTTATTTACCAAATCATTTCGAAAGCTATAATAGAGATCATAGGCCTTAGGGTAATATTTCTTTAGTCCGAAAAGGAACGTGGGACTGAAAAATTTTAAATGTTCGAAACCCTTTTTGTATATCAGTATTATCTTTTCCAGAGGATCTTTACAGAAAGCAATCTCCGATTCTTGGATCTCCCTTGAATATCTTTGCAGTAGATAGACCGTACTCTCTTGAACCAATTCTTCTTTTTTCCTAAAATAATTGTAGATGGTCTTCTTTGATATGCCAAGCTGATTTGCCAACTCATCGAGTGTGAACCGTTTACTCCCAAATTGAGCGAAGTTTAAGGCGGAGCATGCAACAAGTTCGGATTTACAGATCATTGGGTTAAATTATTAAGGCAACATAAAGTTACGTATTTATAACGATAGCGAAATATGATAAAGATCACCAAAATGATAAATAATATTAGGTCGTTAAACCTTTTGTTTCGGTTCTTTCTAGTCAAATATAACTGGTCTTAAATTTCAATAGCATTTTGGATAGACCAAATAATGCCGGGTACTTTAAAATCCCAAATTGAGGCACTTAACTTCCATCTTCTTTGGCTCCATAGCCAAAGTTCCGGCGATTTAAAGATCACGTTTTCCAATGCCTCTGCATAGTCTTCTATAATCCCATTGATTCTCACGGAAACGGGACTTTCCGTTATCAAACTAAAAATGTAGTCCATAGTACCCTCTTTTTATTTTTTTGTAAGAAGGGAACAAAACAACTTCACTGGTTTTTTTGGCAAGCTTTTCGGCCCCTAGAAAAAAGCTGTTTCCCTGTTCAAAAAATGGCAGCAATGTTTGGTACTGATTCTGACAGGGCTTTGATCGCCGATGATGCAGTTCAACATAATGACATTCTTTCGTTCAAGGTCGATAATGGTCCTATATCCCTTGGTGGATTCAATGCAATGGACACCAAATCGTTCTCTGATAATTTTAAATAGGCTATTGAAATAGTGGTTTTTAATTGGTTTGTATAAAGTGTCTGATCGGTAAGGAAAAAAAGTGGTAGGAATATCAACCATTCCCAATTTCCCTGATGGGCAGTGTAAAGCAAAATATTTTTATTCTCGCTTAAATAATGTTCTACCAAATCCGGATTCTCTATACGCAAACGTTTCATTGCCGACCTTTTACTGATGGTCAATGTCTTAATCGATTCGACAAGTATATCACAGAAATGCCGATAGAAGTTCTTTTCAATTTTTCTCAGTGTAATTTGTGGTTTTTGAGGAAAGGATTTTTTGATATTGTCCGAGACTAAGTTCCTTCTATACTTCATGAGGTAATAGACCACTACAAACAATATGTCCGATAACAGGTACAGAACAGGCATCGGCAGGGTCGAGATGGCATAAAAAGGCAAATATCTAATCTTGGGCAGCATCTTGTTTTTCATTACAAAAAAATTATAATGGCACAGGCAACAAATAATTAGTTTCCTTTTTTCTAAAGGCCGGCCTACGATTTATTTTTTGATTCCTTTCACGAACATTTTTAATGCGCTTTCATATTGTCTCTGCAATAGAGAATACTCAATTTCCGTGATATTTATTGTGTCTTTTTTAATAAGTACATTGTGCCGCAACCCTTGGAAAATGGCAATGAACAATTGCGAATAATAAGCAATATCAAGATTTTCAAAATCTTGGGCGGCAATACCTTTTTCCAATATTTTACTCACAAGTCGTATTTCTTCTTTGCGAAGGTTTTCGAATAGGCGGGCGTAAACGGGTTTTAAACTGTTTATAGATTCCAGGCTCAAAGAACTGAGGTGTGCAAAATCGCGAAAGTAGATCAGTCGCCTTTCTAGGTAAATATGGAATAACTCTTCTGCAGGGACAACCGAAGAAAGAAGACCTTCAATCTCGTTTAAAAATGTTTTATGTTCTTGCTTTACTACTTCCTTGAAAAGTTCTTCTTTAGTGGAGAAGTAGTAGTATAGGGATGCTTTTGATAGACCTATATCCCCGGCAATCTCCGTCATTGTTGTTTTTTTAAGGCCATAACGGCAAAATCTTTTTTTGGCGGAATCAAGTATTAACGAAAAATTATCGGTACTTTCAATATTGAACATTTGACTTTTTTAGTTAGAAAGTCTAAAATAATATTTATTTTAGCAAAAAAAAAATCTTTTAATTTTTAAAATCTGACCAATGCAGGAAATAGGGCAAGACGACTATTTGTTTTTAAAGCATGCTATTGAAAAC
>NZ_LXTT01000073.1 GCF_001683915.1 Allomuricauda sp. CP2A | reverse complement strand
ATATTAACCAATTAAAAGTATATACAATGGAAAATAAAGAAAAGAAAGTCAACAATTACTTAAAGTTCTTCGCAATGATCGGTACCTCAATGGTCGCGATGTTCTTTTTAATGTACACACACTCCTATCAGATTATCGATCACTTCTGGTATAGTGAAACCAGGTTCTTTATGACGTTGATCATGGGTGGGTCCATGGTTATTATCATGCTGCTGTATATGCTACAGATGTACAAAGACCGCAATAAGAATATTGCCATCTTGGCTTTGGGTGTTTTGCTGATCGCAGGCGGAATATGGCTGGTCAGGAGCCAGGTTACGGTTTCCGGTGTTGACTATATGGAAGGTATGATTCCCCATCATTCCATCGCTATCCTAACTAGTGAACGATCTCAAATAAAAGATATTAGGGTAAGAAAACTTGCCGATGAGATCATCAAAGCGCAGCGTCGGGAAATAATGGAAATGCAATGGTTAATCAACGATATCAAGAAAAATGGGATAGTAGAAACAGAAGAAGAAAAGGAAAAGCGTTCGCTTCCCAAATTTGAAGGATCGCTTACCGAAGAAACAACAAACCTTGACTGATACGGAAAAGTGAATGTCAGGAGGTAATAACAGTTTTTACTTTCGAAAGGAAAAAACGAAAATACAGGAGAATAAACGAAGGCATTTCGGACGTTAAATTATAAACGCATAAAATTTTTATGAAAATACAGCAATTTGAATATGAACCACTTTCCCACTATTCATACGCACTGCTGAGCGAAGGGGAGATGGCGATAATCGATCCCGATCGCGACCCGATGCAGTATTATAATCTTGCGCATAAAGAAAATGCTGTGATTAGAGCTGTGCTATTGACCCACTCCCATGCAGACTTTGTAAGCTCACATTGGCAAATTAGCAAAGAAACAGGTGTCACGATTTATAACAGCAGCAAATTGGAAGCTGAATACCCTTTCGAAAGTTTTGATGGGAACAGTGCCATATTCGTGGGCAATACCAAACTAGAAGCCATAAATACTCCTGGGCATTCATACGATAGTATTTCCATTCTTGCCACAGATGAAAATGAGGTTGCACTTTTTACGGGGGACACCTTATTGATCGGGGATGTCGGACGCCCGGACCTGCGCGGAAATGAAGATGACAAAGAGCAAAAAAAGCAAGCACTGGCCCGTGAAATGTTCAACACAATTCGAACTAAATTCAAAAAAATACCGAATGAGGCCATTATTTACCCCGCCCACGGGGCGGGATCCCTGTGCGGCAAAAGCATGTCGGCAGATAGCATTAGCACATTAGGTAGGGAGCGAAAGGATAACTGGGCATTTGGCCATCAGAATGAAGACGAGTTTGTCAAAGAACTCCTTGAAGACCAACCGTTCATACCGGCCTATTTCAAACATGATGTAGCTATGAACAAAAAGAAAGTTGAATCGATTGATATGGTTACCGCTAAAATCCCTATTCATCTTAATGCCGAAACACCAAAAGATAATATCTTAATTGTCGATAGTCGTGATGAAAACGAGTTTAAACAAGGTCATTGGCCACAGAGTATCAATATTATGCAGGGTGGCGAAGCATCCTCTTTTGAAACATGGTTAGGTACTATAATCCAACCAAATGAGGAATTTCATCTGGTTGTCGATTCTCCAAAAAGTGTAAAGACCATCGCCCGGCGGGTGGCGAAGATTGGATATGAAAATCAACTCAAGGCGATAATTACCCTTTCGAAGAAAAGCTTTGTCGAAAACGAGCGATTGGATTTCAAGCATTTTGTGCAAAATCTGGATAATTACACCATTGTCGATGTCAGAAATACGGATGAAGTAAGAAAAAAGAAAATTTTTGACGGTGCCCTGAACCAACCCCTACACGAACTAAGGGAATCAATTCAGGACATTCCTAACGACAAACCCATTATTGTCCATTGTGGCAGTGGATATAGAAGCGCGATCGGAAGCAGCATACTTTCAAATGAATTGCAAGACGTAAAAGTATATGACCTAGGGGAAGTTATTGAGAAATTCAAATAACCAAGATGCTAAGTTTTAATTGGCAGAAGATGTAAGACAAAATTTTAAATGGTCATGGGAACACGTTTTTTTACAGGTTTAATCATTTCACTCTTAGTATTGGCAACTACAAATGCGCAGACCGTCGATTCGCTACCGCCGATATCGGCCTCCAAATCCTATTCCAACTATAGCAATGTCATTGGCTGGAAAAATGGAAGGACCCCCAAAGCCCCGCCCGGTTTTACCGTTACAAAATATGCTGACGGTTTCAAGAATCCAAGGTGGATGTACGTTACACCGAACGGCGATGTACTTGTGGCGCAAAGCAATTCGAATTATCCGCTCTGGAAAAAAATCGGGGCATGGTTCATCGGGGCATCAAAGTCGAAAAGCTTTAAGAACAGTGCGGACTTGATAACCTTGCTCCGCGATGTAGACAAGGACGGGTCTCCCGATGAACGTACCGTATTTCTCGAAAAGGAACTCGATCAACCATTCGGAATGCTTGTGCTAGATGATTGGTTCTATGTGGCCAATACCAACGGATTGCTACGTTTTCCTTACAAGCCCGGTCAATTGCAAATATCGGGAAAAGCGGAAAAAATTACCACCTTACCCGCAGGAAAGGCCAATCGGCACTGGACACGCAATATTATTGCCAACAAGGACGGCTCGAAAATATATATAGCGGTCGGTAGTGGCTCGAATGTTGGGGAGAAAGGGGCAGAGGCTGAATTCATGAAGGCGGCCATTCTTGAGATTGATCCCGATGGCGCAGGACTAAGAATTTTCGCATCAGGACTAAGAAACCCCGTGGGTATGGATTGGAATCCCGTTACCGGAGACTTATGGACGGCGGTCAACGAACGCGACGGATTGGGCAACAACCTCGTACCTGATTATTTGACCAGTGTCCGCGAAAACGGATTTTACGGTTGGCCCTACTTGTATTATGGGCAAAATGAAGATCCTAGGGTAAAATGGGTGCCTTCGGCCCAAGTGGGAAATACACTGATGCCCGATGTGAACGTTGGCCCCCATACCGCATCTTTGGGATTGACGTTCTACACGGGCGATTCCTTCCCCGAAAAGTATCGGAACGGGGCCTTTGTCGTACAGCATGGCTCTTGGAACAGACAGGTTTTATCAGGCTATAAAGTGGTTTTCGTGCCTTTCGAGAACGGAGAACAAACTGGAAAACCTGAAGATTTTTTAACGGGTTTTATTGTTGACGGCAAAAAAGATGAGGTCTATGGCCGACCCGTGGGTGCCGCCATACTACCCGATGGATCGATGTTGATATCCGATGATGTGACCAATAGGATCTGGAGAATTAGTTGGGACGGTAAACGCGGTATGTGAGGGATTCTCAGTGGGGGTTTGCCGTTTTATAAGTACTTTTATTTATGGAAGATGCACAACCTCCGATAAATGATTTGAGAAATCTTTTTGAAGAAGCCAAGGCTAAAAGCGAATTCGATTTTGTACTTAACCTGATTAATTATAGGGGAATCAGTTCATCTAATTTAAACTCTAACCTTCATGAATGGTTCGATGCAATCGAGTTTTATAAAAGGTTGTACAATGAATTAGAAGGAAAAGAGAAAACCCGTATGGGTTTACAGATTTACTCCACTTTTTTTGAGAACAGCGACTTCTACAACATAATAGGTAATTTGTGCCGTATTAAATTGGGGTACAAAGGTTCATCATATCTTTTTTGGAAAACGAAAAAATATGAGCGCCTTTTGGGAATTGGCGAAAAACAAGATTTCTTGATGGAGCTCTTGGCCGATTCGGAAAAGCAGCACCTAATCGATTTTTATGAACAGAACCATTTTAAAGAAATACGCAACAGTTTCTTTCATTCCGCCTATTCTATAGACGAAGGTCGGTATGTTATGCACGATTCAGACCCTATCAATTTAGATGGCGTTTTGATTCATTCCTTCGATTTAGATGAATTTTTCT
>NZ_LXTT01000058.1 GCF_001683915.1 Allomuricauda sp. CP2A | reverse complement strand
AGATGGGCTGGCTTTTCTTGACTTAATTTAAAGAGATTTAAGATGCATAAACGTTATATAGTTCATATTTTTTTGGTATTTGTTTGCGGTTTAGTCTATTCGCAGGATTTTTCTATCACCGGAAAGTTAAAGGATAGAGTTTCTCAGGAGCCGCTTGAGTCGTCTACCGTGTATGTAGAATCAATAAAGGATAGTACCTTAATTGCATATACAATCAGTGACTCGAACGGAATGTTTCAACTTGATTTTTCGACAAATAGGAAAAATATAAACCTATTCATTACTTATATTGGATATAAAACAATTGTTAAGGAAATTTCATTGAAAACACCCAACATAGAAATGGGGGATATCAATTTGGAAATTCAAGCAAATCAACTTGATGAGATAAAAGTTTTTGGCGATAGGATTCCTATAATAGTTAAAAAAGACACGCTGGAATTTAATGCAGACTCATTTCAAACACGTCCTGATGCCAATTTGGAGGAGTTGCTAAAGAGATTGCCAGGAATCGAAATCGATAAAAAAGGTGGGATTACCATGAATGGACAAGTGGTTAGCCAAATATTAATAAATGGAATGCCTTTTTTCGGAAATGACTTAAAAATTGCTACTAAAAACATTCCTAGGGAGATAGTGGATAAGGTAGAACTTACTTCGACTAAGACAGAAAAAGAAAGGTTTACGGGCAAAGAGGGGAGTTCCGATAAACAGACAATCAATGTAACAATTAAAAAAGACAAAAATAAGGGACACATGATGAGGGCTACAGCGGGATATGGAACAGATGATAGGTATCAATTTAATGCCATAGGAAATTACTTTAACGGTAAAGAGCGTATTAGTCTTCTGTTAGGAAAGAACAACATAAATAATCCGGGGTTTTCATTTGATGAAGTCTATGATATGATTGGAAATAAGAGAGAATTGAATAGGAACAATAATGATGGGTTTAATCTAGGTGATATTGCTTTTGGGTCAGGAGAGGGAATTGCAGAGTCTACCAATTTGGGGGCAAATTATACAAATGAATTTAATAACAATACGAAAGTTTCAACCGATTATTTTTTTGGTTCAGCCAATACTAACAATGAAACCAAAATTTTTCAGGAAAATCAGTTACAAAATGATTTGTTTTTCACCGATAAGGCATCAGGCTATTTAAGTGAGACAGATTCACATAGATTTACTGGGCTATTCTCAACGAATATTGATTCTTCTTTGAGATTAAGCTTCCAACCAAAATTCACTTATAATAAAACTATGAACAGTTCTTTTTCTAACGAATCTTCATTCTCTTTAGGAAATGAGATTACTAGTGAAAGTGTACTTGTAGATAGTTCTAGTATTTCAACAAAAAATTTTAACAACAATATAGAAATCATTAAAAGGTATGGAAATCAAGGAAGGTTTTTAAGTTTTAACCTAAGAAATTCTTACATCGAAAATGATGGGAAATCCAGATATTCATCTGAGCTCTCCACATCTTCGGACAATATCGAAATTAAGCAGTTAGAAGAGTCATATGGCAAAAATGAAAGCTACAATTTTGGAATATCATATAGGCTACCATTAGGCAAAAAGAAATTGTTTCTTGATTTTGATTTTAATTACCTAATTAGTAGACAGAAGAACAATAGGGTAGTTAATGATTTCAACGATACCACTAATGAATTTGAAGACTTAAATCAAGACCTAAGCTCCTATTTTTCTTATAACGCTGATGTAGTCCAACCTAAAGTTGGTTTAACATATGAAGGAGACAAATATAGTTTTAATATAAATGGGAGCTATATCAACGTTCAGCTAAGCAATAATGATTCAATCCAAAAATTGGAGTATTCAAAAATAAATGGTAGAACTTATTTTGGTGGTTTTTTTAGATACCAAATTAATAAAAGATCCAAGATTTTTTTAGATTATAGAGTAGATAATACCATACCTTCTCTCAATGAATTACAGCCTATTGAAGACGTTAAAAACCCTTTGAATGTTTCGGGGGGCAATAATGAGTTGAGTTCTTTTTACAATCATGTGATTAGGCTTAATTATACGGGATACAATTCAAAATCAAAAACTAATTTTTTCTTATTCGCTCAATCAGAAATATCGGATGACAAAATTGTTGAGAAGCTCGATGTAGACAATAACTTGATAAGAAATAGAGGTTTCGTAAATATGGACGGGAATATTAATACATTTGGGGGTTTTGGGATTAATAAGCGGATAAAAAAAGATAGTACTCACATTTTGAACATTTCGACTGGTGGCGGATTTGTGTTTAGAAATGATGTTACTTTAAATAATGATATTGAGTTTAAAACTAGTACGTTTCGATTTGTTCCGAGATTAGGACTTCAATATAGCTACAAAGATTTTTTTGATGTTAGTCCCTCTTATCGACTGACATATAATACTACTACTTATAACGATAGACAGAAAACCGATTTCACTCTTCATAGTTTAGAACTAAGAGTAACTTCATATTGGCCAAAAGGAGTTGTAATAGGGAATGATTTAAGTTATGTCTATAATGGGTCTATCCAAGGTAATATTGAAAAAACATCTTTGCTTTGGAATTTAAGTTTTGGAATGAATATGTTTAAGGGAAATGGAAACCTAAAATTTACTGTATATGATTTGTTAAGGCAAAACAACAATATTTCAAGAACTGTTACTCAAAATTTCATTGAAAATAGAGAAAGTTTAATACTTCAGAGATACTTTATGTTAAGCTTTACATATAAAAT
>NZ_LXTT01000050.1 GCF_001683915.1 Allomuricauda sp. CP2A | reverse complement strand
ATATATAGGAGGCCCTCATTTTTTAGAGACTCAATTATTTTAAAAGATAGATTAAAGATATTACAGTCTATATTGAATCATAAAAATAAATATGGAGACGATATAATCAATCAAATACTAATCATGGAAGATTCATCTAACATGTTTACTAATAGAAAAATTCAGCTAACGGAACCCATCACATTGGACAGTAAACAAATTGATATTTTTGAAAATCATGAAGAATCGTGGATAAGATTAAATCAAACTCTTATGGATTCTTTAGTGGCGCAATTTAGCATCTCAGACCTGGCAACAGAAAATTTTTATTTCAACTAGAGTGGAAACGCCGGACATAGTATACCACACTGGCCTGATAAAATTGAGCACCTTTGAAACTAACATAAAAATTTGATTTTCAAAACAGTAAAGCCAAATATTGGATGGCTCAATTTTCCGTTTTTGGTGGTCTCAACCATCTGGCTCATCCAGTATACGTCGCCAAGAAGACTAAAGGTAAAGTCATTAAATTCCAATTGGAAGAAACTTAGCTCTTATCTGGTTTTCTTTTAAATTTAAATACTATGCCTCCTTTGGCTCCAACTTGGGTACCCACGCCTAAAATACCAATTTTTCCATCCGCACTAACTTCAGCACTTATTTCTACTTCTTCAAGTTGATAGTTCTTACTTGCATCAATTTGAAAATCCAGAAGTTCAAGAATCTGATTCTGGATATTTTGTATCTGGTTTGATAATACTTCAACCGAAATGGTATTTTCAATAATTTGTTCGATTCTACTGGAACCACTTCCTCTTGCAATTAATTTTTCTTCTTTTGAAAATATTATAATGTTATCCTTTGCCATTCAGTGAGAAGG
>NZ_LXTT01000039.1 GCF_001683915.1 Allomuricauda sp. CP2A | reverse complement strand
GGATGCAACGGAGCGATTTCGGTTACAAAAACTTTATTGGAAAGTGGTCATGAACTCTTTCTTGATGAATTCATTTTTAAACTTTCCAAGAAAGCTACCGGTCTTTGTATGGCTGTTATGGTCTTTAATGCCCCTTGAAGCCACACAAAGGTGGTTGGCCTCTACATACACGGCAACGTGATCGGTACCCAACATGGCGGACAAGGTCTCTGCAATCTCCCTGGTCAGTTTTTCCTGAACCTGGGGCTTTCTGCTGATGAAATCCACGATCCTGTTGATCTTGGAAAGTCCAATAACCTTTTTGTTTGGAAAATACCCGACATTCACTTTTCCAAAAAAGGGTACAAAGTGGTGTTCGCAATAGGAATACAGACTGATATCGTTGACAACGACCATTTCGTCAAATTTGTAGTCATTGTCAAAAAAGGATACTTCGGGAAATTGGGTCCCATCCAAACCCGCAAAAACTTCATTAATATACATTTTTGCAACCCTGGTCGGGGTATCCCTTAAACTGGGATCATTTAAGTCCAGCCCCAAAACTTCCATTATCCTTCCAAAATGATGGGCGATTTCGGCAATTTTATCATTCTTCTTTAGACGTTGACCGTTCTCTCCATTGCACAACGTTCCATTGACCTGGGTCACAGTGCTTGTCCTGCTTTGGTCAGCAGGTTTCATATCCTTCTTCATTAATATCCTATTTGTATATTATGCGCCTTGACCCCAAGATTCATTAAAATGCCCTTTATGCTGGTGGAGAAGTCATCCGGTCCACACACATAGAAATACTGATCGGGTTCAACAATTCTGGAATCCAAATATTTTCGATCAATCCTTCCATAGCCATATCCCTCGACTTGTTCTTCGCTCAGGATATTGTAAAAATGAGATCCGAGTTTTTCTTCGAGTTCCTTTTTAAGAATAACATCCTTCAATTTTCTATTGGCATATATCAATTTATGGCCCAATAGGGTACCTTGTTCTTCGGATATCTTGATCATGGGAATAAAGGGAGTAATGCCTGATCCTGCCGCAATGAATGTCCCTTTGCCTAGATACTCAAATGATTTCCAGGCACTGGTTATGCTCAGTGTATCTCCTACTTTCCTTTGGGAAATGGTGTGGGTAAACCCCTTTAGGTTCGGATAGACCTTAATGATCAATTCCAGAACAGCCGAATCAGGCATGTTGGTCAAGGTAAAGGGTGCCGACCGTTGGTTTGTCCCTCCGGTATCCAAGATGATATCCACAGCATCTCCAGGGGCACATTGAAATTCTTTTGGTCTCTCCAAAACAAATTGGACCACATTATGGGTCAACCACACCTTTTTAAGAATTTTTACAGAATAATTCATGGTATTTTTGTTAAAGTCAATTTCGTACCTTGATTGAATCATCGAGGTACAGTCGCAATCATTCGATCATCAAATTTGGGCATTGGACCATCGTAATGGAAAAATCCATTGCCGTTCATTAGATGACAATTTTATAAAGTGGTTACATTTTTTGTAACCAATTGTAGCGTACTGCATCCAATGAATGTGGCCCAACTAAAAAAAGGAAAACGTGGTATCAAATAAAAACAATCCCATTCAGACCCAAAAAGTACTACCGGACCATTTGGTCGTTGAAAAAGTATTGAATGGGGAGACCGAATTATTTGAAATATTGATGAGGCGTTATAATGAACTGTTATACCGAACTGTCCGAAGTTACATCAATCAGGATTCTGATGTTGAGGACATCATGCAGGACGCCTATGTCAAGGCCTACCAAAAATTGTATCAATTTAAAAATAAATCCACATTTTCAACTTGGTTGGTACGAATAGGGATCAATGAAGCACTACAACGCAAACGAAAGTTCAAAAATTATAGAACAACAGCCCTAGAACACGAGTCGGGCATTCTTCAAATAGCAGATACGTCAGTCATGAACCCAGAAAACAACACCATTTACAAAGAGTCGGTTGTCTTTATAGAAAAGGCGGTAGACACCCTTCCCCAAAAGTACAAGATTATCTATATGTTGAGGGAAGTTGAGGGAATGGAAATTTCTGAAATTTCAAAAACGCTTGATTTGACCGTCAGCAATGTAAAAGTGCGACTGTTCAGAGCAAGGAACATGATCAAAGACTATATTTTCACAACCACAAACACCAAGAACATTTTTGAGTTCGGCAACCATAAATGTGATTGCCTTGTGGAACTGGTCCTTAAGAGGATACAGGGCATGGAATTTAGTTAGGTCCACTTCCTAAACCTAGGCCAGGAACAGCTTCACTACATCATTTTTGTAACCCCTTCCCAATATCTGCATCTAAAGGGTACACATAAATACTAAAATTATGATACTTGCCAATGTACAAAAAGTGCAAAATTTATTGAAATACACCTTTGGTATTGTTCCAATCGTAGCTGGATTGGATAAGTTTACGAATGTATTGACCGATTGGTCCCAATATATGTCAACAGGCCTTGTTGAACTATTGCCTGTGGATATTGGAATTTTTATGGACATTATAGGGGTGATTGAGATTGCCGCTGGAATAGTGGTTTTGGTACGCCCTCAAATTGGTGGTTACATTGTCGCTCTGTGGCTGGTTTTGATCGCATTGGTCCTGATCGTGACCGGAAATCACCTGGATGTCGCTGTAAGGGATTTGGTCATGGCTATTGCGGCCCTGTCCTTGGTAAAATTATCCGAGTAGACTTCCTGTAAAAAATGTTGACCAAGTGAACACATTGTGAAATTTTTGAACAAAAATACGGGCACGATTATTTTTTTACTCATGATGCCTTCAAAGGACCATGCCTTTTTTAGTATGGTCCTTTTTTTTTTTCAACCATATACAATCTTATCCTTCCATCCTGATCAACTAAGAAATGATACATTAAATTTTTTCATGGATAATTATTTAAGACATTTTTGTCCGATTTATTTTTAGTGTTATCTTTGTCCTAAATCCTATTCCAACTATGTTCGACGGATCGATCACACAAGAACTTATGGTCGAAGTGCCCCAGTGGTCCGATGTTTATATAGAGATATTGTTTGGATCATTAGGGCCGCCAATGGACCAAAGGAATCCCACTGCCCAAGAATGTGGTGCGAATTGTCCTGTCAGTGGTAGTACCAAAAAATTTCAATTGGGGGCCACATGTGAGTTGAACGATTTATTTCAGGGCATTTTTGCACAAAGGGGAGCCATGACCAACTTGGTGGACGTCTATATCCAGACACTTAATACCAACCTCCGAAAAGGTTGTTTAAAGCAACTATCGGTTTGAAAGGATAAAAAAAATTAAATAAAAAAAGGACAAAATTGTCCTATTTAAGAAATACAATGGATTATAGTAGGCAGACCTGTATTATATCACTCTTTTTCCTACCCCTTACAGCGGTAGCACAAACTACAACGGTGAATTCGGAAGATTGGATAACGAGTCCTGGGATAATTGGCACTTTGGTCCTGGTCTTCATTGTTGTTTTTATTGCGGTCCTCATCTTCATGGCGAGGCTCAACTCCTATGTAAAGCTGTTGAAACATCGACAGCTCGAAAAGAAGAACCTTGCCTTCAACGAAGAGCTATTGGCACTCCAGGAGGAAGAGATCGATACCATTCTCCAACAACGTAAAAGTGGATTGAAGTACCGATTGAAAGGCACAGAACTTGGTAGTGACCAAGGAGCTGTGGATGAAAAGGGCCTGATAAGTCGGGTAACCAATGAACCTGAAAATCCTCTGTTCGATGAAAAGAAAAAAACACCATTGGGCATCGAGACACCCTATGCACTCAAAAAGATCGTTACCTATTATTTGGGGGCATCAGTGTTCTGGTTGGTATTTGGGACTTTGGTGGGCCAATATGTGGGTATGAAATTTCTGTGGCCGGAAATGGACCATTTTTCCTGGCTATCCTTTGGAAGGTTGCGCCCTGTCCACACGAACGCGGTATTTTGGGGGTGGGCCTCCCTGGCCATGATCGGTCTTGGGTATTTTGTGATCGCCCGCACCTCAAATGCCAAGATCCATAGTTATGGGAGCGCTTGGTGGACCTGGCGCTTGATCAATCTTGCTGTACTTCTGGGCACTCTTTCCCTTATGTCCGGAATCAACAATGGGGGTGGCGAGTACCGGGAATACACTTGGCCTGTGATGCTGCTCTTTGCCATGGGCCTGGTCATTACATTTTGGAATTTCTATAAAACCATCGCCTCCAGGAAGATTACGGATATCTATGTATCCAATTGGTACATGCTGGCCGCATTGATTTGGACCACGGTATTGGCCATTATCGGATACATGCCCTTTTTCTCCAATGGCCTGGGTGAGACCGTTATACAGGGGTATTACATGCACCAAGGCGTAGGCATGTGGTTCATGACCTTCACCTTGGGACTGATCTATTATTACCTGCCCTCTTCGTTGAACAAACCCATTTATTCCTATTCTCTGGGGGTATTGGCGTTTTGGACCCAGATGCTGTTCTACACCATGATCGGTACGCACCACTTTGTATTCAGCCCCCTCCCCTGGTGGTTGCAGACAACGGCCATCGTCTTCAGTGCGGGCATGTTCATCCCTGTAGTGGCCGGCACGACCAATTTCTTGATGACCATGAGGGGAAGTTGGAGCCACATATCGAAGAGTTATGTCCTGCCCTTCTTCTTGGTCGGGGTCATCTTTTATTTTGTCGGTTCCACCCAGGGCAGTGTACAAGCATTCAGGTTTACCAATTACGTGTGGCACTTTACCGATTTCAATGTGGCCCATTCGCATATGACCATGTATGGCATCATTACCTTCATACTCTGGGCCTGTATCTATACCATTTTGCCCAAACTTACCGGCAAGGAACCACCACAGGTCCTTGTAGGGGCGCATTTCTGGATGGCCTTTGTTGGACTCTTTGCCTATATGATATCATTAATGGTGGGCGGTACCTATAAAGGGCTGAGCTGGATTGAGGGCAATGCATTTTTGAATTCCGTCATATTGATGAAACCGTATTGGTTATGGCGTGCCATTGGAGGGTCGTTGATGTTCACTTCGCATCTGATCTTCGCCTATAACTTTTACATTATGGTCAACAAAAGGAAGTCTGTAGAATCTTTAAGTGTTCCTGGAGTGGAACATGGGAACAATTAAGTTAAATGTTATGTTCGATTTTCATAAAAATCACAAAGTATTGGTCATAGCCGCCCTGGTCGGGTTTGTAACACTTAGTTTTATCGTTGCGGTGTTTCCAGCCTATCAGATGCAGGATGTCCAACCCCTGCCCCAACAACCCGTGATGACACAGAGCGAAAGGAATGGCCTGGAAGTTTATATCCGGGAGGGTTGCGTCGCCTGTCATACCCAACAGGTACGCAATATAGAAATGGACAACATGTGGGGGGACCGTCCCTCCATTCCATCTGATTATTATTACAGCAAGGAACGTATGGGGGTTTGGCGGCAATCCCCTTCCCTTTTGGGAAGTGAACGTACAGGTCCCGACCTGACCAATATCGGAAAACGCCAGCCCAGTATTGATTGGCACTTGCTTCATTTGTACAATCCACGGTCGGTTGTTGGACAATCGATCATGCCCTCTTATCCGTGGTTGTTCGAAATAATTGATACAAATTCCATTGGCGGGGACGACAAGGTCGTCAATCTTCCCGAGTCCTTTGCGCCACCCAGGGGCACGACCGTAATAGCCAAAAAGGAAGCATTGCAACTGGTGGCCTATCTACAGTCGTTGCAACAGACCGATCTGCCCGATGGTCGGGAAGAAAAGTTCATTCCCGCCTTGGAGCGAAAACAAACTGGCGATACAAAGGACATCAATAATACCAGTTCCCTTAATGGGGAAACCCTATACCTGCAGACCTGTGCCGTTTGCCACCAGGACAACGGCAAGGGAGTGGCCGGTGCATTTCCACCTTTGGCAGGAAGCGAGATTGTCAATGACGAGGATCCGGAGCTGATGATCAAGATCATCTTACAGGGCTATGATGCACGTTCCGAATTTGCGACCATGCAGGCCTTCGCCGATCAGCTTTCTGATGCCGAGATTGCTGCCATTGCCACCCATGAGCGGACCAGTTGGGGCAATACAGGTTCAAAGGTGACCGAAGAAGAGGTCCGTAAGATACGTGAATACATAAACAAAGATCTAAACCCTTAGGAAATGAAACGATTGATTCCCATCTACGCCATACTTTTTGGTCTGGGCCATCAGATGGCATGGGCATGTGACCTATGTAAAAAAAACCAGCCCAAAGGTTTTGAAAATATCACCCATGGACAGGGACCTACAGGCAATATGGATTATGTCATAACATGGTCCGCCATTGTTCTGGTCGTGGTCACTCTATTTTTTAGTATAAAGTTCTTGGTACGACCCAAGGAGAGTGATCCCGGTCACATCAAGAATATTGTTTGGGATCATAATTTAAGAGAACATGGAGGACAATAGGATCATTAAGGTTTATTTGGATGAGGAACCCAGGCCTTTTGCTGAGTTTTCCCCTCCCGTGAAGTTTGTCCTCGACACCACCAAGATACCCGATGGCAAGCACAGTTTGCGCATCGTGGCTCGGTCATCCAATAATGTGGAAGGGATACGGACCATTCCCTTCGAGGTGCGCAATGGTCCTGAAATTGCCGTAGTCGGCCTAAAGGACAATGAAGTGGTCGATACCCAGGTCCCCATTACCATAAATGCATATGGCAGTGAGACGAACGATTCATTCGTTATCCGCGGTTCGGAAACCCCAAAGGCCATCCCCGCATGGGTGTGGGCCCTCTTGATCATTTTTGTCGGTTTCGCACTTTTTTATGCAATCATGTACTGGAGCCCTGAATTCTATAAATCCTTTTTTTAATGAAACGCGATATACGGCCAGCAGATGATATTGAACTATTTGTCGACGCCTTTTATGATGGGGTACGGAACGATGACCTTTTGGGTCCTGTATTCAAAGAGGCCTTGCAGGGGAATTGGCCCGAGCATAGGAACAAAATGTACAGATTCTGGCACTCTGTGCTGCTCGATGATCCTTTATATTTCGGAAATCCTTTTTTACCCCATGTGGACCTTCCCCATGGAAAGGATTATTTTGATCACTGGGTTACATTGTTCCATGGAACCTTGGATCAATTGTTTGAAGGCAAAAAAACCGAGGAACTCAAAAAACAGGTCACTAAAATGGCAGAAATGTTCCATCAGAACATTGCAACCGGTTCCAATCATAATAAAAATGTATGGAGATGAGGGCACATGTACGATATCCAATTGCACTGGCTGCTTCCTTTCTTTGGATCGGTTTTATCGGGGCCATTAGTTTTATGGAGGCTTGGCTCAAGTTCCAGGCCCCTGGCATAACGGTACCCCTTGGACTGGGCATAGGCCGCTTGGTGTTCAGTGCCCTTAACAAAGTGGAATGGGTGTTTGCCCTTATCATACTGGGCAATTTTGTAGTGGGCAAGGCCCATTTTCCTTCACCCAGAACCACTCTTTATGCCATACCGTTGACTTTATTGGTCCTTCAGACCGTTTGGCTTCTACCAGCTTTAAATATACGGGTGGAACTATTGCTCCAAGGACAGGAGCCTGAAAATTCATACCTCCATCTATATTACGAAGGTATGGAAATCATAAAGGTCGTCTGTCTGGCCCTTTTGGGCACTAAACTTTTTAAAAGATAGCTTATGACCGATACGATTGATCAAATCATTAACAAATACCAAGAAATGGGTGAGAACCCGGAAACCTATCTACAAGGGCTCCTACATGCAGCACCCATTTCCTATTGGGATTATATAGGGGTCGATACCTTGCTGAGCCTGCAAAGACCCCGAACCCCGTTCAAGGATGAAACCATCTTCATCCTGTACCACCAAGTTACCGAACTCCTATTGAAAATGATGCGGCATGAACTGGAACAGCTCGTATATAGGGAGGGAGTTAGTGGGGAGCAGATGGCCACAAAGGTCAAACGTTGCATACGCTACACCAAAATGCTGATCGATTCCTTTGCTATCATGAAAGATGGGATGGATTATGGGGAATACCAGGAATTTCGTAAGACCTTGACCCCTGCCAGTGGTTTTCAGAGTGCCCAGTTCCGATACATCGAACTCCTTTGTACCCCTTTGGAAAACCTCATAAACGCGGAAGGCAGGAAAAGACTCCCCAAAGAACCATCCATTCAGGATTATTTTGACCATATCTATTGGAGGGATGCCGGGTATGATCGCAACACGGGCAAAAGGACCTTGACCTTGGCGCGATTTGAGGAAAGATATCTTGAGGATTTCATGATTTTGGCCAAAAAGGTACGGGGGCAGACCTTACAGGATAAACTAAAGGGCTTACAGGACCCATCAACCCTACTTTTGGGTGTCCTCAAGGAATTCGACCATCTCTATAATGTGAAGTGGCCCTTGGTACACCTAAAGACGGCCGCCCATTATTTGGAAAGTAAAGACGAAAAGAAAACTGCCACTGGCGGTTCCCAATGGAAAAAGTATCTACATCCGAGCCACCAACAGCGCAAATTCTTCCCGGCGCTGTGGACCGAAATTGAAAAGGAACAGTGGGGAGAAACAAAAAGTAGTTGATTATGGAAACAATGAACAGGCCCGAATTACAGGTTTTGGTCAAAGGTAAGACCTACAAGGTTTTGGAAGTCGTAGGGTTACCGGGCATGGTAATGCCCCACCATCATAGTACCGGGGAAGCAGTGGTAATGGTCAATAAGGGAGAGGCCCTTTTAAAAATGTGTGATGGCGAACATAAACTGGGAAAGGACAGTGTGTTCATCATCCCTGCACAAAAAGAACATACCCTCACCGTATTGAAAGAATTCAAGGCTGTTGTCACCATGGCCGTGAATGCTGAAATCCAATTTATCTGACCAGAAATGAATCACTGGAACAACGGTCGGACATGATAGGCGCGGTGGTTTCCCAATATGGAGCATTTAACTTTTAAGGGGCAAGGACATTTTCTTACCTTACTGAAAGGTAGATATGATATAAATAGGAACAAAAACAGATGAACCGATGGCAAATACACCTTACATTACAAAAAAGAAGATTACGGTAAATGGGAAAGATTATGGATATTACAGCCTTGGGGAACTCAAAAAACAGGGCCATGATATTGATCGATTGCCATTTTCCATCCGTATCCTATTGGAAAATGCCCTACGGAACCATGATGGGTTCTCCGTAACCCAGGAAAATATTGAAACCCTTTTGCATTGGGGGTCCAAACCCTCCAACAAGGATATTCCCTTTAAGCCGGCCCGGGTATTGATGCAGGACTTTACCGGTGTTCCCGCAGTCGTCGACATAGCATCGTTACGTGCCGAGTTGGCTCGAAAGGGCAAGGATCCGAAAACGATCAATCCCTTGGTCCCCGTTGATCTGGTCATTGACCATTCCGTCCAGGTGGACTTTTTTGGCACGGCCTATTCCTATGATCGAAACATCGAAAAGGAATACCAACGGAACCAAGAACGATATGCGTTTTTGAAGTGGGCACAGAAATCCTTTTCCAATTTTAGGGTGGTCCCCCCGGGAATGGGGATTTGCCACCAAGTCAATTTGGAATATTTCTCAAAAGGTGTCATTGAAAGGGAGGGTGAACTTTTTCCGGATACCTTGGTCGGAACGGATAGTCACACACCCATGGTCAATGGAATCGGTGTACTGGCCTGGGGGGTCGGGGGCATCGAGGCCGAGGCTGCCGTATTGGGGCAACCTCTTTACTTTATCTTGCCGGAGGTCATTGGCCTTAGGCTCAAGGGAAGGCTTCCCTTGGGGTCCACGGCCACCGATTTGGTATTGACCGTGGCCAACCTGTTGAGGCAAGAGGGGGTCGTGGGAAAATTTGTGGAAGTCTTTGGCCCCGGATTGGATCACCTTTCCGTGCCGGATCGGGCCACCATTGGCAATATGTCGCCAGAATTTGGGTGCACCGTCACCTACTTCCCTATTGATGACAAGACCCTTGAATATATGAGGGCGAGCAATCGTCCTGAAGAACAACTGGCATTGGTGGAATCCTATTGTAAGACCAATATGCTCTGGCGGGAGCATGAGGACCACATCGCCTACACCAAGGTCCTTGAACTGGACATCTCGACCATAGAACCCACAGTGGCGGGTCCCAAGAGACCTCAGGACAAAATTTTACTGAAAAATCTAAAATCCACGTTTATAGATTTCCTCTCCCAATCCCATCACAGGGACTATGTATCCCCTGACCATAGGACAATGCCCACCTTAGGATCCCCATCCCCTAAGCAAGGTCACCAATCTTCTCCTTCCGGTTCGGAGCATTTGGGCACCAAGGAAAGGAAAGCGCTCAGAACGGCTTGGATCGACAAGGGTAATGATGGGTTCATGCTTGCGGATGGTTCGGTCGTCATTGCGGCCATTACCTCCTGTACCAACACCTCCAACCCCTACGTGATGATCGGGGCGGGCCTTGTGGCCAAAAAGGCCCGGGAGCGGGGCATTGATGTCAGGCCATGGGTAAAGACTTCCCTTGCCCCCGGTTCCAAAGTGGTCACCGATTATTTGGAAAGAGCGGATTTGATGAAGGATCTGGAGGCCCTACAATTCCATTTGGTCGGTTATGGGTGTACTTCATGCATAGGAAATTCGGGGCCCTTGCCCCCTCCCATTGCCCAAGCGATCGACCAACACCAATTGGTGGCCGCCTCGGTATTGTCGGGCAATAGAAATTTTGAGGCCCGGGTACACCCCCAGGTAAAAATGAACTTTTTAATGTCCCCCATGCTTGTGGTCGCCTACGCCCTGGCGGGAAGAGTCGATATTGACATGAACCAGGAGCCCATAAGCCATGATAGGAACGGACAAGCCGTGTATCTCAAGGACATCTGGCCAACGGATTACGAGATCAATTCCATTTTGGCCGATGTGCTTTCCCCTAAGGACTTCGCCAAAAACTACGGGGAAATCTTTGCGGGTAACAAGAGCTGGAAGGCCCTCGAGTCCCCAACCGGAGAACTGTACCATTGGGACGGGGGTTCCACCTACATTAAGGAGGCACCCTTCTTCAATGACCTTCCAACAGCGGTACCGGAAACACTGGACATCAAAAATGCAAGGGCCTTACTGGTATTGGGGGACAGTATTACCACAGACCATATTTCCCCGGCGGGCTCTTTTGATGAAAATTCGGCTGCGGGCCGTTATTTGGTCAGTTGTGGGGTAAGCCCAAGGGATTTCAATTCCTATGGGAGCCGTCGGGGCAATGATGCGGTCATGGTTCGGGGCACCTTTGCCAATGTCCGTATCAAGAACGGGCTTGTGGACCAAGAAGGGGGATACACCCGGTTTTTGCCCACAGGTGAGGTGATGTCGGTCTTTGATGCCGCCATGAAATACAAGTCAGATCAAACACCCTTGGTCGTTCTGGCCGGTAAGGAATATGGTAGTGGTTCTTCCAGGGATTGGGCGGCCAAGGGCACTTTTCTTTTAGGGGTCCAATGTGTATTGGCCGAAAGTTTTGAACGGATCCACAGGAGCAACCTTATAGGCATGGGCGTTTTGCCCATCCAATACCAACAGGGTGATACAGCAAAAAAATTAAATCTCGATGGTAATGAAACTTTTACCATTACCGGCATAACAGAAGTTTTGAAACCCTTGAAAGACCTTGAGGTGATTGCCCAAAAACAAAATGGAACCCAAGTAAGGTTCAAGGCAACGGTCCGATTGGATTCGGATATTGAAATTGCCTACTATCGTCATGGTGGCATATTACAGTATGTACTGCGCCAATATTTAAATCAATAAAATCAAGGAAGACCTACAAGGGTCCCTTCAATAGTATACTAATCTTTAAAACAAAAACTTATGAAACGTAACGCGAATGCTGTTTGGAACGGCTCCTTAATGGAAGGGGAAGGTGTCATCACTACCCAGAGCAAGGTGTTGGACAACCACAAATATTGCTTCAATTCCCGGTTCGGGGATGGTAAGGCCACTAATCCCGATGAATTGCTTGCCGCGGCACATGCCGGTTGTTTTGCCATGGCCTTGAGTCTTTTCCTCAACGAAGCCGGGTTTACGGCAGAATCCCTGGATGTCACCAGCATGGTCTCCATGGATGTGGATTCCCTTGAGCTCACCAAATCCCATTTGACCCTACGGGCCGTCATACCCGACATCGACCAAGAAACCTTTATGGAGTGCGCCCATGAGGCCAAAGACAATTGCCCTGTCAGCAAAGCCTTGGATGTTGAAATAACCTTGGATGCGGAATTACAATAACCATTCCTACAAAACAGAAATACGATGAGCAAAGAAACAGAATTGGCACAAAAAAAGGCCGATCTTGCCCCGAACCAGGTTGAAGCTTGGCGCAAGTTCAGTCGAACGGTCTTTAAGGAGGGGGTCCTGGACGAAAAGACAAAACAACTCATAGCGGTGGCGGTGGCCCATGTCACACAATGTCCTTGGTGTATCAAGGCGCACACACCATTGGCATTGCGCAGAGGGGCAAGTAAGGAAGAGATTATGGAAGCCATTTGGGTGGCCGCCGAAATGCGGGCCGGGGCCGCCTACTCCCATGCCAATATCGCCATGGAGGAAATGGAAAAGAATCCGTGAAACCATACAAGATGAAAGAACGACTGGACATACTGAAATCGAACTCCACGGCCTTAAAAGGGCTGTTAGAAATGGAAAGGTGCGCTTCCATTTCAAATCTTAAGCCTTCCCTATGTGAACTGGTAAAGTTGAGGGTCACCCAGATTAACGGATGTGACAAATGTTTGGGTATGCACGTTAGGAATGCCCTGGCCACAGGTGAAAGCGAGCAGCGTTTAGTCGCCTTGGGCAAGTGGGAAGGCTCTGCCCTTTTTTCAGAACGGGAAAGGGCCGCTTTGGCATGGACAGAGGCATTGACCCTGATTTCGGCCCATGAAATCCCGGATGACCTGTATAGGACCACGCGGGGTTATTTTTCCGAAGAAGATCTTGTCGCACTGACCTTTTGCATCATTGCCACCAATGGTTGGAACCGTTTGTCCAAATGTTTCCATACAGCGTGCAGCGGTACCGACCGAGAAAAAAACAATACCACTTAAACCTATGGAACTCAAGAACAAGATAGCCGTGGTTACCGGGGCCAGCAAGGGCTTGGGAAACGCCATTTCGACCTCCCTTGTAAACAAAGGGGCGTTGGTCTATGGGTTGGCCCGTACCGAAGCTGACCTAATCGCACTGCACACCACACTAGGGAGCCATTTCGTCCCGGTACCCCTTGATATTTCGAATCGGGAACAAGTCATGGGGTGGATAGCGGCAACATTTTCAGGGATACGGCCCCCGCAAATCCTGATCAACAATGCAGGAGCGGGATATTTTGCAAAAATCGATGCACTGTCATATGAACAGTGGGATGAAATGATCGGGACCAACCTCAACGGCCTTTTTTATATGACGGCCGGGCTGGTCCCTTTGATGATAAAGCAAAAGGAAACGTGTCATATCATCAATATTGGTTCCATATTGGGAAAGACCACAAGACAGGAAGCAGCGGTTTATTGTCTGACCAAATATGGGATACAGGGATTTAGTTCGGCCCTGTTCAAGGAGTTGCGCTCCCATAACATCAGGGTAAGCTGTTTAAATCCAGGGTCCATTGCAACAAGGTTCTTTGAGGACTCCGGTATCCTTCCCAATGATAGCATGATCGAGCCACAAGCACTTGCCGATTTGGCAATCTATATTCTGGAGACCCCGGATACGCTATTGATCGACGAATTGACCATACGTCCCATGTCTCCCAAATGATTCCCACTTGAAAATAAGTTTCAGCACACATTAAAATGTCAAAAATCAAGATCAAACGGATATATGAAGCCTCATCCAACAGAGATGGCTACCGTATACTGGTAGATCGGATCTGGCCCAGGGGAGTGTCGAAAGGAAAAGCAAAGATCGATAGTTGGAAGAAAGAGATCGCCCCTTCGGAAAACTTGAGAAAATGGTTTGACCATGACCCTGATAGATTTTGGGAATTTGCAAAAAAATACCTAATCGAGCTCGAAGACAAACAAGAGGTATTGGATAAAATTGCCAGAAAGGCCAAAAAGCAAAATGTGACCTTGCTTTATGGTGCGAAGGACACCAAACACAACCATGCCCTGGTATTACAGTGTGTCTTGGAGGGAAGAGTAAGCTATTGATCTGTTGGTTATCCATTCACCTATGAAAAGTAATGGGATGGTTAAATAGGAATTCATTGTGATACATGGACAACCCATGTAGGATCCTTACCAAGTTTAACGATCATTATGCATAAAAGCCATGGAAAAAGAAATTAAGCATGATATTTTGGATAGAAACGATATTGATCTTCTGGTCCGCACCTTCTATGGCAAGATACGGGAACACGAGACGCTTGGTCCCATATTCGATCAAATGGTCATGGACTGGGAAAGTCACTTCGAACTGTTGACCGATTTTTGGGAGTCCCAGTTATTTCTGGCCAAAAAATACAAAGGCAACCCCATTAAGGTACATCAGGCTGTCGATAAAAGGATAAATGGAACCCTGACGATGGAACACTTTGGCCAATGGCTCAATCTATGGCTCCAGACCTTGGACCAGCTTTTCGAGGGAGAAAGGGCATGGATCGCAAAAAACCGGGCTAGAAAGATCGCCACAATGCTTTATGTAAACATTTTTGAAAACCGAATGAGATAAGGATCATATGCCTTTGCTTTCACCATATTCCATAGTGTTGACATTAAATCCTTTAAAGTTTTGTAACCGATTCCCTTTAAAATCATCCAACGTTCAATGGACGTAATCTTTTGGTGTCCCTACGAAACTGGGGGATATTTTTATTTGAGTGTGAAACAGCATACATTTTTTAAAGCGCCTTGGATGTTCTCATATTGCTTCCATGGGCGACCAATATCTTGATAGGAATTTTAGTATAGCATGGGCTTCATAAGCATAGGTTTCAGTAAAGTACTCTTATTTTTTGCACTGCTCCTTTGTCCTTTTATCAACATCTTATTGAAACGGGGGCTTTATGGTAAGTTGTCCAAAACCGATATAGGGCATTTTATACCCTTCTTTTTGGCTGTCTTTTCTTTTAAGGTCCTTCAACCTTACGATTGGGTGGATTGGGAAGGTCTGTTCAACTGGTTGGGTATTTTTGAATTGTTATATGTAATGGTCTATACCACCCTATCCTTCCTTTTGATCTATGGGTTTACAGAAACCTCCCGTACATTGAAGGAAAGATTGTTTGCCTATAAGTTTATTGGCCTGTATTTTATTTTGTTCATCACCATATACAAGTTCAATCTGGATTTTGTAAATATTACCCAAGGTCAAAGAATCCTATCCTATTGTCTCGCATCCATCTTTGGTTTCGGATCGTTTATGATACTTGGGATTGATTTGGCTCTTGAATTTTATAAAAATTGCCATGATAAAAACAAACATTAATCAGCAAACAAAAAGTCTTCATAACCAACATTATCCTTTAAAATCATATTGATCGTCACAATTTCATACATCCAGGTTGAGTAAAACTCCATGGTAGGGCAAGTCTTATGCACTTTCAACTGGAATTCCAGCATTCCTTTAGGTGTTGGAAATCTAACCCAATAAGTAGTTCAAATCCCCATCGAGGGAAATTTTCATCCTAACAGGGCGTATATTTATAATTACAAAATACCACCCCCAGATTTTATTCTTATATAATTCATGCAATTTGGCAAGACTTACTTTCCCAATTTTATATTCCGAAGATGTTGCATTGAGCACATGAATATTGAAATTCAATATTATGGGCCCTATCACAATCAGAATGCATGGTTTTAATCGGAAGATCTACGCGCCTTTAGCTCAGACGGCAAGAGACATTCATAGATCAATCTATTTGTGGGCGCGAAGATGCCTCTTTTTCCGGCTTGGTGCACCACATATCCGGTCAAATGTTCCAGCTCGGAGGGTCTGCCATGGATGATGTCCCTCTGCATGGACGTGGTGTTCATTTGCTTTTGGCTTTTTAGTGTTTCCAGTGTCCTTTCCACATCCCTTTGGGACAATGCAATTCCCATGGTCTGGGCCAACTCCAATATTTCATAAGCAGCATTCCGAACCATTTTGAATAGATAGGGAGCAGCACAAATGGTATCTATCTGCAATCGAGTCAAGGCCCCCACCCCACTGATCGGGCAAATGAACAGGAATTTCTTCCAGAGCTCCTTTTCAATATCAAATGCAATATTATTGGCTATTCCTGCCTCTTCAAACAATTCCTTGACATCCAATACCTGTTGGGTCAATTTATCATCAACTTCCCCGAAGGTAATACTGGGGATAAAATGGGCATGCCTAATGATCCCGGGAGCCTCAATGTAACTGATAAGATTGCAACACCCGGCCAGTACGTGGCCGGATGTCAACAACTTGGTGATTCTTTGGGTATTGTCCACACCATTTTGCAGTGGTAAGATTATTGTGTGCGCCAAAAGACGGGGCCGCAGATGCTCAATGGCCTCGGGGACCTGCCAGTTCTTTACACCCAACAACACCAGGTCGGGCACTTCAATGGAAGCAACGTCATCTGTGACCATATTGGGGCGAACAGTAAAGTCACCTTGCCAACTCTTGACCAACAGACCCTTTTCATGTATTGCCTCAAAATGTTTTCCCCTGGCCAAAAACGTGACATGATGGTCGGTAAGTGCCAATTTACCACCAAAATAACCACCAATTCCCCCTACGCCATAAACAAGGATATTCAAAACACGTGTTTTTAATGGTTGACCAGGTCAAAAGCCTGTCTTAAATCCTTTTTAAGGTCCTCCACATCTTCAAGACCAACAGACAACCGTATCATATCCTCAGTAACACCGGCCAGTTCCTGCTCTTCTTTTTGAAGTTGTTGGTGCGTGGTACTGGCAGGGTGTACGATCAAGGACTTGGTATCGCCAATATTGACCAAAAGTGAGAACAATTTCGTCCCGTCCACCACCACTTTTGCCGCATCAAACCCTCCTTTGACACCAAAAGTGACAATACCGCTCTGACCATTAGGCATGTATTCGGAAGCCACTTCAAAATATGGGCTACTTTCCAGACCTGGATAATTGACCCATTGCACCTCTTCTTGGGCCTCCAACCATTTGGCCAAGACAAGACTGTTCTCGGAATGTTTTTTAACCCTTATCTCCAAGGTCTCCAATCCCTGAAGGATCTGAAATGCATTGAACGGGCTCAAAGCTGCACCAAAATCCCTTAACCCTTCCAGCCTGGCCTTGGCAATAAAGGCCGCTTGTCCAATTTGCTCATTATAGACCAGTCCATGGTATCCAGGAGAAGGTTCATTGAACTCTGGGAATTTTTCATTGTTCCAATTGAACGTTCCTGCATCGATTATGATACCCCCAATGGAAGTTCCATTTCCATTGATATACTTGGTCAACGAATGCACCACGATATTGGCCCCATATTCAATAGGTCTCAATAAGTATGGAGTGGCCACCGTGTTGTCCACGATAAGCGGGATATCTAGGCCCTTGGCCACATCCGCTATTTTTTTAATATCCGGAACATCCAATTTGGGATTGCCCAAGGATTCCAGAAAATAGGCCTTAGTATTGACCCTAGTGGCATTTTTAAAGCTTTCCGGATTGGAGGCGTCCACAAATGTGGTGCTGATCCCGAATCTCGGTAGGGTCACATTGAAAAGGTTAAACGTTCCGCCGTAAAGACTATTGGAGGCAACAATGTGGTCCCCTGATTTCAAAAGGGTGAGAATTGTTGTGGAGATCGCAGACATTCCCGAGGAAGTGCACAGGGCACCAATTCCTCCCTCTAGGTCTGCCATCCGTTTTTCCAAGATATCGGTTGTGGGATTGTTCAGTCTTGTATAGATATAACCAGGTTCGGATAGATTGAACAAATTGGCCGCATGGTCACAGTCATGGAACACATAGGAAGTGGATTGATAGATCGGGACCGCCCTGGTACCCGCAGTAGCTTGGACATCATGTCCGGAGTGTATCGATCTTGTGGAAAATTTTTGAATGTTGGAATCGTTCATGGTCATTATTTTATAAATGAATATTAATTGTAAATCATATGGCTAACGCTGTAATCCAGTTCTTTTTGTTTCTTATCTACTCATTGTAGGTTATGTATTGGGATGGCCCAACGAAGCCTCCATGGCTTGTCCCAGGTCCCTTTTTAGATCTTCCCTGTCCTCGATGCCGACGGACAACCGCAGAAGATTACCGGTAATCCCCGAAGCCAGTCGCTGGTCCGGTGCCAAATCCCTGTGCGAGGTGGTACTTGGAGCACATATTATACTCTCCACACCTCCCAAGCTCAATGTTGGCTGAATAATGGTAAGGCCCCTGAGAAAATTGTCCACTTGTTTGTCCGTGGCCTTTAACGTAAAGGAAAGAATGCCCCCATAACCTGTCATCTGGGTTTTGGCCACCTTATGCCCCGAATGGGATTCCAGGCCCGGATAGTAAACCGCTTCCACCAGTGGGTGCCCATAAAGGAATTGGGCCACGGCCATGGCATTGGTATTTTGTCTTTCCACCCTAAGGGCCAAGGTCTTGATACTCCGTTCAGCTTGGTAACACTCCTGGGCTGCCAGTGCACCCCCGTATAACTTGGCCGTCCCAAAAATGGGTTCCCGATCGGAGTCCCGGTTTCCCACAAGTACTCCAAAAAAGAGGTCGTTGTGTCCCCCCAGAAACTTAGTTCCCGAGTGAACCACGATATCCACGCCCAGTGAAAGTGGCAACTGGTTGATCGGGGTAGCAAATGTATTGTCCACGATAGTAGTCAAACCATACTGCTTGGCCACTTTTGTAAATGCCTTCAAAGGAAAAATATCCAATAAGGGGTTGGAAGGGGTCTCCATAAAAATGATTTTGGTCCTATCGGTAATGGCATTTTCCAATTCTACAGGGGAACTGCCTACATAACTCACTTCGATTCCCCTTCTTGGCAGTTCATGTTCGGCAAACTTTCGGGTCCCCCCGTATAGTTCCCGGGTACATATGATATGGTCCCCCTCCTTGACCAATCCGAGGATGGCGGTGGTTATAGCGGCCATTCCCGAACTCAGGGCCAATCCCCATGATCCGTGTTCGAGCTTGGCCATGACCTCTCCTAGGCGGATTTGGTTATAGGTGGTGTGGAAACCAGGATATTGCAATGTTTCGGACTCCAAATACCTATAAGCAGTCGATGGTCTGATATCTGGAACCAAGGAATTTCCTCCTCCTTGAAGGTCATATATTGGATGCACGCATAGGGTCTCCATCATATATCTTTTCTGATTAAATCAAACAATTTTCATTCGGACCACATAATCGCCAAAGTGTTCTGAAGGAAGTCCGGTTTTAGCATAATCTTTTAAAAGTTGGGCAAGTTCGGCCAGGATCTCCCCTTCAGAGAGCATTTCCCTATATAATCGGTTCAACCGATCCCCATTGTGACTGGCACCCAAATACATATTGTACCTTCCCGGTGCCCTACCGATAAAACCGATCTCCGCCAATGCCGAACGGGCGCACCCATTGGGACAGCCTGTCATTCGTATATTGATGGCCCTGTCCTCCAAATCATTCTCCCGCAAGAGCACATCGATTTTATCCAAAAGGGAGGGCAGATATCTTTCTGATTCCGCAAAGGCCAAGCCACAAGTATTCAGGGCAACACATGCCATGGAACCCAAACGCAGTCCCGTCATGTGCTTTTTTTCATGCACGTGGTATTCCTTCAACACCTCCTCTATTTTGGACTTGTCATTTTCGGGAATGGAGCCAATGATCAAATTTTGGTTGCCGGTCAGTCTCAAATCACCTATTCCGAGTTCTGCTATTTTACGGATGGCCGTTTTCAGGAAATGCCCTTCGGCATCCTTGATCCTTCCATTTTCAACAAACAGGGTATGGAACCAATGACCATCGATTCCCCTTACCCAACCGTACTGATCGCCATTGGTGGTCAATCTGAAGGGTTTTGTATCTTCCAATTTGCCGTCAAAACGCTGGGGAAGTTCATTTTTTAACCAATCGATCCCATATTTGTCGATGGTATACTTGAACCTGGCCTGTTTTCGGTTTACGCGGTTCCCAAAGTCCCTTTGTATGGACACAATGGCCTCCGCGACGGGGAGTACCTGATCGGGAGCAACAAATCCAATTGGGGTACCCAATCTTGGATAAGTGCTGTCGTCGCCAAAGGTCATCCCCATGCCTCCCCCAACTATGACATTAAAGCCCTGTAACCTTCCCTCTTCCACTATGGCCACAAAACCCAGGTCATTGGCATAGATATCCACATCATTGTGGGGAGGGATACAGAAGGCTATTTTAAACTTTCTCGGTAAATATGTTTTCTTATACAATGGTTCCTGGTCGGGAACCTCGATTTCCCGTTTGTGGTCCAACCACAGTTCATAATAGGCTTTTGTCTTGGGCTGAAAATAATCGCTCACCTCTTGGGCCAAGCCATATACCTGTCCGTGTATTTTGGATTGATAGGGATTGGGATTGCACATCACATTTCGGTTGACGTCCCCGCATGTGGCAATGGTGGTCATCAGGGCCTCATTGATGGTCTTGATCGTCGGCTTTAGATTTCCCTTTAAGATACCGTGCATCTGAAAGGATTGTCTTGTGGTCAATTTAAGGGTACCATTGCCATAGCGATCGGCAAGTTCATCCATGACCAACCACTGTTCCGGGGTCGTGACCCCTCCCGCAATCCTTACACGCAACATAAATTGATACAGGGGTTCCAGTTTCTGTTGTCTTCGTTCTTTTTCAAGGTCACGGTCATGTTGTTGATAGGAACCATGAAATTTCAGTAATTTGGCATCGTCCTCGGCAATGGCCCCTGTGAGTGGATTCCCCAATCCCTTGGCAATGGTACCCCGCAAATAATCACTATTTTCCTTTACACCTTCCTCTTTGGAAAGTTTTTCCACTAAATTCTCTCTCATAGCATAGATTTCATTAATAAACATCGGTTTGATAGCGGTCGGCGGCCCTTAGGTAATCCATATACTCCTTGGCTTTTTCTTCGGTCATCCCCCCATGCAGCATAATGATGGACCTCAAGGCATGGTTCACATCCTTGGCCATTTTTTGGGCATCCCCGCACACATAGAAATGGGCACCATCCTCCAACCACTGGTATACTTCCTTTCCCTTTTCCATCAATCGATCCTGGACATAGACCTTTTCCTCTTGATCCCTGGAAAAGGCTACGTCGGCACGTGCCAGTATCCCATTTTTCAAATATTCGAGCCATTCGGTCTGGTACAGAAAATCCGTACTGAAGTTGCGGTCTCCAAAAAACAACCAAGTCTTACCATGGGCCGTATCCGATTGTCGCTGTTGTATAAAAGATCTATAGGGGGCAACCCCGGTTCCGGCACCCACCATGATCATGGGCACATCCAATTCCACTGGGGGTTTGAACCTACTGTTGTGCTCTACGAACACACTGATGCGATCTCCTTCCTGTACGCGATCCGCCATATAGGTGGAGCAATGTCCGCCCCTGCTGCGACCATGGGCCTCGTACCTGACGGTGGACACAAGGATATGGACTTCATTTCCATACACTTCGCTGGAAGACGCTATCGAATATAAACGGGAACTGTTCTTTCTCAGGAGCGTTATAAATGTTTCAGCTGACATTTTAAACGGCGTCTCTCTGATCATATCCAAAATATCCCTACCACGCAGATATTCCATCAGTTCCATATTATCATCGACCATTTTTTCCAAACGGGGATCTTTGGTCAATTTTGCATACCTGATCACATTGGCCCCTGTCAATGGTGTCAGTTCATAATCCGTCTTCAAGGCCTCATGGAGTGTTTTTTCCCCATGGTGGGATTTGATCCGTTCCGAACCGGTCAGTCCCAATGTCCCCAGTACCTCCACGATGAGTTCATCGGGGTTATGGGCATAGACCCCCAGGGCGTCCCCGGGCTGGTATTGTAGGGAGGACTCTCCCAAATCCAATTCAATGTGAAGGGTCTCCTTGGACGAATTTCTCCCATTTAGGTTGATTTTTTGCAGGACCTCCGCCTCATACGGTGTTTTCCGATCATAACCGCTGGGTTCAATTTTGAAAGACCCCACGGTATCTTTTACTTCGATATCTGTGGAAAGGGCATTGGATTGCGACACCTCATTGAGAACGCCTCCGAGCCACTCTTCGTGACCGTCCTCAAAATCAACATCACAATCCACCCTTTCAAAAAGCCTTTTTCCGCCAAGGCGTTCAAGGACCCTGTCAAAATCCTTCCCGGTCTGGCAAAAATCCGCATAGCTGCTATCTCCAAGAGCTAGGACCGAATACTCCAAATGCTTGAGCGATGGTGCCCTTTTGCCATGGAGGTAATTATGGAATGATTCCGCTTCAATGGGTGGCTCTCCAAGGCCTTGGGTACTTACGATCACCAACAACCGCTTTATTTTTCTGAGTTCCCGATGGTTAAAGGATCCCATGTTGCACAGCATATTGGCGATTCCCAGTCCATCCAACCGCTCAGCGGTCAACTTTGCAAGTCTTTCACTATTTCCCGTTTGGGTACCATAGAGCACCCACACAGGGTCACCGGATTTGGATTCGGTCTTATTCTCCCTTTTCATTTCAGAAAATGAGGTAAGAAACCCGGCCAGCCATTGCAACTGATCTGAATTCAGACCTTTAAGGGAAGTATCCAGGGGTGTGAGCTGTTCTTTGGAAAAAGGACCTTTTTCCAAACCTCCTTTTAGCAATCCATTCTTCATTTATTCGGCTGCGGGGTATACCTCAAATACGGTTTCACTTCACGGTGCCCTTTTGGGAATTTTTCTGGGATCTCCTCATTCCCCACGGATGGGGATATTACAACCTCTTGTCCGTCTTCCCAATCCACTGGGGTCCCCACACTGAATTCGGAGGTCAGTTGAAGGGAGTCCAAAACCCTCAGGATTTCTGTAAAATTTCGTCCAGTGGATGCTGGATAGGTTATGGTCGCCTTTATTTTTTTATCGGGTCCAATGAAATACACGGTGCGTACCGTAACGGAACTTGATGCATTTTCATGGATCATTTGGTATGCATTCGCGATGGTCTTGTCCGAATCTGCTATAATCGGGAATTCCACTTGGGTATTGGCGGTTTCATTGATGTCCTTTATCCATCCTTTATGGGATTCCACATCATCCACACTAAGGGCCAACACCGAGGTGTTCCTTTTTTCAAATTCATCTTTCAGTTGGGCGGTGCGGCCCAATTCTGTGGTACAAATGGGGGTATAATCCGCAGGATGTGAATACAGAATGACCCAACGTCCATTCGTCCAATCATAAAAATTAATATTTCCCAAAGTTGTTTCCGCACTGAAATCAGGAGCAGTGTCTCCTATCTTTAAACTCATATTTTTGTTTTTATTGTTTTTAATAGGGCCGGCCGTTAAGACTCGGCATCCAATTTGATCTCCTCGCGTAGAAATTTTATAAAGTAATCAAAGTACATTGGGTACTTTCTATCCTTCATCCGAGCCACATATTGTTGGCGTTGGAATCCTTTGGAGGTTACCTTGATGGTCTTGATGGATTGGTCCAAATAAGGCGCAAGGGCCCAATTGGCCATAACGATCACACCCAGATTGGCCTTCACCAATTCAATGGAGGCCTCGGTCAGGGGCAGCACGATAATCTTTTTTGGATTGATGCCCTTGGGTATCAGTTCCGATCTGAAAATGGATACCGTTTCCAAGGGCAGTGAATGTATGATCAGGTCGACATCCTGAAAATCCTCGGCCTCGATGAACGATCTTTTTGCCCAGGGATGGCTCTTGCTCACCACGGCCAGCATCTCATCGGAGAACAGTTTTATAAAATCCACCTGATCGGTCTGTTCCAGATTACTGGTGATGGCAATATCAAGGTTACCCGAGACCAAATTCTCGACTGGGTGGTGGGTGGCCTCAAAGACAATTTCAATTTTCACGTTCGGGAACTCGCCATTGAACTTTTTCAGAACGGCGGGCAACCAGTGGTAACTGGTATAGCATTCCGTGCTTACCCGGATGACGCCACTCTCCCCATTGACCATTCGTTTGATCTCCTCATCGGTCCTGTCCACCTCGGCAAGTATTTTAATCGCACTGTTGTACAGCTTTTTGCCCACAGGGGTCAAAATGAGCTTCTTGTTCCGGCGGTAAAACAATTGTGTGCCAACTTGGAGTTCTGCTTCCTTCAATTGATAGCTCAGGGCACTTTGGGACAGATGGAGCACATCCATGGCGCGGGTTATCCCCCCTTCTTCCACAATCGCCTTTATCAATCTCAAGTATCTGATTTCCATTTCACAACTCTTCTGCCCAAAATTAAACCCTATCCAGGGGGAAACCCTGAAAATTGCATGAAAATATTCAATGGTTTCCATAAAATATAGTTGGATGATTTTTATGGTAGATCACGGATTGCCTTGCCCAACCCACTGGTCTTCTTGATATGCGGATGCTGGACCAGGGAGCTGGACATAAAAGGGAATCTGTTTCCGACCATGGAGTTTATCGTGGTGTGGCGAGAATATGATAATATTGCACAAAGGGGTCAAGGAGTTGCTTACACATGGAACTTTGAAAGTACTAGGTAATAAACTGCAAGACCATTATTTTAGCCCAAGGGAATCGATTACCCTGTCCACTTAAAAAATAGCCATCAAGTGAAGTTAAGACAGAAAAGAAAATTGGTGACGTATTTGAACATCTTGGATCAACCTGTACGGTTTAACCCATTTGTCTTTAGCCGGACCTTTTTGTTATGGGCCTTTCTCGGATTGGTCGGTGGCATGACTGCCGGAATCTATTGGATTGTCCTACAGTTTCTGACCCATGAACTGGCTTTTTTTACGGGATGGCAGGTGATTCCATTAATGGGCATCTCGGGGCTATTGGCCGGTTTGACCATACATTTCATAGGGGATCCCGGTGAGATACATCTGATCGTGAACAACATCCGTTTCAACAAGGGAAAGCTCAATCCGAAGAACAATCCGTCCATGATTCTCTCATCCTTATTGTGCGTGGCATCCGGTGGCAGTTTAGGTCCTGAGGCGCCTTTGGTACAGGTGACAGGTTCAACGGGCACTTGGATAGGAAAACTGTTCCGTCTCAAGGGGGAGGAACTAAGATCCCTCAGTATCGCTGGGATGGCTTCGGGTTTTACTGCACTGTTCGGAGCCCCGTTGGGGGGCAGTCTATTTGCATTGGAGATTCTCCACCACAAACATGCGGTGGAGTATTACAAGGCCATTATTCCCGCCTTTGTGTCCAGTTGTTTCAGTTATTTGGTGTTCGCATTGATCATCCATTTGGGGCTCGGTCCGATATGGGATCTTTCATCCTATGAATATTCGGGGGTTTTTGATTTTGGTTATGCTGTCCTATTTGCCATGATCGGGGCCTTTTTTGGATGGGTCTTCATTTTTGTGACCAAATTTTTCAAGACCCTGTTTGAAAGACGCCCCCTTCCCATTTATATCAAAACACTCATCGGTGGGATCATGCTGGGAATCATCGCTTATTATCTTCCCATTACACGATACTTTGGTCATCACGAAATAAGCAGGTTATTGACCAGTGATTACTCCCTTTCCGTATTGTTTTTGGTTTTGGCCTTTAAAATTATCGCCATCTCCGTAACGGTCACTTCGGGTTGGAGGGGCGGATTTATCATTCCTTTATTTTTTGTGGGGGCGACCTTGGGCCTGATAGCCCACCAACTGTTTCCGGAGATCAAGCTCAATTTGGCCATTGTGAGCTGCATGGCGGCCATCAACGCCTGTGTGACCAGAACGCCCATGAGCACGACCATATTATTGGCCACCTTGACAGGCTTCGGGCATTTCATTCCCATTTTGTTCGCCAGTCTGACCGGCTATTTCCTCGCCCCGAGAATTCCTTTTATCGGTTCCCAAATGGAAAGGGAATAGGCGCATTCTATCCAATTTTTTGAAACGTTCCCCAAAGTGGTTTACCTTGAACGGGGTCGGATCATATAAAATTCCTTTTCGGATATTGCTCAAAAGCTTTTGTTTTCCCGTTCCTTGGGCTTAATGATCATTCTGAAATATTGGTCCCTATAGATATAATAACCGATCCAATTAAATAATGCCCGTGTCCTGTTCTTAAAATTGACCAGGCCCATGATATGGACAAAAATCCAGATGAGCCATGCCGGAAATCCTTTCACAAAATAGTTCTGCCCGGGAAGGTCCAATACCGCTTTATTCCTACCAATAATGGCCAGAGATCCCTTGTCCTTATACCTGAAAGCCTTCCAACTTCCATGCTTTCCTTCCAAGTTCTTGGCGAGATTCCGCGCTTGTTGCAAAGCCGGTTGTGCCAATTGTGGATGCCCGTTGGGATAGGCATCATCCCCGGATACCAGGGCACAGTCCCCGAGGGCATAAATAGTATCATAGCCCTCCACCCTATTATGGGCATTTGTTCTTAATCGATTACCTTTTCCAAAACTCTCTTTATGGAACCCCTCAAAGGTCTTGGCGGAGACCCCTGCGGCCCAAATAAGGTTTTTGGTCCGAATCTCGGTCCCATCGGACAACTGGACCTTTTCATTATCAAAGTCCTTGACAAAAGTGTTCAGTTTGATCTCCACCCCGTACCGTTTCAGCTTTTTGAACGTATAGGCCTGGGATTTTGGTGACATGGCGGCCAATACGGCATCCTGGCCATCGATCAGATATATCCCCCCGAGGTCCTCTTGGCCCAGTTCAGGATAGTCCTTCTTCAAGATGGAGGTGCTCATCTCCGCCAAGATCCCTGACAGTTCCACTCCGGTAGGGCCTGCACCGGCGATCACAAAGGTCAACAAATGTTTTCGGTCCTCTATATTGGGGAGACGGGTGGCCCGGTCCAACCGGGCCAATATGGTGTTCCGTAGGGAAAGGGCATCACTTATGGTCTTCATCGGAAGGCTGTACCTTTCAATGTTTTTATTGCCAAAAAAATTGCTTTCCGCTCCGGTGGCCATCACCAGAATATCATAGGCCAGCTCCCCATTGCTCAAAATGACTTTGTTCTCTTCGGGCACGACCCTTTCCAGACTGCCCAACCGAAAGCGGACACTTTCCCTTTTTCGGAGGATCCTACGGAAGGGGTAGCTAATAGCGGATGGCTCCATGAAACCGGTAGAAACCTGATATATCAGCGGAGGAAAAAAATTATAGTTGTTCACATCCACCAATATGACTTCATATTTTCTGGAGTTACCCAATCCCTTGATCAATTCAAGTCCTGCGAAACCACCTCCGATGACAATGACACTTTGCTTACCATCCATAACATCAACTTTTCTTCAAAGTTAGGGGTATCCGGTCCCATTTCTCTTAAACGTGTTTAATAATCGTACCAACACACGGTCCCATCAACCTTCCGAAGACGCCCTGGCCCTGATAGGTTTTCCCATTGCTCTAAATTTATTTACCATTGCAAAAAGGATCAAGGCGATTAAGGTGGCCAAAAAGCAGGTACACTGAAAGCATAAGGATTGCACGATAGGTCATCCCAACGGTCTCCCGCGAACGTATCCCTTTGGCAACCAAAATATCACGGTAAAGACGAACCCGTCCATTCAAGGATGGGTCAAAGGCCGTTATGTTTATGATATAACCTATCCTAAACTTCTCCTTAAATTGTTCCTACAGCGTGTAGAAGCCAGCTATCAAATTCTAACAGGCAAATAACCGTGCATGTGTCCTATTTTATGATCTTAAGCACTCGGTTCCCGTGTGCTCTTCATGACCTCCTGGGTGTACCGCCGTAATTTCTCCGGGTCGTTTCCGATATGCTGGAGTTCCCTTTGGGAGGGACTCACCACCAGGGAATAGAACTTGGGCTCCCGTTTTTTGAGCTTGGCGGTATTGGCATCGATCTCTGCAATGACCCGCTCGGCATCAATGCTGTTCTCTTCTTGGTTGAAATACCCTTCCTGCTGTTCCGGTTCCTTCCCTTCGTTCTCCTTTCCGAGATAATTGACAAAATCCCGAGCACTGCCCTTAAAATTGTCCCCCAGTTGTTGGCGTGTGATGGCGATGTACATGTTTATGGTTTTTTAAGTTTTGTGCGGTATTTTTCAATGGCCTCAGGATTGAGGTCCAATTTGAGATGGTCCTTTCCGAATCGGTTATGGAACAGGCTCACATGGTCCAACACATATTTAAAATCCTCCTTGAGCTCCTCCATTTGTTCCACTAGGCGGTCATAACGGATCTTGGGCACGGTGACCTCCCCATCAAAGGGTTCTGGTTGCGAGGGTTTCTTGGTCTCGGTCAATTGCTGTTCGATAAAGTCAAAATCGCTGTCCCATTCATCGTCATTGGATTCTAGTTCCTGCTCAAAGAGGGCTTGGATCATGCTCACCGTGGGCAGGGTCTGTTCCTTTTCGATGCTGCGCATGATGGCGATCATGGCATTAAAGCGGTGTTTGATCAGGTATTTGAGACTGGCGATGGTCTCGTGCATCCGCTCATCAGGTGAGATCCCGTTGTGCTCAAAAAACTCCACCATGGCCAAGAGGGTCATGGAATGTGATTTCCCTTGCCGTTTGGAAAAGCCTTTGAACTTGGCGAGTATCGATATTTTGATGCACACGGTCCGAAATGCTTCCTTTTCGTATCCCTTATCCATTTTTAGCTTAAAAATTCCTTGGTTTTATTGGGCCCAGCGCATTTTTACGCTAAAAACGCCAAGGGCCCTATTTTTTAAAATACCCCAAACCCCCATAAACAGGGGCCTTGCGGAGCCACTATGATCGGTAGGACGCGCGAGCGTGCTACCCTCTTGCTTCTCCGATTTGTCCCGCAGGGACAAAATCGTATCGCACAACATGACCCAAGGGTCAGTTGCCTGTTCTTTGAAAGTCAAATCGATGGGTACGGACATAAGGAAAGTCAAACCGTTTCGCAACTGCGAATCAAAGCATAACCCGTACTTAAATTCTGTTGTAAACCAACCCTTTAAAGATAGAAAAACCAACCATGAACCCATAAAAAAAGCCCATCATAATGGATGGGCTTCGATGGTGTGTTTTGTGGTTTACATATTGAATACAAAATCATAATTGTATAGATTTCGCATGGCTTCCCTTCGACTCCGCTCAGGGCAGGCCCAAGAGGGCTTCATAGTCCTTATCATGGGCTTGGGCAAATTGGTGCAATTCGGTCCCGGAACGGCTTTCCACATCTTCTTTGGATACGGAAAGCAATCGTTCCTGGGTTTCATTATCAAGGTTTGTAAAGTTCAAATAGATCATTATTCAAATTTTGGATAGTTCATTGTTCACAGATCATAAAGGCTTGGATCGAACCCATCGGGATATTACCTAGGGTCGTTTTGTACTTCCAACCATTCCTCAAATTCGGTCATCTCTGTATCTGCTTCCATGCTTATTGCATTATAGAATCTCATTATCTGCAAAACTGTAGTAGCGTCCATCAGGGGCAAGGATGATATGATCCAACACTTTGATGTCAAAGAGCTGGGCCGCCGCTTTGATCTTTTGGGTCAATTGTTTGTCCTGATAACTGGCCTTTAGCTGCCCAGAGGGGTGGTTATGGGCGAGGATGATCCCCACCGAAAGGGTCTTTAGGGTTATGGCAAAAAGGATGCGCACATCCACCAAGGTTCCCGTGATGCCCCCATGGGAGAGCGGATAAATGCCCTTGACCTTGTTGGACTGGTTGAGCAGCACGATCTTAAAGGTCTCGTGCAGGCCTATGGTCTTGTTGTCCCAATTTTGGAACAAAAGGTTCGCCACCTCGTTGGAGTTGGTCACGGACAGGGATTTCAAGGTACTGAGTTTTTCCCGATAACTGATCTGTATTTCATTGACACGGTGTTCCATTTCAAATGTTTTAATGATGAAAAAAGAAAGGGATGCCCAAAGACTGGACACCCCTATCCATCTTACTCAGTGGTATTGTTATCACCACCGCCCAACAATAGGATCTCACTGGCCACTACTTCGGTCACATACTTTTTATTGCCCTCTTTGTCCTCATAGGAACGGGAGGTCAATTTCCCTTCGATGGCAACTTCCTTGCCCTTGGTCACGAATCCTTCGATGATGTCGGCCAACTTGCCCCAACCGATCACGGTATGCCATTCGGTATTGGTCACCCGTTCCCCTTCGGAGTTCTTGTAATGTTCGTTGGTGGCCATGGTGAACCGTGCCACTCGCTTGCCTTTGTCAAGGTCTGTGATGGTAGGGTCTTGTCCCACGTTTCCGATCAACTGCACTTTGTTTCTCAATGTACTCATGATAAAAAGTTTTAAAGGCCTGCCGTCCTCCATTATGGACAGATCAGCAAACAGGGTTAAAAATTTCCCCTCTATTTTTTTGGATTTTGTTTCCCAAATTTTAAGGGGCGTTTGTTTGCTTCTTACGTGCGCAGCACCATAAAAGAAGGGGGTTCTGTCAAGGCTTTTGGACAGAAATCGGGAGGCTCCGCGACGTAGCAAAACCTTTGGTCGTGCCTACGGCAGGCAAGGTTTTCAAGGAAGTGGAAACCCTATTTGTGGACAAAACCTGCCTTGGCCTTGACAGGTTCGATAAGGGCCTTAGGAATTCCATCCGACCCATTGTCAAGGGAGCGTACGGGAAGTTAAGCGACTGCGGGCGATGGTGTCCTGATGGGAAGTCCTTGGGCACTGCCCCGTTTTTCGATGCCCCGAAAAACAACCAGGGCTTCTTTTATTAAGGACCCCTTAAAATTTGATGGGCGGACGGACGGATTTGCGGCCTTGCACGGCAAAGCCCCAAGAAGGGTTTGCAAAGGAAGGGCGCACCAAAAATCCGTTTGGACGACTTCACTATTGGAGGAATACTTATACATCATTTTTGGTACCCCTTGGTCCCTATTTTGAGCACATACTTCACAAAAAAGTGTACTTTTGCATTTTATCCCTATCGAAGACCGATTGAAACGCATTAAAACCATAACTACCCTTATTTCCCTGGCCCTCCTCTATGTTTGGACTATGGCTTTGGGCTATTGGTCACCGCAGTTGGAGACGGAGGAAAAGACCGAAAAGGGATTCGCATGGTTCCAATTGAATGGTCGGACGGATGGTTCCGTTCACTTGGCACCGGACCACTATTCCAGGGCGGTATCGGAATCACGACCCTCAACGAAAGACATTTTCCCTTTCACACCGACTCTAGCTTGGTTACAGGATGTTTGCTTTTCTTCGGGAACCCATAAACTGTTGTCCTTTGCTGATAAAACCAATAATAGGGTAGCACAACAGATAGCCAAACTCCTCTATCCCTTCCACTTTTTCCTTTGACTCCTCCATTCCATTGGGCATCCACAAAACTCTCGATGCCTATCCATTAAGCATCCGGCAAGTTTTGCCAAAAATTGTATTACATCATTAAATAAATTAAACCATGGAATTAGGAGTAATTGCCATTGGCGCGACTGTCATCGCCCTATGTGCCATGCCGTTTATTGCAACGGCAAATAATCGAAAGAAAAAACAAAAGGAATTGTTGAATGGATTGAATACCATTGCCACAACCCAACAAAGCCATTTAGGCATTCATGATTTCGGAATGGAGTTTGCCATAGGGCTCTCAAGTGCCAAAAACTATGTCTTTTTCTACAAGAACCTTAAAAATGGACAACCCATTTCCATATGTATCCCGATCAACACAATCAAGAATTGTAAGATTCTTGAGAGCAAACAAGGGGCAGGATCAGAAGCTATACTCCAAAAATTAGAGCTGGTCATTACCTTTCTTGACAAGGAAAGTACCCCTTGCACTCTAGTTTTCTTTGATACGGATGAACATTTCCAGCCCAATGGGGAACTGTCCTTGATAAGGCAATGGGAGACCAATATTAAGCAGGCCATGGAGTTCTATCCAAACTAGGCAGGTTTTGTAAGTTAAAAAGGTCCTGGGAAAATTCTGGGGCCTTCCGTATTTAAGTTATCTCAATTCAAAACATGGACAGCTTAAGTCAGCATCAAATAGACTCCTTGAAAACCCTACTTCTTCCTTTTATAAAGGTGGGCAGTATTGATCGGAATAAATTCCTATACGCTTTTATTTGGCCATCAATGCTCCAGTTCCCACCTGCCTCGGGTCAGGTTTTAAAGGTTGTTTGAGGGTCGAGATCACCTCCAGACTGAAATGCCCGAACTCTTCGGTCACCGTTCCGTGGCACAGATAGATGCCCTTTCCATGAATGTGTGTGGATGCCATTGTTTGGGGAAAGTGGACACAGTCAAAAAAGTGACCTTTAAGATCGAGCATGGTGGTAAAGCGCATGGTGTCCCCTTTGGTGGTGGTGTTCAATCGGGTATGGACCATGGAGCCATAGATCCAAATTTTCTGGTTGACATGGTCCTCAAAATCACTGGCGACCAACCGGCTTTTCACTTTACTGTCCATGAGCTCATAATACCCGCATAGCGGAAAGCCCAAAAGCTCCAATTGGTCATAGGCATCCTCAATGGGATGGGAAGGTAGATGCGGCAATGTAAAATGCCTGTGGTTGGGCTTGAACAGCAGTTTCTGCACCGTATCCTTTCGATGGGCCTTGGTCTTGAACACGGCCTGCCAGAGCAGCTGCTTCTTGGGCACTCCAAAGACACGAAAGGCATCGATGCGCACCAGAATGGTCAACTGTTCGATGGCAATCGGGACACGGTCTATAAAATCATCAAAGTCCCTGAACTTGCCATAAAGCTGCCTTTCGTTCAAAATGCGTTGGATGACCAGACGTTCCAAGCTTTTGAGCTGTCCCAGTCCCAGATAGATGTGCTTCCCATAAATGGCATTGACATGGCCACTGCGGTTGATACAGGGCGGATGGATGATGCCTCCCCACATCTTGGCCTCATGGACATAGAGTTCGGTATCATAGAACCCACCCCCATTGTTGAGCACGGCCACCATGAACTCCAAGGGGAAATAGCATTTCAGATACAGGCTCTGGTAGCTTTCCACGGCATAGGAAGCGGAATGTCCCTTGGCAAAGGCATAGCCCGCAAAACTCTCGATCTGTTCCCATACCATTTGGGTCAGGCTGGCATCGTGCCCCCTTTGCTTGCAGTTTTCAAAAAACTTCAATTTCACCGCCTGAAACTCCTCCCGGGAACGGAACTTTCCGCTCATCCCCCGTCTCAGGACATCGGCCTCCCCAAGGTCCAATCCTGCAAAGAGGTGCGCCACTTTCAGTACATCCTCTTGGTAGACCATGATCCCATGGGTCTCGGGCATGATCTCCAAAAGGATGGGATTGGCCTCCTTACGCCGCTGCGGTTCCCTTTCCATACGGATGTATTCGTCCTTCATCCCTGAGGAGGAGACCCCTGGACGGATCACGGAACTGGCCGCCACCAAACCAAGGTAATCATGGGTCCGCAGTTTTTTCATCAGCCCCCGCATGGCAGGGGATTCCACATAATAGGCCCCAATGGCCCTCCCCTCGCTCAACAGCCGGTTGATGTTGGCATCCTGCTTCATGGCCTCCACGCTCTTGATGTCCAAAAGGGGGGCATCCGGTTGATTTTTCTTAATGACCTCTACCGCTTCCTTGATCTTGGCCAAGCCCCGTTGTCCCAAAATATCAAACTTGAACAGCCCTACATCCTCTGCAATGATCATATCGAACTGTACCGTCGGGAACCCTTTGGGCGGAAGGGTCGTGGCCGAATAATAATGTTCGGAACGGTTCAAGATCAATATCCCTGAGGAATGCACACTGATGTAATTGGGCATCCCATGGATATAGGTGGCGTATTTCAGCACCAATCGGGCCAGTTCGTCCAATGTACCCTGTTCGTACCGACCCGCACTGAGCTTATCGATTTCCTCGGTGGGCAGGCCGAACACCTTGCCCAGTTCCCGAACGGCGGCCCGGTACTTAAAGGTGTTGTAGGTGCCCAAAAGGGCCACATGCTCGAATCGCTCAAAAATATAGGCCGTGACATCATCACGGTCCCAAGTGGAGAAATCAATGTCAAAATCAGGGGGCGAAGCCCGAAAGGGATTGATGAACCGTTCGAAATACAGGTCCAGTTCAATGGGATCCACATCGGTGATCCCGATCAGGTAAGCCACCAGACTGTTGGCCCCACTGCCCCTGCCCACGTAAGGGTACCCCTTGGACTTGGCATAAGAGACAATATCGTGGTTGATCAAAAAATAGGACACGAAATCCAGTTCTTGGATGGTCCGAAGTTCCCGGAACATACGCTCCCTGACCTTTTCCGTAGGATGGGCATAGCGCCGGGGCAACCCTTCCAGGGCCAATTCCCGCAACCGCTCCACATCAAATGCTTTGGACTCCAAAAAACGGGACTGGTTCTGGGAAACCCGCTCACTTCCAAACCCAAAGGCAATGGTACAGGAGTCCATCAACCGCTCGGTATTCTCCCAGATATGCGGAAAATCAACCAAAGCTTTTTTCAGTTCCTTCATGGGCTGAAGGGTATCGGTAGGCTTGGCCTCCTCCGACTGAGGGAGTTTGCTCAACAAGGTGTTCAACCCTATGGCCCGAAGCAAGCGATGCGTATTGAAATCTTTTTTGCTGCGAAAGCTTACGGGCTGTAACAGCACCAATCTGTCGGTATAATCCCGATACTGGGAGAACCGCAGTTTCCGGAGTTCCTCCACCGACACCCCGATATGCTCATAGGCCCTGAAATCCGTCCGTTCCTCTTCCTGGATTTTCTCAAAGGGATAGATAATATGGACATGCTCAAAAACTGGGGCCACAGCCGGAATGGGCGTTCCCTTATGAAGATGCTCGGAAAGAAAGGCATTGATTTCCCGAAACCCCTCATTGTTTTGGGCCAGGCCCACAAACTCCTGCACGTTCCCGTTCCTAAAATCAATCCCCAGAATGGGACGGATCCCCTGCTCATTGGCCAAGCGCACAAAGTTCATGCCCACCGAACTGTTGTTGATATCGGTCAGGGCCAGCACCTCCACCCCATGGGAACGGGCCAGTTCCAAGAGTTCCGTTTCGGAGAGCACCCCGTAGTTCAGGGAATAGTAGGTATGGCAGTTCAGGTACATATTATTGCTGTCTATGGGCCAATAAAATGGGTGGTTGTCCGTCAAAGGGGTTCCCGCCCCTTCCTATGCTATGGGCCCCCAGGGCCGAGGCCCGCATCAGACTGGATTCCCCAAAGCGGCTGCGCACCCGGTCCATGGCCTGGTAGAGGTTCAGCAGTTTTTCATCATCGGCGAACAGGTCGATCTGATAATGCCCCCCAACGATATGGCTGTAGTTGACCCCCACGAGTCGGATGAGCATCCTCCGGTCATAGAGGGAAGTAAATAGTTCCTTTACCAAGGGCACCAAAATGTGGTCCGCAGAGGTATAGGGTATCCGTTTCTGTTTCGTATAGGTCTTGAAATCACTGTACCGGATCTTCACGCTCACACAACCCGTCATCTTGTCGGCCCGACGGAGTTGGTAGGCCAGGTTTTCCGCCATGGCGAACAAGGTGGTCTCCAATTTGACCATATCGGTCGTATCCTTTCCATAGGTACGTTCCGTGGAAATGGACTTCCGTTCATGGAAAGGGATCAAGGGAGAATTGTCCAGCCCTTGGGCCCGCATCCAGATGGTCCGTCCGTGCAGCCCAAAGGCACTCTCCAATAGTTCCAGAGGCAGTTCCTGTACCGTCCGGATGGTGGTCACACCCATATTGGACAAAAGCCCATAGGTCTTTTCCCCCACCGAGGGCAGTTTACGGATATGCAGTGGCGCCAAGAACTCCTTTTCGAGGCCCAGATCGATCTTCATCTGGTTGTTGGGCTTGGCCTCCCCAGTGGCCACTTTGGAGACCACCTTGTTCCGGGACAGTCCAAAGGAAATGGGCAATCCCGTTTCCCTCAAGATCCGTTGCCGCATTTCCGAGGCGTATTTGTAGCAGCCAAAGAAGCGGTCCATCCCGGAGAGGTCGGCATAGAACTCATCCACACTGGCCTTTTCAAAGACCGGGACGCTCTCCTTGATGATCTCGGTCACAGTATCGGAAAACTTCATATAGGTCCCCGCATTGCCCTTGATGACCGTGGCCTCCGGGCACAACCTACGGGCCACTTTCATGGACATGCCCGAGTGCACCCCGAAGCGACGTGTCTCATAGCTACAGGCCGCGACCACCCCTCTGTCCCCCAACCCACCGACCAAGAGGGGCCGCTTCATCAGACGGCTGTCCAACAGCCGCTCACAGGAGACGAAGAAAGTATCCAAATCGAGATGGAGGATGGTGGGCTTCATAAAATATATTGGATTATTTCCTATTGTTTGGAATATATCCAAAATTACAGAAAGCGGGGATCGGTTTCAAAACTTTAACAATTTTGCCTATCTTATAGTTGCAAAATCCAACCTCAAGATGTGCTACTCGACCAGACAGACCCGGGAACGGAAGGAGCTGGAAAAACTGCTATCCGTCAAGGCCATGTACGGTGACATCGATACCGACTTGGAGCTTATTTATTTCCATGCCAACGGCTGGAGCCATCCGGTGATGTGGACCTTGGGGCAAGAAGAGCCCAACAACCTGCTCCCTGCCATGTGGGGCATCATGCCCCCCAAGGAAAGGCAGGAAAACTATATGGAGTATTTCAAGAACCCGAAGACCTTTGGGGGGCTGAATGCCAAATCGGAAAACCTCTTTGACCACTTCATGTACCGCTATTGTTGGGAAAACCAACGCTGCATCATTCCGGTGGACGGTTTCTTTGAGCCCCACAACACCCAAGTGAAGGTCAAGGGCAAGGATTTCAAGGTGCCTTTTTACTTCCATAGAAAGAACGGTGACCCACTATACCTAGCGGGCATCTATACCAACACTGCTGATGGACGGAGGACCTTTGCCGTGCTCACCAAGGACGCCACCCCCATGTTCGCCGAGATCCACAATGAAAAGAAACGACGTCCCGTGATCATCGACGACGAAAATTTAGATGCTTGGTTACATAACGGCAACAATGAATCGGACGTTCAAGATCTCATCGATGACGACCTCTGGGAAGAGGATCTGAAAGCCTATCCCGTCACCAAGGACCTGTACAGCAGGACCATCGATTCCAATTATTCCGGGATTATTGATAAAGTGGACTACGAAGAGGTGTCCATTTCCTTTGGATAATCATTAAAAAAAAGAGGCATTTGTCTGCCTCTTATGTATGCAGCACAATTAAAAAAGGGCTTCTTTTATTATGGATCCCTTAAAATTTGTTGGGCGGACGGACGGATTTGTGGTCTTCCTAGGCAAATCCACAAGAAGGGTTTGCAAAGGAAGGGCACATCAAAATCCATCTGGACGGTTTCCTTATTGCTTTTAAGGGTTTATTGTTCCACCATTCCGATTGAAAATACACCAAGGCTCAAGGTACAACGGCAATGGATTGCTCTTTATCATCTGCCCATAACAATTCTCCTTGGTCGCTCGGGGAAGGGTCGACATTTCCCAAAGATCCAAATCTTCTGATCGGCATAAGTACTTGAAGACCCTTCGGAAGTAAAGATATGAGTTGATACCAACTACTCATAAAAATGTTAAATTATAATCCCAAAAAATTCGTGATAAAGTGATTTAAAGAATAAAATTGTGAAATGCACAGAAAATAGTACTGGAATAAAAATTAATGTTCAGGAGGTAGATGCCAATAGTAATGATGAGCACGAAACGATACGTACAACACTAGAACAGGTACTGAAGCAATTGGACATCTTGAATGCTTAAGAGCCTATTTGAAGGTCTCATACTTCTTAAAAAGATCTTATTTCATAATCCTCGTTAATTGAAAATACCGTTTATAGTTTTCTGGGATGTCCGCAATATCCAACAGACACCCTTCTTTCGTATAAGGGTAAATTTCTTCGTAGGTCTGTACATTGTACAAGCCAACCCGCTTACTGATATAGGAACGATCGAGTTCATCGGGACCATTAAGACCTGCTGCGGCCACTAGTTCCAATAAACTATGAATGGTGGCTTCATGATATTTTTTTACGCGTTCAGCCTTGTCTTCCACCACCAACCCTTTTACCAAAGACCTGTTCTGTGTGGCCACGCCTGTTGGACAAGTATTCATATTGCACTGCAAGGCCTGAATACACCCAACCGCCAACATCATGGCACGAGCGCTGTTGCAGCCATCGGCACCTAGTGCTATTGCCCTGGCCATATGGAAGCCGGAAATGATTTTGCCCGCAACGATCACTTTTATCTCTTTCCGCAATCCAAAGCCGACCAAAACATCGTGCACAAAAACCAGTCCCTCACGCAAGGGCATTCCCATGGTGTTGGAAAATTCGACTGGAGCTGCGCCCGTACCGCCTTCACCACCATCGACTGTAATAAAATCTGGTGTTATGCCCGTATATATCATTGCTTCGCAGAAATCCATAAATTCTTGCTTTCTACCGATGCACAGTTTAAACCCAATCGGTTTTCCTTCGGAGAGGTCGCGCAGTTTTTTGATAAAATACATAAATTGTATCGGGTCTGAAAAAGCGGAATGCGAAGGAGGTGAATGTACGGCGATACCTGGTTCAATATGCCTAACCCTTGCTATTTCATCTGTATTTTTTATTGCGGGCAATATGCCGCCGTGCCCAGGTTTTGCTCCTTGTGAGAGTTTAATCTCGATCATTTTTACTTCCGGCTTCAGGGCATTTTCCCGAAATGTTTCTTCATTAAAAGTACCATCATCGTTTCTACAACCAAAATAACCCGTACCGATCTGCCAAATCAGGTCGCCACCATATTTCAGATGATAATCGCTGATACCCCCCTCACCAGTGTTGTGGGCAAAATTCGCCATCTTGGCACCTTTGTTCATTGCCATGATCGCACGATCGCTCAATGAACCGAAACTCATCGCCGAAATATTCAACAGACTTGAGGCATAAGGTTGTTTGCAATCCTTGCCCCCGATCAATAACCTAGGAAACTCCCCTATATCCTTGGGATTATGCTTGGCGTACATCGAATGTTCCATCCATTCATACCCTGAGTGGTATAGATCCATTTGTGTACCAAATGGTTCCGTATCGGTCGTGCCCTTGGCCCTTCGATATACCAATGACCTCAAAATACGATTGAGCGGCCTTCCCTCGGTATCGGTCTCCACAAAATACTGCTGTATTTCGGGTCGTATGGACTCCAGCACATATCTGAACCTGCCAATCAAAGGAAAGTTGCGTCGAATGGTATGGTTCTTTTGGACAATATCAAAGATACCCATCACAATCAAGGGGGCCACGAATATGAATATCCATAAAATAGGAGGCCAAAAAAGTGCGGTACCTACGATGACAATAACAACCAAACTCGAGACAAGAATAAACAGTTCACGGACTTTCATTGTTTTTTTGTTTGCATCAAAGATATGAATAGACTGGATAGACAAGAAAGTTAATGTGTTTCACATAGTAAGGAAGTATTAAAGTTAATTGCAGTGGGGTGAACCTGACTTTGTATGGTTTGCTTTAACCATTTTGATACCCGTGCCAATTTCACTTCCCAATAAGGTCATTTCACCTATCTTTTTGGATGTTTCACTTTAAATTACTGATTTAAAGAATGTTACATTTTTACCTTTGCCAACGAAATCAGAAATAATTAAACAAAAAATAAAATCATGAAAACAACAGCATTTCTAAGTTTGGTACTCTTGTCCACGACGTTAATGGCACATGTAGGTAAATCCGAATGCAACAAGGGATGCACCACCCTATCGATGCAAGATATAACCTTCATCGAAACAGAAGAAGAAATCCATCTTGGTTTTGACACTGCGCTGTACCTGCCCGAAGGTTTTGACCCCTACGCGGGTATGGGGACCGTTGTGGACAGGATTCCATTTATCGAAGAAGAAGTGGAAATCCATCTTGGCTTTGATACCGCCCCCTATTTGCCTGAAGGGTTTAACCCCTACAAAGGAATGGTGTTCGACATCGACGAAATAGAGGTAGTGGAAATGGAGGAAAACATAGAGTTGGATTTTGATATCCAAAAGTATCTCCCTAAAGGTTTCAACGCCCTTGCTAAATAAGAATATAAAAATGGTCAAATCCATCCAAGGCCTTCAATGTACATTGAAGGCTTTTTTGACCTGAGGGCCAAGACCCGGTAAACCTTCAAGCTAAAATTGCCGTAAATTTGAATCGTTCCGAACAACAATGATTTCCATGGCCTTAAAACATGTCAAACAAGCCACCATAATCAAGATAGCCCTATTGCTTGCGATATTGGCATCCCTTCCTAAGACCATCTTCCTATACGACATGATCAGTCAGGGCAATCTTGACTTTTCGGGGTTACAGATCAAAGATCTGCCTTACCGTCTTGTTTTTATCTTCCTGTTCTCCTGGGCCATTTTGGAGTTGAACGCCAACATAAGCTATGCCAGGTTCAAGTGGTCGACACCGGTGCGAATAAGTGTCCTGTTCTTGGCAAATATTGCCATCTTTTTGATGGCCCTTACCATGTTCAAGGTTCTATATCCAATTCTATTGGGCACAGAAATGACGACCAGGGACAAAGGCTTTTTAAACTTTACCTTTGGTAATTTGTTGATCGCACTGTTCTTTATTGGAAGGATCCTACGCCTGCAGGCCGACAAGCAAGAAAGTAGGATCGAGAACGAACATCTTAAACAACAGAGCCTCCAGAACGAACTAATGGCTTTGAAAAACCAAATCGATCCGCACTTTTTGTTCAACTCCCTCAATTCGTTGACTTCACTTATCCGCGATAACGAAAAGGCCACACAATTCGTTCGGAAGTTATCCTTTATGTACCGTTATATTTTAAAGAGCGGTGAAAGCGATCTTGTAAGCCTTAGGGAAGAACTTAAGTTTCTGGAAAGCTATACCTATCTGATTCGCACAAGGTACCGTGACCGCTTCAGCATCGATATACAAATAGAGGATATATTTCTACAAGAGGAGATTCCGCCATTGGCCCTGCAATTGTTGGTCGAAAATGCGGTAAAGCACAACGAGATCTCGGAAACAAATCCTTTGGAAGTGAAAATTTATTCAAAGGAAGGCTCGATATTCGTTGAAAACATCATGAGACCGCGCACCACTATTGGCGAAGGCACCAAACATGGACTCTTGAACCTTAAGAAAAGGTACATTCTTGTCTGCCACAAAGAAATCACCGTACGCACCGAAAACAATATCTTTAGTGTGGAACTCCCTGTAAAAACAGCAGCATGAAGGTAGTAATCGTAGAAGACGAATTGGCAGCAAGCGATAATCTTGCCTATCTGCTACACGCCATAGATGATGATATTGAAATTCTTAAAGTACTTGATTCGGTAAAATCTTCGGTGGAATATTTTTCAAAGCCCCATGATCTGGAATTGATCTTCATGGACATCCATCTTGCCGATGGTGTCTCGTTCGAAATTTTTGATAGGGTAACCCTAAATGTCCCCGTAATTTTCACAACTGCCTATAACAAATATGCCTTGAAAGCATTCAAGTTCAACAGTATCGATTATTTGTTAAAACCTATAGACAGGGACGAGCTTTCGGATGCATTGGAACAGTTCAAGGTGCAGAACAAACAGAAAGGGATCACCGACCACCAAATAAAAGACCTGATTGATTTGGTCGGCAGGAAGACCAAGACATATCGATCTACTTTTTTGGTCCACAACCGTGACGAAATGATCCCCCTTAAAATCGAAAAAATAGCATATTTCAGAATTGACACGGGAATTGTAAAAGGGATTACTTTCGATAATAAATCGTACAGTATGGACAGTAACCTGGAAGACATCGAGGAGGAATTGGATCCCGAACTCTTTTATAGGGCAAGTAGGCAGTTCATCATAAACCGTGAGGCCATTGTGAACATCAAACAATACTTCAACGGCAAGCTCATTGTTGTTGTGAATCCTGTTTGTGATAAGCGGATTGTAGTAAGCAAGGCGAAGGCAATCGGATTTAAAACATGGGTGGGTTCTTGATTCACGGCTCCCTCCCAAAGGTCGCCTGTCCTTTTGGACCAAGCCCAAGCTTCGCCTACCTATCAGCTATTCGCATGCCCTCTGGAATCTTTTAAACAATCGAAAAGAAAAACACCAAAGGATTTAACAATATCAAATGGCTCCCGAACCGATATGCGCAATCGGATCACAAGTACCCGAAACAACCATTTTAGGTGAAGACGCGTAGTTTCAAAAAAAGAAGATTCCTCTTGATAAAAAAAGGAGGGACCTGTTTCCAGATCCCTCCGTTTATACGAATCAATCCTTCAATACCTTGGCCTGCTGTTCCAGAAGCATAATCCTTTCCTTGATCCGTGCTTCACGCTTTTGACGCTTTCCGGCATAAGTGTCCTCAATGACTGCGATCTTGTCCCTGTAAAAGGATTGCATCGCCACATAGAAGGATTGGTTGGTCAGGTCATTGGTGTGGTTGCTCTCCCCGAAGTGCACCTGACGGGTCAACAGGAACCGGAGTAGTTTATTTAACGTTTCCTTCTTGAAGTCCTTTTTGAATTTCACCACCAGTTCCTCTCGGGACAACTGGGAATCATCCCCAAAAAAATCCTCAAAATGTTCCCTTTGGTCATGCCAGCCCAGATTGTTTTCGAACAAGGAGATTGAGATGGCCACCATTTCATCAGTCGATAATGCCTTCTTTTGGTCAATATAATCGGTCTCCCGAATCATCTCCACCACATCCTTGAACTGGTTGTTGTCCTCAATCTCCTTTTTCCGCAGTTCCCTGACATTGATCTTGATAATCTGTTCCTCGGGGGTACACTCGGACATCTTTCGTTTTTCCAAGGACTTGGCGCCTGGACTTCCACCAGCATCTTCTTCTCTGACCTTTACATGAATGGTCTGGGTCAGATAGGTTCCCGTATCCAAGAGGACACCCTTTTCAAACCCATGATCCATGGCATTTTCCCATTCCTGTTTTTCCTCTGTAAAGGATTCCAGGGCCTCAGTCAGGAATTCCGCCAATTCTTCTTCTGTGTATTCATAGTGCCGGTGCTCTTCTTTAATGCTTTCCATGGTAGGCTCAATTGGCTCCTTTAAAATGTCCAGTTCATTGGTCAAATGCACCTCAAGACCCTCTTTTTCCATTTGGGCCATAACCCATTGATTGCGCTCCTCGTCCGCCCAGTATTTGCTAATGTTGGGCACTAGTTTCAATTCCTCCTTTTTCACTCTTTTCAAGAGTTTCATAAAAGTCTTGGTCTTTTTGTTCTCAAAGCAGGATGCCCGGGTACAGATCATCTTTCCTTCCCCGAATAGGTTCCCTTGGTTGGCCGCATTAAAAGGGCAGACATTACATGCACCGGCTTTGGGTACCAAGGTCTTGTCGTTCACATCAAAACAAGCTTGGGTCAAATCAAAGCTCCGGTTATCAATCATCCGCTTGACCCGATGTTCCTGAAAATCCCCTTCCATGCTTTCCAGCATTAATTTTTGCTCTTCCGACTCGAAAAGGGCCACGGCCACACCAAGGCCCAGGGTCATCTCCCCTCTTCTGACAAAGGTCTTGAAACCTTCAATCAATCCTGCCAATTTGACCCGTTGCCGAACATAATTTTCAGAACGGCCCAAGCGCTGGGCGATCTCAGTAGGTTCATATCGGTCCAAGAGAAACTGGATGGCCTCGGCCTCCTCTGTGGGTTCCACATCCTTCCGTTGCAAGTTCTCAATGATCTGGACTTCCAGTACTTCCGTATCGACATAGTCCCTTACCATGGCCGGGATAGTAGTCAATCCTGCTAATTTACTCGCACGAAACCGCCTTTCACCCATGACAATGATATAGCCGTCATCAGATTTTCGCACCGTGATAGGCTGCAAGACCCCATGTTGGGCAATGCTCTGTGCCAGCTGGTTCAGACTTTGATCATCAAAGGTTTTCCGAGGTTGGGCTGTATCCGGGGAAACCGATTCGATATCCAACATTTGGATTTGTGGGATGGTTGTTGCCTCCCCATGGATCTTGGACTTCCCTGGTTTGGATACTTGTCCATTGTTCACTTTGCGTGTCGCTCTCTTTTTTGTTTTTGTTTCCATGATTTTTAGATTTTTGATTAAACAATATTTGAGCGGACACCAAGCGGAAGACAAAATTTTGGAGTGGCAAGGAAACGGAATAAAAAGTGACCCCAAGAAACGGCTTTATGCCGTCCCTTGTCCGAGGATATTTTGCGAGCTTAACTTTCGAAAAAGATTGATAGGTAAAAAATATGTGCCAAGAGACATTGGCCTGCCTTGTATTGGCAAGCGACTAAATTCATTTCCAAATACAAAAGGTCTATTTTTAAAACGAAATAAGATCGGTGAATACTCAAAAAGTGGCTGTTGACTTCTCGTTGGTTGGATTGGATTTTAAAATCTACAATCCATTTTCCATGAAATGGTATTGATATTCTGCCGTAACGTACTCAAGTATTCCATTAATTCGGAGAACTTGGGAGAGTCCCCATAGATCATCTGTTCTTGCATTTTAATATAATCGTTCTCCCATGCTCGATGCAAATACTCTGGGGGTATAAAATCGATGGTTTGTGGTTGATGCAAGTTGTAATCCACACCAGCTAATCGTGTAAAACTATGACGATGCTTAACAATGGTCTCATATAAATCCATGTTTTCAATTGCGTTCTGGCCATGACCTTTTTTAGACATTTGGAAAATATCATATAAATGTCTGCTCAATCTATCGACCCGTATCTTATCCTTTGGTCTTTGAAATTCCTCATGCAACAAAAACATCTTTTCCAAAAAAGTGCGCTCTGGCAATACCGTAGGAATTTCTATGGCTGCTTGGGCAAAATTGGATTTTTGATATATTTCATCGACCATTGAAAGTATTGGTCTGTTCTCAAAAGGCTCCCTAAGGGACCGACAACCAATTTCAATCTGGACCCTCGGTTGTATATAGCCAGGTGTTTCAATAACATTGGGATAATAAACACTAAGAATTATAGGGTCCTGGTCACTTGAAACAATTTCTTCCGGTTCAATACGCACATCGATAAGACCTTTCGTTTTAAAAGACCCTTGTAACTCCGGTAATACGTTATCGATGATGTAGGTTTGGGCCGTTTTTCTAAGTTTGGTACGTTGGTTTTTTTTTTAAATCACCCTGAAACCCAAAATAGGAACGATCGACCGCTAGATCTATATCCTCCGAGAACCTTTCTATGATCTTCCATGCCTTACTTAAGGATGTACCGCCCTTGAACACCAAATGGTTTCCAATCTCCAATTCAAATAGTATGGTCAATGTCTGAACGACCCACCAATCCTTTTCAACGGCAAATGCCGGTAAGTTGGTTTGTTCCCCTATTTGATCATATGCTATTCTCTTATCCCTGGCGGGAACATGGTACCATCTATCCATTATTTCGCTTGTTAAGAGCATTCCGCATGATGACCCGTATCCATTCAGGGGCCAGATTTATATCATGCTCTAAACGAACAGGATCCTCCTTCTTCAGGTGTTTCAAAACAATGCCAATTTCTTTTTCAGTAACATTGTCCTTTCCAATATTTTTTAATGCTTGGATCACCAGACTACTGATAGGCCCAATTACGGATAGATTTTTTGGAGCGGTCTTTTTAAACTTGATGGTACGTTTGCCTACCTTAATGGTACGGGCCGAGCCATCGGTTAGATACACCGCATTTAATGGAACCTGAGTGGAGAGACCCAATACATTCAATGCCAATGCACCGGTTGGAAGAATCCTCGCCTTGTCCCGTTTTGCAATTGCCGTGGCTATTTCCTCTGTAGTTGGTTGAATTTCGCCAAATAATTCGTGTTTTTCAAGAGAGGCATACATCCCTCTGGCAACACGGCTGATCTGACCTCTATTGAAGAGTCGTTCCAAAGCTTTGCCGACGGCTTTTGCTGAACCAAAATCAAGAAAATCCTCAGAAAAGAATATGGTTCCCTTCTCGGCATTATTCATTTTTCCAAGAACATAATCATCAATTGATTTCATGTTTACATGAAGATATTTTGTCGCAAATTTAGTAAATATTTGCGACACATTAATGTTGTTGAACATGAATCAAACCAACACTGAACAGATATGTAAGATTTCCTATCCAGACCCTACCGCTCCCTCTTAGTATCCGATTCGATTACTTCCAACCAATGAATTCCTGCTTTTTTAGTGTGCCATGTTCAATGGTATCTTTCCCAATTAATATCAACCGTCAGTTGCAACATTTTATCACTAATGGAAAACAGCCATTCAAGCTGCCCCCAAACCAAATGGGCCTCTTGAAGATTACGTTGGACCCCTATTTCCATGGGCATTGGGGTCTTATCTTGTAAAAGATTGGAAATGGGGGATTGTTTCCCAAAATTCGGCATGGTTTTTCCGTTAGGGTTCAAAATGTCCTGTTTTTCTCCCTTTAGGGAATTGAGCACTTGTTCCAAGTTCTGTTTTATTGCATTCGTAGCAGCCTTGAACTCTTCGGATGCCTCTGTAGTGCCATGATGTTGGATGTAGGTGCTCAAGGAAGCCAGGGAAGCCAAGAAAGTATGGTTCAGGACGACCAACTCATATATTTTGTCCATTTCCCTTTGTTTGGATTTGGGTTCTTGCGTCATGCGCTGAAAAGCTGAACTCAGATTGGAGGTTTCCAAAAAAGCATCCTTCCGGGCAATCTTATAAGAAGTAGGCACATCCCCCTTCTGTATATAGTACGTTTCAATAGAAGTTAAAAACGCTTTGATGGCGTTGACACTTTTTTCGACACTCTCCCTCATTTCCACATATTCCCAGCTGGGCCACAACGTCAACATGGACAGATAAGAAAGACCGGCTCCAACCAAGGTATCCAGTATCCGGAATTGTACAACTGACAGGATATCAGGTGTAAGAATGGCATAGATAAACACCACGCTCAAGGTAATAAAAACGGCTGAAGTCCTATAATTCCTTTGTACCATGGCAAGGGCTATGATCAACGATACAACGCCCATGGCACCATATGCATAGGGGTTTGTCACCAAAAAAATGAGGCCCAAAGCAAAGGTACCGCCGATAAGTGTTCCTATGATCCGATCCTTGGCGCGGGTCTTTGTAAGGCCATAACTCGGCCTCATGATCACGATGATCGTCAATAATATCCAATACGGATTTTGGAATGTAAAGAAGGAGCCCAATGCATAACCAACCATTACAGCAACGGACAATCGCAAGGAATGCCTGAATATCATGGACTTAAAACTGAGATTTCTTACCAATAATTTAGGATCATAATCCTGCGATTCAACAAAGCGTTTGGCCTCCTTTCTATCGATGAGCTCGAATTCCGATGCATCCGTAGCCCCCAATAATCTTTTGATTCGTTTCAATTTTTCAAATTGCTCCTTGTGATAGGCCAATATGTTTTGGAGCATTAAAAATTCTTCATAATCCCCTAGATCTCCCCATTCTGAAATCTTTTGTGAGATATCGTCAAAAGATTGCCTCAATACATTATTCTTGGGTAGTTTGCTCCTGTCGTTCCCTGCCTGATCAATTAATTTTAATTGTAGGGACATTTGAAAAATCAATTCCTGTAAGGCCGTAATGTATTGGGGATAGTCCTTAAAGAGCTTGTCCACCTGATCATAATTGACTGGATTGGAAATCGCCGTTTCCAACATCCCGACCAATTCGGTGAAGATCAACAGCCGTTTGTCCAGATAGTTGGATCTACCCGAACTTCTACGGGAAAGGATCAATATTTCACGTAAGATCCCATGGTTTTCCGTAAGCTCACCCTGGAGTTCAAGTAGTCTTGATTGCAACCGTTTTCGGTCTGCTGTGGGATCTACCAGTTTTCCCCGTATTTCCAAAAATTCAGCGGTGAGAAGGTAGGTTTGGGAAAGATACTCCTCAGTCTCAGCCCTTGGATGTATGATACTCCAAAGCTTTGCCAAAATCAAATACCAGATACCTCCCAATCCTATCAGTAAAGCATACTGATATATCTCCAGTTCTTTGGAATCATGGGCAAAACTCAGGACCAAGGCCATGAGACCAGAAAAACTGATAAGTGAGGCCCGGAAACCATACACTGAGATAAAAGCAATGGCAAATGTGAGCAATCCCAATACAGGTAGCAATAGCCAAAGTTCTAAATGCAGGTATCCACCTATAAAGCTGACCAATGTGACCAATACCGCTGAAATCAAGATGCCTATTGCTTTTTGGTAAAAACTCCCACTTACATCGCTTGGGGAGCTCCACAAAGCTCCAAAACAAAGGGCCAGACCAATCTCAAAATATCCGAATCGCATCCCCAATATAATGGGCAGGGTCACTGAAAAGGCCACAAGGAAGGCCCTTGAAAAGCTGGTACTGTTCAAAAATTGCCTCGTTTCTTTCAAGATTTCAAAAGGGGTGGAAAAAAATGGCTTCAAGGTTTCATTCTTAAACGACAAAGATAACCCTTAACCTTCATCCTTTCATCCCCACAAGCCAATTCCAAAGTAAGCACGGGCTTAAGCTACAGTTAAGACGTTGAACAATCACAGGAACGGAAAAATAAGATGGATATGTTGAATTTCTGCAAGTGCAATCCCCCTTCACTTCACAGAAAATGGAAAAATATTTGGCCTATTCATCGGCCAGGCCAACAATGGAATTTAAGATGGCTACTACAAAAGAGGAACGAAACAGTCCTGAACTGGATTAGGTTTTTCCTATAAAAAGGATAACTTTATCCTATTAATAATTTTGTCTTCCTCTTTGATAATTTATAGTTTTAATGAATATCCAAAAAAATCAACCAAAATGAAGTCGATTCTAAAAATCCTATCAATTGCTCTAATTCTGTCAGCGTATGGTTGCTTTAAAAGCAAAAAAAAAGTGCACACTAACACAGAGGATATTCCTGTTCATAGGGAAATGAAAGCAGAATTGACCTCCCCACCAAATGTCCCCAGGCCGGTAGGGGAAAGAAAGGCCAAAAAACTCATCGTTGAAATGGAAATCCTTGAAAAAGAAGGGGAATTGACCGATGGTGTAAGGTATGTGTTCTGGACTTTTGGGGGGACCGTACCTGGGAGCTTTATCAGGACCAGGGTCGGAGATGAGGTCGAATTCCATTTACAGAATCACCCTGACAATAAGTTGCCCCACAATATTGATCTTCATGCCGTTACCGGTCCCGGTGGTGGAGCTGAATCCTCTTTTGTTGCACCAGGGCACGAAAAAGTATTTTCCTTTAAAACCCTGAACCCGGGGCTTTATGTCTATCACTGTGCGACCGCCCCAGTGGGCATGCACATTGCTAATGGTATGTACGGCTTGATTTTAGTGGAGCCTGACGGAGGATTGCCTATTGTTGATAAGGAATACTACATCATGCAAGGAGACTTTTATACCAAAGGGGCCAATGGTGAGCGTGGTCTACAACCCTTTGATATGCAAAAAGCCGTTGATGAAAATGCAGATTATGTGGTCTTTAACGGAAATGTGGGCGCCTTGACGGGCGATAATGCCATCACTGCAAAGGTTGGGGAGACAGTTAGGCTTTTTGTGGGCAATGGTGGTCCGGGCTTGGTATCTTCCTTTCATGTCATTGGTGAAATATTTGATAAGGTTCATATTGAAGGAGGCGACTTGATCAACGAAAATGTACAGACCACTATGATCCCCGCAGGAGGAGCCGCCATTGTAGAATTTCACGTCAATGTTCCCGGAACCTTCATCTTGGTGGACCATTCCATTTTCAGGGCGTTCAACAAAGGGGCTTTGGCCATGCTAAAAGTGGAAGGAGAGGAAAACGAAAATATTTATACCGGTGAGCAATATGATGGCATTTACCTACCGGAAGGCCCTGGAATACAGGAAATGCCAACCACTGATGGCGTTGTGGAATCAGAGATTCCAGCCCAAAATTTTGAAGAACAGATGAAGTTCGGCAAGCAGATCTATATGCAAACCTGTTTTGCTTGTCATCAGGCGGAAGGCCAAGGTATCCCCAATGCATTTCCACCATTGGCAAATTCAGATTATCTCAATGCCGATGTCAACCGGGCCATTGACATTGTACTGAATGGAAAAACCGGTGAGATTACGGTCAACGGTCAAAAGTACAATAGTGTCATGACCAGACAAATGCTCTCATCAGAAGAAATTGCCAATGTGCTGACCTATGTGTACAACAATTGGGACAATAACAAAACAGTGGTTACCTCGGAAATGGTCAATAAAGTAAAAAACAAGTAGCTAAAGCCAGCATCATGTTTGCGATTCCCTTTAGAGCAGTATTTGCCTATTTGATCTTCCAGACGTTTGGTTTTGCCCAGACGGATGGTATGGCAAGTATCATAGGTGGTCGTTACGTCCCTTTGTACGGACAGGATACATCCTTAGTTGAAGTCCAAGATTTTGAGCTGGACACCTATCCGGTGACCAATGGCCAATTTTTACAGTTTTTGAAGGACAATCCTAAATGGCAAAAATCCAATGTATTGAAACTTTACGCGGACGAAAATTATTTGCGCCAATTCAAAAACGATACGACCCTCAACGATACCGAAAATCCCAATAGTCCTGTAACCCATGTATCCTGGTTTGCGGCAAAAGCGTATTGCGAGTGTCAGGGAAAACGATTGCCCACCATAGATGAATGGGAATATGTTGCAATGGCCGACGAAGTTACCGGCGACGCCAGAAAGAAGGCTTCATATAACCAAAAAATACTGTCGTGGTACGAAACGCCCAGGTCCGATGAGAGGTCCATAGGCCAAACCCCTAAAAATTATTGGGGCGTTTACGATTTGCACGGTTTGGTCTGGGAGTGGACCTTGGATTTTAATTCTGTCCTGATTTCGGGCGAATCCAGAAAGGATGTGGATAAGGACAGTAACTTGTTCTGCGGGAGCGCGGCCATTGGCGCAACAGATCTCATGAACTACGCCGCCTTTATGCGCTATGCATTCAGGGGAAGTATAAAAGCTAGGTACAGTATTAAAAATCTTGGATTTAGGTGCGCGAAAAATAGCAAGGAAACCCTCTAATACCCAAAACATGAAACCCTATTTAGTTGTATTGATCATTTCATTGGCTCTTGCAGCCTGCAAGAACCATGATTCGGGGACAGTGGTCAAAGATGTGGCCTATCACTGCCCAATGCAATGCGAAGGGAACAAAACCTATGGCCAAAAAGGGAGCTGCCCCATCTGTAAAATGGATTTGGTCAAAGTTGAAAACAAAAGAAAAGAAAAGGCTATTAGACCTTATTCAGATATGTCCATTTACAATCTTCCATCTACGTGGACAACCCAAAATGGTACGGATATACAGCTCAAAGACCTTCAAGGTGATGTTTTGGTCATGGTCATGATCTATACCAGTTGCAAAGCGGCCTGCCCCCGCTTGGTGGCCGATATGCGAAATATCGAGGAACGCTTGCCCGAACATTCCAAGAAAAATGTAAAAATGATCTTTGTCAGTATAGACCCTGAAACCGATACCCCTGAACGCTTAAAGGCCTTTGCCCAAGAAAACCTTATGGATGGGGAGCCTTGGTTGTTTTTACGTTCCACAGAAGAAAACACACGTGAATTTGCCGCTGTTTTGTCCGTGAGCTACAAGGAAATTTCACCAATGGATTTTTCCCATTCAAACATCATAAGTGTCTTTGACCCTAATGGGGAAATGATCTTCCAACAGGAGGGGTTGGGAGTAAATTCAGACAATACCATAGAACATATAAACGCAGCTGTGGAGGCTATGTGAAATTCAATGATCGATCGCGTCCCACAAGGTCTTCTGCAATGAAGGATTACAGGACCTTCTGGTACTGGGTATCAATTAATTTTTCCTGTGTTGGAATCCTATCCCACCGATATGGATATTTGATCGACCATCTTAGATCCAGCATTGGATTATTTATGTTTAGAAAAGAACAGGGGATAAAATGGTTTTGGTCCCAAAACTTCAAATACCCCTATGACCTACTGGAAAAGAACCAGCTTTATGGTAAAACCTTATGATTTTCGCAATTCTTTGGGCATCGCTTTGTTTCAAGACAAGGACATGCCGCCTTATTTCATTTATTATCTACTTATCTTTAACAGGAATTCACCGATTATAGGAAAGATAAAACTGATATACTGGAGGCGTTTGCTTAGGTGAAAAGTTCAAGCGATTATGGATATTATCAATTTAATTGTCAAATCCTGTCAACATATCGTTATGTGCAGGGCAAACGATATGGAACCCATTGCTTTTGGGAGTGGTTGTATTGTGGTTTCCATGGCAGAAAATATCTCCCTTCAAGATGAAAGTTTTTTTATCATGAACATCGATCCCATGTAAATACCTGAATGGCCTATCGCCGATCCATTCCCCATTGGGCTGTAAAATAGCGTCCCGTTAGAGTCTTCCATGGCCAAATTACACTTAGAAATTAACCCAGTGGTCCATTGGACCTGTATTGTTCAAAAAGGCCGCACTAAAGGTTTTCAGATCAATTCTTCAAAGGGGCAGACCTTTCTTACCAACCCAAGATTCTTTCTCCTTATTGGTCTTCCCTTCTTTCAATACAGTCCTTAACCCCTCCATATCGGCACTGATCTTGTCCTCAAGTACCCTGGCATAAATTTGGGTAGTTGTGATCTTGGTATGGCCCAACAATTTTGAAACGGTCGCTATGGGGACCCCATTTGAAAGTGTTACCGTGGTGGCAAAAGTATGCCTGGCCGAATGGAAGGTAAGTCTCTTTTCAATTCCCAGGTCTTGGGCTATGTCCTTGAGGTACATATTCACCTTTTGGTTTGAATAGACCGGTAATAGCGTATTGTCCCCTGCACATGGCCTATCCCGGTAACGTTCCAAAATTTCCATGGCCTCTTCCAACAGGGGGACCTTTACGGGATGTCGTGTCTTTGTTCTTTCCAGCGATAGCCAAAACTTACCGTCCATGCCCAAGACCACATTGTGCCTCCCCAATCGTTTGACATCGATATAGGACAGTCCCGTATAGCAAGAAAATACAAATACGTCCCGAACGAACTCATGCCCCTGGTCAATTGTCCTTGCATTTCTGAAAGCGTCAAGCTCATGTTCCAATAAGAAATCGCTTTGGTGCTTATGGAACTTTAATTTATATCTGGCAAAAGGATTCTTTTCCACCCATTCCAGATCAAGGGCAAGGTTCATCAGTTTGCGCAGCCGCTCCAAATGTTTCATCACCCCGTTGTTGTTCAATGGATTTTTGTTCTGCAACGATGGCCCCTTTCTAAGGAATTGTTCAAAATCGATGATAAAGCTATAACGCAGGTGCTTGAGATAGATATCACCCGTCCTTTGGGACTGTAGCAGGAACTTTTTGATGTATTTTTCCGTGGTGAAGTAGTTCTTCATGGTACCGGGCCTTATGTTCCCGCCTACATTATTGTTATGATAACTCACAAGTTCCAATAAAGTTTTGTGTTTTTCATCCGTTCCGAGAAATCTTGCTTTTATTGATTGCGCGGTAATAAGTTCAAAATCGGATGACATATGCTTGTAACAGGCCAATAACTTGGCGTGGACCTGGTCCAAATAATCGTTCAGTTCTTTTCCCTCAGGGGTCCTTGCTGTGGTTTTTTTTGCTTTGGTATCCCAAAAGGTAACTTTTGTTGTGCGTTTCAGACTGATTTCGGCACGCTTTCCATCCACGGTCACCCGCGCATAAATGGGTGCCAAATCATCGTTTTTCTTGGCCAGGTTCAGCCAAAAATGAATGCTGAAAGTTCTTGAAGTGTCCATAGACTCTCGTTTTAGGTGAATATTCGATTTTTTTTGAAAGTCAAATCGAAACGAAAGTCAAATGCTGATGGGTTACCAAAGTAGTGAAAAAAATCGGTTATAATCAGGTAACCGAATAGGTAACTTTTGTTTTGGTTTTAAAGGCAATCAAATGAATTCAAAAAATATGTAATTTCCTGAAATTCATTTGATTAACCTTTTTTAGGTTTCTGCTAAAACCCTAAAAGTCGGGGTGGCAGGATTCGAACCTGCGACCTCCTGCTCCCAAAGCAGGCGCGATAACCGGGCTACGCTACACCCCGAAATACAGCCCATTGGCTGAAATGTTCTAAATATCAAACTCCAAAAAAGCACTACCGTTTAAGTAGCCCGCTCGGGCGGAGTTTATACCGAGCTTGTCGAGGTACTACACCCCGAAAAATGACATAAATGCCAATATTCTAAATTTCAATACCCAAATTCCAAACAATCCTATAATCTACATCGGGAACCGGGCGGAGTCTACACCATGCTTGGCACTGTACTACTCCCTGAAAATATTCCAAATATTTAAAAGGAAAAAGCGGAGAGACTGGGACTCGAACCCAGGCGACAGTTACCCGCCGACAGATTAGCAATCTGCTCCGTTACCACTCCGGCACCTCTCCTATTCATTTATTATATGAACGTGCATCTAAAAATGCGGATGCAAATGTACCTTTTCATCCGAAAGATCGCAACTATTTTTCATTTTTTTTAAAACCATTTGATTTCCAGCATCACTACTCTGGATACTCCACACGCAAATGGTAAATGTTGGTGAGCTTTTGTTTCAATACTTTCTTCACCATCTCAATTTCTTTGAGGGTAATGTTGGCATTTAAAAACTGATTGGCCTGCATCTGACCCTTAACTATTTTATCCACAAATTCGTCTATAATGGTGAAAGTTGGGTTTTTTAAACTTTTGGATGCGGCTTCTACAGCATCTGACATCATCAAAACAGCTGTTTCTTTGGAAAATGGAATGGGTCCGGGATATTTAAAATCCTCAGGATCAACATCGGTTTCCAACTCTTGCTGCTTCTTGAAAAAATAATATACCAAGGTAGTACCGTGATGGGTGCGTATAAAATCTATCACCCGATCCGGTATATTGTTCTTGCGGGCAATTTCAATTCCCTTGATAACGTGGTCTATAATGATTTTTGCGCTTTCTCTTGGCGGAAGGTCATCATGGGGGTTTACATTGGTGATTTGGTTTTCGGTAAAGTACGTCGGTTTTTCCATTTTACCGACATCATGGTACAGGGCACCCACCCTGACCAACATGGCATTTGCCCCAATCTCATTGGCTGCTGCTTCGGCCAAATTGGCCACTTGTAAGGAATGGTGAAAGGTTCCCGGTGCCTTATCCGAGAGTTCTTTCAATAATTTGGAATTGGTATCGGAAAGTTCCAGCAGGGAAACATCGGACACCAAACCAAAAATCTTTTCAAACATATAGATCAAGGGTTGCGCAAAAAGGGTCAAAAGTCCGTTCAAAACAAAAACCCCGAACAATATCCACTCTATATTTTCAAGATTTCCTTCATGGATGGCATGGAACGCAAAATAGCCAATAATGTAAATCAGGGTAATCTGCCCTACCGATATAAAAAGATTGGCCCTTTTATAGAGCTCCGATGCCGTTAAAATGGTAACGATACCTGCAATGATCTGCAAAAAGATGTACTCAAAACTATTGGGCACCACAAACCCAAGAATCAGTACGGTCAGCACATGCACGAACAGCCCCAACCGGGCATCAAAAAAGTTTTTCAGTACAAGGGGAAGGATACAAAGGGGCACTACATACACATAGCTTTCATAATTCTTTACCGTCAAGGTGGTGGCCAAGACCATAAGCAGGATGTTGAAAAAGATAAAGGTGACCTTGTTGTTGTTCTTAAAGATTTCGTTCCGATACCGCTTTAAAAACAAGAATAGCATAATCAAAACCAAGGCTACCAAAATGGTATACCCCAAAAGAATAAAATAGTAATTGTTGCCCCGCCACAATTCGGATTCATACTCATCCTTCAAGGAACTGAGGATTTTGAAGTTTTCGGCCTCAACAACCTCTCCCTTGGCTATGATCAATCTTCCTTCGGAAACTTCGCCCCTGGTATATGAAATCTTGGAGAGCTCTTCTTCCAATGCCCTTTCTGTAAGTGCCCCATCAAAAGAGAGATTGGGCCTCACATTTCGTTGGATGATATTTCCAAGCCTTGAAGCTCCTTGAAAATTCCTTTTTGATAAAATACTGCCGACCCGTTCCTTGGCTTCCTGAACATCCATAAAATCATTGGGATCCAAAGGTATGGCCTCGTTGTTCTTCACCAATACAATGGAGTTTGATGAAGGTAGGTCTTGGAATACCCCAAGCTCATAAATGCTGTCAATTATGGCTTCTCCGTTATTCGATAGCGTTTGTTGTTGCTGCCGGGTAAATGGGTTTGATTGGAACAGACCATTCAACTCTTGTTCCACATCGTTCTTGACAGTGGTCACTATGGAAGCATCAAAAGTGTAATAATCCGTCTTTCTGTTGCGAAGCAACTGTTGCTCCTGGGCTATCTCATCCTGGGTCTTTTTGATGGAGAAATCAATGGGAGCATAGAGATTCTCATATTGCCAAGGCTTTCCCTTTTGAAAATCATATTTGAACTTCCCTCCTTTTGGAAAAAAGAATACAATGAGCCCTACAGAAATCAGATATAGAAAATACTTGTAGGCGAGCGATTGATGCTTATATACATTGTCTAAAGTCTTTCCCATTCTGTGTGCAGTTCACATCAAAAATAGAAAATATAAATAAGAAGTAGGCCTCTGGGTGATTCTGGACCTTTTGGATTTAATTTTAGTATTTTCGCATCAGTAAAAATGCACATATGAACAAAGTTGTTATTGTTTCCGCCGCAAGGACCCCAATTGGGAGTTTTATGGGCGCTTTGTCCACTGTACCAGCCCCAAAACTGGGTTCCATTGCCATTAAGGGAGCATTGGAAAAAATAGGTCTTAAGCCCGAACTGGTAGAGGAAGTCTTAATGGGAAATGTGGTACAGGCCGGTACGGGGCAAGCTCCTGCACGGCAAGCCGCTATTTATGCGGGTATCCCCAATACGGTTCCCTGTACAACCGTGAATAAGGTTTGCGCCTCGGGAATGAAAGCCATTATGCTAGGGGCCCAGTCCATTGCTTTGGGCGAAAATTCCATTGTAGTGGCCGGGGGTATGGAAAATATGAGCCTCATTCCCCATTATGCCTACATGCGCAACGGTGTAAAATTCGGTCCGGCAACTTTGGTGGACGGTATGCAAAAAGATGGACTGGTGGATGCGTATGATCAAAATGCCATGGGGGTTTGTGCCGATGCTTGTGCCACTGAACATAAATTTAGCAGAGAGGACCAAGATGCCTACGCCATTCAATCGTATAAGAGATCAGCAGAAGCATGGAAAGCGGGAAAATTCAGTGATGAAGTGGTTCCTGTGGAGGTTCCCCAACGTAGGGGCGAGCCCATCATTGTGAATGAAGATGAGGAATACAAGAACGTGAAGCTGGACAAAATTCCGGCATTGCGGCCCGCTTTCACCAAAGATGGTACCGTTACGGCCGCCAATGCTTCCACCATAAATGATGGAGCGGCAGCGGTGGTATTGATGAGCGAGGAAAAAGCACAGGAACTGGGATTGGAGCCCTTGGCTTTTATAAAAGGGTATGCTGATGCAGCCCAAGAGCCCGAATGGTTCACCACAGCACCGGCCAAAGCCTTGCCAAAAGCATTGGAAAGGGCAGGCGTTGCCATTTCCGATGTGGATTATTTTGAATTCAATGAGGCCTTTTCCGTTGTGGGCTTGGCCAATACAAAACTTTTGGGACTTACCGATGCCAATGTAAATGTGAACGGAGGAGCAGTTTCCTTGGGCCACCCATTGGGCTGTTCCGGGGCAAGGATCACCATTACCCTGCTCAATATATTGAAGCAGAACAATGCCAAACTGGGCGCTGCGGCCATTTGCAATGGTGGTGGTGGAGCTTCTGCAATTGTCCTTGAAAGAATTTAGTTATCCAATTCAGCCAATAGATGCAATATGGAATCTGCCATTTGAGCATTGTCCCGATTAGGGTTCAGCCTGACGATTGTACCGAAATGGTTTCCCAACTTTTGTACGGGGAACATTTCAAGGTCCTGGAAAGTAGAAAAAAATGGAGCAGGATTCGTGTGGCGCATGATCGGTGCGAGGGTTGGATTTCAAATCATCAATTTACCTTTATCACTGAAAATGGGTATGATGAATTGGCTAATGGGGATAAGAAGATTTCTTCCGATATCATTTCCCATATCTGTGCCAACAATGGCATGTTGCTTCCCATTTTGTTGGGCTCCATGATTTCTTCTTCCGAATTGCTGAACCATTCTTTTGAGGGAACGGTCATGGAAGGTGAAAATCCAAAGTCAAATCTGGTTGATACGGCCTTCCTGTATTTGAACGCACCTTACTTGAAAGGCGGTAAGACCCCTTTTGGCATAGATTGCCCAGGGTTTACGCAAATGGTGTACAAAATCAATGGCTATATGTTGGAACGGGATGCGGAAGGGCAATCCAAACAAGGGGAAGCGCTCAGTTTTATTGAAGAGAGTGAGCCGGGCGACTTAGCCTTTTTTGATGACAACGAAGGTGTTATTGACCACGTGGGCATCATATTAAAAGACAATTATATTATTCATGTGCACGGCCATGTGCGCATAGATCGTATAGATCACACAGGCATTTTCAACACACAAGAGAAGTTATATACCCACAAGCTCAGGGTCATCAAAAAAATACTCTAAAGAAAAAGGCCGCAAATTGCGGCCCTTCTTATTCTTTTTCTGCAAAGGAAAAACTATTCCCCCAAAAGTTTTTTGACTCTCATGAAGTTTTCGGTATCACCCAAAGCTCCATAGATGTTTTTCAACTGGGTTAAAATACTTTGGTTATCAGGATTGGTTTTTACGGCATCTTCCAAAACTTTTGCCCCTTCCCTGAACAAACTGTCCTTTTTAGCCTTTAACTCATCGTATTTGGCGATATCTGCCTTGGAGCTACCAAGGACATTCATTTCATCGATAAGTCCGTTACCTTCGTTCACATAGGTTGTGGAAAGGTTTAACAGGGCATTGATGTATCCTGGATCGATGGCCAAGGTTTTCTTGTAGGCATCCCTGGCATCCTGTAAATTTCCCTGTTCCATATTGATGACCCCAATATTGTACAACAAATCGGCATTGTCAGGAGCCATTTCAGAAGCTTGGGCCATAAGTTCCTTAAACTTGTCCTTATCACCAAGGGAATAGTACAAATTGGCCTCTCCCAAGACGAGGTTCACATCCTCTGGGTTGGCCTCTCTTGCTTCAGCATAGGCTTCAAGCGCCTTATCGGAATCTCCCAATTGTTGGTAGATCAAGGCAACGTTCTTAACTATCTCTGGTTTTTTTGAAGGACTTTTTTCTTCTTTGGGGTCTTTGTGGGTGCCTGCTTTTACATACAAATCTCTGGTGCTCTTGTCCATGGTTTCAACCTCGCCGGTCTCCACATTGACCGCTGTATAGGTTACCCCACTACCATCATAGCCCAGGTCCTTGAGTTCATTGTAGTATTGCAAGGCTTTCTCATAGTCCTGGCCGTTTACGGCACTGCTTGCGGCATAGTATAGATAAACGGTGTCAGCAGGGCTTAGTTTGTAACTCAAGTACAATTTTTCTGCTGCTTCGGAAAATTTCTGGTTGTTGTTGTCCTCAACTGCTGCATTTACCAAATCGGCTGTCATTTCTGATAATTTCTGTCTTGCCACAGTGGTGTACTTTTCTTTTCCACTTGCCTCTTCAACGGAAATTACTTTTTTGTAGGCATCTATAGCGGGCTGGAAAGCCGAAGCGTCTCCTTTGGATGCCAAATCGGAATATATATTACCTTTCACGGCATAATATTGAGCCTGTAATTTTTCATCAGCGGCATCAATGGTAGATGAGGCAGCTTCCAAAGCTGTTTTTGCCGCAGCGGCATCACCATCTTTCAGTGCTTTTTCAGCATCCCTGATCTCACTCTTCTGGGAAAAGCCCATCGTTGAAATTCCTATGGCTAATAGTATTAAAACTTTAGTCTTCATGTTAAAATGTAATTATTTAGTGTTTACGGATTATTAATTATTTTCTTTACATATATCAATTGCCATGCCATCTTAGTCATTGACCTCTATATCAAGGACATCGGTGTCATCAAGAGATTCATCTTCTTTCATGACCTTGGCCACTGCGGCTATGGAATCCCCATCCCTTAAGTTGATGAGACGAACGCCCTGTGTGGCCCTTCCCATAACACGAAGGTCTTCCACACTCATTCTAATGGCAATACCAGATTTGTTGATAATCATTAGATCATCGGTATCTGTTACATTTTTAATGGCAACCAGTCCACCTGTTTTTTTAGTGATGGAAATGGTCTTGACTCCCTTCCCGCCCCTATTGGTTACGCGATAGTCCTCTAAATTGGATCTTTTACCGTATCCATTTTCTGAAACGACCAGGATATCATCTTCAAAATTGTGTACGGAAATCATACCGATTACCTCATCTTTGTCATCGGCCAATCTTATTCCACGAACACCTGAGGCATTTCTACCCATTGGTCGGGTTTTGCTTTCTTCAAAACGAATGGCTTTTCCTGATTTCAATCCAAGGAAAATCTGGCTGGTCCCTGTGGTCAATTTGGCCTCCAAAAGCTCATCGCCATCCTTAATTGTAATAGCGTTGATGCCATTTTGTCTAGGCCTTGAATATTGTTCCAATGAAGTTTTCTTCACCGTACCCTTTTTGGTGGCCATAATCACGTAGTGACTGTTCACATAGTCCTCATCTTTGAGGTCTTGGGTACAGATAAAGGCCTTCACTTTGTCGTCCATCTCTATATTGACCAGGTTCTGGATAGCTCTCCCTTTTGAAGTTCGGCTTCCTTCAGGGATTTCATACACCCGCATCCAGAAACATTTTCCGTTTTGGGTAAAGAACAGCATGTACTGGTGGTTGGTGCCCACAAAAAGATGTTCCAAGAAATCCTCGTTTCGGGTGGATGAGGCCTTTTGACCCACACCTCCCCTATTTTGGGTTTTGTATTCAGATAAAGGTGTTCTTTTGATGTAGCCTGCATGGGAAATGGTAATGACCACTTGTTCATCCGGAATCATGTCCTCAATGCTCAAGTCGCCACCGGCGTAGTTGATCTCCGATCTTCTGTCGTCACCATACTTCTCTTTAACTTCAAGAAGCTCATCTTTGATGATTTGCATTCTGCGTTCCTTCTTTTCAAGAATATCTTTTAGATCCTCAATGGTGTTCAAAAGTTCGGCATGCTCCTCACGCAATTTGTCCTGTTCCAGACCGGTAAGTTGACGCAAACGCATTTCCACAATGGCCTTGGCCTGAACCTCGGTCAACTTGAAACGCTCCATTAAACTGGTGCGGGCTTCATCCACATTATTGGATGCCCTGATAATGGCGATTACTTCATCAATATTATCCGAAGCAATGATCAACCCTTCAAGAATATGAGCACGGTCCTCGGCCTTCTTCAATTCAAATTTGGTCCTACGGACCACCACCTCATGTCTGTGTTCCACAAAGTGATGGATGATTTCCTTAAGGTTCAACAACTGTGGTCTTCCTTTGACCAAGGCAATATTGTTGACACTGAAAGAAGATTGGAGCGCCGTGTACTTGTACAAGGTGTTCAACACAATGTTTGGAATGGCATCCCGCTTTAGGATGTACACAATGCGCATGCCCTTTCTATCGGATTCATCCCGTATGGATGCGATCCCATCTATTTTCTTTTCGTTGACAAGGTCGGCGGTCTTTTTGATCATATCCGCCTTGTTCACCTGATACGGAATCTCGGTAACAATGATGCATTCCCTTCCCTGCACTTCTTCAAAGGAAGCTTTGGCACGCATTACCACGCGCCCCTTTCCTGTATGGAAGGCTTCTTTTACCCCATCATACCCATAAATGATTCCTCCTGTGGGAAAATCTGGGGCTTTGATGTGGGTAATCAACTCATCTATTTCAATATCATGGTTGTCTATATAGGCAATGGTTCCATCCACCACTTCGGATAGGTTGTGAGGCGGCATGTTGGTGGCCATCCCCACGGCAATACCCGAAGCTCCGTTCACCAAAAGATTGGGAACCCGAGTGGGAAGAACGGTAGGTTCTTGCAGGGAATCGTCAAAATTGAGCTGATGATCAACCGTATCCTTATCGATATCGGCCAACATCTCCTCTGCAATTTTCCGCATTTTGGCCTCGGTATAACGCATGGCCGCTGGGCTATCTCCATCAACGGAACCAAAGTTTCCCTGCCCATCGACAAGCATGTACCTAAGGCTCCATTCCTGGGCCATACGTACCATGGTATCATAAACCGATGTATCACCATGCGGGTGGTACTTACCCAATACCTCCCCAACAATACGGGCAGATTTCTTGTGCGAACTGTTAGATCTTACCCCAAGTTCGTGCATTCCAAAAAGTACTCTTCGGTGAACTGGTTTTAGTCCATCACGAACATCTGGCAGGGCACGTGACACAATGACCGACATTGAATAATCAATGTAGGCAGATTTCATCTCATCCTCTATATTGATAGGAATTAACTTTTCTCCTTCCGCCATGCTAAAATCTTATTGTTTTTTAGTGGTTAAAATATCATGGCAATATACAGAAAATAAGCCCCTTCAAAACAGTTGGAGCCTACTTTATTAAAAAAATTATCAACATTTTCCACCTTCATCACCAGATTGTAATAAAGCTATGTTAAACCACCTAAAAAGTGTCCATTATTTCGACATTTAATACTAGTTTATCGAATAAGGGTACGGTATTTGACCACAGTAACAATACTTTTATTAATTTTAATTGCTGAAAAAGAAAGGTATGGATGATAATTTTTCCCCCCGAGTAAAAGACGTAATAGCATATAGCAAGGAAGAAGCCTTGAGATTGGGACACGATTTTATTGGCACTGAACACCTTATGCTCGGTCTTTTAAGAGATGGAAATGGCAAGGCCATTAACATATTGGATGCCTTGGATGTGGATTTGGACCACCTAAGAAGAAAGGTGGAAATCCTCAGTCCGGCAAATCCGAACACGGGAACCATGCAAAAGGATAAGAAAAACCTTCACCTCACCCGGCAGGCCGAGCGTGCGCTGAAGACCACTTTTTTGGAGGCCAAGCTTTTCCAAAGCTCCTCCATCAATACCGCACATCTGTTGTTGTGCATTCTCAGAAATGAAAATGATCCCACAACCAAATTGTTGCACAAATTAAAAGTGGACTATGATAACGTCAAAGAACAGTTTAAATCCATGATCACCAGTGATGATGATTATATAGATTCCCCACAGGCAGAATCGTTTCCCAGCGATCCAGATGATGCTGGGGATGCCAAAGAAAGTACGTTTGGTTCCGGCTCAAGCCAAAAAGGGACCAAGAAATCCAAGACCCCGGTCTTGGACAACTTTGGGCGTGACCTTACCCGTTTGGCCGAGGATAACAAACTGGATCCTGTTGTTGGGCGTGAAAAAGAAATTGAACGTGTATCCCAGATATTGAGCAGAAGAAAGAAAAACAATCCACTGCTCATTGGTGAACCCGGTGTTGGTAAAAGCGCCATAGCCGAAGGTCTGGCACTGCGCATCATCAACAAAAAAGTTTCCCGCATCCTTTACAACAAACGTGTGGTCACATTGGATTTGGCTTCGTTGGTCGCAGGTACCAAATATCGTGGTCAGTTTGAGGAGCGTATGAAGGCGGTGATGAACGAACTCGAAAAGAACGATGACATCATTTTGTTCATCGATGAGATTCACACCATTGTGGGCGCTGGCGGTGCCACAGGCAGTTTGGATGCCTCGAACATGTTCAAACCTGCGTTGGCCAGGGGTGAAATCCAATGTATTGGAGCTACAACACTTGATGAATACAGACAATACATTGAAAAAGATGGTGCCCTTGAGCGTCGTTTCCAAAAAGTGATGGTAGAACCCACCACAGTTGAGGAAACCATCGAAATTTTAATGAACATCAAGGGCAAATACGAAGACCACCACAATGTCAACTATACCGATGAGGCCATTTTGGCCTGTGTAAAGTTGACCAACAGATATATGACGGACCGCTTTTTACCAGATAAAGCCATCGATGCCCTGGATGAAGCTGGTTCTCGCGTACACATTGTCAACATGGACGTTCCCAAGCAGATTTTGGAGTTGGAAAGTCAGTTGGAAGACGTGCGCGAATTAAAGAACAGCGTGGTCAAAAAACAGAAGTATGAAGAGGCCGCCAAGCTCCGGGACGATGAAAAACGCCTTGAAAAGGAATTGGCATCTGCCCAAGAGCTTTGGGAAGAAGAAAGTAGGCTTCACCGTGAAACCGTTACCGAGGATAATGTAGCCGATGTGGTCTCCATGATGAGCGGTATTCCCGTAAATAAAATTGCACAGACCGAAAGCAACAAATTGGCAGAGTTGCCCAAATTGATCAAAGGTTTTGTCATTGGTCAAGATGATGCCGTGGCCAAAGTGGCCAAGGCCATTCAACGTAACCGAGCCGGATTGAAGGATCCCAACAAACCCATTGGTTCGTTCATATTCCTAGGTCAGACGGGAGTTGGTAAAACGCAGTTGGCCAAGATTTTGGCCAAGGAGCTTTTTGATTCCGAAGATGCCCTTATCCGAATAGACATGAGCGAATACATGGAAAAATTCGCCATCTCCAGACTGGTGGGTGCACCTCCGGGATATGTGGGCTATGAAGAAGGTGGGCAATTGACCGAAAAAGTGCGCCGTAAGCCCTACTCCGTAATCCTTCTGGACGAAGTTGAAAAGGCGCACCCAGATGTGTTCAATATGCTGCTCCAAGTTTTGGACGATGGTTTCCTTACCGACAGTTTGGGAAGAAAAATTGATTTCAGGAACACCATCATTATCATGACATCCAACATTGGAGCACGTCAATTGAAGGATTTTGGACAAGGCATCGGTTTTGGCACTGCGGCCAAAAAAGCGCAGGCCGATACCCATCAGAAAAGTGTCATTGAAAATGCCCTTAAAAAGGCGTTTGCACCAGAATTCCTCAACCGAATTGATGATGTAATTGTGTTCAACCCCTTGGAAAGGGAGGACATCCACAAAATCATTGATATTGAATTGGACAAGTTGTACGACAGAATCAAGGATATTGGTTATGAACTCAACCTTTCTGACAAGGCCAAGGACTATATTGCTGAAAAAGGTTTTGACAAAGAGTATGGAGCACGACCTCTAAAAAGAGCCATTCAAAAGTATATTGAGGATGCCTTGGCCGAGGAAATTGTAAACTCCAAAATAGACGAAGGTGACAGCATCTTTATGGACTTGGATGAGAAAAAAGAAGAGCTCACCATCAAAATAAAGAAAATTGAAAAATCGCCTGAAACTGAAAAATAACACCCAAAAACACGATTGAAAAAAGCTGACATCCGTCAGCTTTTTTTGTATCCCAAATGTAGTACAAACGATAATATTGCTTTTAATCTAATTTTTTTCAGCTCACTGAGCATTCGCCATATTTTCGTTTCGAGACACTATAACTATTTGGGGAATGAGAATTACTTCTACTAAGAAGACCATCGTGGTACGCGAATACCAGTTGGATATTGGAACCGTACAGGTATTTGATGATTACATGGTCGCTACCTTTGATGAAGGTGCCACAGTAACACTTGAGCGCGCTTATCAAATCATTGGGATTTCGGAAATACACTTTAGAAACAGGAATTTTGGTTATATCAGCCAACGTAAAAACTCCTATGCCGTAGACCCAACAATATATAATTACTTGCGCGGTTTGGAAAATCTTAAGGCATTTGCCATTGTCTCCAAAAAGGAAATAGACATGCACAACTTTAAAATAGAGAAACTGTTCTACAAAAAGAACATGGAATTCTTTATTGAGTTTGAAAATGCTTTGGCTTGGGTCAGAAAAAGGGTAAAATCTGGCAAAAACAAAAAATAGGATCTAGGCCTTTTCCCGTTCCTCGGCTTCGGATGGGCTTAGAATTTCCACATATCCCTGCCCTATCCTATTACTGATTTCTGATGCTTTTACGGCTTCATAACCATTTTGTGAGGCACATATATCACCAGCAAAACCATGCAGGTACACACCAAAGATGGCTGCATGCAAAGGTGCATATCCTTGGGCCACCAATCCAGTGATCATTCCGGTAAGCACATCGCCGCTGCCTGCCGTGGCCATTCCGGGATTGCCCGTGGTGTTCACATACCCTTTACCATTATAAAAAACTATGGTGTGGGCCCCTTTTATCACCAACACCACCTCGTTTTTCAAAGAAAAGGTTTTGGCCTTATCAAGTTTCTCAAAATCATCGTTCCATTTTCCAATAAGTCGCTCCAATTCTTTGGGATGCGGCGTTAAAATGGAATCTTTGGGAACATCCTTCAACATTTTAGGGTTTTTAGATAGGATATTGAGCCCATCAGCATCAATGACCATAGGAGATTTCATTTCCTTTAAAAGAGCACCAAAAGCTTTGACCGTTTTTTCTCCGGTACCGATTCCCATACCTATCCCTATCACATCCGGAACAAAAGGAAGTACTATTTGGGAAATGGTCTTTTCATCCTCATCCGTTACAACCATCACCTCCGGGATTGCCGTTTGAAGTGACTGATACCCACATTTAGGCACATAGGCCGTGACCAATCCGCTGCCAGTGGACAAACAGGCACTGCTCGCCAACTGTACCGCTCCAATTTTACCATAGCTCCCCCCAATGATCATGGAATGCCCGTAGGTTCCTTTGTGTGAAAATTTAAGTCGGGGTCGGTACAAAGGAACTATCTCAGGCCTACCAATAAGTTCAAAATCGGTTTCGGTTTTCCCCAGAAACCCAACATCCAAACCAATGTCCAACAACTCCCATTGATTGATAAAAACCCCGGTCTCTGGAAGAAAAAACACCAGTTTGGGCACCTGAAAACTCAACACATAACTCGCGTCGATTACATGCGCTGGCTTCCATGGGCTTCTATCCATGGGCAATCCCGAAGGGATATCCACCGCCAACACAAACGCATGGGAAGTATTGATGTGCTGTATCAAATTCCCCACCCAAGTAGCGGGGGCACGGTTCAATCCAATTCCAAAAATGGCATCCACCACAATATCGTTTGGTGAAATCTCGGGCAAATCACTATCCTCATTGATAAAATCCGGCCAAACCTTCATTTCCTTCAACCGTTCCAAATTCAAAAGAAAATCTCTGGAACGTTTTTCACTGTAGTTCACCACATGCACCTGAATGGCATACCCATGCTCATGCAGCAGTCGGGCCAAGACCATCCCATCCCCACCATTGTTGCCAATACCACAGAACAACTTTATTTGGACGCTGGTACCTCGCAATCGGGCATGAATCCATTCAAACAATTTGGTGGCGGCCCTTTCCATGAGGGCATCACTGGTAATTTGCTGTTTATCTATGGTGAATTTGTCAGCATCATAGATTTGTTGGGCGGAAAAAATTTTCATTCAACACAAAAATTTGATTATTTGTATGGATTTCGCAAAAAATACGTTGTAAGATTTGATGAAGTAACCAAAAATACTACTTTTATCACCTCATAACAGAACAATGCAAGTTAAACAAACGGATAGTAATCTTCTTCAGATGGAATCTTTTTCATCTATCTTCACTTTGATTACCACCACCCCTTTGGGGTAAATCTGCTATATATTTCCGTCCGTTTTTTTAATCTATTTTTCAATATTTTTTCAACACTATTTCATCATGAAAGTCTTAAAATTTGGTGGCACTTCAGTGGCCA
>NZ_LXTT01000032.1 GCF_001683915.1 Allomuricauda sp. CP2A | reverse complement strand
CATTAAATTTTTTCAATGCAACATAATGCATTAATGTGTAGCATTTTAGAATAATCGGGTAGACTTTTAGCCATGTTATCACGAAAATTCCGATTTGATTTAATTCTTAATAAAAATGATGGAGAAGCATATCTTTATTTTCGGTGTAGGTGGTAGGTGTTCTTCAACAGCTATGCAACGCATTCTCAACTCAAGCAATGAAGTTTGTATTTGGGGAGAACAACAATATATCATTGATGATATATTGTGCATTATAAAAAGAGTTGATAAATTTTCACAAGATTCAACTGTAATAGAGGATAATAAAATCTTTCATCAATGCCTTAGATCTAAAAACCACTTATATCCCCATTATCCATTTATGATGTCCATGGGGAACTTATCCGAACTAAGGAAAAAATTAATTGAGGCTATAATTTATAATTTGAAAGCTCCAAATGGTATAGTACGATTCGGTTTTAAAGATATTAGAATTAGAGACATTGCTACTTTAGTGAGCCTGAGAGAGATTTTTGAAAATTCCAAGTTCATATTTTTGTTCCGCAACCCTATAAATCAATGGGTTTCGGTTAATCACTATAAATGGTGGGAGTATGGCCATAAACT
>NZ_LXTT01000018.1 GCF_001683915.1 Allomuricauda sp. CP2A | reverse complement strand
TTCAACGCACATGGCCAGCACCTTGGTAAAGGTCTCCTCGAACACCGCTTCCGGGAACAGTTGGCGCGTCCTGCTTATCGTACTGTGCCAGGGAAGCTCCTCGTCGATATCATATCCTATGAAGAACAGGATGTCGAGCCGCATCGAACAGTGCTCCATGAGCTTGCGGTCGCTGATGATGTTCTCCAGATAGCCGACAAGGCAAAGCTTGAAGAAGACCACCGGGTCGATGCTCTTCTGCCCGCTTTGCCCATAATACCCCTTGGTGAGCGGATATAGGAAATCCAGGTCCAACACACCCTTCAACTTCCTGTAAAAATTGTCCCTTGGCACTCGTTCGCTGAGTTGGAACCGGGCGAACAGCTTTTCCTGATAGTCCTTCTTGCCTTGCATCCCTTTAAGGTACGATCCCTTTCCCGATCGGCAATGATCATCAACGACTTTTTTCGCTAACTTGTGCAACAGGCACAATGTATAAAAATAATAGCGGTTTAATCGCTAAAACGAAAGTAAGTCAATATAAAAAAGGTCTGTGTTTAACTGAAAAGCTAGTGCTTGAAAATCCGCTACTATTCTTATACTAGACCGTTAACAATTATATTAAATGAACATTCCGCAAATAAAATTAATTCAGTCAAAAGGGCAGTTAATGCACAATGACGACATAATTGTATTAGATCCGGACTCAGATTTTGGGAATTTAACGATCAAGTACTTCGTAATCTTAACACGTATAGCAAAGGTCAATTTGGAACTGGAAAAATTGTATAAGGACTTTAAAAATATTGACTATTACGATGAAAACCCTATTGTCTATCCAAAATTAGACGATTGTTATGACTATCATAAAGTTGAACAAATTATCTATGATTTACGAGTAAGTACGGACCAATTAATATGCTTGTCATACGTGCTGAATTACAAACGGATTAATGGAAAGTACCC
>NZ_LXTT01000007.1 GCF_001683915.1 Allomuricauda sp. CP2A | reverse complement strand
TCTTGTTCCTAATTAAATCAAGAGTCGCTTTAACATTTATTGCTTTAACCTTTAAAGATTGAAAATCAGCATCATTGACTACCAACTCGTTAATGCTTTCAAGTGAAGTTATAATATTCCGAAATTGTTCTGCTGCATATTCTATTTCCAAATTTGTGGTCTTCCAATTCTGAGAATAATTCATTTCATCAGATTTCTTGATTAAATAATTTAAACTTGCCATTAATTCCCTACACCATCGGAGTATGTTGCTAGTTTTGTAAGCTTCATTTACCAAAGGATCTAAAGGTTCACTAAAAGCAACTACATGAGGGTATTTTTCTATTAATGGATATTTTCTGACTAAAAGCTCAAACTCATCAAATTTTTGAAAAACATGAGTGGATATATCACCGCTAAGTTCATTTTTGTTATTTCTCGCTTCTTTTATAGTCCTCTTAGCCATTTTATGGGCAATTCTAATAGTCCTCTTAACTTCTTTTGGAACATTCTGGATTGTTTGTCCTGATGCAATTCTACATGTCAGAAAAAAAGTTAAAGCCATTAATGTCAAAAATGTTAAGGGTTTCATATTTCAATACAATTAGAGCTAAATTCATGCGATTACTAAGTCCATACCATACGATAGAGTTATATCACAGAATAATTTTACAAACTATCAATTATAGAATATCCATAAAAAATTAATTTATGAAATTGAAATATCCATTAATTGATGTTTTCTTGGGGGAACTAACTAGTAGGAAGTCAATAACTTGGAGTACAGCAATATAGCCAACCATTTTAAAATCCCATTGCACGAAAACCTTAAAAATTCTGGGGATTTTGTCCAATGTCACGCGCTTTTACCTCCCCCACTCCCCCTCAACTTCGCTCGGGACAGGCTCCGGTTCAATTACATACTTGGAAAAACAGTTTCAATCCACCCACCCATCAGGTTCCATGGCTGTTCTATAACGTGATTCAGTGCACGGTGCTGTGGTGGTGGCCGACCCAGGCCCCGATACCATTTCATAATTGGCAGGAAGTATTGGCTCTATGGGGCTCTCCACTATGTCCCCACGCGCTATAAAAATGGATTGCGTGGATGAGGCCACTGCCGTAAACCGCCCCAGTACAAACTCATCATCGCTGTTAAGGCTCACCAGGTTGCCTATCAGCGCCGCCGGAGGCGGAGCATTGAACCCCGAGTTGTTGTCAACAATATCCTTGAGTACTTTGTAGTATTCATAGGCATTGGGCGAAATGGAAAACTGTTGCACCTCAACCAAGATATCGGCATTGGTGTACAGCGGCACTTGGGCCACTTCCAGGTTGTTCACCGTCAACCCATCAACAAATTCATCGGACAACAGCTCTATTTTCTCGTGGTACCGTATTTGGAAACAATCGCTCGTTTCACAGCCATAGGTATAGTAGGGATCATTAAAGGTTTCACTGGAAACGCATTCGCCATTTCTAAAAACACTATTATAACACACCTGGCAAAACCGGGGTCTTTCAAAGGACCTGTATCCCCATAAATAATGGTTTGCGGTTTCCGCAGGGTCATTTAAGCTTATGGTTATGGAGTGTCCCGGCACAAATTCTTCAACATCCTCCCTGTACAGCAATTCTTTCCGGTATTCTGCATTGATCTCTTGAAACGGAATCGGTGCATTGACAGTTTCAGGTTGGGACCGATATTGCCTACCGTCCTCCAAGGTGATCTCCAATTGCCAAGTTTCCCCATTGTTGGCCCGAAAATCCTCTGGTGGCACATAGACATCTTCCCCTTCTGAAAGGGTGATGGCCCCATTGGTGTCCACGTTCCTGAAAACCACGGCTGCCCCGGGCTGAAAAATGTTCCGATATAGTCTAAAATCCGTATTGGATTCATAGATCTTGGCATAGGAGGTGCCCACAGAGGTTGAAATTTGGGCATCGATATATATGAGTCCTTCCACATAACTGTATTCGGGCTCAACGGGGTCGGTACAGCCCAATAAGAGCATTGCAACGGACACAACCAGATATTTTACTCGAAAAAACTGTTTCACTGAAATACAAAATTATAGGTTATTGCAAACAAGGGACTGTTCAGAACGGAAAGCTCATAGGCACCTAGGGGGCTGTTGCTGAATATTTCAGCGTTCTCATTGCTGGTTCGTTGTTGGTAATAGATGTTGAACGGATTTTTCCGGGCATATAAATTATATATGGTAAAGACCCAGTGGTTCTTCCATCTTTTGTTCTTCTTCTGGTTGTAGCTTATGCGCCACGAAAAATCGAGTCTATGGTACACGGGCAAACGGCTATTGTTCCGCTCCAGATAAACGGGCACCTCAATATCATCCACCACCACAAAACCATTGGCCGTGGTGTAGGGCCTGCCCGTTTGTGCCGTAAAATTGAGGCTCCATTTATTGTATGGGTTGCTTTCAAAATTAACAGTGCCGTTAAAAATATGGGGGCGGTCAAAATCCGATGGGAACCAATCATTGTTATTGATCCTGTCGGCCAAATTTTCATTGTAGGTGCGAACAAAACTGCGGGCCCAGGTATAATTTAACCAACCATTTACCTTGCCCCCGGTTTTTTTCAGGCTGAACTCGACCCCATAGGCCTTGCCCTTGCCCTGCACCACCTTTTGCTCCAAAAATTCCTCAAGGAAAAAATCGGCGCCCGGCTTGTAGGTCAGGTCATTTTGTGAATCCCTGTAATACCCTTCCACCCCCAGTTCAACGGAATTGTCCGCGCTATTATGGAAAAAACCGAGTCCATAACTTTGGCTTTGCTGGGGTTTGATGTACCTATCGGATGATTTCCAACGGGATGTGGGCAAGGGCGTGGTGCTGTTGTACACATTTTGGAGGTATTGGTTCACTTGGGCATAGCTCAGTTTGACAGAGGTCCGCTCCCCCAATTTTATATTGGCCCCTACCCTTGGTTCCAAATTGTTGTAATCGATTACCTTGGAGCCTTTTTCAAACTCCTCGGCCGAAACTATATTGCCCTGGTCATCGTAGGTGCTAAAGGTATAGGGCCCTCCAAACACATAATGGTTGAACCTCAGCCCCAGGGACAAGGTGACCGGGGGTGCCAGTTGCCAATTTACATTGGAGTAGGCCGACAGTTCATAACTGTTCTCGTCATGCAGCGCCACGGGAAGCACACTGTTTGATCCTCCGGGATCCAGGGTGCCTTGCCCGACCAGATATTTTTTGGCCTGTAAACCCAAATAATAATCAAGCGTTGATTTTGGTTTATTGGCATATTCAGAAATAAAGCTCAGGTAATTGATCTTGGAACGGTATTCAATCTCATCTGAACTTCCGGTGATGGGCAGGATGTTTTTTGGCACATAGTTGCTGGACACCAATATTGAACGCAGGCTGGCCTTTTCATTGAAGGTGTGCAACCAATTCAAGGTGCCGTTCAGCGCCATAAAATCATATCGGTTTTTATCGGAATTGATGTTTTCGATCTGTGAGATCAATTCGAGCTCATAAATATCCTTGCTAAAAAATCCGGTCAGAAAAATTTGGTCATCCGGATTGGGCAACCAAAGTAGTTTTAAGGTGGTATCATAAAACTTGGCCTTGGTGTCCTTCAGTCTTTTTGAAAAAATGGGCAGCAAAAAATCCGTAAAACTGGCCCGGGTACCCACCATTAGGTTCAACTTGTCCTTGATCAAAGGGGTCTCAATGGCCAATCGGCTGGAAACCAAGCCCACCCCACCGCTCAGTTTAAATTTATCCACATAGGGCTTTTTTACCCCAACATCCAATACCGAAGCGGTCCTGCCCCCGTAGCGTGCCGGGATATTGGCCCTGTACAGGTCTATGTTCGACAGGACATCCGGGGTGAACACAGAAAACAGACCGAACAGATGTGTTGGGTTATAAATGGGGGCATGATCGTACAGTATCAGGTTTTGGTCCAGCGAGCCTCCCCTGATGGACAGCCCGTTGCTTACCTCCCCCGCATTGTTCACCCCGGGCAGCAACGTCATGCTCCGCAGCACATCATATTCCCCCAGACCGGAGGGAACTTTTATAAGGTCCTGGCTTTGCAGTCTTAAAACCCCCATCTGGGGCAATTCTACATTTTCGTTTTTTTGTTTTGCACTCAGGAACACTTCCGATAGTTGTTCCACCCTTTGCAACAATTGCGTTTCAAGGCTTACATCGGCAGTTAAGTCCACCTCTAAATCAGTGCTTTCGTAACCTGTATAGGAAACGGTTATCCGGTATTGTCCGGTCGGGAGTGATCTGGAATAGTTTCCGTTGCGGTCCGTAATCCCCCCACAATTGCACTCCTGAATATAGACATTGGCATTCTCCAAGGGGTTTCCGGTGTTTCCATCAAAGACCGTGATGGAAAACAGCTTGTCCTCGCCCTGACCATATAGCAATGTGCCACTCAACAATACGAAGAACAATACTGGGAAAGAGGTTTTTAGGTTCATTACAATGGTCAATTGCCTGCATAAGGTAACATGAAATTTTAGAAGACCCGATAAGAACATAAAATACATCGAAATTGTAGTACATGTAACAATTTGGAGTGTCCATAAACTATTAAATTGGCATCGAGGACATACTGCGGCTCACTAAAACGGTACAGAATTTTCAATGTAATTCTGTTGGCAGGTAGACAAAAAAAGCGTCTTACCATTACGATAAGACGCTTTTCAATGTCAAAAAATCTTTTTAAGTCCTATAGGATTTCAACCACTTCAAGGTCAAAAACCAAATCATGGCCCGCCAACGGATGGTTGGCATCTATGATGATCTCTTCTTCTTCAACTTTGGCAACCCGAAATTGTTGCTCCTGTCCTTGTGCATTGGAACCCACCAAGCCCATACCGACCTCAGGTTTCAAATCTTCGGGCAATTGGGATTTAGAGACTCTTTGAAAAAGCGATTCATTGACCTCTCCATACGCCTCTTTCTTATCAATGGTTATGGTTTTCTTTTCGTTTACGGTCATATCAATCAGTCCCTTTTCAAAACCGGGTATAAGCTGACCCTGGCCCAAGGCCACTTCCAATGGTTCCCTTTCCAACGAGCTGTCAAAAACCTGCCCGTCGGTTAGTTTACCGGTGTAATGTACCTTTACCGTGTCATTCTCCTTTACTTTACTCATAATTTTTGTTTATAGTTTTAAAATCAAAACGTTGCAAATATATAAGGTATAAAATGGTTCAACGAAGG
>NZ_LXTT01000052.1 GCF_001683915.1 Allomuricauda sp. CP2A | reverse complement strand
GCCAAAAACAGTGTACTATTATAGGATAGAAAATTGCCTCTAGCCGATAGTCCCAAAATGAGTCCTATAAGAAGACAACCAAGAATGTTTACTGAAAAAGTGCCAAAGAAAAAATTTGGGGACAATAGGTTAAGGGGTTTGGAAATCAAGTAACGAAGAACGCTACCCAATCCCCCACCTAAAAAAACAAGAAGAGCCTGTTTCATCCCCTAAAGGTACAAACTATACTGCTTCTTTGTATTCGGTTTCGGAAGTCTCGCGGGGGAAGAGTTTGGTGATCGATGTCTCCGAAATTCTCTGGATGGGTTTTCTAAACCTTTCGCCAGCTCCGTTGACGCTAAAAATCAACAACAGGGCATTAATAGCAAGCAAAATGAAAAGAAGGCTAAAGAATGTTGTCATTCGATGTGCTAAATTAATGTTAAACAAAAGTACGGTTTTTCCTATATTATACGAATCAAAGGCATATTATAGTTGTGAAAACTGTAATTTTTGTTGCGTATGCAATAGGGTTGTTAATTTTTAAGGAAGTACTTGATCAAAAACAAGAAAATTACAAAAGTCACAAAGGAAACCAGCACCCATATTACACCTTTATAGTTTTTTTTATGCAGTTTTTTGTCCTTTCTATATGAAAAAGAGATGATTGCAATAAAAACAATCAAAAAAAGTGCTGCGAAAATTAACTGTCCGGTGCTGAACATATTTTATATTTTTACGCAAAGCTAAATCAAAATACCTGTAATGGAAAGTAAAATAAAAGCGGTGGAACTGTTCCACAATTCCTTTGGTCTTGGAGTTTCAGAGGAGCCCAGGGCAGATTTGGGCGCTGAAAAGAACCAATTAAGGTTCAATTTGATGGACGAAGAGAACAAAGAGTACCTGGAAGCTGCCAATAATGGCGACTTAATTGAAGTGGCCGATGCCCTCGGGGATATGTTGTACATTCTCTGCGGAACCATCTTGGAACACGGCATGCAATGTAAAATTGAGGAAGTCTTTGAAGAAATCCAACGAAGCAATATGAGCAAATTGGGAGCCGATGGAAAACCTATTTATCGCCAGGATGGAAAAGTATTGAAGGGCCCCAACTATTTTAAACCGGATATTCAAACCATAATGGACAAATAAAAAAAGCACCTTTAGGTGCTTTTTTTATTAAACGATTTCGTGTCGCCATCCAAATTTGTCTTCCGCTCTATTGTATTGAATATCGGTGATGCGTTTTTTCAGTAAGGAAGCATAACTATCCGTCAATTCCGGTAGATCGTAATCAACCCCCTCATAACCAAAAGCAGATATGGGCGATACCACTGCGGCGGTACCCGCACCGAACATTTCTTTCAGCGAACCATTTTTGGCGGCTTCCACCACTTCTTTCACCGAAATTTTGCGAATCTCTGTCTTGATGCCCTCATCTTTGGCAATATCCAATATACTTTTTCGGGTAATACCATCAAGGATTCGGTCATTGGTGGGCGCGGTAAGCAAGGTGTCATTGATGCGGACAAAAACGTTCATGGCACCGGCCTCTTCTATAAACTCGTGGTTGTTGTCATCGGTCCAGATTACCTGTTGATATCCTTTTTCAGCGGCCAAACGGGTCGGATAAAATTGACCTGCGTAATTTCCACCGGTCTTGGCAAACCCGACACCACCGTTGGCGGCGCGCGAATATTGCTTTTCTATCAGCACCTTTACCTTTCCAGAGAAATAGGAGCCGGAAGGTGCACAGGCAATTATGAATTTATACTCATCCGCGGGCGAGGCATGAAAACCGTTGCCAGAAGCGAACATAAAAGGGCGTATATACAATGAACTTCCAGCGCTCTGTGGAATCCATTCGTTGTCCACTTGCAAAAGTGTAGTGAGCCCATCCATAAAATGGGATTCGGGCAGCTCTGGCATGGCCATTCTTTTGGCCGACTTGTTCAAGCGTTTAAAATTCTCCAAAGGTCGAAACAGCCAAACACTTCCATTTTCATCCTTGTAGGCCTTCATTCCTTCAAAAATGGATTGACCGTAATGGAAGATTTTTGAGGATGGATCCAGCGTAATGGGTTGGTAAGGAACCACCTTAGGAGCTTCCCACTGCCCATTTTTGTAATTACAGACGAGCATATGATCGGTGTAAATACTTCCAAAGGAAAGGTTGTCAAAATCTACATCTTTAATTTTGGATGTTTTTGCTTTCTCGATAGTTACGTTGTTCATCACTGCTTCCATATCAATTACTTTTGGAGGGTTAAAATTAGCTATTTATCCCTAGTTTTTGTTATTTCATGTTTGTAATTTCAATTCTGGGTTAAGAATTTCTAAAAAGCTGGTGAAAATGAGACCTTTTAACATATATCCTGCCATATTTTTATTGTTTTTGGCACAAATGGCAATAAGCCAAGAAACCGAAAATGGAAATTATTATGGAGAAGCGTTTAAGATTACGGATGCGATCCAGAGAAATATGCCCGTTTATGATCAATTGACGGTCACTGATACGGTCACAACCCAAATGACGGGTACAATCAAGGAAGTCTGCCAAGTAAAAGGGTGCTGGATGAAAGTAGCCTTGGATGCTGATAACGAAGTCTTTGTAAGGTTTAAGGACTATGGTTTTTTTGTGCCGAAGGATGCAGCGGACAAAACTGTTTACATGAATGGACTGGCCTTTTTGGAAGAAATGTCGGTTGAGGACCAAAAACATTATGCAAAGGACAGTGGCGCATCGGATGAAGAAATAGCACAGATCAACGAGCCGGCACGCATACTTCGTTTTGAGGCGGACGGGGTACTGATCAAAGATTGAGATTGAAACGAAGGATAATCACCACGGGCGATGGCTCCAAGACCATTCAAATAGAGGATTGGGACGAACAATATCATTCCAAACACGGGGCCGTTCAAGAAGCGTATCATGTTTTTATTGCGCATGGGCTTCGGCTGTTCAACAATACTAATGTTAACATACTGGAAATAGGCTTTGGCACCGGACTGAACGCCTTCATTACCTTTTTGGAAGCCAGAAAGCAACAGCTCAAAGTTGATTACGTTGGGGTGGAAGCCTTTCCGGTTTCCATGGATGAAGTGGGTGAGCTTGACTATTGTTCGCAGCTCAATGCAAATGAGTATCAACAGGTATTTGATGTAATGCACAAATCCAGGTGGGAAGAGAAAATTGCTATTTCCGAAGATTTTTCTTTGCACAAGCAAAAGAAGGACTTTCGGGACATAAATGAAGCCAATTTGTTCAATCTTATCTATTTTGATGCGTTTGGGGCACGCGTACAACCCGAGCTATGGACCGAAGAAGTTTTTGAAAAGATGTTCCGAGCCTTAAAAAAAGAGGGGGTATTGGTCACCTATGCGGCAAAAGGCAGTGTGCGCAGGGCATTACAGGCTGTCGGATTTACCGTGGAACGACTCCCAGGTCCCCCGGGCAAACGTGAGATGCTCAGGGGCATCAAAAAATGATGTTTTGCCAATGTTGTGTTAAGGACTTTGGCAGAAATACTCTTAAAATCACATAAACTTTAAACATTTGTGTTAAACCTAAATTAATGCCTCAAAAACAGTCACTTAAACTCGTAAATTTGCTTCAAAATGATTGTATGAAGGTGTTGATAACAGGGGCTACCGGCTTGGTTGGACAAGCCATTGTAAGAGTCTTGCATTCCCAAGGTATTTCGGTTAATTATTTGACTACACGGAAGGAAAAAATTTCCCATTCTGAAACATACCAAGGGTTTTATTGGAACCCCAATAAAGGAAAAATCGATTTGGAATGTTTCAAGAACGTGGGAGCCGTTATCAATTTGGCAGGCGCCAGTATTGCCAAGCGTTGGACCCCGATCCGAAAAAAGAAAATACTTTCCAGTAGGATCAATAGCCTTCGAACTTTGTACAGAGGTATGGAGCAGGTGGACATTTCACTGATGGATTCCTTTGTTTCAGCATCTGCCATTGGAATTTACCCTGATTCCCTTTCCAAGTTTTATGATGAACAGGAGACAGAGGTAGATGATAGTTTTGTAGGTGAGGTGGCCCAAAAATGGGAAGCTGAAGTCGATGCATTCAAAAAATTTGACATTAATGTCTCCAAAGTGCGCATTGGAATTGTATTGTCAGCAGAAGGTGGTGCTTTGCCACAAATGGCCGCGCCCATCAAGAATTTTGTGGGGGCTCCTTTGGGCAGTGGCGATCAATGGCAATCGTGGATTCACATTGAAGATTTGGCCCAAATGTTTGTGTTTATCCTTGAAAACAACCTTAAAGGTACATACAATGGTGTGGCCCCAAACCCTGTCACCAATGCCAAAATGACCAAGGAATTGGCCAGAGTTATGGAAAGGCCTTTATGGATGCCCAATGTGCCAAAGTTTGCCCTTAAATTGCTTTTGGGTGAAATGGCGTATTTGCTGTTCTCCAGCCAGCGGGTAAGCAGCAAAAAAATAGAAAAAGAGGGATTCGGTTTTCAGTACCCCAATATTTGTGTGGCCCTGCAAGAGCTGTATTCCGAAAAAAGTGGAAAAGAAACCGCAGCCCTGGAATCTACGAAAAAGGAGTTCGTTTAATTGCTGACAGTACCATACATTCGATATGAAATCCGCTAAGGCGGATTTTTTCATGTTTTGTGGTGACATTTTGACATTTTTGGACAATTGGCAGTACTTTTGCCACTTCAAAAAAGAATAAAATAAACGTATATGAGCAAGAAAAGCAAGGTTGAGGAAATGGAAGAGGCATCACAAGACGCCCAAACTGTTGAAAATCCTGAGCTGAACGAAGAACATATAGATGCAGAAAACGCAACCGATGAGAAAGAAGAAATAACTGTGGAAGACCAGTTGCGTGAAGATTTGGCCAAGGAAAAAGACAAGTTTTTACGACTTTTTGCCGAGTTCGAGAACTTTAAGCGAAGAACGTCCAAAGAGCGTATGGAGTTGTTCAAAACCGCTGGTCAAGAAGTAATAGTGTCATTGTTGCCCGTTCTTGATGATTTTGACCGAGCCTTAAAAGAACTGTCCAAATCGGAGGATAAGGAAATGTTCAAAGGTGTGGAGCTCATCAGCAATAAATTCAAGGAGACCCTTAAAGCCAAGGGACTGGAGCAGATAGAAGTTGGAGAAGGTGATACATTTGATGCCGAGGTCCATGAGGCCATTACCCAAATCCCCGCGCCCAACAAAAAAATGAAGGGTAAGATCATCGATGTTGTTGAAAAAGGATTCAAATTGGGAGAACGCATCATCAGGCATCCCAAGGTTGTTGTTGGAAACTAAATAGTGTATGAAAGAGGATTATTACGAAATATTAGGAGTTTCAAAAGGAGCATCCGCAGCCGAAATAAAAAAGGCCTACCGGAAAAAAGCCATTGAATTCCACCCCGATAAAAATCCAGGAGATGCCAAGGCGGAGGAAATGTTCAAGAAGTCTGCTGAGGCCTATGAAGTATTGAGCAACCCGGACAAACGTGCCAAATATGACCAATTTGGTCATGCTGCCTTTGATGGTAGTGGCGGTTTTGGCGGTGGCGGAATGAACATGGACGATATCTTCAGCCAGTTTGGGGATATCTTCGGAAGTGCTTTTGGTGGCGGATTCAGTGGTTTTGGTGGATTTGGCGGTGGAGGCCAACGCAGGGTGAAGGGAAGCAATCTTCGCATCCGTGTAAAGTTGACCTTGGATGAAGTGGCCAACGGTGTTGAGAAAAAGGTAAAGGTCCGCAGAAAGGTGCAAGCCGAAGGCGTAACCTACAAAACCTGTCCCACTTGTCACGGTAGTGGTCAGATCACCAAAATCACCAATACCATTTTGGGAAGAATGCAGACCGCTACTACCTGTACCACTTGTGGAGGAGCAGGTCAATCCATAGACAATAGACCTGCAGGCGCAGATGCCCAAGGACTTAAGGTTGAGGAAGAGACCGTTTCCATAAAAATTCCACCTGGAGTAGAGGATGGCATGCAGTTGAAGGTTTCCGGAAAAGGTAACGGAGCACCCGGCAACGGAATTCCCGGAGATTTGCTTGTGGCCATCGAAACCATTGAACACGATACCCTGAAAAGAGAAGGGGACAACCTGCACTACGATCTTTATGTAAGTATTTCCGAAGCAGTGCTGGGCTGTTCCAAAGAGATAGATGCCATTGGGGGAAAGGTCCGCATTAAATTGGAACCTGGAATCCAATCTGGAAAAATATTGCGATTACGGGGAAAAGGAATAACCAGCATCAACGGCTATGGTAGTGGGGACTTATTGGTACATGTTAATGTATGGACTCCAAAAGAGCTGAACAAGGAGCAGAAAGAATTTTTTGAGCGTATGCAAAACGATGAAAATTTCATCCCAAAGCCCGAAAAATCGGACAAATCCTTTTTTGAAAAGGTAAAAGATATGTTCTCATAACAATAAATTTTATTCTGTTTAAATAAAAAACGTATATTTGAGACTGATGTTGGGTGACCAATATCTAATTTTCTTTTTCATAGCAATTTTTTTCCCATCCTTGATTTTTTTTAAGGGTGGGTTTTTGTTTTTATGGGATAGGGGTCTTATCGACCAAATACATATCTTTGAAAAAATAGTTTACATGGATCATATCCTTGTTGCCAAAAATGTTTCCAAAACGTATGGAAACTATACCGCGCTGAGCAACATTTCACTCAATATTCCCAAAAATTGTATTTACGGCCTTTTGGGGCCCAATGGTGCCGGGAAAACCTCTTTTATTCGGATTATCAACCAAATTATCTATCAGGATTCAGGTGAAATTTTGTTTGATGGCGAACCTTTGGCACCAAAACACATATCCCTAATTGGGTATTTGCCGGAAGAACGCGGCCTGTACAAAAGTATGAAGGTGGGGGAACAGGCATTGTACTTGGCCAGACTTAAAGGCCTAAGCAAAACCGAAGCCAAAACCAGATTGAAATACTGGTTTGACCGTTTGGACATTGGCGATTGGTGGAACAAGAAAGTTCAGGAACTTTCCAAGGGCATGGCCCAAAAGGTGCAGTTTATTGTGACGGTGCTCCACCAACCCAAACTATTGATTTTTGACGAACCTTTTAGTGGTTTTGACCCCATAAATGCGAATCTCATCAAAGATGAGATCCTACAGTTAAAGGAACAGGGCACTTCCATTATATTTTCCACCCACCGGATGGAATCCGTGGAAGAACTTTGTGAATACATTGCGCTGATCCATAAATCGGAGAAAATATTGGACGGCAAGCTATCGGACATCAAAAAAGCATACAAAAACAATATTTTTAATGTTGGACTTCATGTGCAACACAATGAAGAGGCCTTGATGAAAACTTTAGAGGAAAAGTTCAACATTATGGCGCCAAAGTTTGATGGCACCGAACATCAATTGGATTTTAAGATTCAATTGCCCTCAGAGCAAACCGCTGGAATTTTGGCCGAATTATCCTCCATGGCCAATGTCAATCGCTTTGAGGAGACCATTCCTTCCGCCAATGATATTTTTATCCAAACCGTAAATAATAAGGACAATGGTAGGTAAACTCGGTTTGATCATAAAACGGGAGTATTTGGCCAAGGTGCGAAACCGCTCTTTCATTGTCATGACGATTTTGAGCCCGTTGCTGATTGTGGGAATGATCGTGCTTATCGCATATCTCACCAAAATAAACTCCAATGAGGTCAGGGTGGTCTCCGTGCTCAATGAAAGCAGTTTTTTCCAGAAAGAGTTTAAGCCAACCAAAGGCACTTCCTACGTGCACATGGACGGTCTCACTTTGGAAGAGGCCAAAGATTCCACAAATGCCCTTGGGTATGATGGGCTCTTGTACCTTCCCAATGAAAAGGATGTGGAGCAAGTGGCAAAATCAGCCTATTTATACACAAAGGACAATCCCAACACCAATGTGATTCAACAGTTGGAATCGGTTTTTCAAAAGCAATTACGCCAAGACCGATTGGAAAGACTTGGGGTTTCATCAGATCAATTCTCTAGAGTAGAGCAACCTTTTGACCTTCAATTGTCAACTTTTGATGGGGAAAGAAGTGTAAAGGGCATCAATGAGATCAAAGCGTTCATTGGGGGAGGGTTTGGCTATGCCATTATGATGTTCATCATCATTTATGGCGGTTTTGTGATGCGTAGTGTGATAGAGGAAAAGACCAGCAGGATTATAGAAGTGATCATTTCTTCGGTAAAGCCCTTTCAATTGATGCTGGGGAAAATCATAGGTACTTCTTTGGCTGGAATCACCCAATTTACCATTTGGCTCATCTCGGCCTCCGTTTTGCTGTTATTGGCCGTTACATTTTTGGGGATTGATTTGGGGGAGCTTTCGGGAAATTCGGCCATGACTTCCGGGGCAATGCCCGGCATGTCGCAATACGCCGCCATGGACAGTGATATGATCATGTACGCCAAGGAAATATTGGACATTCCGTGGGCACTTTTAATTATCTCTTTTTTCATTTATTTTGTATTGGGGTATTTGATCTATAGTTCCATTTATGCAGCCATTGGGGCAGCGGTGGACAATGAAACAGATACACAACAGTTCATTTTTCCCATAATATTACCATTGATGTTGGCCATATATGTAGGTTTCTTCTCGGTTTTTAGCAATCCCCATGGCCCCATTGCCGTTGGGTTTTCGTTATTTCCGTTAACTTCACCCATAGTAATGCTCATGCGGCTCCCCGGAGGAGTAGGGGAAGGAGGAGTACCTTTGTGGCAGTTATTGTCATCCATTGGATTGCTCATCTTGACTTTTTTGGGAATTGTGTCGCTGGCATCACGAATCTACAAGGTTGGAATTTTAATGTATGGCAAAAAGCCCAGCTATAAAGAATTGGTCAAATGGTTAAGATATAAATAGAAGATGCAGGAAGAAGCCAAAGAGATAAAGAAGATCATTGAAAGGGATATCTGGGGGTCTATAAAGGAATTTCTGGATCTAGGGTTCCACATTGGTACTGGGGAAAAATCCATTCATTTAACGGTTGGGTTATTGTTGCTTTTGACCTTTGCCCTTTTTGCGACCAACTTTATATTAAAATGGCTTCGGCATTTGCTGACCCGAAAAATGGAACGGGAAGACAAGCAGAAGTTTGTCAGTATTTTTAAGTTCATCAACTATGTAGTTTACTTGGTGGCCGTATTGGTAACACTCAGCGCGGCCGGGGTGGACATTACCTTGATGATAACGGCCTCTGCGGCCCTTTTTGTTGGTTTGGGACTGGCCTTACAAGAACTCTTCAAGGATATTTTGGGGGGCATCTTCATCATCGTGGACAAGTCCCTTCAAGTGGGCGATATTGTTGAGGTTGATGGCAAAGTGGGAAAGGTTTTTGAAATAAAACTGAGAACAACGAGGGCCATTACGAGAGATGATAAGGTATTGATCCTACCCAACCATAAGTTTATCAGCGACATTGTTTATAACTATACCCAAAACCACAAGACTACCCGTGAAAAAGTGAACGTTGGCGTAGCTTACGGGAGTGATGTGGAGTTGGTGACCCAGATTTTGCAGCAAGTAGCTGCAGAACAGAAGCAAGTGCTCAAAAATCCAAAGCCTTTTGTACTTTTTGATGATTTTGGGGATTCGGCCCTCATGTTTTCCATTCACTTTTTTACAAACGATAGTTTTAGCGATCCCAAGATAAAAAGTGAAATGCGCTATAAGATCAATACCAAATTCAAAGAAAATAACGTTACTATACCGTTCCCACAACGCGACGTACATATTTTTCAGCAAAAACCATAAGAAATAAAAACCTCAATATACCATACTGCAACCAGGGGACTGTTGGTTTTCCTTGCAGCACTTTACAGCCATATTGGATCAGGCCAAAGCACTGATATTTTCAGGATTGACTATATGAACATTCCAGAAAACGATTCAGGTATAAAAACACAGCGCTATAAACTGCTTTTCAACCTGCCCATACAATTAAATCAGAAAAAAGATTACCTCATTACGGGTATGGAATACAATAGGTTTGATATTGGGTACTCCCGTAATTTTCCTTTTGATAAAAGCGAATTGATTCGTTTTCATATCATTGATATGAATTTGGGACTGATTACCAAATGGAATGAAAATTGGAACTTGGTGACCATTCTTACACCCCGAATGGCCTCTAATTTTACCAGTGGAACCATTACCGATGATTTTTTTCTGAACGCCACGGCTGCATTTTGGAAAGAGAAACCCAACGCGGACAGACCTTATAGAATTGTACTGGGACTGACCTATAACAGCACCACCGGATTGCCCGTTCCATTGCCCTTGATCAACTATTACCGAAAGTTCCATCCCAAATGGGCTTATACTCTTGGAATACCCCGTTCCAGCTTTAATCATTACATCAACAAAAAGCACTCGTTTGAAATGGCACTGTTCTTGGATGGATATTTTATAAATATCCAGGACAATATTGTATTGCCCGATAATCAGATTGCATCCAAGATATCATTGACCGCTTTGGTGGCCACTGTGGGATACCAGTACAATCTATCCAAGAATATGGCTCTTTTTTTGATGGCCGGACGCTCCATTGAACAGGAAGGGAAGTTGAGGGATGATGATCAAGGCGATGTTTTTTTGTTGAATGACGAAGCAAATTTTTATATTAGGACTGGCTTCAAAATAGGAATCTTTTAAAATAATTGATTATGCCGAAAATATTGGTCATTGAGGATGAATCCGCCATTAGGCGGGTTTTGGTGAAAATTTTGGTGGAAGAGAGCGATACTTACGATGTTCAGGAAGCCGAAGATGGCCTAAGTGGTATCGAGGCCATTAAAAAAGATGATTTTGATTTGGTGCTCTGCGATATAAAAATGCCCAAAATGGACGGTGTTGAAGTCTTGGAGGCCGCCAAAAAGATAAAACCCGAAACTCCCTTTATCATGATCTCAGGCCATGGTGATTTGGACACCGCGGTAAACACCATGCGGTTGGGTGCCTTTGACTATATCTCCAAACCCCCGGATTTGAACCGCTTGTTGACCACGGTGCGCAATGCTTTGGACCGGAAGGAACTGGTTGTGGAAAACAAGATCTTGAAAAAGAAAGTCTCCAAAAATTACGAGATGATCGGGGACAGCAATGAGATAGGGACCATCAAAGAAATGATCGAAAAGGTGGCTCCCACCGATGCACGTGTCTTGATCACGGGATCCAACGGTACGGGAAAAGAATTGGTGGCCCATTGGCTGCATCAAAAAAGCAACCGTTCCTCAGCCCCTTTTATTGAAGTGAACTGTGCCGCAATTCCTTCGGAATTGATAGAGAGTGAACTCTTCGGGCATGTAAAGGGTGCGTTTACCTCTGCGGTAAAGGATAGGGCCGGAAAATTTGAAACGGCCAACAAAGGCACCATTTTTTTGGATGAGATAGGAGATATGAGCCTATCGGCCCAAGCCAAAGTCCTTAGGGCACTGCAAGAGAACAAGATTTCCCGGGTCGGGTCGGATAAGGACATTAAAGTTGATGTCCGGGTTTTGGCCGCCACCAATAAAGATTTAAAAAAGGAAATTGAAGAGGGCAAGTTTAGGGAAGATCTCTATCACCGATTGGCCGTGATCTTGATCAAAGTACCCGCATTAAATGAAAGGCGGGATGACATTCCACTGCTCATTGAACATTTTTCAACCAAAATAGCTTCCGAGCAGGGCATTGCACAAAAGAATTTTTCCAAAAAGGCCATAGAATTGCTCAAAGGATATGACTGGACCGGAAATGTCCGTGAACTTCGCAATGTGGTGGAACGATTGATCATTCTTGGTGGTAAGGAAGTCTCTGAGGAAGATGTAAAACTCTTTGCCAGTAAATAATTACTTCGCAGCACAGTCTTCCAATCGGTTAAGGGCTTCCTGGGTCAACGTCATTACACGTTGGTGGTACTGTTTTTTATGTTCCGTAAGCGCTGTGTTGAGCAACACCAATCTAGCTTCTTCATAGATATTGTTCACAAATCGATGGGCCTCTTCGCATTCCACTTCATTGACCACTTTGTCCAATGACGATTCAAAACCCAAAAGACAGTTGTGTACCTGTTCCCGTATGGCGGTGTTGGTAGGGGTTAAAAATATTCCGTCTTGATTATTTAGGGCTTCTTTGGTGTTCAGGACCAAAATATCATTGCCATAGGTACTGGAAACTTCCTGTTCAAATATTCGCAACACTTTTATTCCGATCAATGTGCTTTCCAAAGCCAAATGCAACGATTTTTTGGCGTCTTCAAGAGTTTCCGCCCGTGTTGCTTGCTTAAGTTCAGCTGTTGCACCTTCAAGGCTTTCAATGGTGCCTTCACAACCACAGTCCTCAAAGTTGGTCCGGGTCTTTTCAATGCCGTTCAATGCTTTGTACGCATGGTATTTGGACATCTTCAGGTCATTGGCCACAATGGCAGATTGTATCTTGCTTTTAATGTACTCCAAATTGGAACTGGCATATTCGCAGGCATTGCGAACCGTGAAGGAAGACATGAACCATAGGAAAATCATGCCTAATACAAAGATTACAAGTAGGATAACCTGTCTAATTTTCATAACGCTATTGATTTGGGACAGTGCGTCATTGATTTCCACTAAGTTAGGTCAGTGGGATGACCAAGTGCGAATAAAATCGATAAAAATACATTCTATGACCATGAGCGGTAAAAGTATCGATGAACTGCACTTTTTTAATTAGGGTTGAAGGAGTGGCCAAAAAGAATTATATTCATTCCTATGGAAAAAATCGACACAGATTCATATCAGGTTAAGAGCGATATAAAAATAGCCGAACGAAGCACGTATGAAGATTTTGGTGCATCAAACAAAGAGTTGAAAGAAGAATTGAAGGACATCCGAAAAAAGCTTGGTGAGTTTCAAGATACGCTGTATGCCCATGGAAAATATGGTGTCTTACTTTGTTTGCAGGGCATGGACACGGCTGGGAAGGACAGTCTCATTCGTGAGGTGTTCAAGGATTTTAATGTAAGAGGGGTTGTCGTCCACAGTTTCAAGGTGCCCACTTCCTTGGAATTAAAGCACGATTACTTGTGGCGACATTACATTGCCTTACCGGAACGCGGCAAGTTTTCGGTCTTTAACCGCACGCATTATGAGAATGTTCTGGTAACCAAGGTGCACCCGGAATACATCCTGAATGAAAACCTGCCCGGGATTGAGTCTGTTTCGGACATTGATGGGGCTTTTTGGGAAAAGCGGTATCAACAGATCAATGAATTTGAGGAGCACGTGGCCCAAAATGGCACCATCATCTTCAAGTTTTTCCTCCATCTTTCCAAAGAAGAACAACGCCAGCGTTTATTGCGAAGGATACGGTTAAAGCGGAAAAATTGGAAATTTTCCCCAGGCGATCTGGAAGAGCGAAAAATTTGGGATGCCTACCAAAAGTGCTATGAAGAAGCCCTGAACAAAACCTCAAAAGCGCATGCACCTTGGTACGTGATTCCTGCCGACAATAAAAAAGCAGCTAGGGTCATTGTGGCTTCCATTTTGCACGAAGCGTTAAAAAAGTACAAAGATATTGAGGAACCCGAGCTCGACGAGGAAATAAAGGCTAATTTAGAAATCTTTAAACAGGAACTGGAAAAAGAAACCAAATGAGAACAGTGTTGCTATTGGCCCTTTTGTTGGCGAACACCCCATTTTTTGCACAATCCAATGACGAAAAACAGATCAAGGCCATTTATGATATGGCGTTGACCGATGGAAAAGCCTATGATTGGCTCAACTATCTTTCCAATCAGATTGGGGGGCGACTTTCAGGGTCAGTGCAGGCCCAACAAGCAGTGGAATATACCAAGGAACAATTGGATTCTTTGGGATTGGACCGGGTATGGTTGCAACCAGTAATGGTACCCAAATGGGTTAGGGGCACCCCTGAGTTCGCCTATATAGAGACCAAACCCGGGCTTACCACCAATGTACCCATCTGCGCTTTGGGAGGTTCCGTTGGCACCCCTGATGGGGGTCTAAAAGCCAATATTGTTGAGGTACAGGGCATAGAGGATCTGGAAAAGTTGGGACGAAAAAAAATTGAAGGTAAAATTGTGTTTTACAACCGTCCCATGGAGCCAACATTGGTAAATACCTTTGCGGCGTATTCCAATTGTGTGGACCAACGCTATTCTGGAGCCGCCGAAGCGGCGAAATATGGAGCTTTGGGTGTGATCGTGAGGTCCATGAACCTACGTTTGGACGATTATCCCCATACCGGGTCCATGGGCTATGGCGATACGCCTGTGAAAAATAGAATTCCCGCGGCGGCCATCAGTACCAATGGAGCCGAATTATTAAGTACAACCTTGAAACTAAATCCGAACATCAAGTTTTATTTCAGGCAAAATTGTAAGCAGTTGGAAGATGTACAGTCCTATAATGTGATCGGAGAGATAACCGGAAGCACCTATCCCAATGAAGTGATGGTGGTTGGCGGCCATTTGGATTCGTGGGATTTGGGTGATGGTTCCCATGATGATGGTGCCGGCTGTGTTCAGAGTATGGATGTGCTACGTCTTTTAAAGGAAACGGGGTATAAGCCCAAGCGCACACTTCGTGTGGTATTGTTCATGAATGAGGAAAATGGCCTCAGAGGTGGAAATAAATATGCCGAAGTTGCCCAAGAAAAAGGGGAAAACCATGTGTTTGCCTTGGAAAGTGATTCCGGTGGTTTTACGCCCAGAGGTTTCTCCTTTGAATGTTCCGAGGAAAACTTTGAACAAGTACTAAGTTGGAAAGGGTTGTTTGAACCCTATTTGATCCATCTTTTTGAAAAAGGGTTCAGTGGAGCCGATATTGGCCCGATGAAAAATGAGAACATTGTTCTTGCGGGACTTGTTCCGGACTCCCAGCGTTATTTTGACCATCACCATGCTGAAAACGACACCTTTGAGCACGTAAACAAGCGCGAATTGGAACTGGGGGCGGCCACCATGGCCAGTTTGGTCTACCTTATTGATAAATACGGAACCATTCCCTCACAGAAAATAAAAGGGTAGAGGTAATGCGGGCCAATTCAGTTCTTTTACGTTGAAATTGTTTTTATTTATGCGTCCATGCCATTCAGAAAATGGCATTTACCGTACTTTTTTTGGATAGCACCTTGGGACTTCCTTTGCTGGTTTTTCGCATTCGTTTGGGGCCGTACCAAAGCCAAAATCCCGTAATGGTGAACATCAATAGGGAAATTCCCATTACTGAGGTGTATACCAGTTTTATCGCTCCGTTTGTGCCCCAATACCGATCAAGGATGGAACCATCGTGCACATTTTCCAGAAAGTCCGATTTTCTTTGCCCAATGGAAAGGACATTTCCCGTAGCACCGTCAAGCTGCACCTCGTAATACTGTTCCACAAACACAAACTTTACCATGCTCTTGTCCTTTCTAATGTCAATTCGGTCCAATTCCAAGGACAAATCTGGAGATACTGAAGTGTGTAGTGCATTGCAGGCAATGGTGTGGAGACTGTCTACGGACAACCAATCCACCAATTCCGTTGAGGTGCCTTCTTGGGACTTGGGGAGGATAATCCCGTTGGTGTTCTTTTTCCAGCCCAGCAATAGCCCGGTTACCGAAATAAAAAAGAAAAATATAAATAGTAATGCTCCTGTAGTTCTGTGAATCTTTCTAAAAATGCGCAACACTCTGGCCTGCTTCTTTCTTTCCCCCATGTTGATCTCAACTATCGATATAAAACAATCCTATAAAGATCGGCAAAATTACGGAGAAAGTGTAGAAGTAGAGTTATTAAAGGGAATGTTCATTGCGCAAAGAATATCGAATAAATTTTTCGTTGCCCACAAGTACAACTCCATTTTCTTGAAACCCAAGTTTCAGTAGGCCCTGTACCCGAGTTCGGGTTGGTGGGAACAAAACGGTAATGAACGGCAATCCCATTTGAACAAAGGCAAATTGAACGATTTTGTGGTAGAGTGTTTTGCCCATGCCCCAAAATTTTGGATGTAGTACCAAGGCCAGGTCAGCCATGTCATTTTCGGGTTGTACACCGCCCCAACCAGCAAATTTTCCGTCAATAACAAAGGCCCAAGGCCCAAACCCATGTTCTAGCCAAAGTTCTTCTTTGGCCACAATGAACCTGTCGCATGCAGTTTCATCAAAATCTCCTTTTAATAAGGGCATTTGTCTCCTTAACAAGGGATGGTTCATAAGGTGGATCAATTCAGATTTTTCAATCTCTGTCAATCGTTTAAATAGTATTTGTGACACAGCTGGAATTTATATGGCACATTGGTCGTAAAAGTGCGGTGATGTTATCGGAAAGAAGATTTATACGACTTAATTTTTCTTGACCATCTATTCTTGAAACACTGTACCAATTTGAACAGCGGGTAGAGAATCAGTGTAATTTGGAATGTCTTTGGCGATTTTGTCCGCAATTGGCCCAAAAGCCACTAGCTTGCACTACTACTTGAATTTCTATTTATAAAATTCTTGTTCATCCACTTTTATTGTGGTCAACTCAACGGTATGCCCATCTGGGTCTTTGGTGTAAATTGAATCAAAGTAATGATGATCTTGAATTCCAAAATCCAACTCCAGTTCTAAGAACCTTTTTTTGGCTTTTTCAAAATTCTCACGGGTTACATTAAAGGCAAAGTGGTCAATTTTTACATTTTTTGAATTCACATCAAGCTTAGAATCATGTAAATTTGCCGGAAACAGGGCAATTCCAGATTTTCCGGAAAGTAGAAAAATTGGAAACTCTCCCCATTCAGGAAGCTGATACTTTTCTAAACCTAAAACTTTTTGATACCATTCAGCTGAAGCATCCAAATCTTTCACTCGGATCGCCACGTGGTCCAAAAATGCTATTTCTATTTTATGCTCTTTATCCGTCATTTGTCAATTATGTTCATGATTTTATTGACCTTGAAATTCATTCCAATTGTTTCATTAAACCAAAAATATCGCCTAAAACCCACACGTCTTTTATTTTTTCATTTTCAAAGGTAAAAACAGCGGTTCCGTAATATTCAATTTTTCTATTGGTTGGTTTACATCCGAAGATTTCTCCTTTATGGGTTCCGCTGTATTTTAGTTTAGCGAACGATTGGTTTTTCTCGGTAATGATCAATTCAATCTCATTGTGAAAATCGGGAAAGGCAGATTTGATATAATCCATATATTCATTTAGCCCGTTATATCCCTTTTTTTCTTGTCCCAGGGAACCTCTGAAAGTTATTTCAGGAACCAATATTTCAGGAAAAATATCAGTTTTCCATTCATTCCACATTTCCAGATACCATTTTTCAATTAAATCTTGGTTATTCATTTTAATGGATTTTTAATTCATTAAATCTCTATTCCGAGTATGATTATCAAAGTCAATGTTCCAAAGCAAATCAATCCGCCTATTCCAGCTTTTATAATAGCTGAATTTGTTGTGTTTTTTTTCCGTTCAACGATTTTCTTTTTAAAAATGAACGCTAAAATTAAAGGCCAGACCAATAAAAATCCATATCCATAGAATGTTGTCGGATGATACAATTCCTCCATTGCGTTTCTAATGAGTCCAAAAAAGATATAATCCATTAGTACAGATAAGGGAAGGAAAATCAGAGCGGTCAGTAAGGCTCCATTTATCAATGCTGTTCCGGGGTAGGTTTTTAGGGCTAAAAAAGTCACATAGGCCCATAAAGCAACACCTAAGGTCATCATTAATGTTATTCCCAAAGTTGCACTATAGCTCCAAGGAAACCAAAGTAAAAGATTTGAAGCCCAATACGTGGCAAATCCAAGAATTATGATGTATGTAATCCATTTTCCCATTTCAGGGTCTGTTCAGGTTTTATTTTCCGACAAAATGAATGCCCATGGTTTCGTATATGAAGCGAAGCCAAATGGGAGCTATGATTGCACATCCATTTTTGTTGGGTCTTTTTTATCCAGTTTTCTGGCTTTTAAGATTATTAGTGTGATGATATAAATCAAAACGATTCCGAATGGAATAGCTACAAATCTGTATTCAGGTAAAATATACCATAAAGTCAGCACTAAAACAGTTCTGAACAATGTGTGAAAAATCCCGACCCAATGTTTTATGATCCAAGAGAATGGCAACCACATCAATCCGGTCAGAATTCCAACAGTCATTGGAAGGGAAGAGTGGTCAACAAGGAAAAAGGGTATCGCTATTGAGTAGACTAGAATGGCTTGTCCAACGGTAAAAAGGAAAAGTGTATCGAACTCATTTTTCGGTTTATCCTTGTCAAGGAAATTTTCACCCGTAAATTTTGAAAGGAACAAGCCTAAGTAGACTATGCTTCCAGTTCCAATAAAAATTGTCCATACCGCTACCAAATTCGAGAAAAAAATCCCAGTGAATCCAACAATGGTCCAAACAATCAGCCCAGCTAAAGGTGTCGCGAGAAATTTCCGATTGGAAAATTCAGTTCGTTGTTCTTCAAGTGTCATTTTCATTTGTTAAGTTGTTTAAATGAACCCCAACGGTCTCGCATGACCCCATTGGCAACGGATTTGCCTGCCTGACGCAAGCAAGATTTGGCATCGAGAACCGTAGCAAAGGGAACCAGCAAAGGCAAATTGCGGTTATGCATTGTTGTGTGCAGTTCTTTTATTTCAGCTGTTTTTTAATATCCATTCTCTGATGTAAAATTCTAACGATTTCCACAATGTCATTTTTGACTTTTCGGTAAAAAATCAGATGTGATTTGATGTTAGTCATTCGATAGTTTTTCCGAATTTGTTCTGCGGATTTTCCAGTCAAATAGTTGTCCACTATAAATTCAATCTCTCCAATTATTAAGTCATAATATCTATCGGCTTGTTCTTTTGACCATTTGTGGAAAGTATAAACCCAAATATCATTTAAATCATCAATCGCTTGTTTACTTATCCGATATTTGTTTTTGCTCATAAATGCTTGCGATGTAATTCAGATAGGTTTTGTTTCGCATCAAAATTTTCAACAAATCCGCTATTTTCTCCGACCTCGAGGGCTTTAATCAGTTCTCTTTCTTTTTTTTCTTCACGTTCTAACAATCGTAATGCGGAACGAATTACTTCGCTAGCTGAACCGTATCTTCCAGAATTTACTTCTTCTCTGATAAAATCCTCAAAATGATTTCCGAGTGATATTGATGTGTTTTTTCCCATTTTGACTATAATTTTACTCAAAAATACCAAATATTGGTAACGCAGCCAAATTGCACACAACGGCCAAGCAGCTATGGCAAGTGCGGGATTTCAAGGCACTTCACTATTTATTTACTTTCATTTCCAAACCCTAGACCGCATTACGTGTAGCCATTGTTGGCGGTTCGTTTTTTTTCTATATTATCCGTTTCTTGGTACATAATATAGAATTATAGCTCCACTATTAAAGGTTTTAGTCTTAACGAGATTAAAAATAGTTCTATCGTTTATGTTTTCAAATAATTGCAAACCGTTTCCTGCAACAACTGGATAAATACAAAGTTGGAACTCATCAATCAAACCAAAGTTTATCAGCTGTATAATTAAACTGCGACTACCAACAAAAATATTTTTACCTGATTGTTGCTTGAGTTCTATAACTTCATTTTTTAAGTCACTTTTTGCAATAGTTGCACTTTGCCAATCCACATTTTTCAACGTTTGAGAGAAAATAATTTTTGGAATTTTGTCAATAGCTATGGCAAAGTCGTTCATTGATTTTTTATCGGAAGGATTTTCTAAAAACGTTCGCCAAAATTCCATAAGTTGATATGTTGTTCTTCCGTATAGAATTGCGTCTCCCTGTCCCAATAATTCTGTATAGTGCCGGTGTATTTCTTCATCTGGAATTCCTGCTGTATGGTCGCAATTTCCATCAAGTGTCATATTGAGTGCGGCAATTACTTTTCTCACCTTATATTATTTTTTTGTATTCATTCTGTTTGAATGACAATCCTTTCTTTTCAAGGGCTTGTCTAAAAACAGGCAATGAAGCTTTTCCAATACCGTGTAGATTTAAAATTTCTTTCTCCCTATGTTCGGATAATTTCTGTACTGTATCTATTTCGTGATGGAGTAAAGCATTTCTTGCAGGGCTACTCAATAAGGCTAAAAATCCCTTGGCAGGTTCTTTCAGTTTCTCACAGGTCGGACAGGTTGGACAATTAGAGCTTTTGTAGAACGTGTGTCCAAATTCACAAGTCTTTTTTATTCTCTCAGTCACCATATTAGTAATCAATATTTGGGTACTGTTTTCATTTCTTCATCAATTTATATCTTAAGTGTGTAGTCAGGTCAGATGGTATTACTTCTGCAATTTGAATGTCATATTTGTCTTTGTCAATACCGTCAAACAATCGGATACCACTTCCTAAAAATACCGGGGCAATGTGAATGAAAAATTCGTCTATAAGACCTGCATTCAGAAATTGTTGAATGGTATTTGCTCCACCTTGTATTCTCACATCCTTTCCTTTTGCGGATTGTCTTGCTTTTTCAAGTGCACTTTCTATTCCGTCATTAATAAAGTAAAAAGTTGTCGAGCCTTCTTGAACCCAAGGTTCTCGCTTTTCGTGTGTCAAAACATAAACGTCTGCTTTATAGAGGTCATTTGGCCAACTTACTTCGCCTTCTTCAAACATTCTTTTTCCCATAATGAATGCACCCGTTCTTTCAATAGTCTCTCTAATAAATTTTCCGTCAGCTCCATCCTCCTTGCCTCCTTCCATTCCTAGGTATTCCCAAAATGCCTTTTGGTTAAACATCCAAGAATGAATTTGTCCTGAAACGCCACCCATAGGGTTTTTCGGGCTTCTATTGTTTCCTGCAAAAAACCCGTCAAGTGATATTCCACTGTCAAAGATTATTTTACTCATTTATATTTTTTTTATTGTTTTTAATTTTCGTCGTTTAAGTAAGTGATTTGTCGTTTTTTTCAATGACCGCCAACGGCCACGCGGCTATGGCGGGCAGCGTTGCGAGCTTGCCCGCAAGGGCTATGAGTAGTTGCGTGGGTTAGCACTTAACTTTGCAAGCCTGCCTGCCGGGGGGTAGGTACAACCAAACTCAAAATCCGCCAGGATTTTTCAGAAGCCCGTCCTGAGCGTAGTCTAAGGATAGGCGGGAACAAGCAATTACTTATAGCCATTGTGCCTGTTGCACAAGTTAGCGAAAAAAGTCGTTGATGATCATTGCCGATCGGGAAAGGGATCGTACCTTAAAGGGATGCAAGGCAAGAAGGACTATCAGGAAAAGCTGTTCGCCCGGTTCCAACTCAGCGAACGAGTGCCAAGGGACAATTTTTACAGGAAGTTGAAGGGTGTGTTGGACCTGGATTTCCTATATCCGCTCACCAAGGGGTATTATGGGCAAAGCGGGCAGAAGAGCATCGACCCGGTGGTCTTCTTCAAGCTTTGCCTTGTCGGCTATCTGGAGAACATCATCAGCGACCGCAAGCTCATGGAGCACTGTTCGATGCGGCTCGACATCCTGTTCTTCATAGGATATGATATCGACGAGGAGCTTCCCTGGCACAGTACGATAA
>NZ_LXTT01000170.1 GCF_001683915.1 Allomuricauda sp. CP2A | reverse complement strand
ATAGTTTAGGTCATTACAAAAAATAGCATCTGTCTTAAATTATATTCTTTCTAAATTAACGGACTGGGTTAAGTTCCTAGAATTTAGTTCGACACATTAGCAACAATCATTCTGACCACATGGAGAACATTGTCATTATCGGAAATGGAATTGCGGGCGTTACCGCTGCACGGCATATCCGGAAACTTTCAGACAAACGGATTATCATTATCTCTGCGGAGACCGATTATTTCTTTTCCCGAACGGCACTGATGTATGTTTACATGGGGCACATGAGGTTTGAACACACCCAACCTTATGAAAATGGGTTTTGGAAGAAAAATCGCATTGAATTGGTCAAAGGGTATGTCACCCAAGTAATTCCTGAAGAAAAAAAACTATTACTTGAAGGTGCAGAGTCTATTACATATGACAAACTTATCATCGCCACAGGATCCAAACCCAACAAATTTGGTTGGCCCGGACAAGATTTGGATGGGGTTCAGGGGTTGTATTCCAAACAGGATTTAGATCTTTTGGAGGTGAATGCGCCCAATAAAAAAATCTGTAAACGGGCCGTGATCGTGGGGGGCGGATTGATCGGTATTGAATTGGCCGAAATGTTGCGAAGTCGTGATATACCAGTAACCTTTTTGGTGCGTGAAGACAGTTTTTGGAACGGTGTTTTGCCCCAAGGTGATTCCCAAATGATCAATGAACATATTTTGGAGCACCATATCGACCTACGGCTTGGCTCCTCCCTCAAAGAAATTGTTCCTGATGAAAACGGAAAGGTAAAATCCATTATTGTAGCGGAAACAGGAGAGGAAATCCCCTGTGATTTGGTCGGGCTTACGGCTGGAGTTACCCCAAATATTGATTTTTTAAAGGATTCTGGCATTGTATTGGGCCGTGGTGTTAAAGTGAACCGTTTTCTGGAGACCAATATCAAAGATATTTATGCCATTGGGGATTGTGCCGAACAGCATGAGGCCATTGGAAACAGAAGGCCCATTGAAGCAGTTTGGTACACGGGCCGGATGATGGGCGAAACCGTCGCCCAGACCATTTGCGGCCATAAAACGGCCTATAATCCCGGACATTGGTTCAATTCTGCAAAGTTCTTGGATATTGAATACCAAACGTATGGTTGGGTGTTTTCAGAACGAAGAAAGAAAGAGGAAGAAGTTCATTTTCATTGGAGACATCCCAAAGAGAAGCTTTGTATGACCATTGCTTTCCATAAAAATTCACAGCAAATTTTAGGCATCAATACCTTCGGTATTCGGTTACGCCATGACATATTTGACCGATGGCTCACCGAGAAAAGAACGATTGATCATGTTTTGGAGCATTTGGCCGATGCCAACTTTGACCCAGAATTCTACCGCAATTATGAAAGAGACATTGTGGGCAAGTTCAATTCCGATTTTGGGAAGTCCATCAAACCCAAAAAGAAACGTTTAAAACACATCTTCCAAACAAGTTAAATGGTTCAGGGTTTATGGTTCAGAGTTTATGGTTTATGGTTTGGAGTTTATTAAAAAGCTTATATGGCAAGAATAGAAAGATTTGAAGATTTAGAAGTTTGGCAATTGGCTAGAAAGATATGCAATGAAATCGAAGCACTTTTTCAAACTACACATCTAGGCAAGAACTTTTCTTTAAGAGACCAAATGGAAAGAAGCTCCGGTTCAATCATGGATAACATAGCGGAAGGTTTTGGGAGAGATGGTAATCGTGAATTTCATAACTTTTTAAGTTACTCAAAAGGATCTTGCTCAGAATTAAAATCACAATTATATAGAGCATTTGATAAGAAATTAATTCTTGAACAACAAATGGAATATGTCCAAGAAATAGTTGAACTAGAGACAAACAAAATTGGGGCTTTCATGTTCTATTTACGGAAATCAGACTTTAAAGGACAGAAATTCAAATCAACATAGAAGAACTACGAACAATGAACTATCAAACACATAGTAGAAGCATGGCCCTTACCGGGCAACCGCCAAAAAGCTTGAGCACAAACCAAAAGTTGGCCACCTTCTTGGGTGTCGCCGGATTGGTGGTGATGCTGTTGGCCATTTTCAACATTTCTTTTCCCAATAAGACATTATGGCTCACCCTATCACTTGCTGCTTTATTTGTGGGTGTTCTTTGGTTTTCTTGGGATGCCTATTCCCAAAAACTTCCAGGTATTAAAAACGACGGGGTCTATTTCAAATCCATATCCAGTCGCGGATTTTGGGCATGGGTGGCAGGCATTGCTTTGACCGGGTTTTATATTATCCTGTATTTCTATCCCGAATATCTGGGCTTGGTGAGCAAAGGGGATAATAAAGGTGTGATCGCTCTTTTCGACCCCTTGAGCAAGGCGTTGAGTGGCAATCCCGCCAGCCAATGGTTTGTGTACGGAACTTTATATACCGTTGCAATTTTGGCCTTTGGGATAAAATTTCTGTGGAAATATCGCCATAACCGTTATGAACGATTGCGAACCTTCAGTGTGATGTTCTTCCAAACCGCGTTTGCTTTTATTATTCCTGAATTGATGGCCCGTTTGAACGGGGACAAAATATTGAACGGGGGCAGTTTGCCCTACTACGACCTCAAAAATATTTGGCCCCTCAACTACTACAATTTTGAAAGTTATCGGATCAAAGGGTTTTTGAGCTCTGGGGATATTGGCTTTGCGCTACTGATTTTTGGCATTCTCTCCATTTTTGTCATCACTCCAATCCTAACCTACAAATACGGAAAACGATGGTATTGTTCTTGGGTGTGTGGGTGTGGCGGGTTGGCCGAAACTGCCGGGGATTCCTTCAGACATCTGAGTGATAAATCAACTTTTGCCTGGAGGGTGGAACGTTGGGTGGTGCACAGCGTTGTGGTTTTTGTCACCTTGATGACCACCGCAGTCGTTTATTCCTATTTAGGAACGGACACCAGCAAATACTGGTTGACCAAAAGCTCATTTTTAATCGGTGTTGCCACATTGCTGACCCTGGTTTTTGGCTGGGTGATGCTTTTTAAACGGGACCAGCTCCAAAAAGATGCCCAATATGGGGCCATTGGGTACTTTGTGATCATTATGGTACTCCTCGGGATGCACTTTTTTAGTGGCGATGGAAACGTGTTCTTGTTCAAATCTGAAACGCTTCGCAAATCCTATTCCTTTTTGATCGGCAGTATCTTTTCTGGAGTCATTGGAACCGGATTCTATCCCATTTTTGGCAATAGGGTCTGGTGTCGTTTTGGTTGTCCCATGGCCGCAATTCTCGGTTTTCAACAACGTTTGTTCTCCAAATTTAGGATTACCACCAATGGCGGCCAGTGCATTTCTTGCGGAAATTGTTCTACCTATTGCGAGATGGGCATCGATGTACGTGCCTATGCCCAAAAAGGCGAAAACATTGTTCGCTCCAGCTGTGTGGGATGCGGTATCTGCTCCGCAGTATGCCCCAGAGGGGTGTTGAAACTGGAAAATGGCCCGCTACAGGGAAGAATCGACAGCAATCAGGTTTTATTGGGCAACGATGTGGACCTCATGTCCTTGGTAAATCAGAAATAATACCTGTTGGTTTGCCATCAGTTCAACATAAATGAATGAAAAATTCATGGAATACCGTAGTTTTGGCAACTTCAAACTAAAATAAATTCCAAAGGCAACCTATGGCGGACATCAAGGTCATCATTCCCGCGATCAATGAAGGAGATTCCATAGGAAAAGTAGTGTCCGAACTCCCCAAACATGTTTCCGAAATTATTGTGGTGGACAACGGTTCTACCGATAATACCATGGAAAATGCCAAAAAAGCAGGGGCCGTTGTAATCACTGAAACCCGCAAGGGCTATGGGTCCGCCTGTCTAAGGGGCATGAAATATGTGGCCGAACAATCCAAAGTGCCAGACATCATCGTATTTATTGACGGAGATTACTCGGATTATCCGGAGGAACTGGATAAGGTAGTCGCCCCCATTTTGGAAAATGACATCGATTTTGTGGTCGGAGCGCGAAAAAAATCGCTTCGGGAACCCGGATCTATGACTCCGCAACAGGTTTTTGGCAACAAATTGGCCACTTTTTTAATGAGAATCCTGTTTAGGGCAAGATTTACGGATTTAGGACCATTTAGGGCCATAAAATATGAAAAGCTCAAAAAATTGGAGATGCAGGACACGACTTATGGATGGACAGTGGAAATGCAGCTCAAAGTACTGAGAAAAAACATGTCATATACCGAAATACCAGTGCGTTATAAACGAAGAATTGGTGTTTCAAAAGTGTCAGGTACGGTAAAAGGTACTATATTTGCTGGCATGAAAATTTTGGGTTGGATTTTTAAATACAGTTTAAAATAATATGGGACTCACAATTGCTCTTATCATAATAGCTATTTATAGTACAGCCTTAATTTTGATTTTCTTCTACAGTCTTGCCCAGCTAAATCTACTGGTCAACTATTTAGGGTACAAAAAACGAAATGAGGAAGCGCCCAAGTTCAACCTATTAGATCCCAAGGAAATACCATTTGTCACCATACAGCTCCCCATCTACAATGAAGAGTACGTTATGGAGCGTTTGTTGGACAACATTGCCAAAATAGAATATCCCAAAAGCAAGTTGGAAATCCAGGTTTTGGACGATTCCACGGATGATACTGTCATAGAAACAGCCAAACGCATCGAGGAACTCAAAAAAGATGGTCTGGACATCCAACATATCCGAAGAAAAAACCGACAAGGCTATAAAGCGGGAGCACTTAAAGAGGGGCTCGCCATTGCAAAAGGTGAGTTCATTGCCATATTTGACGCCGATTTTCTTCCAGAAAGTGACTGGCTTAAAAAAACTGTTCCTTATTTTAAAGATGAGGAAATTGGTGTGGTACAGACCCGTTGGGGACATATCAACCGTGATTATTCCACCCTTACCCGTATTCAGGCCTTTGCCTTGGATGCCCACTTTACGTTGGAGCAGGTAGGCCGAAATTCCAAAGGACACTTTATCAATTTTAATGGAACTGCCGGTATTTGGCGGAAAGAATGCATCTTGGATGCCGGTAACTGGGAAGGCGACACCTTGACCGAGGATCTGGACCTCAGCTACCGCGCCCAATTAAAAAACTGGAAGTTCAAATATTTGGAGGATGTGGAAACCCCTGCCGAATTGCCCGTTGTAATCAGTGCGGCACGTTCGCAACAGTTTCGTTGGAACAAGGGCGGTGCGGAAAACTTTAGAAAGACCGTTTGGAGTGTGATTACAGCCAAAAACATACCACTGAAAACCAAATTCCACGGGGTCATGCACCTGTTGAACAGCTCCATGTTCCTCTGTGTGTTCATTGTGGCGTTGTTGAGCATTCCCATGCTTTACATCAAAAATACCTATGGCCATTTGGGTTGGATATTTGAGGTGACCAGTTTCTTTATCATCAGTACCATTATCCTGTTCATCTGCTATTGGTTTACGTACAAAAGCATTCAAGGGAGCAGTTTTGATAATTTTGTGGACTACATCAAACTCTTTTTCACCTTCTTTTCCGTTGCCCTTGGTTTCTCTTTGCACAACACCGTGGCCGTTTTGGAAGGTCATTTGGGTAAGCGAAGCGAATTTGTTCGAACCCCAAAGTTCAACATCAACAGTATTAAGGACACCTGGAAAGGCAATAAATACTTGGCGAAGAAATTATCGCCCAATATGATTCTGGAATTCGCCTTAATGATCTACTTCCTTTTTGGAATGTACAGTGCCATCCCTTTGAATGACTACGGATTGTTCCCTTTCCATTTGATGTTGTTTCTTGGTTTCGGCTTTGTTTTCTTTAAATCACTGACCTCCAAGGCCTAAAATCCATGCTTTCTTACTGGCGCTTGCACAAATACCCGATACTCTTTGTTGTCGGCAGTATGTTGTTCTATGCTAGTTTTGGGTACGATTTGGCCCGTACCGATTTCATAAAACTGCTCATGCTCTTTGGCGGGCTGTTCTTTTTTATGGTCAAACTCATGCAGTTTGAGAAATGGAACTTTAAGTTCCTTCTTGTGGCGGGAATTCTATTTCGACTCGTTTTTTTATTTGCCGAACCCAATCTTTCCCAAGATTTTTATCGGTTTATTTGGGATGGGGAACTCATAAAAAATGGACTCAATCCCTATCTTCATACCCCTAATAACCTTATTGGGCAATCCAATGTAGCCATTGCCAATGCCCAAGAGTTGCACACAAACATGGGGGAACTCCATGCCAAAAACTTCAGCAACTATCCCCCCATCAATCAAATATTTTTTGCTTTGGCGGCCATTTTGGGCGGCGGAAGTATTCTGGGCTCCATCATTGTGATGCGGCTGATGCTGATTTTGGCCGATATCGGTGTACTGTATTTTGGTAGAAAATTGCTCCAAAACCTCAACCAATCCACCCACATGGCCTTTTGGTACTTTTTGAATCCCTTGGTCATTATTGAATTAACGGGCAATCTCCATTTTGAAGGGGTAATGCTATTCTTTTTGGTCTGGGCATTGTTCCTCATCTCAAAAAAGAAATGGCCCATTGCGGCTCCCATCTATTCCCTGTCCATAATGGTAAAGCTGGTCCCTCTCATTTTTTTGCCCATCTTTCTCAAGTATTTCAGGTTTAAAAAGAGTATGTTGTTCTATGCGTTCGTGGCAGTTGGGTGCATTGTGCTGCTCCTTCCATTTTATTCTCCATCTTTTGTTGATAATTATGCAGAGACCTTAAAATTATGGTTCTCCAACTTCGAATTCAATGCGAGCATCTACAACATCGTTAAAAAAATAGCGGTCACCCACTATGAATCCAAACCTTGGGAATTGATCGAATCCTATGGAAAGATTATCGCTAAAGTGATACTGGCTCTTGTACTATTGATTGCTTTCCTTCGGAAAAACCAAACCCTTGAAAGTGTCATCACGGCAATGGTTTTGGCCCTATCCAGCTATTACTTTCTGTCCAGTACCGTACACCCTTGGTACATTGTTTTTCTATTGGGGGTATCCCTCTTCACAAAATATCGGTTCCCTTTGGTCTGGTCGCTGGCCATTGTGCTCAGTTATCAGGCCTATTCCAATCCAGATTACAAGGAAAATCTTTGGTTATTGGCCGTTGAATATATTTTGGTGTACGGCTTTTTTGTTTATGAAATGATAGGTAGGGATTCAAAAAAGTTATATTTCTTCAAAAAACAAACCAATCCCTAGGTCAATTGGAATTAATTTGTACTTTTATCCCATAATGAAAGGACAAGAATACATATTTACAGCATTGAGCATCCCTGCTCCAGTACGTCCATTTTCTCCCCGTCGTCGCCCGTAAGGGTGCATTATTATCTATGGAAATAGGTGAGTCCATTTCCGCAAAACCATCAAAACATCATTTTTAATTTTATCTGTTTAATCGCTTGCAATGGAGATTGTAATTGCTAACGAATCACATTTTAAATACGCCCAAATTATCTGCGATACCATAGCGGAATCCGCTAAGGTGCGCGGTACCGGGATTGCCAAACGTACCCCTGAATATATCATGAAACGTCTGCAAAACGGGAATGCCGTCATTGCCCTGGACGGTGACACATTTGCCGGCTTCTGTTATATCGAAGTCTGGGGCAACAAGGATTTTGTGGCCAATTCTGGGCTTATTGTGCATCCGGATTATAGAAACCAAGGACTTGCCAAGAAGATAAAGAAGGCTGTCTTTGAACTATCGCGAAAGAAGTTCCCAGACGCCAAAATTTTTGGGATTACCACAGGGCTGGCCGTCATGAAAATGAACTACGAGCTGGGATATAGACCCGTAACCTTTTCGGAGCTTACCAATGACCCTGAATTCTGGAAAGGATGCCAAACCTGCAAGAATTTTGATATTCTTACACGTACCGAACAAAAAATGTGCCTGTGCACGGGAATGTTGTACGACCCAAATGAAAAAAAGAGCGAAAAAAAGACAGCATCAAAAAAATTAAACGGAAAGGCCTTTCAACGATTAAAGAATATCAAAGAAACCCTTTTCCTTAAGAAGAAAGAAAAATAAGTGTCAGTTCGAGCTGTCATCCTGAGCGAAGTCGAAGGAACAGTTTAGAAAGATTTTTCATCTGACTGCTTTCGTTACATCAATAAATTGAAGAACCAAAACATGAAAAAGTTAGTATTAGCCTATAGTGGCGGATTGGACACCTCCTATTGTGCCAAATATTTATCCCAGGAAGAAGGGTTTGAAGTACATGCCGTTAGTGTCAACACCGGTGGTTTCAGCAAAGCTGAAATCGAGGAAATTGAGCAAAAGGCCCTGGCCTTGGGAGCAACCTCCTATACCTCCATCAATGCCATTTCCAATTTCTATGAAAAAGTGGTGAAATATCTCATTTTTGGCAATGTGCTCCGAAACAATACCTATCCCCTTTCCGTAAGTGCGGAGCGGATTGTGCAGGCCATTGAAATTGTAAATCACGCTAAAAAGATTGGTGCCCAATACATCGCCCATGGCAGTACTGGAGCTGGGAACGATCAGGTTCGTTTTGATATGATCTTTCAAATCCTCGCCCCGGAAATTGAGATTATCACTCCGATCAGGGATAAAAAATTGGCCCGGGAAGAAGAAATCAATTACCTACAACAAAACGGTATCGACTATTCATGGGAAAAAGCGAAATATTCCATCAACAGAGGATTGTGGGGCACTTCGGTAGGTGGTGAGGAAACCTTGACATCGCACCTTTCCCTGCCTGAAAACGCATATCCAAGTCAATTGGAAAAAGAACTTCCCAAAGAATTGAAATTGACTTTTGAAAAGGGGGAACTCGTAGCCTTGGATGGAGAAGAAGACAACCCAGTGGCCAACATTGAAAAATTAGAGGCCATCGCGTCCAAATACGCCATTGGAAGGGATATTCATGTGGGCGATACCATCATCGGCATTAAAGGAAGGGTCGGTTTTGAGGCGGCGGCCCCGTTGATCATCATCAAGGCGCACCATCTGTTGGAAAAGCACACTTTGAGCAAATGGCAGCAGTATCAAAAAGAACAATTGGGCAATTTTTACGGCATGTTGTTGCACGAGGGGAATTATTTGGATGAAGTAATGCGGAACATCGAAGCCTTTTTGACCGACACCCAAAAGAATGTGTCCGGCGATGTATTTGTAACCCTTCATCCCTATCGATTTGAATTGAACGGAATCGCTTCCGATCATGATTTGATGAACGCTTCCTTTGGAAGTTACGGAGAAATGAACAAAGGTTGGACCGCGGATGATGCCAAAGGTTTCATCAAAATATTGTCCAATTCCGGGAAAATTGCAAACCACGTAAACAATAAAATTTAGAAGCCGTCACCCTGAACTTGATTCAGGGTCTCACTAGAGTGAGATGCTGAAATAAATTCAGCATGACGATAAATAATTCTCCATTGATATGAGAAAAAAAAATATTAAAGTAGGAATCATAGGCGGTTCTGGATACACAGGCGGGGAACTGATTCGAATTTTGTTGAACCACCCTGAAACTGAAATCGATTTTGTGTACAGTACAACACGGACAGGGAAGCCCATCACCTCGGCCCATCAAGACTTATTGGGATTGACGGAATTGGCATTTTCAGGAGAAATTAATCCTTCCGTGGATGTGGTTTTTCTTTGTTTGGGACATGGCAACTCCACTTCCTTTTTAAAGGAAAACACCTTTTCCAAAAACACCAAGGTCATTGATTTGAGCAACGATTTTAGGCTTAAGGCTGATGCCCATTTTGATGGAAAACATTTTGTATACGGACTACCGGAACTGTACAAGGAGCAAATACAATCCGCCGATGCCATTGCCAATCCCGGGTGCTTTGCCACCACTATCCAATTGGCATTATTGCCCTTGGCCAAGGCTGGATTATTAAAAAGTGATGTGCACATCAATGCGGTGACTGGAAGTACAGGTGCCGGCGTGGGATTGTCATCGACCTCCCATTTTAGCTGGCGAAACAACAACATTTCTTGGTACAAGCCTTTTACCCATCAGCATTTGGGTGAAATCGGGGAAAGCTTGGATTCCTACGGAAACCCTGTTGGAAAATTGTTGTTCTTGCCCACTAGGGGAAACTTTACCCGAGGAATTTTAGCCACTGCTTACACCTCTTTTGAGGGTTCCTTGGAAGAAGCAAAAAAAATGTACAAAGATTTTTACAAGGATGCTGCCTTCACCCATGTTTCTGATGAGGAAATCCATCTGAAACAAGTGGTGAACACCAATCAATGTCATATCCATTTGCATAAGCACGAAGACTTGATTTTGGTGACCTCAGCAACAGATAATTTGTTGAAGGGCGCCTCTGGACAAGCCGTTCAAAATATGAACTTGATGTTTGGTTTCCCTGAAACCGAAGGTCTATTGTTAAAAGCAGGGGTTTTTTAAGTCAATGTACCCTGAGCGTAGTCGAAGGGTCTAACATAAACCATAATATGGATTCCCGCCGGAGTTTATGCTGAGCAAAGCGAAGTATGGGAATGATAAAGAAATAAATTATGAAAATAGCAATCATAGGAGCAGGAAATTTGGGATTGGCCATTGCCAAGGGCATTTTGCACACCAACGGGGCCACCACCATGTACCTCACCAAACGGAACACCAAATCCATTCAGGAGTATGAAAAATACGGGAACGTTACGGTCACTTCAGACAATGAAGAGGCGGTAAAAAACTCCGATATTCTCATTTTTGCGGTCCAACCCGGTCATTTTACCTCCATTTTGGAGCAGACCAAGGCTCTGCTCACCGAAAAACATGTCATCATAAGCACCATAACCGGTTTTAGCATTCCTAAAATCGAAGGAATCATCGGTTCGGATAAATTCATCATCCGAAGTATGCCCAATACGGCTATTTCCGTAGGAAAATCCATGACCTGTATCTGTAGCAACGAACTCGGCAAAAAACGAATCGATTTGGCCAAGGCCATTTTTAACCGGATGGGGCACACCATGGAGATTCCGGAGGAGCAAATGCAAGCCGCCACGGTTATCTGTGCCAGTGGTATTGCCTTTTGGATGCGTTTGATTCGCGCAACCACACAAGGAGCCATTCAATTGGGGTTTGATGCCAAGGAGGCCCAGGAATTGGCCATGCACACCTGCAACGGTGCGGCCAGCTTGTTGATAGAATCCGGCAGCCACCCCGAAGAGGAAATTGATAGAGTGACCACGCCCAAGGGCTGTACCATTGAAGGATTGAACGAAATGGAACACCAAGGGTTGAGTTCCTCACTGATTCGAGGTATTGTGAGCTCATTTGAAAAAATCAGTCAAATTAAAAAGGGGTAATAGAATGAAATTATTTGACGTATATCCACTCTATGATGTCACCCCGGTGTCCGCCAAGGGCATTGAGGTGTGGGATGATAAAGGACAAAAATATTGGGATTTCTACGGAGGTCATGCCGTAATTTCCATTGGGCATACCCACCCCCATTATGTAAAGCGCATCAAGGACCAACTGGATAAAATGGCGTTTTACAGCAACTCTGTACAAAACCCGATTCAGGAGGAGTTGGCCGAGAAGTTGGGAAAACTATCCGGTTGTGAGGAATATGACCTGTTCATGTGCAATTCTGGTGCGGAGGCCAATGAAAATGCATTAAAAATGGCTTCGTTCCATACGGGAAAATCCAAGGTCATTGCATTCCACAATAGTTTTCACGGAAGAACTTCGGCTGCAGTTGCCGCTACGGACAATCCAAGCATCAATGCCCCCATCAACAAACAACAGGCGGTAACTTTTCTTCCCCTGAACGATTTTGATGCCTTCGAAAAGGCCATTACTTCGGATGATTATTGTGCCGTTATCTTGGAAGCCATCCAAGGGGTTGGCGGATTGGATGAACCTACCACGGAATTCTACCAATTCATCGCGAAGAAATGTAAAGAGCACCATGTCGTATTGATTGCAGATGAAGTACAATCGGGGTATGGACGGAGTGGTAAATTCTTTGCTTTTCAACACCACGGCATCCAGCCTGATATCATTTCGATTGCAAAAGGAATGGGCAACGGCTTTCCTGTTGGGGGTGTTCTGATTCATGAATCCTTCAAGCCTTCGTATGGTCTTTTGGGGACCACCTTTGGGGGCAATCATTTGGCCTGTGCAGCAAGTTTGGCTGTTTTGGAAGTATTGGAAAGTGAAGGCCTAACTCAAAACGCCGCTGAATTGGGAGCCTATTTCAAGGAAAAGGCCCAAGAAATCCCGGAAATCAAAAATATAAAGGGCCGCGGATTAATGATAGGCCTTGAGTTTGATTTTGAAGTAGCTGACCTTAGAAAAAAACTGATCTATGACCAACATATCTTTACTGGCAGTGCCAAAAACAAGAAGTTGTTGCGGTTTTTACCCGCATTGAACATCAACAAAGAACATGTAGACCTATTTTTTGAAGCACTGCAAAACGCATTGAAATGAAGCATTTTTTATCTGTTAACGATATTGAGTCCCTCCCCGATTGGGTGAACGAAGCGATTACCCTAAAGCAAAACCCCTATCAATTTGAAGATTTGGGGAAACATAAAACCTTGTGCCTTTTGTTCTTCAACAATAGTTTGAGGACACGTTTGAGCACCCAAAAAGCGGCCATGCAATTGGGCATGGAGGTCATGATCATGAATTTTGGCAGCGAAAGCTGGGTTTTGGAGTACCAAGATGGTTCCGTAATGGACCAAGGCACTTCGGAACACATCAAAGAAGCGGCGCAAGTCGTCTCACAGTATTGCGATATTATTGCCATTCGGGCTTTTCCCGATTTAAAGGACAGAGAGAAGGATGAGGCTGAGGAAGTTCTCAATGGTTTTGCCAAATATGCTTCCGTTCCCGTGGTAAACATGGAAAGTTCTACGGGACACCCTTTGCAGGCATTGGCAGATGCTATAACTTTGGCAGAATACAGCCCCAGACCAAGACCCAAAGTGGTGTTGTCCTGGGCGCCCCATCCCAAAGCTTTGCCCCATGCCGTGGCCAACTCATTTACCCAAATGATGAAGTTACAGGATGCAGAATTTATGATCACCCACCCCAAAGGGTATGAACTAGACCCCAAGATCACCCAAGGCTGCCAAATTGAATATGATCAAGAGAAGGCGCTGAAGGATGCCGATTTTGTGTATGTGAAAAACTGGAGCAGCTATACCAATTATGGAAAAGTGCTCCACCAAGACCTAAACTGGACCATGACACAGCAAAAATTGGGACAGGCCAAATTTATGCACTGCCTTCCGGTGCGCAGGAATATTGTTGTGGAAGATGCCGTTTTGGATGGAAATCAATCATTGGTGATCAACCAAGCACAGAATAGAACCTTTTCAGCACAAATAGTCCTGAAAAAAATATTGGAAGCCTTATGAAACAAAAACTATCCATCGTAAAAGTAGGGAGCAACATCATTGAAGACGACAATGGGTTCGTCCGTATTTTAGACCTTTTTTCCAAAATGCCAGGGAACAAAATCATGGTGCACGGAGGAGGAAAAAAAGCCACACAGATTGGGAACAAACTGGGTATTGAGGCCAAAATGATCAATGGTCGAAGAATCACCGATGAAAAAAGTTTGGAGATTGCCATTATGGTGTACGGTGGATTGGTAAGTAAACAGATCGTGGCCCAATTACAGGCTTTTGGCACCAATGCCATTGGCATGAGTGGCGCTGACGGGAACACTATATTGGCTCATAAAAGACCTGTCACAAAGGTGGATTTTGGCTATGTGGGCGATGTGGACAAAGTAAACGGCTATGCCCTTTTTAAATTGTTGCAAGCCGGTTTCACCCCCATATTGTGTGCTTTAACGCATGATGGAAAAGGACAATTGCTCAATACCAACGCCGATACCATTGCAGCGGAAATAGCCATTGCCATGTCCGATCAGTTTGATACCACCCTGTACTATTGTTTTGAAAAGAAAGGCGTACTGGAGGATGTGGATGATGAAAATTCAGTCATTACCCATATCAATTCCAAAACGTATGAAGAGCTTCTGGCCTACGGGATTATTTCAAACGGGATGCTACCCAAGATGCACAACTGTTTCCATGCCCTCAAAAACCAAGTGAAAAAAGTGTGCATTGGAGACATTACCATGCTGGAAGAAGGCAACCCAAATTTTACCACATTGACACTATGAAAATCAATCAAGAGATTTTGACCGAAAAAGCTATTGCGTTGCTCAAGCAACTTATTTCCATCCCATCGTTTTCAGGTGAAGAGGACAAAACTGGCAATGCCATTGAAGCCTTTTTACAAGAATTTGGGGTGAAAACGGAACGGCAGTTCAACAATATTTATGCCTTCAACAAGCATTTTGATGCCTCCAAACCCACCCTGCTGCTAAACTCCCACCACGATACGGTAAAACCCAACAGTGCCTATACCAAAGACCCTTTTCATCCCCATATTGAGGATGGTAAACTCTACGGACTGGGCAGTAATGATGCTGGAGGATGTTTGGTGTCGCTCTTGGCCACCTTTGTCCATTTTTATGAAATGGAAGGATTAAGTCATAACATCATCATGGCCGCCACTGGCGAAGAAGAGGATGCTGGCGAAAAAAGCATTCGGGCCTTGCTTCCCATTCTCCCTAAAATTGATCTTGCCGTTGTGGGCGAACCCACTTTAATGGATTTAGCCATTGCCGAAAAAGGTCTGGTAGTCTTTGATGCCTTGGTGGAAGGTACTCCATCCCACGCAGCCCACCCTAATGACAACAATGCCATTTATAACACTATTGATGTTTTACAGTGGTTCAAGGACTATTCGTTTGATAAGGTTTCGGATGCTTTGGGAGAAGTGAAACTCACCGTAACACAAATCAATGCCGGAAAACAGCACAATGTTGTGCCCGCACAAGTGGATTTGGTGGTGGATGTTCGGGTAAACGACTGTTATTCCAATCAGGAGATAGCTGATTTGTTACAAAAGGAAGCTCCGTGTAAAATGACGCCGCGTTCCTTGCGACTCAATTCATCCTGCATTGACCCCGGCCATGATTTGGTGAAAAGTGGATTGGCCTTGGGCAGAAAAACCTATGGCTCCCCCACTTTGTCCGACCAAGCGGCACTAACATGCCAATCGGTGAAGTTGGGCCCTGGGGACAGCACGCGTTCCCATTCGGCCAATGAATTTATTTATGTACGGGAAATCGAGGAGGGAATCGATTTATATATTAAAATATTAGAGGGATTTTTAAAAAAGAATTGATAAGGAGTTCGAGCGGAGTCGAGAACCCGATAAACAGATTCCCGCAGGAGTTAATGCTGAGCAAAGCGAAGTGCGGGAATGACAACTACAAACTATGAAACTCTGGGACAAAGGTTTTAGTACCGATAAAAAAATAGACCATTTTACTGTTGGAAATGACCGGGAATTGGATTTGGTCTTGGCAAAATACGATGTCATCGCCTCTACCGCACATGCCAAAATGTTGGGAAAGGTTGGATTGATCTCCCAAGAAGAATCCAATGATTTAGTGAATGCTTTGAGCGACATCGTCAAGGACATCGAAAACGAAAAATTCACCATTGAGGACGATTTTGAGGACATGCATTCCAAAATCGAATTTCTCCTCACTGAAAAATTGGGGGACACCGGTAAAAAAATCCATTCCGCACGTTCCAGAAACGACCAGGTTTTGGTGGCCATGCAGCTTTATCTAAAGGATGAGCTGACCGAAATCAAAACGCAGGTCAAGACCCTTTTTGATCTGTTGTTGGAGTTGGCCGAAAAACACAAAAATGTACTCTTGCCCGGCTACACCCATTTGCAGATTGCCATGCCCTCCTCGTTTGGACTTTGGTTTTCCGCTTATGCCGAAAGTTTGGTGGACGATCTGTACTTTGTACAGGCGGCCCACAAAGTGACGGACCAAAATCCGTTGGGAAGTGCGGCCGGGTATGGCAGCTCCTTCCCCATCGACCGAAGCTTTACCACATCAGAAATGGGCTTTGACACCCTAAAATATAATGTGGTTGCCGCTCAAATGGGTCGTGGAAAAGTAGAAAAAGCCGCTGCCTTCGGGATATCCAGTGTTGCGGCTACGCTATCCAAAATGGCGATGGACATTTGCTTGTACATGAGTCAGAATTTTGATTTTATTTCCTTCCCCAATGAGCTCACCACGGGAAGCAGCATCATGCCGCACAAAAAGAACCCGGATGTTTTTGAACTGATTCGGGCCAAATGCAACAAGATCCAGTCCGTGCCCAACCAACTCACCATGATCATGAACAATCTGCCCAGTGGGTATCACAGGGATTTGCAGTTGGTGAAGGAAGTCATCGTTCCCGCCCTTCAGGACATGCAGGCCTGTTTGGAGTTGATGACCTTCAGTTTAAAGGAAATCAAGGTGAACCCAAACATTCTGGAAGACCCCAAGTACGATTACCTCTTTAGTGTGGACACCCTGAACGAATTGGTAAAGAGTGGAATGCCGTTTCGGGATGCCTACAAAACCATGGGCAAGGCCATAGAAAATGGCAATTTTAAGCCCAAACGGGACATTGAACACACCCATGAAGGCAGTTTGGGCAATTTATGCTTGGAAGAGATTCGTGAGAAAATGGAAAAGGCACTGAATCCTTAAAAACTCGTTTTTTTGGGATAGTTATCAATTCATAGGATACATCTGTTCATTTGTGTTGGGCTCTAAATTTGAAAAAATACTAGCCTTACTCTCAAGTATTGACCTGTTTTTAGTATATGTTGAAATAGTTCATTACACTGGATTCCCACCTTAAACAATGGCAATAAGCCGAACAAAAACCATAAAATCTTGATAATCTGAGCTCTATATTGTATTTTATGGAAAATGAACCCAAATATTCTCTTAATGCTTTTCTGCTTAAAGAAGAAGAGCAGATTACTGGTAAGGAGGGTAAAAATTCTACATTATGAAAAAGTTAATACCTTTTTTCTTGGTCTTTTTCATGGCTATTTATGCCTACTCACAAAATGACCAACAAACACAGGAAAAGCTGCCAATTATTGACATGCACATGCATACTGGGCTTCCTCATGAAGTGCCTGTTGGAACCCCATCCCTTTGTCGCCCTGAGCCCTGTAAAGGTGATGTTAAATCGGTCAGCATTCCTGATTTGAAGAAGAAAACTTTGGAGGCTATGGATCGTTATAACATTGTCAAAGGTTTTCTTAGCGGAGTTGATTTATCGGCAGTCCAAGAGTGGGCAAATACCAATCCTGAACGTTTTATTGCATCTCCTTTTATTTTACAACCCAAAAGTTCTGCCTTAGAAAAGCTTAAACGAGATTATGCGGAGGGACGTTTTAATGGAATGGGTGAAATAGGAACCCAGTTAAATGGAATACCTCCAAATGACCCACAAATGGAACCATATTTCAAGTTGGCAGAAGAACTAGACCTTCCAGTACTCATCCATACCTTGGGAATCGGCCCCTATATGCCAAATTTTAGGTCAGCGGCCGGTAGTCCTTTACTGTTGGAGGAAGTCCTTGTAAATCATCCTAAACTCCGCCTTTTTTTAGAAAATGCCGGTTTTCCCTATCGAGATGAAATGATTGCGATGATGTATCAATATCCCCGACTTTATGCGGACGTATCTACAATAACCTGGGTAATCCCCAGGGCCACTTTTTATGACTACCTAAAGGCACTTATTGATGCCGGCCTGGGAAAGCGGTTAATGTTCGGTTCTGACCAAATGGTATGGCCACAAAAAATCGGAGAAGCTGTGGAAGCAATTGAAGAAGCCCCTTTTTTAACCTATGAGCAAAAACGCGATATACTGTATAATAATGCTGCCCGTTTTCTTCGTTTAGAAGAAGCTAATTAAACTAAATGTTGCGTTTTTGGTTTAAAATTGATTTTAGAATCGATGCATGAAATTTGTAGTGTTTCTTTAGGATTTGAATCGTACATGGATTATTAAGAAAAACAAGCGCTTCATAAAAACACAAAATTCATTGCTAAATTGGGTATCTTGACCTTTGAGTTTATCCTAATTGTCATAATATCCTTTTATGCAAAAAAGATTTTTAACCTCCATTCTGGCTTTTGCCTTTATTTTGCTCGCTGCAAATGCCCAAGATCAATATCCCAAAAACGAAAACGTAGATGTGCAACACTACGTGTTTGGCCTTTCCCTGAACGATGCCTCCAACGAAATTCAGGGCGATACCCAGGTCACCGTTTCCTTCGCAGAAAAAGCCGTTCCCTTTGCCTTGGATTTGGTTGCAAAATCAGGCACTTTTGGAATGGAAGTGACTCAAGTACTGGAGGATACCATCCAAGCTGATTATTCGTATGCCCAGGACAAAATCAATATTGTTCCAAAAACCGAGGCAAAAACCCAAACGTTTACGGTAAAATATCACGGTATTCCCGAAAGAGGCTTGGTCATAGACACCACCAAGTTTGGCAATCGCTCCTTTTTTGGGGACAACTGGCCCAATTTGGCAAGGCATTGGCTGCCTTCGGTGGACCATCCGTATGACAAAGCCAGTATTGAATTCCAAATCACCGCGCCAGACCATTACGATGTAGTGGCCACCGGTGAAAAAATTGAAGAAAGCAATCTAGAGAACGGCTACAAACTTACCATTTATGAAGAACCGGCCCCTGTGGCCACCAAAGTGATGACCATCGGGGTGACCGAATTTGCCAGTCGGCTTGTGGATGAAGTGCAGGGCATTCCCGTTACCGCCTGGGTATACCCGCAAAATCGATTGGAGGGCTTTCACGATTATACCGTAGCGGGAAAAGTACTCGAATACTTCATCGAATCCATTGGTCCCTACTCCTATGCCAAACTGGCCAATATGCAGGCCAAAACCCAATGGGGTGGACTGGAAAATGCCGGAACTATCGCCTATTTTGAAAATTCCGTGACAGGAAACAACACCGTTGAACCCCTGATTGCCCATGAAATTGCCCACCAATGGTTTGGCAATTCGGCCACCGAGAAAAGTTGGAACCACGTTTGGCTCAGCGAGGGGTTTGCCACCTATTTTTGCATCCTTTATTTGGAAAATGTGTATGGTGATGACCGTAGAAAAGAGGAATTGGCCATTGACCGAAGAGAGATTATCGCCTATTACAAAACCAACCCTTCGCCCATTGTGGATCTGACCATATCCGACCCCATGCGGGTATTGAGCACCAATACCTACCAAAAAGGGGGCTGGGTACTGAACATGCTCCGGCATAAGTTAGGCGACGACGACTTCTGGAATGGAATTCGAAAATACTACGCCACTTATCGCAACAGCAATGTGCTTTCAGAAGATTTTAAAAATGTAATGGAAGAGGTCTCCGGTGAAAAGTTGGATGCCTTTTTTCAGCAATGGCTGTTTACGAAGGGACATCCACAGCTAAAATGGGATTGGGAATACAAAAAAGGGAAGGTCATGCTCCATTTGGAACAAGTACAAACCCATCACGTGTTCAAATTTCCGTTGGAAATTGGTTTGGTCAAGGATGGAAAGATCATCATTGAAACCATCCAAGTGAATGAGCAAATTGAAAGTTTTGAGCTTCCATCTAAAGTTAGCCCAGATAGTGTGGTCTTGGATCCTAACCAATGGACTTTGTTTGAAGAAATAGGTCAACCGTAGGCTTATTAAAAAATCATCTTCAAATCGATGATTTTTTGCCCAACTTAATTTCCAATTTCTTTGTGGATTTTTGGATGCCATTCAAAGATTGAAATTCATCAACTTTTTGTAACTTACAGACAAACAAGTATTTAAAAACCTTTAACACCAAACCAAATGAAAATCAACAAAGAAGACATCCCTGTCACCATGGAAGCCCCAGAAACTAAAATGCGTACCCTTTCTGGCTTTGGCAACATGGATGCAAACTACCATGAACTGCCTCAGGGCACCGATTTTACCCCATTACTCAAAGGTCTAACCAATGATAGCTGCCATTGTCCCCATTACGGCTATATTATTGAAGGAAAAATAAAGGCTATTTATGATGATGGCACGGAAGAGTTGTTGGAACCTGGGGATATTTTTTATTTACCGCCGGGGCACACGGCCATAGTTGAAGAGAGCGCAAAATACATAGATTTTAGTCCAACCAAAGAACATACAGAGGTGCTGTCACATGTGGCCGAAGTGATGTCCAATATGGGATAGCGGCACTTTTAATGGTTATACTCTCGCTGGAGCAAGTGGCACCATTGGCCGCGGGGTAATCTTTTATGTAAACCCAAATAGTGCATACATCAATTAGCAGGTGAATATCAAGAAAATTTCCGATAGCTTCACTTATTAGTCTAATTATGGTATTATGTGTTGTTCAAAATCTTTCGAAATTCTAACTAAATATATCTACTATGCCTTCTTTATACTATTAATCGGTTCTTGTACTGGGAGCAATAAATCAATTAAAATGGATTTAATCATTTATACTGATTTTTTAAACCCAAAGCAGAGATATGATTCAATCATCAATGACTTTATGCAATCAAAATTTGTGGATAGCGTTAAAATTATTGGTATGCCAATTACGGAGCCTTCATTGAATATTCAGATAGACACTGAGGCTGTTCGCAGAAATAAAATATCCCTTGACACATTAAATAAGCATATTGAAGATATAGTGGGTAATGAGTTAAAGTCTTTGGATGAACTATTAAATCATTTTGTAATAAACAAATCAGGTCATAAAATACCTCTTCGTACTCTGGCAAAAGCATATCACAAAGCTGAATATTATAAGCCAAAAATATTTTTACCGAAACCTGATTCTTTCCATTATCAAAATACCAGAGCAATAAAAATGGAGCTTTATACCTCCAAAAAAGACAAAAAAGACTTGATTGAATTAATCATGACGGTGATTCCAGATAATTCCAATAATTTCAACACGGAACAATGGAAGTTTGAAATTATTGAATAAGAA